>JAFWIX010000004.1 GCA_017514665.1 Candidatus Saccharimonadota bacterium | reverse complement strand
GGTTGATACCACCAGCTGGAACGATAGAAATAGAAGGGTCTGCAGCGGGAGGGACGGGATCGGCATAGGAAGATTCTGAAACAAAGGATGGAAAAATAAAGAAACTCAAGAGAATTGCCGTTAGACTAAAAACACTAAATATACCAAAAATAGCCTTTTCTTTTAGTGCTAAATTAAAGTTAGATACTTTTATCATTTACCCCAAAAACCTCGTTAAATGTACTTGTGTTTATTTTATTACAAAAATGTTTCTAAGTCAACAATTTAAACGACTATATTGACGAGATGAGCTTTGTCGGGGATAATAATTTTCTTGGGTTTATCGGTAACAAATTTTTTGACGTTCGAGTCATTTAGAGCCATCTCGGTAATTTTGTCGGCATCATGAACTTCGTCAAGTGCGATTTGGAGACGGGAACGAAGTTTGCCATTAACTTGCACGACAAATTCGACGGTATCAGCGACGAGATATTTAGCATCATAAGTTGGCCAAGTATCATCAACGCCTAAATGCTCTAGCATTTCAGAAGCGAGATGCGGGGCAAAAGGCTTGAGTAACTTAGCAAGTGTGATTAAATCTTCCTTTTCTGGAGTGGCTTTGTAAAGCTCGTTGACGTATTCCATGAGGGCGGCAACGGCGGTGTTAAATGAATGACGCTCCAGGTCATCGGTGACTTTCTTGACAGTCTTGTGGCGAATGGAAATATTGTCTTTTTTGCCTTTAGCTGGATTATCAAAACACAGGCTCCAGCAACGATTGAGGAAACGGAAGACACCACCGATGGCGCGTGGATTCCAAGTAGCGTCAAGTTCGTAGGGGCCGATAAACATTTCGTAAGTGCGCAAAGTGTCGGCGCCATAACCGCTATTGACCACTTCGAGCGGATCAACTACATTACCCTTGCTCTTACTCATTTTTTTGCCATCGGGTGCATTGATGTAACCATTGTAAAGTAGCTTTTTAATTGGTTCACGAAATGGTAATAAGTTTTGGTCAGCAAAGAACTTACACCAGAAACGAATATAGAGTAAGTGCGCTACGGCATGATCGCCGCCACAATAAATATCTAGCGGCTCCCAATATTTAATAGCTTTGGGATTCCAAGCATACTTATCGTCATGCGGGCTAGCATAACGCCAAAGATACCAGCTCGAACAAGCGTAACCATCCAAAGTATCAGTCTCACGAGTCATTTCTTCGCCATCAATCTCAACCTTGAGCCAATCTTTGGCTTTGGCGAGTGCGCTATGACCAGTGTTGTCTGGCTGATAGTCCAAAACTTCGGGAATCATAACCGGTAATTGATCTTCAGGGATCGGGTGCGGATTGCCCTTTTTATCATAAGCAATCGGGATTGGGCAACCCCAATAACGTTGACGTGAAATTAGCCAGTCGCGCATGCGATAATTGACCTTTTTCTCGCCAAATTCATCAAAATCACAGAGTTCAGCTTCGACAATGGGCAAGTCAAATTTTTCAGCAAATTCGCGGTCACGCTCGTCATAAGCTGGTACCGCCATGATGGCACCAGTGCCATAACCCATCAATACATAGTCGGCAATCCAGATGGGGATTTTTTCTTTGGTGGCAGGATTAATGCCATAGCTGCCAGTAAAAACACCGGTTTTTTGCTTATTTTCTTGACGTTCGATTTCGGATTTCTTCAAAGACTGAGTGCGATATTTGTCGACTTGTTGGCGAGTTTTAGGATTAACTAGTTTGGAAACTAAGGGATGTTCAGGGGCTAAGACGAGGAAGGTTGCGCCGTAGATAGTGTCAGGTCGAGTAGTGAATACTGAAATCGCGCCGTCTATGCCGTCAATTTCGAAATCGATTAGAGCGCCTTCGCTGCGACCAATCCAGTTCTTTTGCATGACTTTAATCTTTTCGGGCCAGTCGAGCGAGTCAATATCGTTTAATAATTCATCTGCGTATTCGGTGATTTTGAAGAACCATTGCTTCATTTTTTTCTTTTCGACTTCGTGGCCACAACGCCAACAACGACCGTTCTCAACCTGCTCATTAGCAAGCACGGTTTGATCGACTGGGCACCACCATTGATAAGATTCTTTTTGGTAAGCCAAACCTTTTTTATAAAGTTGCAAAAAACACCATTGAGTCCAACGATAATATTCGGGGTCAGAAGTATTGATTTCGCGCGACCAATCGATAGCAAAACCAAGAGTCTTGGCCTGTTTGCGGAAATTATCAATATTGGTCTTGGTAGCAGATTGTGGCGAAATGCCAGTCTTAATGGCGTAATTCTCTGCTGGCAAGCCAAAAGTATCATAACCAAAAGGACGCAACACATTAAAACCTTTTTGTGTATAATAGCGCGTCAAAACATCTACGATGGTAAAATTACGAACATGGCCCACGTGAAGTCCGGCGCCGCTAGGATATGGAAACATTTCGGCGAGAAACATCTTGTCTTTTTTGCTGTTTTCGGTCGCTTTGAACGCTTTGGTGTCGGCCCAGATTTTTTGCCATTTTTGTTCGATTTTTAACGGATCGTATCTATTCATAGGGATAATTATAACACATTTCAGGGATTTGTGATATTCTAGGGGTATGATTTTAAAAGTAGTTTTGCATAATATTCGCTCTACGTATAATGTGGGGGCAATTTTGCGTACTTGTGAAGGTTTTGGTGTAGATGAAGTAGTATTATCTGGTTATACGCCACGTTATGATGATAAAAGTTTATTGCCGCATCTGAGAGATAAATTAAATAAGCAGATTGCAAAAACCGCTTTGGGCGCCGAAGAGCTTCTGAATATTTATTCGTCTGGTGATATATTTACTGATTTAACAGAGTGGAAAAAACAAGGGTTCAAGATAGTAGGTCTAGAAAACAATATTCAAGACGTGAGATTAAAACGCTTAAACGATTCGAGTCTGAAAGACGAAATTGGCGAAAAAATAGCGTTAATTCTGGGTGAAGAAGTTGAAGGAATTAATTCTAAATTATATAAGTTGATTGATATTTTTGTAGAAATTCCAATGCGCGGTAAAAAAGAATCGTTCAATGTGTCCGTAGCAACCGGTATTGCAATTTATGAATTGACAAAAAAAGATAGTCGCTAAATTTTGCGACTATCTTTTATAATTTTTATCCCATTTGGGTGATATCACCGCTACCGTCTTCTTCCTCTTCTTCCTCTTCGCGACGGCGCTTAGCAGCGGCGAGAAGAACGATACCGGTAGCAGCAGTAGCAGTAGCGATGCCGAGCACAATGGCTAGACTCGTATTATCTTCACCGATTCTAGAAGTGGAGCTGCTAGAACCATAGGAATCGGAGACGCCTTGCGGATCGGCCTTGCCGGAACCAGAATCACTAGAAGTATCGGTGTCATCTGCAGTATTAGTACTGGCAACGCCAGAACCGCTGGATACACCACGAGCACTAGTGTTAGATGGAGCAGCAGTAACCCCTTTGGTGCCGCTGCCGCCGCCATTGTCGCCAGAAGAACCCTTTGGCGATCCGCCGCTAACCGTGATACCGTTAACTGTGCTATCAACGGTGCTACCATTATCGGTATAGCGAATTTTTACGGATGTTTGTCCGCCGGCCAAAGGGTTACCGTTAGTAATTACGTATTGGGTATCTGTCAATAGTACCTGCACGCCATCACTATAAACAGCATAGACCGTGAGACCATCTGGGTCGAAACGATCACCATCTTGATAACTCGTCTTGGTGGGTGTGCCGCTGATATTGAGGCCGGTAAGGGTGATGGCATCATTGGCAGTAGCGGTCACAGTGATAATATTTTGATAAAGACCATTTTGAATGCCGGTCGGTGGTAAAACGCCAAAGGTAAGAGTGGTGGCATCATTGTTAGCTACACCGTGAGTGCGTTTGAGATTTAAAGTATTGTAAGTGCTACCATTGACGGTCGGTAATGGACGATAATTGGTAGCATCAAGCGCAAAACCCCAACCACCAGTGGTGGGATCGCTTTCTATATCAGATTGCTTTTGCACGGAAGTAATGGAGGGAATGTATTCGCTAGAGTTATAATAAAGAGTATTAGTAGAGCCAGAAATCTGGTTTTCAGACATCTGCATGGACAACGTGTAACCATTTGCGCTATTGGTAGTGACATAAACTGTGGCGCCGCTAGTATAAAATACGCCCGGGGTCAAATCGTTGCCGCCATCAAAATAAACACTGGGCGAACCAGAAATAGAAATAAAACTTGGTAAAATTAAATTAACAATGGTGTCACAAGACGCACTACTTGAGCCGCTGTCCGTACAATCTACAGCATGAGCGTTTGGGCTAACTAGGCCCATTACAGCTAATAGTCCAGCTAAAGTTAGCGAGCCAAAAATATAAGATTTTGTCTTACCATTGCGTTTTTGTTCTTTATCATAACCCTTACGCATATATCTATTATAACACAAATTCAAAAAACACAACCTTTTTTTTAATTTATTTTAACTTTTTCTGCACCTAACAAATCTTGAAGTGCTGCAATTAGTGTATTATTGGCGTCGACGCGGAATGGTAGTCTGAGTGGACGTTTCTCGTCACCATCCTTAAGCACGAGAATAATTTCGCGTGCACCTGGATGTTCGCCGCAGAGATATCGAATTTTATTCAAAACTTCAGTATCATCAGGATTTTCTAATAATACATAAAGACGTTCGGGGTGCGGACGTGAGGTATCTGGCTTGACAACTAGTTTAGGTGTCTTAGGATCTGGTTTTAGTGTCGAATGAGTAGATTTACGAGCCTTACTAACATTAGTAGAGCGGGTCTGGGTTTTGGTGGCTTCTAAGCCTGGCAGTTTTTTGCCAGTAGGACGATAATTTTCTAACTCTTCGTCAGTGATAACGGAAATATCTTCGGCAATAATCTTAATTTCAGTAGCAGGACGACCGCTACGATCAGTAGCATTGATGCGTCCACGCACCTTGATGACGGCATCTTGCTTGATTTTACCACCAACTTTACTAAATAAGTCTGGAAAGACAATCACTTCGGTATCGGAGGTTTTATTTTCTAATTTTACAAAAGCCATGTGAGTATTAGACTTGGTAAGAATATTACGTACAGATGAGATAATGCCACCAATAGTAATGATTTTATTATCGTTTTCGTTATTAATCAGATCATAACTATGCGTTTGTTCGGCAAAGTAAGTATCGTATTTATCTAGAGGATGCGCCGAGAGATAAAGCCCCATTAATTCACGCTCCCATAATAATTGTTCTTTTTCGGAAGCCTGAATTGGGGCAGGTTTGATTTCGACTTCGGGAATTTGACCAGCATCACCAAAAGCGCCAAATAAATCAGTTTGGCCATTCTGGGCATCTTTTTGGATTTTGGCGCCATAAGCTTGAATGGCTTCAAGGTTAAAGAGAATATCGGAACGCGTAGCAAATTTATCAAAAGCGCCAGTCTTAATAGCGGCTTCCCAGGATTTTTTGTTAAATTTAGTGCTGTCGACACGTTTAGCAAAATCACAAATGCTCTTAAAGGGACCATTTTCATCACGTTCAGGAATCACAATATCTTCAATTAGGGACTTCCCCATACCTTTGACGCCGCTGAGACCAAAACGAATTGTGTTTTCACCGCCTACAATCGCAAAATCACCATAAGATTGATTGATATCAGGGCCAAGAACTTTGAGGCCCATGTGTTGACATTCGGACATTTCGATAGCCAAACGATCGGTAGAGTTCATATCAGCTGTCATCAAAGCCGCCATGAAGGCATCTGGATAATGAGCTTTGAGATAAGCAGTCCAGTAAGCAATCAAGGCATAGCACGCAGCATGCGACTTGTTGAAACAGTAGTTAGCAAATTCTAGTAATTGATTCCAAAAAGTCTCAGCAATTTCTTCGGTAGCACCGCCAACTTTGATAGCGCCTTCAACGAACTCGGGTTTGACTTTTTTCATCAAGTCAATTTTCTTCTTACCTACTGCTTTACGTAAAGTATCTGCTTGGCCACCAGTAAAACCACACCATTCCTTAGAAATCTGCATGAACTGTTCCTGATAAATCAAAATTCCGTAGGTGCTTTTGAGAGCATTTTCGAGTCCAGGATGCAAATAGGTAATAGGTTCCTGACCATGCTTGCGACGAATAAATGAATCAATAAATTGCATAGGGCCGGGACGATAAAGCGCCACCATAGCGATGATATCTTCAAAAGTAGAAGCTTTGAGATCTTTGAGATAACGCTTCATACCGGCAGATTCAAGCTGAAAAACGCCAGTAGTCTCAGCGCGCTGGAAAAGTTCGTAAGTTTTCTTGTCATCAAGTGGTAAAGTCGCTAAATCAATATCGTTGTGATAAACTTTGCGCACCATACGTAAAGCATTGTTGATAACCGAAAGGTTGGAGAGACCGAGAAAATCCATTTTGAGTAGGCCAAGCTCTTCTACGGTACCCATCGGAAATTGCGCAGCTAGGGGGCCTTTTTGCGAAACCTCAAGTGGTAAGAATTTGACCAAATCATCAGGGGCGATAATTACGCCACAAGCGTGAACGCCGTGATTTCTGATAGTTCCCTCAAGACGAATAGCAAAATCAAGGACTTCTTTGCTCGTAGGATTAGTCTCGTATTCTTGCTTTAATTCTGGTACATCTTTAATGGCGTCGGCGAGATGAACGTGGTGCCCCATGGTGGGATCTGGCACCATTTTGGCAAGACGATCGGCCTCGGCGTACGGCACTTCGAGTACACGTGCCACGTCACGCACCGCGTTTTTGGCCATCATTTTACCAAATGTGACAATGTTAGAAACGCGCGGTTCGAGAAAATTGCCGTCTTTGTCTTTTTCGGTATATTTATTAGTACAATATTCAATCACTTCGTCGCGGCGCGTATCTTGAATATCGGTATCAATATCGGGCATCGAAATACGGTCGGGATTCAAAAAACGCTCAAAGAGTAGATCATATTTGAGTGGATCAAGATCGGTGATTCTAAGTGCATAAGCTAGGATAGAGCCAGCAGCCGAACCACGCCCGGGACCAAAAACAATGCGCTGCGATTTGCCCCAGTTAATAAAATCTTGCACAATCAAAAAGTAACCATTGTAGCCCATTTTATCGACTACTGAAAGCTCATAATCAATACGAGGAAGAATTTTATGTAATTCATCACGTTCTTGGTCGACCGTTTCGAGAAGCTTGCGACAATCTTTGATGGATAATTTTTCGGCTTCTTCGATGGTTTTGCCAACATAACGATAAACGAGTCCCTGAAATACTAACGTATCAAGATGAGATTTTTCGGTTTCGCCTTTTGGTACGGGAAATTTTGGAATTAAAATTCGATCAAGGTCGAGCTCAACATTACATGAATCGGCGATTTTTTTGGTGTTTTTGACAGCCTCAGGGCAAGTTTTGCCCCAACGTTTGATAATGTCTTCTGGCGGAATAACGTGGAGCTCAAAATCTTTGAGACTCATGCGATCAGTATCAGAAATATTAGAGCCAGTGCCAACACAGAGCAACACTTCGTGTGCTTCTTGATCTTCGTGTTTGAGATAGTGGGCGTCACAGGTGACAACGAGCGGCAAATTTAATTCTTTGACATGGTCCATAAACCATTGGTTGATTTTGTTCTGCTTGTCCCAATGGGTAGGTGAATCAGGGTGGCCATGATCTTGCATCTCAAGATAAAAACGACCCTTAAAGGTCTTGGCGTACCAATCAATTAATTTGCGAGCGCGTTTGTCATCACCATCGGCAATAGCTTCGGAAATTTCTGAACCAGCACAACCTGAAAGGCAAATTATGCCTTCACTGAACTTTTCAAGCATTTCGTGATCAGTGCGCGGCTTATAGTATTTACCATTGATTTCGGCATCGGTAATTAAACGGCAAAGATTTTCGAAACCTTTATTGTTCATTGCCAATAAAGTGACATGAAAACGTGGTTTGTCTTTGCTGGGGTCTTTGTCAGTACGCTTACGAGCAGCAACATAAGCTTCAAGACCGAGGATTGGCTTGATGTCGTTGTCTTTACAAGTTTTGTAAAGCTCCACCAACCCACTCATGGTGCCATGATCGGTTACCGCAACCGCTTCCATGCCGTGATTTTTGACAAAATCAACTAGCTCCGGAACTTTAGTTAAACCATCCAGTAAAGAATAGTGAGTATGGTTATGGAGATGGACAAAATCACTTGACTTTAAAGCCATTATTTTTCGGCTTTGCTAGATTTAGTAGTGGTCTTGGCTTTACTTCTGCTTTTACGCGCTTCAGCGGCTGAAGCGGCGGTTTTGTTGTTGACGTAGCTACTGGCGAAAGTTTTGACCACACCGCCGATTGACGTCATATCTTTAATATTGCCCGCAACATCGTCTGCCTTATCAGCAATTTGCTGGCTAGTGGCGATAACTTGTTTGGCGTCTTTGGTGAGGCCAATAATTTTGGCAAGTAAAATAATCGCCAAAACTAGAAATACGAATAATGTCACGACTAAAATGATAGCGATGATCCATTCGGCTGTGTTTAAGTTCATTTGTTACCTCCTTTAATAATCTCTTTTATTTCATCAGTATAATCTGAATTTTCAAGGTTATACTGAAGCAACGCGAGAAAATAATTTTTGGGATCGCCGGTAGTCAGCCAGCGACCTTCGCTTTTGACAACGTAGACGTCACCAGTTTCGGCCAATTTAGTAACAGCATCGGCAGTCCAAAGCTCATCGTCAAGGCCTACGTTATTGGAATTAAGGTATTCAAATATACCTGGAGTTAGTAAATAGCGACCATAAGATGTCAGGTTGCTAGGCGATAACTCTGGGGTTTCGGGCTTTTCAACAATGTGGCTCAAGGTGTGTTTGGCTTCATCTTTGATGGCAATCATGCCGTATTTGTGCCAAACTTCGCGTGGCATTTCTTGGGCGGCGATGATACCTTTGGCATCGGGATGCTCTTTGAAAGCGTCAATCAAAGTCTTGACGTCACTAGATCCCATGATTAAATCATCGCTATAAAGCACCACAAAGGCTTCGTCGTCACCAATAAAACTACGCGCACTAACAATTGGCGAACCGTTACCATAGGGCAAACTCTTGTCTTGCTCGATTACGGTAATCTTAGGAAAGTCCAGAACTTCTTTGACGGGATTAAAGCGTTCGGCCTTGCCTTGTTTTTCTAGCAAAATTCTGACATTTTCGGATGGACTGTGGAAGTAATCGTCATAAATTTCTTTACTCTTAGTGCCCGGAGTGGCAACGATAATAATCTCGGTAATCCCAGCAGCAACGCACTCTTCCACGCAAAGTTGCATGACTGGCTTAGCACCCATCGGGGTCATGGCTTTAGGAATGGTCTTAGTGATAGGCAAGAAGCGGCTAGCAAAACCGGCGTCGGTGATGATAGCTTTGGTAGGAACTTTATGGCTCATTTAGATAACTCCTTATTATATCATATTATTTCTTTTTTGTCAATCTACCTTGAGATTTCGAAACTTTGGGGGTAGATTTCTTATGAGAAGCGCTACGAGCGACACGGTCTGCCTCTTTCTGGTCACGATTGTGTACGCCGTAAATAAGATTAGAAAGGCCAATAACCATGAGGTAGGAGCCAAAGAATTTGACAAAAGTGCCCGGAGTGAAGTGGCCGGAGTTAAAGACAATAAAGGCAAAAATAATGCCACAAATACCACAGACTAACCAAATAAAGCGATCGGTGAGATCATCAATTGAACGGGCAGCAATCAAAATTTCAAATACTCCTCGCACTAGAGCGTAAACCGAAAGTATAATCATAGCTATAGCGGGATTTTGTGTAAGCGAAGTGAATAGCGCTAAGGCGGTAATTAGTTCGAATACAGCAATAACGGCCGAAAAACCCCAAGTACGACGAAAATGTTCACGATGCAAAACATTGAAGAGCTCAATCAAACCGAGAATGAGTAGCATGCAGCTAACAGTAGCAATGAGGAATGTGGCGTCCTGACTATTTGAAAAGAGCACAAACCAACCAAAGATTAGCGCAACCACACCCTCGATGCCAAAGACTAACCAATGGCTATCGATATATTTACGTTGAATTTTGGACATAATATTCCTCCTTTGTTTTAATTATATCACACGTGACGCACTTTTTTGCGAATAGTTTCAATAATTTTAGTGATTAAATATTGCTTGTGGTCAATGACTAGATCGTGGGCCGGAGTATATTTTAATTCGGTGACGCCAAAACTACGCTTGAAACTTGAAACACCGTAAAAACGGTGTTTGGTGTCATCTAAATCGACGATGCCCCAGAAATTATAACGATTAATACCGCGAGCGCGCGCATCGCGCATAGCTTCGAGATGTAAAAGTGGTGCCGCGGAATACTTAGTGCCAAGATCGGAAGAGACGCCATAATGATAACTAGCCTCATTACCATAAAAAATCATAAAGTTTTGCGCTAATACTTGATCGCCGAGCTTGGCGGTATACATAGTAACTTCGTGATTTTTGGCGAAAGCGGTAAATTGTTTGGTAAGAAAATCTTCAGAAAAAGCGTAGAACTTTTGACGGGCAGCAGTCTGTAATTGGATTTGATAAAAAGTCTTGACCGAAGCTGGATCTTCGGACTTCTCGATAGTAATGTTATTTTTCTGGGCTTTACGAATTTTACGACGTAAGCCTTGTGAAGCGCCAGCTAAAATCTCTTCTTCTGATTTTTTAAGATCCAAGATACCCGCGTACTCAACAGACAAGTACATTGGGGCTTTTTGCAATCCTAAATCATTCATTAGTTTTAATGACTTGTCAGACAATTCAAGTTGTGGTCTGACTCTAACAAAAGCACAGTGATTGTTAGTACCCTGCTCTTTGATGTCGGCAAAGATTGCTTTGACGAGCTTCTTGTCAGTCCAATCAAGAATCGGACCCCCGGCGATAGCGAGGTGGTGGCCACGCTTGGCCAACTCGACCACGCCGGCATAAGCGGCGATGATTTTGTCTTTATCGTCTACTGCGACGCGGCGCACAATGGTGTTGCCACGCGAAGTGTGAAACTCATAAAAATCCCAGGATTGGAGAAAATTAGCTTCAGGGTGGCTAGAGACAAATTTGTCCCATTTGGCGCGAGAAGTGGCATCGATAATTTTCATTAGAGGTGTCTCCTTTTTTTGCGCACCGTCTCGACGGCGAGATTAAATTTATATCTGATCGGGTCGATAACGATATCATGCGCAGGGATGAATTCGGTGACTTCGCCGCCAAAACCAGTTTTGAACGTAGTGACGCCAGCATAACGATGATTAGGCTGATTTTTAGGAGCAATCCCCCAAAGATTATAACGCTTAATTCCCTGTTTTTTGAGGTCTCTGATGACTTGCCATTGCAAAGCATAGGCACCGGGGAGTTTGCGATTAAGATCAGTGCTGGCAGCCTCAAAATAATCACCTTCGCCGTTGCCAGTGAGAATTAGGCCGTAAGCAATCGGCTCACCTTCTTTGGTAGTAGCTTTATAAATCATCGTGTCATCTTGAAAGGCTTCACGTTCCGCCATCAAAACATCTAAAGTAGGTGGAATAAAGTGCTGGCGAGCAGCAGTCTCGACTTGAACTTTGTGAAACTCAGTAAAAATCGCCTTATCATTTGATTTTTCAACTTTGATTTCGAGCTTACTGGCGCGACGCACTTCATAGCGAGTCTGACGACGCATATTGGCAAGTAGCTCGTCTTCAGATGGATTAAGATCAATCATCACGGTATGTTCGGCGGCGAGATGCATGGGCGCAACCTTGGCGCCTAATTTAGCAAGCATTTGGCGATTTTCTTTGGAATCTTTGATTTGGGGACGAATACGCACAAAAGCACAGTTGTGCTCGTCAGCAACTTTTTTGATAGTAGTAAAAATCGCATCAACAGCTTTTTTATCATCCCAATCTAAGATGGGACCGCCTGGAATCTCGAGATAATGACCACGTTTGGCATGTTTATCAAAAGCCACAAACAAACCGTGATCAGCAATTTCAATTAATGGCAAAAAGCCCATAAGGCGATTGGCTTCAGCCCAAACTTCGGTCTGGAGAAAATTAGCTTCCGGGTGTTTTTTGATGATTTTTTGCCAACTAGCGCGCTGGTCGTCGCTAATTTTCATATTGATGCTCCTTAATAATTTTAACGGCGTCTTTTAATTCGTCTTTAGAATAATAATCTGGCAAATTAACGATGTGAGCGGAAATTTCAGTAGAATTGGGACATTCAGCTTCGTCAAAATGGACTTTTTTATAATAACGGGCTGGCGAAACTGGAGTTTCGTACCAAATTTCCTGGAAAATATAGCCCTTTTCTTCAAGCTCGCTTAATACCTTTTCGCGATCTTTAACTAAATAGTGCTCGCGCAGAGGTGCGCGTTTGAGGGCGGGGCGAGCTTTGAGCTTGTTAAGTGCTAAGCGAGCTTGCCAGTGCGTGAGGCGAACTTTGGGATCGAGTACTGCGTCGGCGGAGCGCTCAATAAAACCAAGCTTCAAAAAACCGCCCGTGATGATTTTGTGAACCTTGAGATGGCGAGCCCCGCGCATGACCGCGCCTAGTACTGGATACCAACGATCACGCAAGGAATCAGAAAATGGTGGGCGTTCACCAGGCTGGACTACGGTAATATCGCGCATAATCAAAGCACCACCTGAAATAATATCAATAGATTTACCTTTGCCAAAAGACAAGGCCGCGGCGTCACCGACTGTACCAACTTCGCGACCATCGGGATATTTAGTGCCAGTGCAATGAGCTAGATCTTCAATAATAATTAATTCATGCTTTTTGGCAATTTTTTCAATTTTGGCCATATCGACTGTGATGCCGAGTGAATTCTGAATGATAATTACTTTTAGTTTGGGATGCTGTTTGATTGCCTGCTCTAACTCTGCAGCGTCAAAATGTAAAGTTTCTCGATTAATGTCAGCAAAAACCGGAATTAAATTGGCCGAGCGTACGGCTTCGACCACTGCATAACAAGTAAAGCCGTTAATTAATACCTCAGAATGAGGCGAAGCGAGTAGTTTGAGCGCGTGCGCTAACGCCGAACGGCCATTATGAAATAGAGCAACTTTATCGGCCGTGGACTGATAACGCACCGCCAAATAACGCCTTAAATCTTTGGAATCATTGACGCCACCAACTGCAAACGTATGCTTCAAGACATCGATTGGTTTGTAATTAGCAGCTTGGCCAAGAAACCACATTATTTTTTTACCTCTTTTAGCGCGTCGATGATAGCTTTTTCGAGTTCTTGGGGGTGAGAGAGGTAGGGCGCGTGCGTCCAGCCATTGTATAGTTTGAGCGTACTGCCCGGAATAGTCTGGTGAATAACTGCAGCTTGACGTGGCGGTGTCACAGTATCGGCGCGCCCCCACAAAATACTAGTAGGCGTAGTGACCTTGGCAAGATCTAATTGCTTATCAGAGTCAATCATGTTAACAAGGGTTTGTTTCATATTTTCAGGAGCTTTAGAGTAATCATTCGCGCCAGTCAACTTATGAATCACTTTTTGTAAGTATGGCACTTTTTTGAGGGGTGCAAAAGTTTTGCTGAGTTTGCGCATAATGTCGCGTTTGGCAGATTTTTCATAAACGCCAGCTGAGTCCAGTAAGATTAAATGTTTGAGTTTCTCTGGCTTTTTGCTGCAAAGATTTAACAAAATACGACCGCCGTTGCTATGGCCAAGCGCAATAGCGTCATCGGGAATGTGCTGATCGGCCCATTTGACATAATCGTCAATAGTCCAAACTTTGCTAGATGGCTCAGTGAGCCCTGGCACGTTGAGCATTTTGACATTAACACCGTGCTCTTTTAATAGAGCTATGGTTTTAGTCCAGGGTTTAGTAGTGTAGGTCCAGCCATGAATTACATAAAGTATCATTAATCTAACCCTCGTTTTTTACGGCGCTTGATGGCAGCAGGCTCACGACGACAGAGCTTGCTAGCATCATCAGGATTCTTTAATAATTTTTCAATAATCCATTCTAGGTATTGACTGCCCTTAAAAATTAGAGTTTCGTCGCCAACGGTGTTCTTTTCGATATACCGTAAAGCCTTCTTGGGGTCGAGAGTGGTCTGTACGGTAAAGCCAAGCTCTTTAAGTCGTGGCGCAGTATAACGTTTAGTACGACGTCCAACCAAGATAATCTTTTCTGGCTTTACGTCAGCAATCATATCGGCGAGTTTAGTATGCTCTTCGCCCTCAATTGAACCCTGATCGACAATATCACCAATAATCAACCACTTGTGTCCAGCTTTTAAATGTTTAGCCATATCAAGGATTGATTCCATACTAACTAGGTGAGCGTTATAGCTACTATCGATAATTTTAAGGCCATTTCTACCTTCAAGGTAAGAGCTACGCCCCGGTGGAAATGGCGTATTAGAAAAATCAGTTTTGAGTGAAATTTTAAGGTATTTAGCTAGTCTTTCTAGCATTAATAGTTGAATAGTGAGATCACGTGGTTGTGGTTGGGCAAAGTGAAAAGTGGTGCCTTCAAAAACAAAATCAGTACGAGTCGGATACACCGAGTAGCGCCTGAGTTCAGACTGTTTAACTTTGGTAACTTTGGCTTTAATGTTGGCTGTCGCTTCGACCATTTGCGGAATATCGCCATCAATAAAGACTTGTCTGGTGGTATTTTTGGGCAAAGTGGCAAATTCGTGTGAAATTGCCGCTTGAAGATCAGGGAACTTGCCCGCCTTAACTTCTTGTTCAAATTGCACAGCGTGTGATAAGCCAAGGGATATCCACAGAGTAACTTCTGGTTTAAGCCAGCCGGCGAGAAATTCAGTCTCGCGGGGGCGTTCCCCATCGATTTCGACCACGTAGAATTTTTCATGGCGCGTATAATAAAATGACTTAATTAATGCCGCTGGAAACAGATATAACCAACGCAATTTGCTGCCTCTAATGCCGCTGAGTCCGAGAATATCAAAAGCAATACCAAAGGCCGAATTAGCATCGTGCGAATAGTGAGCCTTGTCACCTAATTCGGCTTCTACTAGATGCAACATAGTGGTCTTACCGACCGAACCGGTAATCGCAATTACTCTGGGTCGCCAACGCCGCAAAGAACGGTCGGCGAAAAAACGGAAGTATTTGGCCGCTACGAAGTAAAAACGTTTCTTAAAGCGAGCAAAAAATGTCATAAGCTTATTATATTACATTTTGATTTCTGGGTCTACACCTGCAGGGAGAGAAAGATTTTGTAGGGAATCGATAGTCTTAGGAGAAGCGTTGCTAATGTCGATGAGGCGTTTGTGAATTTTCATTTCAAAAGCTTCGCCGCCAGTTTTGTAAACATGTGGGGATTTAACTACGGTAAAAGTACTGCGTTTGGTTGGTAGAGGCACTGGGCCGCTAACTGTGGCGCCAGTACGAATAGCAGTATCGACAATCTGCTTAGCACTTTGATCGATTACGCGGTGATCATATGCCTTGAGGCGGATACGGATTTTGAGACCGCCTTCGTTTTTAACTGGTTTTTTGGCCGCAGGCTTCTTAGCTGCTGGTTTCTTAGCGGTGGGTTTTTTAGTGGCTGGTTTTGTAGTTTTGGTGGTTTCTTTGGCTTCTGCCATTTTTAGACCTTCCTTCTCTGTAATCTTAGATGTGGTCTAGACGCCACGTCAATAAGTTATCGGAGATAGATAATTAATATTAATATATACTATTGTTATACCACACTTTTATTACGAAAGCAACCTTTGCCATTTTTTCGTCATAAACTCTTGACAAAAGATGTTTTATTATATATAATTTAAGCGTAATAGGTCATATAAAAATAAAAAGGAAAATAAATGTTAAGTAAAAGAATCACCATCTCTACCGTTTCGGCGGCTGTTATCGGCGCATCTTTCTGCGGCGTTGATGCTTTTGCGGCTAATCCGTATAATATAGATTATTCGGCTGCTGGAAGCCAACTTGGTTCTGACAATGTACAAATTGAACCAGATTTGGTTAGCGGTCTGACGCCACTTATGAAAGTTACTGGCGTAAGTCAAGTATTTAAACCACAAAATAAATGGGCGAGCGGATATATTAATTCCCAAATTGACGGTTGTATACCAGCCAAATACGTTACAATTTCTAAAAGTAACTCAATTGAAGCGGTAGACAATATAGGCTATACAGTGAAACAAGGTCCGTACACCGCAACTATTGATTTCAAAAAAGCAATAATAGATGGAGAAAGTGCCAATAACTTTGCCATCGGAGTCGCTACCAATCCTGCAACTAGCGTAATCTGGGGTGGTTGGCAAATTTATTCTGACTCTACATGCTCCCAAGCAGTCCCTAATGTCGGCCAATTGACGGTTCCTGATGATACAAAAATGTTCATTGAGACAAACATCAAACTTTACAGAGAAGGTAACGAATCAGTGTTTAAGGCAAACGATTTATTCTTCGGCTTAACCGATATTGATGCTTCTCAATCGTATAAAATTTTAAATAGCGGCAACGAATTATCTCCCAGTAACATGTATGCTAAAAACGCCGCCGCATTGCAGCCTACCGATTCAGATCTTAGAAATATCTATGCATCAAACGGAAACTACATATATGCCCAATACAACAGTCAAGGGTCGTTCGCAATTGATAGTGGTAGCAATATATACGTAAAATTAAATGGAAACACTCAAGAGCAAGGACTTAATCTTGTATTTGGTTTTGTTGGACACGCCGCTAGTGGCGTAGCATATTATGCTAAACAATTTAATGTAACTTATGTTTCAGATGAAAATGGAGAAATCTCTGATATTACCGAAGAAGATATTGTCTCGGGCAATCATCCGTCTGGATCTGAAAGTACGCCAAATGAAGATTATAATTTCACTTATTGGATTGCAAATGTAGACGTAGAATTGCAAGATGGTACTGTCATCAAAGCAGGAGACCCGATTACATCAGAACAAGTAAAAGATGTCGTTGTAACTCAAAATATCGAATTCACCGCTATACATAAAACAGTAGAAAGTCCAGAACCGGTAGCAGTACCTAATACTGGCGCACCAACTGGAGAGATGAACGCAGTAGTAATACCTGCTTTCGTAGCTGGCGCCATACTAGGAACCGCATGCCTGATTCGCTTCTTGAATCGCTTTGATTACAAGAAAGTAGATTTTAAGAAATAATCACTACACAACAAAAAATGCCCGTATGGGCATTTTTTGTATTTGCCAGATTACTTGACAATCTTAGTAATGACGCCGGAACCGACAGTCTTACCGCCTTCGCGGATAGCAAAGCGGTCGTTGTTGTTCATAGCGATTGGAGCAAGTAATTTTGCCTTAAAGGTAACGGTGTCACCTGGCATGACGATTTCCTTGTCGTCTGGAAGCTCAACTTCACCAGTCACATCGGTGGTGCGGAAGTAGAATTGAGGCTTGTAACCCTTGGAAAATGGGGTGTGGCGACCGCCTTCCTCTTTCTTCAGGATATAAACTTCAGCTTCAAATTCGGTGTGTGGGGTAATGGAGCCTGGCTTGGCAATCACCTGACCACGTTCGATTTGATCGCGCTCAATACCACGGAGGAGCAAACCAGCATTGTCGCCAGCTTGACCTTGATCGAGAGTCTTGTGGAAGGCTTCAATACCGGTAACGACGGATTTTTGGGTGTCTTTGAGACCAACGATTTCAACTTCGTCATTAATCTTGACTACACCTTGCTCGATACGACCAGTAGCAACAGTACCACGGCCTTTGATAGAGAAGACGTCTTCGATTGGCATGAGGAATGGTTTGTCGAGATCGTGTTCTGGGACGTCAAAGTATTCGTCCATGGCTTTGACGAGCTCCATGATAGCTTCTTCGTTTTCAGGATCACCTTCGAGAGCTTTGGTAGCAGAACCTTTGATGATAGGCGCGTTGTCGCCATCGAAACCATATTTGTTCAAGAGTTCGCGGACGTCCATCTCAACGAGCTCAACGAGTTCTGGATCAGCAAGGTCCATCTTGTTCAAGAAGACGATGATCTTTGGTACGTTCACCTGGTGAGCCAAAAGAACGTGCTCGCGAGTCTGTGGCAGAGGACCATCGTTCGCAGCAACTACGAGGATGGCGCCATCAATCTGGGCGGCACCGGTAATCATGTTCTTGATGTAGTCGGCGTGACCTGGCATATCGACGTGAGCGTAGTGACGCTTTTCGCTTTCGTACTCTTGGTGAGAAGTGGCGATAGTAATACCACGAGCCTTCTCTTCGGGAGCGTTGTCGATTTGATCATAGGCGACGGATTTATTAACTTCGGAAGGAAGCTTTTTTGCTAGGACGCTGGTAATAGCAGCGGTAAGAGTGGTTTTGCCGTGGTCAACGTGACCCATGGTGCCGACGTTGATGTGTGGCTTGGAACGGTCGAAATTTGCCATTCTATTTGTTCTCCTTATTTTATTATTATGTCAGGAGCACTAATAAAAACCAGCTCCAGACTTCTACACCTTATATTCTATACGATTTTATAAAAATTGTAAAGAGGTTTTGATAAAAAATATTCACTTTACTTTTTTGCATACTTGTGTCATAATTAGAGAGAAGGAAGTGGGAGTACATTAAAAACTTAGTATCTTAGTATTTTTGTTTGTTATTGCTAGTTTTTTGTAATGGAGAGGGGGATGCAACAAATGACACCAGAACAAAGAAAACAGCAAAGAAAAAGGATAGCAGAAGTTTTCGCTAAAATTGACGAAAATTTTACCCTAGCTGACGCTTGCGAACAATTGTTGGCAGAAGAAATCGACGTAAGATTACTACTTCGGAAAGCAGAGGAAATCTTTGCTCCCTGGATTAAGGATTATCATCGCGAACCAGAGGGGGCGAGAAAATTTCTGTCTGCCATGCAACCTTTTTGGAAGCGTAGGCTACTCAATCAAGACATCATTCTCAACCGAATTGACGGGTATGTAAAAGATGAAGAATTTTATTTCTTTATTTATAAACGTGCCCCGCAGTACGGTATGGAGTTTGGCAAAGTAGAGGTAGGAAAATACCTTTTAATCAATTGCACAGAATACGTGCATACTCACTTCGAGAATCTCGTAAGAGGCTTTAATCTGGACAGCGACGACCTGATTGAGATTATCAATGACCCGATAGTCGTAAAAGCAATCGGCATAAGTCCCGACCAGTATGAATCCATCTTGGAAGACATCTTGGACTCCGATTACTTTGAGTACACTATCAACGACATTGCGAGACGTTATCTTGATGTCATAGGCTATGCTACTAACCCAATTTGGTTAGTACGAGTTATGGCGGTTTTACTGGATAACGGTGCAGCAAGCGTCATAGATATTGACACATTCGCTGAAAACGCACTCAAATTAAAAGAGGCCGAGGGGGTCAACTGGGATTCGACAAATCAGTCGTTTTACGAAGAACTACTAGAAAAGTACGGTGCTGACTACCGCCTAATAGAAGCGTTCTATTGCAGTGATGATGGACGTTACTATTAACATCTTACTAGAGAACTAAGACTAAGTTTTTTTAAAATAAAAAGGGAGCCTTGAAGGCTCTCTTTTTCACACTCTACCAATTAACTTCATAGGTCTAACCTCGCAGTTGATCTGACTAATTCTATACAAAGTGGCTGGGATGGAGGGATTCGAACCCCCGAATGGTGGGACCAGAACCCACTGCCTTACCACTTGGCGACATCCCATGACCCATAGATGCTCTATAGTAAGTAGCCTAGTTGATTATAACATTAATTATGAGCGGAATCAAGTACTTTTTTCTCGATTTTTTCTCCGAGAGCGGCAATTTTAGTAGGATTAATCTTGCTAGTCATGACGACAATTGCATAATGATGCGGGGTATTTTCGAGATTACTAGGGGTTTCAACAATCGCAGCGTCATGATAAAGATTCCAATAATTCCCGTCGCCATGTTCCCAGCCGACTTTATTGTAAACTTTAGACTGGTTACTAAAACCATTGGGCAAACCTTGACGCCAATCACAAGGACCGTCACATAAACCATTATTAATAGGTGGTTGTTCTAACATAGAATCTAGGATTTTGGTATAGGTTTCGTCCGACAACTCGGAATGTTGATAGTATTTTTGCAAAACCTTGACGATATCTTCGGGAGTAGATTGCAGACCTTTGACATTGGTGTTTTTAGCCCCCCACGCTTCGGCTGCCTTTTGCACTTGTCGTGGACCAAGTAGTTGTATGAGCGATTCGGCACAAGTAGAATTAGATTCGCGAATTGCAAGATCAAGACATTTTCCGACCGTATAACCACTGGCGGCTTTGGCACTAGAATCAAGTTCGCCGTTTTCAACTTTGATATAACCTAAATAGACTGGAAACAACTTATAAAGTGAGGCGGTATTAAAATCCGCATCAGGCCGATATTCGGCAGCTACCCGTTCGCTGTCAAGATCATAAATAACTACACCTTTAGTGCCGGAAGTGCTAGAAACCCATTCGTCAAGGGTAGATTGCAAATCAACAAAATCAGGTTTTTCAACAGCGTCTTCTGTAGGGGTAGATTCGGTGTTCAAAGACGCGCTTTCACCTTCGTCTTCGGAAGTAATTAACGCAGAAATGCCAAAACAGGCCGCAAAGCTCAGTATGGCAACGCCAACAAATATTAGCGGAGTTGATTGATGCGCGCGAGAAACCATGTAGCAGTCTCCTTATCCATTAGAGTAGGTTGAAGATTACCGTCGTAAACGGTGGGCGAAATACGGGTTTGGACATATTCACCATCAATGAAATAGTGAGTTAAAATCAAACTACGAGTAGTACCCGGCCACCAACTTTGATCAAAGAATAAATTGCCAAGACCGTAAAAGATTGGTTTGTTATTGTAAAATTCAAAAATTTGCGGTTGGTGCGCAGAAGTACCTACTACGATATCAGCGCCAAGATCACTGATTTCGTGGAACAATTCGGTCTGGCCAGCCACCGGAGCATCACAAGCGGTGTTTTCGGTAGAGGTGTCGTATTCGCTACATTCATAAAATTGGACGTCGACGATAACAAAATCACCCTGAGCTTTGGCGGCCTCGATGTCGGTCTTGGCTTTTTCGGTGGTGTAGAAATTGGCGCCCGGGGTATCATCGGTAGTATAACCACCAGTAGAAAGATTGTAACCAAAGAGAGAAATTTTGGCATTTTTAGCATCTATAATGGCTGGTTCGGCGGCTTCAGCGGCGGTTTTGCCACCGCCAAAGACCTGAATATCGCGCTCCTTATAAATGTCGATAGTCTCCTTAGCGGCTTCGTCGCCGCAATCTTGATTGTGATTACCAGTAAGTTCAACGACGTCAAGACCAATAGCGGTGAGCGCATCAATCATGCCTGGCTTGGAGCAGATATTATCAGAAGTCGCCGAATTGGAAAAAGAAGCCTCGTTAGAAGTATGCGTATAATCTTTAGAGCTGAGAAAATCTTTGATGTTGGCGGCAAAATAGCTAGCATCACCAACTTGGTTAAGTTTGGCATTCATGGCGCGCGAAAGTGCAGTGACACCGGTCTGGGCGAAAGAAAGAGTATTATCTGAGGTTGGAAAAGTCTGTAATTGCGGGGTAATTAGTTCCCTAGCCTCAGTGGGGTCTTTGCTGTCGAGATAAAAGACACGATAAAGCGCACCAGAACTGAGGTCGTCAAAATAATACTTATCATCGATGGCGAGTAATTTTTGCTGAGGGCTGAGTTCGTTAATTGAAATTAGTGTAACCTCTGATGATTCGGCGTTCAATGACGCGCTGTCGATGCTAATTCCCTCGTAGCTGGGAGCCGCTACTGGCACTAAAATGTCATAGATGAAACCGTCGTCGTCATCTCCTGGTGGTGTGCTCTTAGTATCAGCGGAAATAGTGACGTCATTTTTCAATTTAACCTCTTCGGTAAAAATGTTTTCGAGGAAAGCTTTTTCGGTGTCGGTTAATGATTCATCGTAAGTGACTTCGCCCGACTTAATCAGATTAGCTGAGACCCACCAAACACCAACAAAAGAAAGCGCGGCGACGAGAATAAAGACAATCGGCAAAGACAAGGTGGATTTTCTTGCCATTATAGAGCCTCCGCGGTAATGATTAAGCGCTCAGGATAGTTGCCATCGACTGGAGTGCCAGCACAAGTCATCAATACAAGTGTGGGACGACTAGTTGATGCAAGCACGTCACGCATATTGATGTCTTCAACTTTTTGATAAGTTATTTCGGTGATTACATATTTGCTATCGGCGTAGTCAATCATATCGCCAACTTGAGCAGTATGCAGAGTAGCAAAAATAGTAGATGAATGACCAATAATAAGAGTCTTGTTGGCACTATCAGAATAGGCGCCAGCGATAGTATCAGGGGCAACGAGGCGATGTTCGCTATTTAGAGTAATCGGTTTAACTGGCGCGATGAGATTAATGTCGGCGATATTTAGGGTGTCGTAATTAAACTCAGTGGGATCGGCAGCGGTAGCTGGCTGCAAACCAATAATGAGATATACTGGTACAAAAATAGCACAGAACACCGCAAAAGCAATTTTAACGGTGCGTGCAGACCAATTAAAAGGATTAAATTTTTTGAGCACACTCCTCCTTGTGCTCATTATAACATAAGACTAATAAAAATTAAACGCGATTTGCATAAATCACTAAGCGTTCGGAATCATTGGGACCGGCGCAAGTCATGAAAGCGGCACTATAGGCGTTGTTGCTGGCGGTAATAATAGTAGGCATATCAGCAGAAGTAACTCGACGTTGGAAGCGACTTTCAACACGGAAAGTCTGACCGTCAATGACGATTAAATCGCCGATATTAGCACTGGCAAGTCCAGCGAAGGCGCGGTTGCGATGGGCGTAATATAATTTGCCGCCATAGCTAGTGCAGTGAATAATGCCATTGCCGGCATCATAAGAAGTGCAATAAGTATTGCCCTTGTTGGCGATATGAGAAATTGGCTGGTTAAAATAAAGTGTCTTGTTGCTACTAGTTGGAGCGCTAGCGGTTGTAGCGACGGGAGCAGAATAATTAGAACCGCCAGTAGATTTAAAGGTTCGGGCAATGTCTTTGGTGTCATTTGCAGAAACAGTGTCTATAGTCGCTATAGCAGCGGCTCGACTAATACCGCCAGTGTCACGAATTTCGGAAGTGGGGTAACCAAAAATATGGCTACCAAGGGCGACTGCCCCGATGAAGCCGAAACATACTGTCTGAAACAGAGCACGGAGCCCTGTTAAACCAAAATATCTCATACACACTCCCAATTAAGGTTATGTTCTGATTATACCACAGATTTCTTAGTTAGTCAACCCCTGGTGAGAAATGTTTGAGCTTACGGCGATGGTCTTTATAATGAGGGTCGTGTTTGGCGACTTCGGCCCAAAAGGCAAGCGAATGATCCATATGATTGAGATGCGCTAGTTCATGTAAAATTACGTAATCACGTAACACCGGTGGTAATTTCATTAAGCCAATATTGAGAGAAATGGTACGATTAGACGAACAGCTACCCCAGCGCGTATTAGCATGAGATAATCGATAATGATTGTAAATGTAGCCGTGTTTAATAGCGAGATATTCAAGACGATAAGGTAATTCGGCGCGAGCCTTTTTGGCTAATAATTTCTTTTTCGCATCACGCGCGCGTTGAGTAGTGGGATTTTTGATCGGCAACTGCGTACGAATAGCCGAACGGCTATAGTTCAAAAATTTGCGTACCGCACGGTCGCTGGTATATTTTGGTACTGACATTTGTAATCGCCCAGAGGTAGAAATCGAAAAACGCGCAGATCTGGCTAGAGCATTGCGGCGCACAATGACTTCGCCAAATTCAGGATCTTCTATAATCATTATTCAGCAAGCTGAGTTAGAACGTGCTTGGCTTGAGTAGGATAGGTATGTTTACCAGAAAGAATGATAGTTGGTTCAACGTCGGATGGTGCCTCTAGACGCTTGACCTTGTTCTCGTATTCGGCCTTAGCTTTGGAAACAGATTTGAGACGAGTCTTAAGACGAGATTTGATAGTAGATACATCAGTCTGAATCCAGATTAGTGATGGCTCATAGCCAGCCTTACGTAAAATGTTGCGAATTTCTTGACGGTCCTGCTCTGTATCGATGCCGCCTTCGATGACAATAGTGATGCCAGTCTTGGCGATTTGTTCAACCAGCATTAAAATTTGTTTTCTAGACAAATTGTATTCGACTTTGAGCTGGCTTAAATCGTAATACGGCGCCTTAAATTGATTTGAGAATTTTTTGCAAAAAGTGGATTTGCCGCTGCAAGGAGCGCCAAATACCAAGATTGCGCGTGAGATTGATTTTTTACCTTCCATAATAGTTTTATTTTAACACAGGTTTTGGGCTTATGGCAAGCAAAATTTGCGCAGGCAAGTAAAAAACCCAACACAGCCAACTAGTAATTGCTTCGGGCGCTATACCAATATAACCAAGGGCGATACAGAGATCGCAAGTGATAAACAGCGCAAAGCCGAGGGCAGTCTTTTTGTCTTGTTTTAAAGTAAAGACAAAATTAAGAATTTCGGTAAGAGCATAAATAGCAGCGTAAAGAACAATGGCTAGCTGTATTGGTATAATCGTAGTTTGTGTGTGCGAGTCGATGATGCGATCGCACATAGCGCCCTGCGGACAAGTACTTGTGGTTTCAACCGTAACACTGAAGAAAGTTGAAAGTACAAAAATTACAATAATTGCCAGTGCGCTACAAAAGAGATAACCTTTGGCAAGATTTTTGTTTGGACAATGACGACAAAAATAAGCCAATTGAGCAAAACAAAAAACCATAGTACCGATAGGCAAAAGTGTCTCTTCGGTCGCGTCGGACGCAGCAATAGCGAGAATGATATCTGAAGCAAGGGTAAACAAAAAAGCCGCTTTCAAAAGATAATCTTTGTCTTTGCGGCTCAAAACGTAGACAAAAAGGCCAAGGATTAGCAGAACTTTGATGATGTTGATTATAGTAAGCATATGTTCCTCAAAAACTTTGGTGGAGCGTGCGGGAAAATCTTCACGCTACGCTCTGGAAAAATGCTAATTTGAAAGCAAGCTTTCAAATTTTCATTTTTGGTGGAGCGTGCGGGAATCAAACCCGCGACCTCAGCAATGCGAATGCTGCGCTCTATCAGCTGAGCTAACGCCCCATAGCCAGATTATAACATAGATTCAATAATTTAAATAACTTTGCGACGATTGGGCCGGGTAGGAGAAGTAGCACGAGGCTTGGCGGTGGGGCGGCCAGAGGAATGTGTAGCAGTGCGGGAGCGAATCGTGCGAGTTTTCTTTTGTTTGGCGAGAGCGGAATCGGTGATATGACGCTCAATGCGTGCAGTGGTAGCAGCGATATTTTCGGTGTCGCCAGCGTCTTCGTAAATAGCAAGAATTTGACGCAGGGTGGAGGCGCTACGATCGAGTTCGTAAGCACTTTCGAGCGCGTCAATGGCTTCTTTGCGTTTACCGAGTTTTTCCTTGGCCTTAGCAAGAGCGATAAAGCGAGCTGGCAAATCACCTTCTAATTTGAGCGCTTGCTCAAAAGCCATGGCGGCTTTTTCATAAGCACCGGTTTCGAGATAAATCAAGCCCACGTTATGCAAAGACGATGGATTATCATCAAGCGACTGGGCAATTTCAAAACATTCAATCGCCTCGTCGAATTTTTGTGATTTGGCATACAAAATACCGAGACGATTGTAGGCGGCGGCATTTTTTTCATCAAATTTCAAAATGGTAAGCAAGGCCTTTTCAGCTCTGAGTGGCTTGCGTTCTTTCATGGAATCTTGAGCGATTTGCCAAAGTTTGCGCATCTGAGCAGTGTATCTAGCACTATGGCTAGGTTGTTTCTCTGGTTTGGGAGTGTCGGGAAATAAAAAAACTAGATAAACACAAAATAGCAAGATAATGGTAATACCAATCATGACTTTATTTTAACACAAATCAGCAACAAGGTGAAGCTTAATATGACCGTTCATGGCAAGATTATCGTAAAGCTCGGTGAATTTGGGAATTTTTTCGAGAAAGGCAGGATTTTTGGTTTTGAAATAAGACTTGTAAAGTAACTCGACGGCGATAGCGATGACTTCCAGAGAATATTCGCGCGAATTTTTTTGCTTGGCGATAGTATCGGCGAGAGCCGGCAACTCAGTCGGTTTGGCGGTGATGAATTGTTTGGCGAGATTGCGAATTTCGGCATCGACGGCGAGGTCAGCGTCAAGAGAATCAATTTTCTTGTGATAAAAAACCTGCGCACGACTAAGGATAGTGGGGAGAAGTTTGGTGGGTTTGTTAGTTAATAATACATAATGAATATACGGAGCGGGCTCTTCGAGATTTTTAAGAAAAGCGTTCTGAGCGGCAGTGCTCATGGCGTCGGCGGGGGTGATGACGGCAAAAATATCCTTAGATTGCTTAGTGTTGAATTGTGCCGTAAAATCACGTACTTGCTCCACAGTAATGGACGGTTTATCGACCGGCGATAAGAAAAATGCTCCCTCAAAATTCTTATCATCAAGTTGATTAATTACGAATACTGAGCAGCCGGTGCCGAGGGCAATCTCGGGAATTTGGTCGAGATTATCGAAGAACATCGTCAAACTCCGGTGGTACAGGCGCGGTAAAAGTGCGACGCTCACCTTTAGGAATGGTGATTTCAAGACTGTGAGCGTGAAGATAAAGACGGTCAGACTCCGAGCCATAGACTCGATCGCCAAGAATCGGCGTACCAAGATATTGCAAATGCACGCGCAATTGATGCGTGCGACCAGTAGTGGGTTTTAACTCTAACAGTGAGTATTTATCATTTTGTTTCATAACTTTGTAGTGCGTCTGAGAAGCCTTGCCGTTGGGCGTGACCAGGAAAGTATTAGGACGTTTGAAATTGCGCTCAATCGGTAAATCAATCAAGGCCTCCGATTCCTTAGGATGACCCTCGACGATGGCATAATAAGTCTTATGGGCTTTGCGGTCTTGAAATTGGCGACGCAACATTTTTTGAGTTTCGGGGTTTTTAGCTAAAATTACTATGCCCGAAGTGTCACGATCAAGACGATGCACTAATAAACCGTAATCTTCGAGAGTCGGCTCGGGGCAATATTCACCCTTGGCCATGCTGAGCAATCCAGCGGGCTTATTTAAAACTAAAACATTATCATCTTCATAAATTACCGGAATTTGGGGTAATTCCCTGTCATTTTCTGGCAAATTCAAAACAATTTTAGCAGACGGCAATACGGATTGATTGGGTTTCATAGCAACTTCGCCATCGACAGTGACAAACCCTTGTTTGATAAATTTCTGCAAAGTAGAACGATTGTATTTAGGGTATTGCTCGGCCAACAGATGGTCAAGGCGGACTTTCTTAGGAGCGGTTGGCGCCTCGGCTAATTCGACGTCGCCATTGACGACGCGCGACATGGCAGGTTTGCTGAATTTTTTACCAGTACGAATGGCGCCCGCAGATTTAATCATCGGCGCAGACCCACGAGTTTTTGCACGGCGTGGAGCTTTTGATTGGCAACTTCGTTGGCGTAGGTTTCGCCCTTTTCGAGTATTTTTTCGACATCAGCATCGCTAATCTGGGCGACTTTGTTCTGGAAATCTTCGAGGAATTCGCTGACTGAGGAGGCGACCTTTTGTTTAAGATCACCGTAGTGAGTCTCGCCCGCCCAAGTACTAATGACATCCTGAAGTGGCACATCGCTGATTACGGATTCAATTTGCAAAAGATTGGAAATGCCAGGTTGATTAAACATATCAAAGCTAATCTTACCGACGCTATCGGTAGTGGCGGACATAATTTTGCTGGCGGCGACTTTAGGGTCATCAGAAAGTGAGATTTTGGATTTTTCGACTTTGCTGCTCTTGCTCATTTTCTTACTGGGATCGGTAAGCGAGCGAATGCGCAGACCGTTTTCTAAGCCCATAAATTTGATCTGCTCATCTTCAGAAACCGGGATAGCAAAGATATCTTGCTTGAATTTACGATTAAAACGGCTGGCAATGTCGCGGCAAAATTCTAAGTGCTGGAATTGATCTTCACCAAGAGGAACGTATTTAGTGTCATAAAGCAGGATGTCAGCGGCCATCAAGACCGGATAATTAAATAGGCCGACTGAAACGGCATTTTCCTTCAATTCTTCAGACTTCTCTTTGAACTGAGTCATGCGTGCGGCTTCACCGAAGTAAGTAAAACAATCTAAAATCCAGCAAAGTTCAGCGTGCGCCGGCACGCGTGAATTGCGATAAACATGAATGTGAGGATTGCTAACATCAAGCCCAGCGGCGATATAATATTTAATACCTTTTAAGGTCTGGTCGTAAAAATCAGCGTGATTAATAGGGGTAGTAAAAGAGTGAAGATCGGGAACGAACATGTTGATTTCGTATTTACCAGCATGCTGGTGGGCGGCTTTGACCATGGGTGCGTATGACCCGATAAAATTGCCGATGGTAGGTTCTTCGTTGGTACGAATACCGGTAAGAATAGTTTGCATAGTAATCCCCTATTTAATTTGGCAGGGGCGGCAAGAATCGAACTCGCATCGACGGTTTTGGAGACCGTTATACTAGCCGTTGTACTACGCCCCTATAAAAAACATTATAGCATAACTGGATGGGTCCTGCCACCGCATTTTCCCCCAAGCGGTGTCACCCGTCCAGTTTTCTTAACGCTTCTTTTCTTTGACTTCGTTGCGGCCGAGATTCTTTTTGGTCTCAGTAAAGACGACGTGTTTGCGGAGAACTGGGTCATATTTGCGCAAAGAAAGTTTGTCGGGGGTGTTCATGGTGTTCTTCTTGGTATAGTACTGACGAATACCAGACTCTTCAGAGACGAGCCCAACTAATTTACGCTTGGTATTATTCTTTTTAGCCATAATTCTCCTTATCGTAGCATAAAATAATCAAATAATCAACCCCTTAGGGTATCTGGAGCCGACTGTCGGACTTGAACCGACGACCTGCCGCTTACAAGGCGGCTGCTCTACCAGCTGAGCTAAGTCGGCATGTGGAGATTATAGCATAACTTGATTTTTCAGGCAAAGTGTGATATAATAGGCACCGAAGAGAGTCTGAAATTATAGGCTTTTTCTTTGCAGCTTAAAAGGTTGTTATTTCAATATTTTCACACCTTTTGAGAATCGTTATCATTTTTCTGTTAAGTTATTTTTCAAACCTGAGAGGGGGGACAATAAAATGAGTGAAAAGAATGGAAAATATGCCTATCTTCTGGATTGGAAGATACGGTACCCAGCGGCGGATTTTGAATCTCGAAACCCAGTCGTAATTGCGGTATTTCTGGCAATTGTAGAGCATAAAAACTGCATTCTCAAGCCAGAATACAGAGAAGAAGTTAAAGATGGCCTGGATAGTGGCGGAATATCCTTCGTCGGAAAAATTTATGACTTCCCATTTGAAGATGTAAAGAACGGTTGTTCTTTCTGGGCGTTTAATATAGCCAAGATAGAACATCGGTTGTTGCCACAAGCGGAGGAAGGGTTACTGTCTAGGTTTAAAAAGAACAATAAATTTGTCACTTTGATTACGACTAGTGACGGATTTACCTTCACTTTGGGCAATGTGGGTCAGCAGCTTTGGGAATCGGCAAATCCTTTGAACTGGGAAATGCTGAAGAGCACGTCAAAGTACGACCCGCCAAGTTCAAGATTTGATGACTTCGCGGACTTCTTTGAGGAAGTCAACGAAGACTATAAACCGTTAGAACTGGAGGAAGAAGAATAATAATAAGGAGGTGAAAATATATGAAACCGTTGTTACTCGATACTAGCTAGAGGAGGTGATCCAATATCTAAACGTTATCGCTTCGAAAAAAGAGTTTCTCATTGTATGCCACACAGCTCCTGACGGCCGCGTCTGGCCGTCAGGAGCAATTCCTAAGGGGGGAATACCATATGACAAGATCAATAGAATCAATAACGTCAAGAGAGGAGTTTATAGAAAAACTAAACGACGCCTTGACGGAAGAACAGGGTCTCGACGAAAGAACGAGAGGATACCTGGGGAATGAGCCGGTGAATTTTGTAGTGATGTCAACCAGGGCAATTTATGATCCCGCAAACGACAACTACGACGCTCTTCACGAACATGGAAGAGTAGACAAATTCATGGCAGAGGAAATTGCCACAGGAGTGAAGAGGCTTGGATTTATATTCGAAGAATCAAAGCAATCCTACTTCTTGAGGCTTTTTCTCGTAGAAGTGCTGAAGACAACCGATCCCACGATAAAAAGAACTTACGGATTGGCCAAGGAATACGAGCGCAGAGTCCAATTTTCGAAGAGTAGAATGGAAAACTTCTCTTCTATTCTTGACGGAATTCTGGAACCGAAAGAAAAAGAAGCACTATGCCTGATGGTCGGAATTACCGACTCAAAAGCTTATTCATTTGAAGAGTGTGCGGAAAAAATGCATATTCAAAAATGGGAAGCAGAGCGCCATTACGCAATAGCAACTGCCAAGCTGTATGGTGATAAGCGGGCGCTGAAGAAGTCAGGCTTTTCCTGGGCGCAAAGACAGGAACTGGCTCGGAAGTCCGAAATCGCCAGACGGCGTCTGAAAAGACTCCTGATGAACGGCGGCTACACGGACAACGGGGGCTACCTCGATTGTCTGTACATCTAACAACCTTTGTAATTAAAGCCTTTTCGCGATTATGTGAAGGGGCTTTTTTATTTGACTTTTAAGCATAAGAGTGGTATAATAGTAAAACTCGTTATCACTATCACCTAGAAGGAGTAGCACTTTAAAAAACTGAGGAAGGAGTGATCTATGTGCTTAAAGACAAGTTATTTGAATATAGCGAAGATCTTGCTGGAAAACCATCGCAAGATTTAGCGAAAATTTGGACGGATATTGATGTAGAGAAGTTGCTGAAACCGACAAATTCAGCTGAGCTAAAGGAGTGTTTTGTAAAAGAAGGAGGATTTTTTAACCCTGAATTTAAGTACGACACTGAGGCTATAGAAAAATGCCGAGGGGATTTGAATTTGATAATCCAAGAGCTGTCAAATATCTTGGTCAACATTCGACCGTTAGAATTAGAGGAAGACGAAGATGAAGAATCGTCGAGAGCACGGTTTATAAACCATCTGCTCTTTGCGAGAATAAATGAAGCCCTCTGCCTAGAGCCGTTCTTAGAGGAAGTCCTCAACGGGACCCCAGAAAAAGCGGCTGGCTACCTTGCAAGAATCTACAGTTCCCCAGATCGGGAAATCGTCAGATTTGCCAAGGAAGTAGCGGCAAATGGATGGCATGAGGTATACGAAGACATCGAGCAGTATACCGCTATCAATGCTAAGAAGCGTGAGCAGATGCGAAAACACGCATATTCCGCAGAATCTGCGGCGCAACTCTTTAGGACAGCGTTACTGCGTTTGCTGAAGGAGCAGATTATGTGTTGTTATTTTAACAACAATGGTGGCTTCGAAGCAAAAGTCGGAGACTATAACAAAGTCGACACAATTTTTGAAGATGGAAAGTCTGTAATAGTCATACCTGAAGGCTGTTCGATTGATGGCGAAGAATTGCTGGCGTTAATCGGCCGAGAGGTCGAGGGCCACTTTAGGACTATGGCGGTAACCAGAACCATCCTATCTAAAATGATTGGGAAGGGTTCGCCGCTCGCTTCGATTGTACCAATTCTGGCGAAGGATTTGGACGAATCCAATTATCACGGATTCGCCAGGAATTCCTATGTGTATGTCAAGGGGTTGTCGGGATTACCAGAGCCATTTCTAACACTGGCGGTAGATTATACGAGACGCAAACATAGTTTTGCGGAAACAGCAGAATACATCTACCGTTGCTGCCTGAAGTTCGGCCTAGACAAGACCGAAGCTCGCGAAAAAACTTGGGATGCAACAGAAAAGGCATTCCTGGGACAGAGTAATACCAGAAAACTCGTCGGCTATGCTTTCTTGAAGGCTGGAGATGAACTGGAAGGGTTCTTAAAAGCTGGTAGCATGACGGAAAACGAGTTTTTCTACCTAGAGAATCTGGCAGCGCTCGAGCCTGGCGAGTTGCAATATGCTTGTATTGGTGGCTGGCTGGACGATAACGATTTGACTAATACCATCGATTGCAGCGTGGACATTATCGATTATATGTCCACCTTCTTCTAGGGGTTTGGGGTCGTCTCTCGGGGCGGCCCTTTTTCATGGGTTTTTGTGTTATAATAATGTATATGGCAAAACGAGGCAGAATATCCTTAGTAATTTGCGTAGTGCTAGCTGCTTTGACTGGCGTGGCAGTGTTTTTGCTGACTCAGACTGATTTTGTGACAACGGCGCGTATTGTGCCACCGATGCCGATTTTTGATGATTGCGCTAAAGTCGAGAATGAAATCAATAAATACGACTGGGACAAAGAACTAGCGACTGCGGTGATGAAAGCCGAAAGTCAGTGCAACGCCGAGGCGCACGGCGATGAAGATTTAGTATACCAAGCGGATGGCCGCGACTATGGCTATAGCGTAGGAGTATTTCAAGTACGCATATTGCCAGGGCGCGAAGATTGCGATGGCTATGATGTAGCGACTAATGTGGCTTGTGCTTATGAGATTTATACCGAAAAAGGTGGGTTTAGTCCTTGGAGTGGTTATACTACCGGCAAATATAAGCAGTACACTTGGCGCACATTAGACGAGGCGATGCACGATGCGAAAGGCGAGGAGTCGTAAATGGAACTTTGGGTGGTATTGGCGATTGCTGCAGCGGTATTGATGGCATTAGGGGTATTCTTTGACAACTATATTGCTGATGTATTCTTTAAGGACAGGTTGCCGCAGTCACGCAAAATCTTCTCTGGTCCTGGCTATTTGATCGCTGCTATTATTGTGGCAATAATCTTTGGCTTGCAAGCGATATCGGTTGGTAATGCACTGTGGTTAGTGGCAGCTGGTATGCTTTTTGGTGTAAGTTTGATTCCCTATTATATTGCACTTTCCAAAGACGAATCCACCAATGTGGCGATTGTAGAGCAATTATCGCCAATCTTCTACTTGATGTGGGGTTGGTGGTTACTGCATAGCGAAGTATCATTCTTACATTTAGTGGCAATCGCGGTGCTGATGGCGGCACCGGCTTTGATAGTTTTGTCGTCACGCAAGCGCAGCCAGGGCAACAAAATAAAAATGATTGGTTTGATGCTGATAAAAATCACTTTGGGGACTTTAGCAAATACACTCATTGTAGAATTAGCGCCTACAATTGATTTTATTACCATGATGTTTTACGTGATGATTGGTCGCGGGTTAGTGGATGTGGCGTTGGCAGTAAAATTCAAAGCTTGGCGCAGACGTTTCAAAATAGTCATGTATCGTGGTGGCTTCAAAGCTTGGCTGGCAATCGCAACGAACTTTGTGATTTGGTTGGGGCATGAGTTTGTAAATTATTCAGCTTTGATTATTGCGCCGGCGATGGCGATGTCCTCAGCAATTACCAAGACTTTGATGCCGATATCGGTATTTATGTTTGGTCTAGCATTTACAATTATCTGGCCAAGTTTTGGGCGCGAAAAACTCGACCGCAAGACCGTAACGGTGCATTTGATAGCAGTAGTGCTGGCGGTAATCGGGATAATTTTGATGCAAACCGCTTAAAATATGATAAAATGAGTCTATGGTACCTTGGCGGAGTGGTTACGCAGCGGTCTGCAAAACCGCGTACACCGGTTCAATTCCGGTAGGTACCTCCATAAAGTCGGTCCCCTTCCGCGTCCCAAGGAGTGGTAGGTGCCTCCATTTTTTTATGCTTTGATTAATATATACGTAAGGTCGTCGTGATTGTGATTTTTAGCAATTTTATCTTCTAGGTCATGTTCGTCAAAATACGAAGCGTCATTTGGCAGACCAATTGAACTAAACAACCCGTCTGTGCAAATTAAAATTTTGTCAACGTCAGCTTTATTAATAGTTTTTACAATGCCAACGCGAACACTCTCAGGATTGGTAGAACCTACTGGATAACCGTCAGGCGCATTGGCGAATTTGCGATATCTTTGCCAAATTGGTCTTTTGCGGATTATTTTTTCTGCTTCGACTAAATCTAATTCGTCAATTTTGGCAATTTCTCCTTCAATCTTGGTATTGATTTCGTTAAACCTCAAATCTTCAAGATTTTCGACTCTGCCATCTTGGTATAGTATGGAAATCAAACAATCACACAACAAATACAGTTCATAATTATCTGTGTTTTCTTTGACGCCCGCGATTGTGAAGGTCGGCAACTCGTATTCTGGATATTTATTGATGTCAGGAAGAAATTTGTTGCTTTCTGTGATGCCGTTCCTGAATATATCGATGCTGGTGTCACCATCTTTGATGTGTTTTTTCAATAGTTGCATGTACTCATATAAATCGGATGTTTCAAAAAAGAGGTTGTCTGCAAACAGCGCAGACGCACCATCCATCACATAACAAAAATTTTCTGAATGGCCCAAAATGTCGTTGTTGTATTTGCCGATGCCCTGCAAGGTGTTTGAACTTAATATTTTCATGCGATGTAATTTAATTATATGCATTATTATATCATTGTTTCTTACTATATTGGAAATATCGAAAACTTATGATAAGATGGATGTAAGCCCGGATGGCGGAATTGGTATACGCGTTCGACTTAAAATCGAATGAGGAAACTCGTGTGGGTTCAAGTCCCACTCCGGGCACCAACTGATGCGCTGTATGCGATCCGAACCCCCATGTCCACGTCTCCAGGGGTAGTTGATTGGACAGTGGAATAAAAAAGTGAAAAAATGGGGTTAAAAAAATGAAAAAAGTTGGAATCTGAACCCCCTTGTTCTGAGGTTTTTCCCTGTTATATCGGACAAATGTCCAATACTTATGAATGACATCTTATCCATTAAGCTGAGGCAGCAGATTTATCTTTATAAGACTTTTCGAAGGCATCTGGCGTTGTATATCGTAAGTGTTCGTGTAGTCTTTTAGAATTATACCACTCTATAAATGTATCCACTCGGCTATTTAGCTCACGATATGAACGCGGGTAATCTGTGCGGAGTATTGATTCGCGTTTTAGAGTATTAAAGAAAGTCTCTGCTACGGCATTATCGTGAGGGGTTCCTGGACGAGAAAAAGAGTGCTCTACATTATATTCTCTTAAGGTCTTGTTAAAGCTGTATGAAGTATAAATGCATGCGTTATCCGTATGAATAATAAGCTGGCCATCTGGATGTCTATCGTTGAAAGCCTTGACGAAAGCTCTTTTAACTAATTGAACGCTATTGCTTTTGCCTACTCTATACCCTACTACTTTTCTAGAAAACAGGTCTATATACGCACAGACAAAATAGTAATGGCCGCGTACACAAACAGCTGTAACATCACTAACCCAGACCTGATTAGGGGCGATTGGTTTAAAGGTCTGGCTAGAATGAGCTGCTTCACGCATCCTTCTCGCGACTACTAAATGTGCTTTATGAGCAGTACTTCTTGCACTAATTAAACCGGCATGCGCCATAAGATTACGGACATACTTCTCAGAAGTGGGGTAACCTTTCTTTTGCATGATCGCGGTAATCTTTCTTGCTCCGTAAACATGGCCACTCTCTTCGTAGATTTTACGAATGAGTTCAGTATATCTAGCTTCACGTTTTATAAACCAGGCATCTTCATTTTTATTGCGATATTTACGATTTAGGTAGGTTGCCCGGTTTACGCCAAGGGCATCACATTGTACTCTAAGGCTTTCTTTGCCATATTCGTCGTCTATAATCTTCATGCGTTCCCTTAAGGGTATTTTATTAGTGACAGTACGATGCAAGAATTCTAGTTCTGCTTCTAATTTTTTTGCATGACTCATTAAATAAGGGACATTAACTGGCTTTTCTTTTTTTAGTCTAGCCCGGATCATACTTTCTTTTGGATGATCTGCAATCCATTTATAAAGGGTGCTATGGGCAATATGATAATTACGACATAATGCCTCAGCAGATTCACCTTCATAATATAGTTTTATTATTTTGTATTTTTGGTTGGAGTTTATTTTTCTTTTCATCCTAATATTATATGATATTAACATAATGCTATACTTTAAAAAGCCGTTTTTTTCGTTGCAGGAAAAATTAAGTTTTTCGGCAAAGTGTCTCATCGCTGTCCCATTGTGACCACTTCAGGAAAAGAGCTAAAAAAGAATTCATTTTTACAACGGCTTTTTGTGACACTCCTATATGCAGTAGTTTGGCGGCAAGACCCATTTATTGGAGGGTATGTGAGTTTTTTCCAATCACTTTCACCCCTGTAAAATGGGGCTTTTTTGTGATTTTGTGTTTGTGCTTGTGAATTTGTGAGTTTTATGGTGAGTTTTTAGATCTGAAATGAGTTAATGTATGCAATGGGACAGCGATGAGACACTATTTTTTTGATGACATTTTTTGTTTGCGTTCGGAAAATGCATTTTTTGGTGTACGAAAAATGTCAAATAATGGTTCTGCAGATTGTGAGGAAATATATCGATGGTTAGGGCAAAAGAGTGATCTCGCTACGATCCGTTTATTAAGGAGTTATGAGGTTGCTAAATGGCAAGGGTGCTAACTAAAATCGCTACGACCCGCTCCGTATACACCTCAACGAGCTGCCGTAGTTGCGGCCGTCGTTACTGGAGGGAAGCACACTGCTGGCATTGACGTAGAGGATTCTCATGCGGTACGTACTGTTCCAAGTAGAAGACCAGAAGTAGCCGCCCGAACCCAGATCGTTCGCCGAGCCATTGCCGAAGTAGCCAGAGAGAGGCGTAGAGAGGGCGTTTCTGAAGTTGGCTTGGTCGGCGGAGTAAGCGGTGTTGTATAGGTAGTAATATTCACCACTACCAGAAGTAGTAGTAGGCATATGCCAACCAGCCGGACAGATATCGGCGTCTATGTCGTAGAGAGTGCCAGATTTAGGGTCTGAAGAGGGAGAGCCAGTGTAGCTTGTACCATTACCCCAACAGTATGAACCAGCAGAGGCGGCGCAGTAGTTATAGTAGATGCCAATCTTGCCACTACCATTACCATAAGTAACGGAAGCCACGGTGTCTGGATTCCAGTTGTCGTTATTAGCGTTTTTAATAGCAATAAGAGGAGCAGAGTAACTATAACTACTAGTCCAATAGCTTACTCCAGCAGTGGGATATTGGTCTGAAGTAGTACCAGTGTTTACGCCTTTAAGGTAGTTTAGGTAAGTATCTGAAGCGTTAGTGTTTGATGAAGTGATGTTGTTCTGAGAGGCAACTAGGTCTAATCTTAAGTTGTCTAACATCCAGAGATTGCCGTCTTTGAGTTTGCTGATGCAGTAGGTTTCTTTATCACGAAAGTCTTTAATATAGTATGGTTGATCTTCTACCATAGCAGCGAGAATTGAAGATTCATTAGTAGAGTTTATTTCTTGCATGTAATTAACGCTAGGTACTTTAGTCTGGCAGTTAACAGGAGCATCTGGATTTGGTACGAAGTTAGTTACTGCCGTAAAGGTAACTGATGTAGAGTAAGTACCAGAAGATTTAGTGGTATCAGCCTTAGCGCCAAAAGTAATAGTAGTGGTATCACTGGAAGGAGCATTCGTAGCTTTTATAGCATGATTTGGGGCATAGTTAGACTCAGTAGATTGATAAGCTAGAACTGGGCAGTAGTTTGATGCACAGTTATATCCTCCAGTTTCACTTGATTTATCTAAGCCTCCTGTATAGCCCCAATAGTTTACAGGAAAGGATCCAGAAGCATAAGATTGGCTTAGAGTAGGAATAGTTTCATTAGTAGCAGCATTAGTAAGACTATTAGAATAACCAGAAGTAGCATTTAGCTGTAAGGTGTAACCGGTGCGGTTATTGGTTTCTGTAGTAACAGTAGTGTTAGTAGTACATAGAGTATTTAAAGATACACAGCTGATAGTAGAGATTTGTGGGGCAGTGATATTAATGACTGGATCAATGTTTAGGTTTACTTCGGTGTCTGAAGAGGCGGAAGAATCGGCGTAGACCGAGCTAGAATTACCGACACTTAAGCTACTTAAAGCAATAAAAAACACCGCTAAGACGGTGAAAGCTGAAATTGGGATAATCAAAAAGTTGTTGCCATTCCCTATAAGATTTTTGAGCTTGTTAGTTTTATTCATATTTGGCCTTATACTGATTATGTTTTCATTGTATCATGCTTTTGTTTATATGACAACTTTTTTCCAGTTTATTATTAGTAGAAGATCTGTTAAATGATTTACAGAGGTGACGTGTTATAAAATCCGTTGTAATTTATGAAAAGTTAGGTGTCGCGTCGGTGGTATGTTGTAGCCACCTATTGTGTATTTTAATAACAGTGAAAAAATGAACTAAAAAGTGCAACGGATTATTGTGACACTCCCATATGCACTATCTTGGCAAATATTTCCATCTGCTGGAGTGTCAGTGAGTTTTTTAAATCGGTTTCACCCCTGTAAAATGGGGCTTTTTTGATGGTTCTAGAAAATCAAAGCAAGAGTCCCCCTATTTATTAATTTTCTAGTGAGTTTTTTAAGCAAATGTACGGAATGGGACACCGACGAGACACTATTTTTTGATGATACTTTTGTTCGCGTTCGGAAAATGTATTTTTTGGTGTACGAAAAATGTCGCGAAATATTGATCTGGAATGAGGTTGCCGGGTGGTGGAAGTGTTAACTACGAACCGGATATCATACACCTAATTGACATACCGACGTCCTTACGGCCACCGGATGTGTACGGGTATACGTGTCCACCGCTGTATATCTGCAGGTCGGCTGCCTTGTCGCTGCTCTCACCGGCAGAATCCCACCAGAAGCCTAAATCGCCTTGATCAAATAAATCGCCAATGAAGGTACCAGAGAACACGAGAGAAACAGGAGCGTTAGTAAAATCAGTGGTAGTAACTCCGGTCCAGCCGAGGTTATAATCGTCCCAGGTACCAGTGGTAATGTAGTTATTAAGCATAGTATAGGCCTCAGGTTCATAAGTAGAGTCATCGTAACTGGGGAGGCGCCAGTTCTTGGGGCAGATAGAGTATGGGGCTTTTTCGCCATCAATGGTGGCACTGGTGCCAGAGCCAGCAGTAGCGGCAGGCCAGTTGTAGAAGTTACCATACTTGGTAGTAGATTGCTGAGAGGGGTAGTTACCAGCGTAGTCGAAGAAGTTGGGTTCATCGGGAAGGGCTTCGCCCCAATCTTCTTCAGTCACACTAGAAGCAGGAAGAGTGAAGCCAGAAGGTCCTACATTAGAGTCAGCTTGGGTGAGATTCATAGCAGTAGAGCCACCTAGGGCAAGATTTTGGGTCATCCAACAATTGCCATCTTGGAGTTTGGCTGCGGTATATTCTTTGCCGTCTCTACTATCTACTACGGTATAGATTACATCAGTATCGGAATTAGCACAGACTGAGCTTGTGACTTCTTGCATAGAAACACCGTTAGCTAGTTTTGTAGGTGGAACATAATTAGTTACAGCCGTGAAAGTAACTGATGTTGAATAAGTCCCAGAAGGCTTACTTACATCAATCTTGGCGCCAAAGGTAAGGGTGGTATTTGATGTAGTAGCGGGAGCGTCTGTGACTTTTATTACGTGATTAGGGGCATAATTTGATGGAGTAGATTCGTAGGCTAGGATAGGACAATAGTTTGATGCACAGTCATAACCACCGGTTTCTCCTGATTTATCTAAACCTCCTGTATAGCCCCAATAGTTAGTGGGGAAATTAGCAGCTGTATAGGATTGAGATAAAGTGGGTAGAGTAGCGCTAGGTGAAGTACCAGTATTAGTAAGAGCGGTAGGAGAACCATTGGCGGCATTCATTTGTAAGGTAAAGCCAGTAATATTATTAGTAGTAACACTAACTGTAGCATTGCCAGTACATAAAGTAGCAGTTGCTGCGGTAGAGCCTGGAGTACAATTGATAGTAACTGTGTTTGGTGCTGAAATGTTAATTATAGAATCAATGTTGAGTTCGGCTTTGGCGTTGGAGTCTGCATAGGCTAAGTTAGAACTACCTACATTAAAGGTACTTAGAGAAATAAAAAACATCGACAATATAGCCAATGCAGAAGTAGAAATAGTGATGACCTTTTTCATATAACTATTATATCATACTTATTAAGCTTTTTTAGAAAATAATAGTTATGTAATAAAGTGTTATATATTTTTTTGATCTTTAATAAACATTGAGATATGTAACATATTGTTATATATATTTAAGTGTATCTTTTAAGTATGTCTTATATAGGAGAAAACAATAGATGTCCCGTCGCTGGTACGTTTCGTACAGTTTATGGTGTTTATGTTTATTTTGGTATAAAAGTGTATTTTTTGAAACGCAAATTGATGACACCCCCATATGCACTACCTTGGCAACAAGACCCATTTATTGGAGGGTATGTGAGTTTTTTCCAATCACTTTAACCTCTGTAAAATGGGGCTTTTTTGTGATTTTGTGTTTATGCTTATGAATTTGTGAGTTTTATGGTGAGTTTTTAGATTTGAAATGAGTTAATGTATGCAATGGGACAGCGATGAGTCACTATTTTTTAAGATCCGTTCCAAATTCTTTTTATTATTATCATTAAATGTCGCATCGGTGGTACATTGTAACCACCGTGTAGCCACCTGTACTAAAATGATAAAAAACACAAAAAGAAAAATATATTAAATCTGTCTCTTTATTGAGCTAGAGTGAAAGATTTGCCGCTAGGTGGTTCACCATATACTGATGTGGTTTGGCCATACATATTACTGGTAGTATTACTAATATTATTCCCATTGGTTGGAGGAATAGTTACAGACCAGGTGGTGGCGGAGCGGCCGGCAGATTCGAACATCCGATTCATATTTGTCACGTTAGAAGTATTCCAAGAAGAGAGGTCTAGAGTGAAGGTGGTGACGGGGACACCGGCATAACGGAACATATCACCCATATTCGTCACATTGGAAGTATTCCAACTGGAGAGGTCGCCGACAGACCAGGTGGTGGCGGAGCGGCCGGCGTATCGGAACATGCGGTACATATTCGTCACGCTAGAAGTGTTCCAAGAAGAGAGGTCTAGAGTGAAGGTGGTGGCGGAGTAGCCGGCACTATTGAACATATTGTCCATACTCGTCACATTAGAAGTGTTCCAACCGGAGAGGTCACCGACAGACCAGGTGGTGGCGGAGTAGCCGGCGGCAAAGAACATATTGCCCATATCCGTTACGTTAGAAGTACTCCAATCAGAGAGGTCACCGACAGACCAGGTGGTGGCGGAGTGGCCGGCATCATAGAACATATTGCCCATATCCGTTACGTTAGAAGTACTCCAATCAGAGAGGTCACCGACAGACCAGGTGGTGGCGGAGTAGCCGGCAGAAGAGAACATTTGACCCATATCCGTCACGTTAGAAGTGTTCCAAGAAGAGAGGTCGCCGATGGACCAAGTGGTGGCGGAGTCGCCGGCAGAATAGAACATACTACCCATATCCGTCACGTTAGAAGTATTCCAGCCGGAAAGGTCTAGGGTGAAGGTGGTGGCGTCGTAGCCGGCAGAAGAGAACATATTAGTCATATTTGTCACACTGGAAGTATCCCAATCAGAAAGGTCAGAGAGGTCGGAGAGGGAGCGGAATTGATAGAACGTATAAGATGAATCGGAAGGTAAGAAGATTTGATTTCCTTCAGTATAGAAGTGCATGATACCAGCGTCATTAGTATTATCAAAGATGATGTAGATTGGGTTTTTAGACTCAGAGGAAGAAATGGTGTTGGCTTCAGATGGAATAAATCCGGTAGGGGCAGATGTTTCTAGGTGGACGTCAATGGATTTGACAAGATTGTCTTGCGCGGTATAGGTCTGAGTAGTTCCAGCAGCTAGAGACTTTAGTTTAGCGTTAACGGTTTGGCCAGTATCTAATCTAGCGGTATAATCTGGTGGAGCATTAGTAATAGCAGTAAAGGTAACAGAAGTAGAGTAAGTACCAGAAGGTTTGGTAGTGTTGACTTTACCAGCAAAGGTAATAGAGGTGGTAGAAGCGGTAGATGGAGCATCAGTTTG
>JAFWIX010000003.1 GCA_017514665.1 Candidatus Saccharimonadota bacterium | reverse complement strand
GATAAATCCGCTCCGACACCTTGTAGGCACTGAGTTTCAGGATCTATTTCACTCCCCTCCCGGGGGTCTTTTCACCTTTCCATCACCGTACTAGTTCGCTATCGATCAATCAATATATTTAGCCTTGGCAGGTGGTCCTGCCGGATTCAAACAGGGTTTCTCGTGCCCCGTCCTACTTGATAAAAGATAAATAATGTCTAAGAACGTTTCGCATACGGGGCTTTCACCCTCTGTGGCGCACCATTCCAGGTGCTTCCGCTACGCTCTAAGTTTTCTTACATTACCAGCTTAGTTAACGCTATCTGTTTTTATGCTGAATCGCCGCGAGGCGACTCAGCATAAAAATTATCTAATATCGCAACCCCTTTAATAACTCTGGCCGTTAAACCGTATGGTTATCTTAAGGTTTGGGCTGTTCCAATTTCGCTCGCCACTACTTTCGGAATCATTGGTTATTCTCTTTTCCTCGACCTACTAAGATGATTCAGTTCGGCCGGTTCCCGCTACTTACCCTATGTGTTCAGGTAAATGCATCTTGGTATGACCCAAGATAGGTTTCCCCATTCGGAAATCCCCGGATCTAAGCTCGTTCTCAGCTCCCCGAGGCTTATCGCAGAGTCCTACGTCCTTCATCGGTATTGATTGTCAAGGCATCCACTATCAGTGCCCTTAGTTACCTTTTTATGCATTGACATAACTAGCAATCGAAGTTCGATTGCTAATTGCCATCTTAAAATCTTTCGTTGTTCAAATTGTTAAAGCGAAACTTTTTTCAAGCGAGAGATAGAAAACTCCTCGCGTAGTTTCTACCTTTTTACAGAGGTCACAAAAGCAGTGACTTATATAACTTCATCTATTATATCGCACTTTGGCAAAAAAATCAAGGGTTTTTTTGAAAAATCTGCAATTTCGCTAAAGTTTATTAGTCGTCGTACTCTTCCCAGAACTCTTCATCTTCATCGGCAAAATCAGATTCATCTTCGGCGTCGTCGTAATCATCGGTGTCGTCAAAGTCTTCCACGTCAATATCGACGTCGCCTTCGACAGCCACTGGTTCGCTAACGTTAACGGCAGAAGTGCTCATAGTGGTGAGGGTCATAAGGCCAACGCCAGGCACAAGCATTAAGAAATAAGAGGCGTCACCGCCGGCGGCTTCGACGAAATCAGTAAGCTCAAGAATTGATTTTTTACCATCTGGGACACTAACCGAAACGGCGCCGTAATCAAAACTCAGATCAGTTTTGGCGGTAATCTTTGTAGCAGTAGTCTCTTTTATGGTGCTAGAAGTGCTATTTTGGTTTCCGTCATAGACGTAGCTGGCGTGGAAACCGGTTAGATTATGGGTCCAGGGGTTAGCTTCTAGTACTAAATCAGGAAGATTTTCAGATATCTCTTTAAAATCGTCCGCTTTAACATCTTTGAAAGCGTCGCTGGCTTTAATTTCAGAGTTCATGCCCTCAACGTTGTTGATACAGGTAACAAAGTTATTGGCAATGGCAGTATCGCCAATACCTTTGGTGAAACTGGCAAGCTCTTCATTGTTGAGGCTGATTGCATAGAGGTTGCCACCATTACTGGCCTGAATATCCGAACCGGAATAATTTTCAACCTGAATAAAGCGGTGGTCTTTGTAAAGATCAGCGATTTCATCGCTAGATCTGGTCTCTTCTAGGGTCTGGAGGCCACAATCGTAAACAGCTTGAATCTGCTTGGCATATGTCTCAGAGATTGTATCTTTGGAAGCCTCCAGGATATCACTGAGAGAAACTTCCCACCAAGTGCCATCAATACGATCAACAATATTGCCAAGATATTGACCAACGGTTTCGGAATATTCTTGTGGAAGAGCGTCAATGGCTTCTTTGATGCCGCTAACTTTTAGATAAAGCTTGCCATCAGACATAAAGGTCTCACCAAAGTCAAGCGAAATCTTAGAGTCGTCATTCATGGTGGCGACGGCGGTGGCTTCGGTGGAGTTATTGGCGCCACTAGTTTTGGATACGAAATTAACAACAATAGATTTAACGCCAAAAGTAGAACTGTCGATATCAGAATCACTAGTGATGTCAACGCTGCCAGAAGTGGTAACATTTTCGGCGCTCAAAAAGTTTGAAACAGCATCAAGGGCAACCAGCTCGGGTTGAGTGCGATAAATTGCAAAAGCGATTCCACCACCTACCAACAAAGCAGCGGCAGCAGAAGCACCAATAATCAAAGGTTTATTGATTTTTTTCTGGGGTTTGGCTGGATTGTCAACGGGGGGTGTGGCAGCTGGGGTAGCTGGGTTTTCAGTAGGTGTGACTGGAACAGCTGGCTCAACTGGTGTAGCTGGAGCGGGTTCTGAAGCAATGAAAGCGGTCGGAGTGGCCGGTTCGGCTGATGCAGCTGGAGCAGCTGGTTCAACTGGTTCGGCTGGAGTGGCCGGCTCAACTGGCGCGGCTGGAGTTGGCTCTGGAGCAGGTGTAGGCTCCGGCGCCGGGGTCGGTTTGACCTCTGGCGTAGGTGTGGTAGGTGTAGACGGATTATCTTCCATAGAAAAATTCCTTTGCTTAAGTTCTTATGTTTATAATAACATAGTACAAGAAAAAACAAAAGTTCGGCGTTTTAAGACGCGCTCCAACCAAAAACATGGAGGAAGCGTTGCAAAAGAGTTGGTTCTAAGGAAAAATCGGCAGCAGAGACAGGGGCGTGATAAGTGTTATCGTTAAACTTGAGCTCAAGCGTGCCAGTAACTTTATCTGAGGTGGCCTCAAGTGCCTCAGCGGAGGTGGTTGGAACTTGAAGACTAGCTGAACTATTTGGAGTAGAATAACCAAGTTCGGTAAAATCACTATCAGAGGTAATTGCCACTGGCTCAGACCACCAAGGATGATAAAAACCTACAGTTTCACCAGAGGTGACTAGATTGCTAAATGGCATAGCACTCTGGGCGGCAATTACCATGCCAGAACTAGCAGAAAAAGAACTGGTACGATCAGGAGCACCAAGCAGAGCAGTGGTGATGTTGTGCTCACCTTCTTTGTAGCCAGTAATAAGACAATAACCCGATTCTTCGCCAATAAAGCCGGTTTTGATACCAATAATACGATTTTGACCTAGCAAACCATTACTATTCGTCAAAGCGCCAGCCACCGGCACATCATGACTAGGAAGGCCAACAATTTGCGCCAGAACGGGATTTTCAAGCAATTTAGCACCAATTTTGGCTAAATCGGTGGCCGTAGAGGTGGTGCTGGGGTCGTAACCACTGGCGTCGCTGCCAATAGTAGTATCTGTAATCCCCCACTCAGCGAGCATATTGGAGGCATGATCACGATAATTGTCTAGAGAGCCAAATGCCCAAATAGCAAGAGAATCGGCCATGTTATTGCTGGAGGCCAGCAAAACCGAAGCGAGCGCATCGTATTCATTGATGACTTCGCCGACTTCAACAGCAGAATTTGAACCGTTGTGAGTAATGTACCAGGTATAAATGTCATAAAATTCTTGAGTGATTTCAATATTCTCCCCTGTCTCACCAAGTGCAAAAGGTTTTTGTTGTATGACAGCAAGACTCAAAATCATCTTGGTAGTACTAGCGGTAGGCTGAGGTGACTCAGTGCGCTCAGAAACTATTGGCTGACCGTCGACGGCGACCGCCCATTGCCCGTATTCAACGTCAGAAAGATTATCAAGCGAAGCAAATTCCGGTAATTTATAAGTTATTTCAGGATTTAAATTAGTGTCAAAAGTCGCCATGCGAATGGCAATAAAAAAGGCAAAAATTACAATAATTACCCCGAGAGAATATTTAAAAATTTTATGGCGACTCATGCCGTAATTATAGCATACAAAAGAAGCGGCTTTTGAAACCGCAACTTTTGTGTGTGAGGTGGGTCTAGACTATTGTTCTTTGGGAGCTTTTTTGCGAGCGCGAGAACGAGACACGAGCCAAAATATAATAAAGAAGAGAATAATCAAGATTACAAACAGAAGCCACATTGGACAAACTAGAACGATGCGAGTAATCTCACTAGTTTGGTCAAAAATAGAGACGGTTTGCTTAACACGGAATAAGCCTACTGCAGGAGCGTTTTCCCAGGTAGCAGTGACAAAACGAGAAGTCTCTGGCATGATTAAATGAACTTCGGGATCTTCAGCGTTGGTATAGAGCTCTTCGCTAGACTCGCTGGCAAAGGCCGACCAAACCTGTAGTGTGTAAGTAGCATCGGTGTGGACATTGCCTTCGTTTTTAACCATAGAGCTAGCGGAAATGCCGCCGCCGAAACTGAATGGCGGAATGGAGTTTTCGGTAATGGTGGCTGATTTGTTGGTCTCACCGGCGACTTCGGCGTAGATAATAGAGGAAATTCTGGTGACGTTTTGAATATTGACATTTTTGCCATTAGTATCACTATTATTAATTTCGGTAGTCGTGCTGCCGTCGTCTTGGACGTTGATGGTCGCATATTGACCACCTGCCGGAGCGTCTTTAGGAACGTCAATTGTGAAACGAATGGTATCAACGTTATTAGGCTCGACTACACCCTCTTCGTCGAGGATGGTAATCCAATCCATGATTTCGTTGTAGGCGGTTTTAGTCTCTGTGTCGACAGTGTCATAATCGTCTTTGCTGTTCTCTCCACTTGATTTCTGGACGAATGAACCAATCGAAACGGAGTATTTGAGGCCACTTTCGGCATCGTTGGGCCTGGAAACTTTGACTGAACCGTTGTAAGTCTCACCTGGTGTTAAGATAATTTTTTGATAAGTGGGTGAAACTGTCATGGCGGAAGATTCTACGGATTCTTCCGCAAATACGTTAAACGTGCAGAATGCAAACGCAGCTATCAAGAAAGATGCGACAGCAGTTAATAGTAATTTGGATCTTTTCATTTTCCTCCTTTTTATTAAAATCTATTATACCATTTATTGACCAATTTCACACAAGAAACCCTTGGATTTGTAGAGGCTTTGTAATTCTTCGGTAGAATAATTTTGAATTTTACTATACTCCTCATCGGTGAGGAAGAAGAATTGGTGCGTAGAACTACTCATGTCTCCAATAAGAGTATAAAGAGAAATTTCGGATTTCGTATCAATGTCAGTAAAATGAGGGCTAAGCTTTTCTGGGTCGGCATTGTGATCGGCCATGTAATTATTATAATCAGCGTGCCACACAGCAATATCTTGCCTAGCGGCAGCATTGGAATTATAAGTACCTCTGAGGGTGTAAGAAAATTTATCAACTACATCATCTGAAAAGATTACCTTAATCTCGTGACTGATGCTTTCGGCACTTTTGGAAGTAAAAAAGGCATCGTCGGGATTACCAGCAAGGCAACTGATATAACTGGTGTCGGCGCTATCTCTGGTGATGGTAGTAGTTTTGTTATGGGTGCGGAACACCAACATGATAATTACGGCAATAGCTACGATAATAGCGGTGGCAACAACCCATTTGATAGTATTAATATTTTTGTCGGACAACCTTGACGACTCTTTTGATGAATTCATATATACCTCGCTTAATAATAAACTTATTTTAACATAAAGAAACGAAAAAAACCAGAAAAATAGAGCTCGAAACGAGCTCTATTTTCGGTCTTATCCTAGATTAAGCAGCTGGATGAGCTAAAGTATAAGTAACCTGACCAGTGTAAGTATCAGACTCCTGAGTGGCACTGATAAATACTTGGTACATGGTGCTAAGAGTACCACCGCTGACGGCGCCAGTACCAGAAGCTACGTTGGTAGCACTAGCTGGAACGGCAGCGAAAGTGGTGAAACCAGTAGCGCCAGTACCAGTAACTTTCATGGCCCAGTTAGAAGTAGCGCCAGAAGTAGCAGTACCGGTAGCAATGTCGGTACCAGAACCAGTAGCATTCATGGCAGTCTTGTCACTAGCATCAGCGCCAGAACCGACCGCAGTCATATGCCAACCAGCAGCATCATTACAATTGACGGTCATTTCGGTAGAACCGAAATCGCTCTTGAGCTGACCGTTGGTCATGGTGTCGCTGTAGGTGTTAGCGGCTTGGCTTGATGTGATAGTACAAGCTGAATCAAGCGTGACTTGCACGGTATCAGTTACGGTGGTACCGGTAGCGGCAAAACTTGCGGCTGGAAAAGCGACAGCGGCGAGAGCGGCTACGCTAAGACCAGCAATAACTTTTGATTTTGTCATTTTTTTGTTCCTTTTTTGTTATTAGTTGATGACCTTTTGTATTTTCATTTTAACATTATCTTTTTGAATTTGTCAAGCCCTTTTCAAAAATTAACCTGAGATACAATAATAACTGAGGTATGCTCTGTGGAAAAATCTGTGGAAAACAAAAAACATAGCCCCTCCTTTGAAGGGACTATGCTTGTATTTGCGGCGATATTACGCAGCTGGGTGAGCCAAGGTGTAAGTAACTTGGCCGGTATAAGTATCAGCTTGCTGAGTAGCGCTGATAAACACTTGGTAGGTAGTACTAAGAGTACCACCGCTGACGGCGCCAGAACCAGTAGCTACGTTGGTAGCACTAGCTGGAACGGCAGCAAAGGTAGTGAAACCAGTAGCGCCAGTACCCTCAACCTTCATGGCCCAGTTAGAAGCAGCGCCAGAAGTGGCAGTACCAGTAGCAATGTCGGTACCAGAACCAGTGGCATTCATGGCAGTCTTATCACTAGCATCAGCGCCAGAACCGACCGCAGTCATATGCCAACCAGAAGCGTCGTTACAATTCACGGTCATGGTAGTAGAACCAAAATCGCTTTTGAGCTGACCATTAGTCATGGTAGCCGAATAGGTGTTGGAGGCTTGAGTTGATGTGATAGTACATGCCGAGTTAATGGTAACCTGCACAGTATCAGTTACGGTGGTACCTTCAGCGGCAAAACTTGCAGCTGGGAAAGCGACGGCAGCAAGGGCAGCTACGCTAAAACCAGCAATAACTTTTGATTTTGTCATATTTCTCCTTTTTTTAATCTAATGACCTTTATATCTATTATATTAACATTACCGCTTTAAGCATGTCAAGAGGTTTTCATACTTTTTTTACAGGGGTGAAATAAGAAAAAAATTAAAATTCTTCTAATTTTGCGTGCACTTTTTGCGCATCTGCAGTAATCAAGGCGAGACGCGCACTAATTTCGCCTGTGGCGACTTCGATAGCGCGATTCAGAGCCGGATTGCCTTGCATAGGATCAAAGAAATCGTGGTACTGCTGGGCCTCTTCGGCAGTACGAACACCACGCGAACTATAGCGCGGATAATCTTCTAACGATTTATCGCCAGTTTGTTGACAAACATAATCCCAGTTTTCGCGTAGCCACTTGAAAGCTTGATGATGGCTACGGTGATTGCCGCGCAAATAAATATATAGATGCAAGTGATCTTGCGGGCGGACAATTTCGGGCTGCTTCAAAAGACCAATGAGAACCTCGAGATGTTTTGCGTTGCGCGAGTCGGTAAGCGCTGAAAGCAAATCAGCTTCAATGCTGGGGTCGGAAATATTTTGATACTGCTCGAGAAGAGCATCGAAAAGCTGATCAGAGGCGCTGGTGTTATCGGGCGACTTTTCGGCAGCGAGTTCAGTAAGATATAATTTTGCTGCAATAATATGGCCGCGCAGTTCTGGGTCAATTTTGGTCAAATCGTTTTGATAGAGAGCAGCAAGATGATGCAAAATATCAGGATCCTCGGTATAACTGGCAATGCCAATAATTATATTGCGCAGGTGAATGTCGTTGTCGGTGTCATCGGGGCGTCTAGTAAAACCAAGACGCGTAAGTTGGGGCTGAATGAGCTGCAAGAGGTATTTTTGGTATTTTTTCTCTTCTGGAGATTCGGGCTCAAAAAAGAGTTTGAGATCAGAAATCGCCATCAATGCTGCCGACCAAACAGCGTGGCTGGTCTCGTTTTGAAAATGTGGCAAAATATCAAGGAGCGAGCTAGAATCGACTAGTTGAGTCTTGGAAAGTATGGTGCGATCGGTAATCAGGCGAAGTTTTTGCTCAAGCGACAAATTATCAAAATTGTCGAGTTTTTGCTTAAATTCGTCATCTGATAGATGAATGAGATAGTGGCCAGACATGTCGTCTTTAATGTGAGGCAAAGGCCATTTTGAATTATCAGTAGAACCATCAAGCAAAAAACGATGCTGCTCTTTAGTCGCATTTTCAATAACGGGGTAACCGGGCTGAGAAAGCCAGGCGTGCATAAACTCTTTGACGTCAAAATCGGCATGGGGTTGCAAAGCCACCCAAAGGTCGTCACCGGTGGTATTGTGATATTGGTGTCTTTGGAAATAGTCACGAATGCCGGTGAAGAATTTGTCTTCACCAATCAAGCGAATCAGCATGAACATCAAATGCGCACCCTTGGCGTAGACAATGGCGTGATCAAAAAGAGTAGCGATTTCTTCGGGGCTATTGACAGGCTGCTGCACGGATTGAACGCCCTTCAAGGCGTCACGATAAAGCGCGACTACACAATCGCTGGTAAAGAAACTCTCCCAAATGTGATATTCAGGATGGATAGCGTCAGTGGCAAAATATTCAATGACGTTGGCAAAAGATTCGTTGAGCCAGAGATCGTCCCACCATTGCATGGTGACGAGATTGCCAAACCATTGATGCGAAAGTTCATGTGTAACGACAGTGGCAATATATTGCTGATCAGAAATGGCACTGTTTTTGCTAGCAAGCATGCAAGATTCACGGTAAGTGACTAAACCCCAGTTCTCCATGGCGCCGGCTTCAAAATCGGGAATGGCGACTTGGTCGAGTTTCTGGAGTGGGTAGGGAATGCCGAATTTTTCATCGTAATAATCAAGCGCCTCGGCCGCAATATGATTAGCAAAATCGAGGGAATCGGGATCTTGGTTAAGCGCACAATAAGAAGTAATTTTAATGCCGTGCTGATTAACGATTTCGCGGTGATGAAATTTGCCAATCACAAACGCTAAAAGATATGTAGACATGGCAGGTGTACGCTCAAAATGTGTTGTATTTTTTACAACGTTTTTAGCTGGGGTGTTGGAGAGAATTATATCTTCTGAATCGTGAGTGGTAATAGAGACATCAAAAGTAGCCTTGGCGGCTGGTTCGTCTATGCAAGGGAAACATTCGCGGGCGTAGTGAGATTCAAACTGAGTGGAGACGATTTTTTCGGTGGTACCGTTGTGCTCATACGTAGATACATAGGCCCCCTGCATATTATGACTCAATTTCCTGTGAAACTTGATAGTTACAGAAACGGGTCCTGTCGCCACATGTTCCCCCACCGTGCTCACTCCGTTGCGCGCGGCGGGGGTCCCCCAAGTGGCGCCACCCGTTTCCTTAATTATCAATACCCCGCCCTTATACTCGTAGTCGAAGTTGACGTCGTCGATGGTCATGTCAACAGCGTGGAGTTTGATGATATCGGCGCGAGGAGCGCCAGTGATGGTAACCACGCCTTTGAGCTCTTCGGTGTTTTTATTAATATCAAGTTCGAGTTTATAATTGTCTGGTGTAAAAAAATCTAAGAAATGTTCCATGTAGTCTATTATATCACGCCGAAGCAGCAGCGATGACGTGATCAAAAAGTACACTGACGGTAAGTGGACCAACACCACCAATGGTCGGTGTAATAGCAATTAAATCAGAGCGATTACGAACGGCGTCGTCAACATCGCCCTTAATCACGCCATGATCGCTGGCGGTGCCAGCGTCAACGATAATAGCGCCGTTTTTAACAAGATCTGCGGTGATTAGATGTGGTACACCGGTAGCTGATACTATTATATCACACTTTTGCAGATTAGTCAAATCATCACCTCTGGCAAAGATCGTGATGTCGTGACCAGCATTCGACCAAAGTTTGGTGAGTGGCGCGCCAACTAAGCGACCTTGACCGACAACGCCGATGTGTTTCCCTGCTAATTTGATATCATAACCAGCTAGCAACCAATCAATCGCTTCGGCAGTGGCTGGAGTATAAGGAGCCTGACCGCTGAGATTATCAACATCTTTAATTGGAGCAATGTGGTTGACGATATCGTCAGTGCGCGCTGGTTCAAGTATCGGTAATTGCACAATCATTGCCGTCACAGAGGTGTCTTTGTTTAATTCGTCAATTACGCTAGTAAGCTCATCGGTATTAATTAATCTATCTTCTACTTCAATGCCAATGTCAGCGCCGTAACGCTGTTTGAGCGAGACATATTTGAGAATAACCGGATTGTCGCTATCGCGTAAAATTACCAACTTAGTATGCTCGTTGAGTGCTGCAACTTGACGAGCTTGACGCTCTTTGATAAAACCAGCCAATTCGCGACCGCTTAAAATTTTAGTATGAAAAGACTTCTTGGTCATTTAATCTTCCTCGGAATCTGATGATTCTTCGTGCATTGCAAATGGATTGACTGGAGTAGCGTCAAAACGATCAGTCATCGCTAATTCTTCGGGCTCTTGTTCGAGATTAAAACCAAATTTCTCATAAACTTTGCTGATTATCCCTTGGCGCGCGAGAGATAGATTGTGATAACTCTCACCGTCTTCGTTGACTAATACTAGCGGTGCGTCAGGCCAAACGCGAAAACCATGGAGTTTTTGACCTTTGAGCCCACTGTGCTCAATTAGCCAGCCAACCGGCACTTTATTAAGCCCGTGCGATTCATAGACAGGAATTTGCTTGGCTTTGGCAGAAAGCGCCGAATCGCGATCGAGATAAACGTTTTTGAAAAAACTACCCGCACTAGGGTGTTCGACAGGATCGGGTAGTTTGGATTTGCGAATAGTGGTGACAATATTAAAAAGACTGAGCGGGGAAAAATCGGTGACTTGGTATTTGTCGACATATTCTTGCAAAGAACGATAAAAGGGCGGGTTGAGATGGCCTTTTTCAAGACGAAAAGTTACTGAAGTAATAAAATAGCGACCTTTTTCGGCATCATTAAAAATCGAGTGGCGATAAGAAAAGTCACACTGATGGTTAGCTAGAGTCACAAAACGTTGGTGAGCGCTGTCAAAAGCTTCAATTTCGACGATAGTGCTAGAAACTTCTTGACCGTAAGCGCCAATATTTTGCACGGGAGCAGCACCGACGGTGCTAGGAATGTCAGCCAGCGCCTCAACACCAGTAAAACCTAGTTCTGAAACCGAAAGAGCAAAATCGTTCCATTCGGTGCCACTGGAGGCTTTAAAGAAAGCCGCGGTGTCTTGATTGGGCAAATCAGAGTCTCCTGGGGCGGCAATGTGTGTTTTACTATGATTAGCCTCGGCTGGAAGTTTATCGATGTGGTGAGGAATGCGATTAATTAATACTACGCCCTCAAAACCTTCATCACGACCGATAGTGTTGGCGCCAAAACCAACAATAAAAGTCGGCAATTTATGCCGAGCGGCAAATCGGTAAGCTTCGGGAACATCATCGGCGGATTCAATTTTAATAACATAACGTGCCGGTCCACCAATTTTCATGGTAGTAAAATCGGCAACAGGGACATTTTCATAAATTTTCATAAGCTAATTATAGCACTTATAACGCTAAGTCGCCAGGCATGTCGTTGATGATTTTGCGAACATTCTGATTGGTGGGGTTAATTCCCTGCTTTTTGAGTTTTTTGGCGATTTGGCGACCATAAATAGCTTCTTCTTCGGAGAATACGCAACCGCAATATTTTTGCATGTAGAGACCAGCTTTGCGAGCTGCGACTTGGCCTTTGCGCCAACCTTTGCGAAAGTCGCGATAGAGAAAATCGATTTTGTATTCCTTGGCGAGTTGCTCCATTAAATCTTTAATGATATCATGCTGCTGATAAATGCTATATAACAAGGTGGTCGATACAGTGTCATAACCGTGCCCTTTAGCGTACTCAAAAGTCTGACGTAGACGCTTAGGATAACAATAATTTTGACAGCGCGTGCGCATCGCTTCTTTAAAATCGGGTTGACTAGCAACCTGACAAACAAATTCATCAAGACCATAAACATCTTCGAGAATTAATTCAACGTCTTGGCTCTTAGCGTACTCTTTGAGACAATCACGACGAGCTTTGTATTCAGCAAGGGGTTGAATGTTGGGGTTGTACCAAAAAAGCGTGGGCTCAATACCCTCTTCACGTAAAGTCTTGATGCAATAAACGCTACACGGCGCACAACAGGTGTGAAGCAACAATTTCATGAGTATATTATACCTCTAATTATTGGGTTTTGCTACGGTATTGACAAAATAAAATATTTTGTTATAATTAAAGGTGTATATGGTTATGTAAAACTAAAACATAAAAAATAAAAATACAAAGAAAGGCCATACAATGTTAAGTCTTCACCTCCAAAAGCGCAGAAGGTTGTTGTTGTCGGCTACAGTAGCGGCCATTACAATCATCCCCACCTTAGGAATCGCTATTAATAAAATCGTCGCAGTCAATGACGCTAGCGCTGTGACTTATACCATCCCAACTGGATACACTACAATTACCGATGAAAATTTTTACGATTGTGTAGCAAGTACCTATTTAGATAGTCACCCCAGCGCTGATATTTCTACAGGCCTTTCAGATGCGCAGCTGGCGGAAATTACCGCTTTGAATTGTAATAAAGATTCAGAGACGCCTAATGAGGAAAAGATTTTTAACACTGTTGGTCTCGAAAAGATGACTGGCCTAACTCAGTTATCGTTATCGTATAACCACCTCACTGGTAGCACTTTGGATATCTCTCATAATACGGCCTTAACTAGACTTGATGTTGATCACAATTATCTGACAACGCTAGACGTCTCTCACAATACAGCCCTGACCGAACTTTATGCCTTCAATAATAATCTGAATACTTTGAATATTTCTAGCAGCAACACGACTTTGACCAAGATTCACGTTTATGAAAATGCGCTCGCAAGCATAGATGTGTCTGGGGCTACCGCCCTAACTGAACTTTATGTTTATAATAATGTGTTGGAATCTTTGGATACAACTCATAATCCAGCATTAATGAGACTAATTGCCACTCGTAATTTCTTGACTTCTATAAATGTTTCGCAAAACCCCAACCTAGTCAGCCTCAATGTGGGCAATAATCAACTGACTTCTCTTAACGTAAGCAACAATACGAACTTAAATATGCTAGTTGCCGTTAGCAACCAATTGTCTTCTATAGACGTGTCTCACAACACCGCCCTGACTCTACTTAACGTGAGTAGTAATCAGCTAACATCCCTTAATGTGAGTAACAATACCAACCTGACTGAACTTTTAGTCAATAGTAATCAACTGACCGCTCTAGACATTTCTCATAATGCGTCGCTAAACAGTTTGAGTGCGGATAATATCTTGGTTTGGGCTAACTTAGGAAACCTGACTTCTGTTGAGCCAGATATTACGGTTAATTTAACTGGATTAGGCTTTCTAAAGTCAAACCAAACAGTCAACAATACAGATAGTTACACTTATGATGGAGCCAACAAAACTGTCACGATCAGCGACCCAAGTGGAACGAGCGGTTACATACAGCTATCTTCACCTACCGTCGCCCGAACTTACAAATTGAAGCTGCCCGAATTCCTAGTCTTTGACGCGAACGGTGGTAATGGTGAGTTTGAAACATTAACTTGTAGCCGAGGATTCAACGCCACAGCTTGCAGTGTCACTTTGCCTGGAACCGAGCCTGTTTATGAGGATCACAACTTCTTAGGTTGGGGAAATTCTGCAAGCGATAATAGTGGAACTTATCAGCCCGGTAATACGGTCGCGCTGACGGGTAGCAAAACTATCTATGCTATTTGGGCACCGATGCGCACCTTGTCATTTGAGCTGAATGAAGGAACTGGCGAAATTGAATCGCAAACCTGTTATCCTAGTACCGCGACCGGTAGTTGTAGAGTGACTATTCCAGAAGCGGAAATCGCGCGTGATGGTTATAATTTCCTAGGTTGGGGAAGCTCAGCAGATGCCACTAGTGGAGCCTATCAAGCTGGCGATAACGTAACTTTGAGCGCCGACAAAACTGTCTATGCGGTCTGGCAAGAACCGATTCCAGACCCTGAACCAGAACCCGAACCGGAATCCGAACCCGAAGCTGATTCAGAAAACATACCAGTCCCAGATACTGGCGTCAACGCTGGTAAAGAAGGCAATAGCGCGTCTATCATTCTCTGTGGCTTACTTGCTACTGCCGCCTCTGCTACTGGATTATTGATTTATCGTCACCGCAAGAACACTGCAGATTTGATTTATTAAATGCTCGCATAAAAAATGGTGAGGGGCGAGTAGACGTTGTTGCTCGGCTTTGCATGGTGGTGGACTGGTGTATTGACCACCCCGAATACACTGCGAAGATCAAGGTTATACCTAAAAAGGATTACCCTATTCTGATGCCGTGCGAGTTCTGAGGCATAGATATACAGGCAAAGAGATTCGAACTTTTAAGGAAATATGGCTTTACTGGAGCCGTAGAGGCTTAAAACAATGACAATGAAGAAAATAAAAGAAATACAATGTCAATGGCAAAGTACTCGCTAGCTAAAAAGCATAAGCTATTTGACGACTACGTAGAAATATTACGTAATATGATATAATAGTACTATGAAAATTAAGGAGTTTTTTACTAAAAACATCCGCAAGCTTCGTCGTAAAAATGAGGCTAATCTTCTTTCGTTCTCACCTCAAGTCATAGCTGGCAGGAATGATTATATTGTAAGGCAGCTTAAGAAAGCAACGAGTATATTTAATCAATACGACAACAATATTGCACTCGAGGGTGATTATGGAACTGGCAAGAGTAGTATATTGAGGCAATTGAAGCAGTCTCCTGTCTGGAGACTACTTAATAGGCCCAAAACTATCTCGTTCTTTGCATTCTCCGAAAAACGTAGCGTTTCCAATATAAAAATGCAAAGCGAGATCGTTAGGCAGTTATACTTCGGCGAAAACGCAAGTAAGCTGAAAGGCAGTAGTTACAAGAGAATTGGCAAGCATTACTATAGAATTTCAATTTCTATAGCCATCATATTCGGAATTTTTATTATTCCAGTATTGTTGGGAACAAATTTTCCTACAATCATAGGCAATATAGGCGTATTCCTGGACGCTAAAAACGGTATAGGCACAATAGAGGCAATAAATATACTAACCTGGGCATCAGCCGTAGCGCTTATTGCCATTTTGGCGAATATAATTCTAAAACTGCTCGCCAACGCAACCATAAAAAATATATCCGCAAAAGACTTATCAGTTGAATTATTAGATAAAAAGCCAGACTTTGACCAGTTAATTGATTTACTGGTTTTTTATTTTAAAAGCACAAAACGCCGCGTAATTATCTTTGAAGATTTAGATCGATTTAATAAACCAAAAATATTTGAAGAGTTACGCCAACTAAACTTTATTCTAAATAACCGGTTAAAACTATTCGGAAAAATAAAGTTTATATACGCCACAAAGGATGATTTATTCAATAATAGTACTTCGACCGAGGCCGGCATAGAAAATATTCGAACAAAAGTATTTGATTTAATTATCCCAGTCGTACCATTTCTTGCCGAGATTAATTACGGATCAGTATTTCAAAACGAGTACAATAAAGCCGGTTTTAAATATAACGTAGCTGGCATAGAGAAAGTATTAAGTCGCCATTCATCTGATATGAGAGTAATTAAAGCCATTATTAATGATATGATAGTGTATGATAAAACTTTCGAGCTCGAATCAGAAGCTGACTATAAAAACTGCGCAGCTCTATCAATAATCAGGATGTTCGAACCCGGCGAATTTAAGAAATTATCCACTGGTAATAGCAGTCTCGATACGATTTTGGCGGACTGCTATAAACAAAAAAGAAATAAACTTAATGAGATTGAGAACAAGTATGCTGCTAATAGTAAAATTAAAACTTATTCCAACGATATTTGGACTGCAATAAAATCATACGGCGAGGCTATTCCGGCAAACTATCAATTCCAAAATGTATTAATCGACGGGAATGCATATACCGCGACAGACTACAATACATTAATAAAACTATTCAATGCTAAATCAAATATACAAATCAACTGGACTTATAATAAACATAAAATCCTTACACCGGTTCAGATTAAAGAAATATTCAGTAAGTTCACACTTAGTACCTCAGAAGAATTGCAAAATAAAGAGCAGGAATTAAGAAACGTAGCAGAACAAAATTCATTTGATTTTTATAGCCAAATTAAAGAAGAACTAGCTAAAGATCCTAGTATACCAACCATAGTAGTTGAGCTAATTGAAAATGGCTTCGTAACCGAAGACTATCTAAGATTCACGGCAAAATCGGCCTCTAACGACAATACCACGAACAATGCGAAACGTTACATTTTTAAGTATATTCGCGGCGAAAAGCGAGACATTGAATATAGTATTAATCCAGAAACGGCTAAAGCAATATTGAATGAAATCGACAATACAGACTTAAAATCAACTGGGTTATATAATTATGATTTATTTGATTACATTATTAAAAATAAAACAAAATATCATAATCATCTTGAGCAATTAATTCTTAACGCAAAAGCGGATCTCGATAAGTTTTTGGAGTTTTTCGATAGCTATTGCCATAAATACAAACATGAGCTAGAAAACGAAAGTTGTACTGGGCTAAATGAATCTACCATAGACAGGCTGTCAAAGACGATTCCGCCTGCATTCCTAACTATGAAATTGGCAAAGTATTATCCAAAAGAGTTAATTAAGAAAATTACGTGGTCGTCATTAGGCGACACGAACGCCAAAGAGGTAATCTACGATATAGCCGCCATAAGTTTAGAAAAACCATCAGAAATAGTGTTAGATGAATCTGATCGTAGTTTTTTGGGCTATTATGCTGACACGATTATAAAAAATGAAAATGGGAAAGATAATCTTTTTAGACTAAACGTGGCAAACAATATACCGATTGATAATCTCGAGATCTACGGCATAACAAACGAAGAAATAAACCGTTACTTAGAGAAAATAATTATAGTGCTCAATGAACGAAATATAAACTATCTCGAGGAAGATACTTTAATAGAATATATTAAAACAAAGCAACTTAATAGTGATGACTTCTCGGTAATTATGAAAAGCGACAAAGAAAAAGCCAAGCAGTATATTGTTAGAAAAATAGAGAAAGTTATAGCTGAAGATAGCCTGTCAAAATGTTTACAGAGAGCTGCAGCGTATGTCTATGAAAAGAAAATACCGCTTACCGCAGATGAGCTACTTCAATATGCAGGAAAGACTAACACTAAAAATTTAATAGGCATAATTATTATTCCAGATCTAACAAAAGAAGAAATCGTAATGGTTATGTCTAATTGTAACGATAAAAATCTTAGCAAGATACAAATTAAAAATTCAATAATTACATTAAATAGCAACAAGCAAAGCGAGATATTAGCTAAAAAACTTGGATCATTCGGCTTAGTGAAACGACAAAATAGCCACAAGAATAAAAAGATAATTAGATTACAGGTATTATAATTAAGTGAAATACCGCCTAATGGCGCAACCTCTAAAGAAACGAGGTTATTATGGCAGAACGCCACCCATTCAAGAAAACTAAACCCGGCGAGCCAATACCAGTTACTGCCCGACAGCTCGAAAGCTTTATGCTCGAACATAACGGCAGATTTAATTCGCGCGATTACGATAAGTTCGAGCGTATGGAACTAATGGAGTCGCCCGTTCGCGACGCGATCCACGAATTAAAGACTTATTCCCTAGAAACACTAGCACAGCGCTTCGATGCACGCCTTTTGGGGCGCGGTAAGCGCGTTTTTGCGAGGTTAGACGCCGAAGACGACAAATGGTACTACTTTTCCCTCGCGTACATTCCACGCGCGCTAAATAACCGCGACGTGAATGATGCGATAGTCCAGATGTTCTTCATTAGCAAATGGCGCGTCCACAAGCTTTCGCTTTGGGCCGAGCCGGAAGATATCAACCACTACGGCGACGATTCTAATAAAACATTCTAGCAAATAGTCAATAGATGGTATCCACTTGATCACAATCGGGTTTTGAAAGTTATTGTGCAGAAAATAGGGGTGGGATTTTTTCTTGACACGAAACGACGAAATATTGTGGACTTTTATTGAAAATGATCATAAGATCCGATCATGAAATATACAATTACAATAGAAGAAACCTGCGCGAAAGACTTCGAGATCGAAGCCAGCAGTGCTGACAAAGCTTACGAAATTACAGAGCAAAAATATAAGTCCGGTGAATTTGTCCTAGATCCAGGAGAGTGTCAGTTTAGGCAAATTGCCATCACGGAACCAAGTAGCGAAAGCACCGAATGGCGAGAATTCTAACATTTTATCAATCGTCTGCAACGAGAAATACGGCCTCTTATGGTATAATAGAATAAGTTACTTGAATAATTGCGGAGGTAATATATGAATATATGGACTCAAAAGAGTATTGAGTTAGCCAACCAAAGAAACTACCTCGATTTGCTATATCGAGTTTATCCAATTTCTGAAAACGCTAGACGTGAAATATCAGACAGCGTTAAGGCCGACCTCCGAGATTCTTTCGATAACCGCAATGACGAAAAATTATTAAAGACACTCATAGAGCAGACAAATAGGAATCAAATAGTTTTTCCTATTAAAGATTCCTATGTAGCATATCTAAAACACGACAATTCAGCTATAGATAGAAATCCAAATACTGTCGATAGGATTACTAGTATCCTCTATGAAATGGGCTATGACAGAGTTATAGATAAAGCCACTTCACCAAAAGAGACTAATCGCCAAATCGGACCACTTTTCGGCGACTGGATTAAGAAAGGTTCGTTGGGTGGAAACTATGTAGATGATGAACAGGCTTTCTTAAACTCAACCGAAAATGTCATCTATGGCGGTAGCGACGACCATAAAGCGGCATTTGCTAGGAAGTATCTAGGATATACCCGTAATAAAGGTCTAGATTTTCTAGCTAAGTTTAATGGAAAATATATTCTGGGCGAGGCAAAGTTTTTGTCTGATTTTGGTGGAAGTCAAAATTCGGACTTCGAGGACGCAGAGCTAACTTTGAGAGCAGAGCTAACTCCTACCGATAAAGAAGTAATCAAGATAGCAATTATAGACGGCGTTATTTATATCGACAGTTGTGCTGGGCAAAAAATGGCACGAAAAATGAGAAACGATTTTAATGATGACGAAGTAATCCTTTCGGCGGTATTATTAAGAGATTTTCTTTATTCTCTTTAGGATTAAAAATGGACGGCATAGAACTAAATTATCAAGGCAAAAAAGACGAAGATGAAATTCTTGGTTCTGTTTCTAATGCCAAAACAATAAAACTAGGAAAGAATCCGACATACATTAGCGGCGATAATTTTGCCGTAATGTCTTCGTTGTTAGCGTCTGGATATAGTGGTAGTGTAGATTTAATCTATATTGACCCTCCATTTAATACAAATCAAGTTTTCAATGTAAATGACGGGAGAGTTAGTACGATAAGCAGAAACGGCTCTATTGTTGCCTATTCGGATGACTTAAAGCCCTTTGAATACCTTGAATTTATACGAGAGCGCCTAATCTTGATGAGAGAACTTTTATCAGAAAAAGGGTCAATATATCTACATATAGACTGTAAAATGGGTCATTATGTCAAGATGATTATGGACGAAGTATTTGGTGCTGAGAACTTCCTTAATGATATTGCTAGAATTAAATCTAACCCGAAGAACTTTAAGCGTCCGGCATACGGCAACCAGAGGGATATGGTGCTATTCTACGCAAAGAACAAAGGAAATAATATTTTCAACAATATTACACAAGGTCTAACCGAAAAAGAAATAGAATCTAAATTTAAGAAGATAGATAAAGACGGTCGTCGCTATAATACTGTTCCGGTTCACGCTCCAGGTGAAACTACTACAGGCGAAACTGGCGGATATTGGAGAGATATGCTCCCTCCAAAAGGTAGGCACTGGAGAACAAGTCCTAAAGAACTAGATAAGCTTGATAAGGCTGGCTTAATTGAGTGGTCTAAAAATGGAGTTCCCAGAATTAAAAAGTATGCGGACGAGCACAAAGGAAAAAAGATTCAAGATATATGGAATTATATCGACCCAGCATACCCGTTATATCCGACCGAGAAGAACCTCGATATGTTAAAAATGATAGTTCGGCAGTCGTCAAATCAAAATTCTCTTGTTATGGACTGTTTTGCTGGCAGTGGTTCAACCTTATTAGCGGCAGAGCAAACTGGGCGAAAATGGTTAGGGATAGACCAGTCGGAGTATTCCGCAAAGGTCGTTAAGGAAAGGTTTAGCAAGATAAAGTTTGATTATATTGAGTTTACTAACGCCAATGGTGAGGCAATAGAAAAAGAGAGCGCAACTATTGAGTCTGTCGAATCATTAGCAACGGCAGATATACGCTCTCTTGCTCAAGCTAAACTGGCTATCTAATATCAAATTATTCATCTTATAATTACACGATACCTACAAGTTCGAACTCGCCAAATAACAGATATACTAAACGCCAAATACATATCTCCCCACACTTCCAAAACGCTTATGCTTGGTGTTTTCGAACTTATGTAATATACTTATGTTAATTGCGGTGCAGAGTTCTGCGCCTTTCTCCAGTAAGAGGTGGTAGCCCCTCATATTTTATGCGCAGATTCTGCACTACAAGTGATACTTGCCGAATGGCAACACTTCGGGTGGAGAAAGAAAAGTATGTACCTTAAATGCAAAAGGAACAACCGGTCGTAGAAGACCGAAAGGAAGCCGTC
>JAFWIX010000002.1 GCA_017514665.1 Candidatus Saccharimonadota bacterium | reverse complement strand
TATAATCTGGTGGAGCATTAGTAATAGCAGTAAAGGTAACAGAAGTAGAGTAAGTACCAGAAGGTTTGGTAGTGTTGACTTTACCAGCAAAGGTAATAGAGGTGGTAGAAGCGGTAGATGGAGCATCGGTTTGGTTGATGATATGGTTAGGAGCATAAGATGAAGAGTCTGAATTATAAGCTAGAATAGGACAATAGTTAGTAGAACAATCATAACCACCAGTTTCACTTGATTTATCGGTTCCTCCAGTATAGCCCCATGAGTTAATAGGAAAGTTAGCAGAAGGATAGGCTTGGCTAAGAGTGGGGATAGTTGCAGCTGGAGAAGCAGCTGAGTTAGTAAGAGCTGTAGGAGAACTAGAAGTAGTATTCATTTGAAGAGTATAGCCAGTGATGTTGTTGGTATTAACAACTATATTAGCTGTGCTAGTGCATAATTCTGCTTGGGCGTCTGTAGAACCTGGAGTACAGTTTAGAGTAACAGATGATGGGGCAGAGATATCAATGACTGGATCTAATGTAAGAGAGGCTTGAGAATCACTTGATTCAGCATGAGCTGATCCTGTATTAATAAAGCTAAAAGAAATAAAAAACATTGACAATGCAGCCAATGCAGTAGCAGAGATGGTTATAACCTTCTTCATATACTTTATATTATCATGCTTTTGGTTATTTTACAATTATTTACAGTTTTTGTTGCTACTTAATGATTTTCTAATTCTTGGTTTTTGCGATAAGCTTCAAAGTATTTACGCACTATCGGTTCAAAAGCGTCATAGTAGTCTTGCTCGTCATGGGACTCTTTGTTCTCATAAATAACCACTCTACGCGTCGAGCTATCTTTTAGTCTAAATTTAATCAAGATACTATTACTACTAAAAAGATCGACGTCCAAATCTGATACTTCGGCATCTGTTAGATTTTTATATTTAATGCTTCCTATTCCTCTATCCCCCTCGCCATTTTTGTCTTCCCAAAGAAGCTTTTGCGCGTCATGAATAGCGACATCGAATTCTTCAAACTGAGAAGGTTTATAATCTGCGGGCAAAACCTTCTCCTCCTCGGTTGCTGATTCGATTTTTTCAATAACTTCTTGAAGTGTGCTTTTTGCAAAATCTAAACGCTTTGATAATTCAATTTCCGAAACTTCAAGCCATTTCCTTTCGTCCTCCGTCATGGCGTCTGTTTTTGGAATATCTATATCGCGCCCGATGCTTTTACGTGTATCGTACCCTTCTTTTCGATATTGAGATATACTTAATAACTCTGACATTTTTTTATCTATTTCTAAATAGTCATCGTTCTCACTGATTGAACCAATAATTTTTTCTCCCCTCTCTTTGTCTTTTTCTACGTAATAGGATTCCTCAATATTTATTATTGGCACTATTGGGCCGCCATAACGTTCGTGGCGTTCAAGATAAAATTTGGCATGGCGTTTTGCTGCGTCCGTGACTCTGCCATTTCTCACCACGATATAATCTGGCGGCTTTGCTGTACCGTCTTCGGAATAGCGTTTTTCTATTACTTCATTATAATCTCCGGCTTTATTGAATTCTCTCGGCCGATCTGCTCCTTCAAGCTTGTTAATTATATCGGGGTCATCTAGCCTTGGTTCTCCGTTCTCTCCTATTACATTGCTGCCGCGACTGTCATTTGCGTTAACTTCTATTATTGAACCTTTTTCAACTCTCGACCAACCGTATGTTAAATCATAATCTTCACCTCCTACTACTGTTTCTCTATTTTTTTCGGAATTAGAGTAAGAAGCAAATATAACATCGCCACGCGCAGCGTGTCCTTTGAATGCCTCTTCATTTGACCTTTGAGTCTCTTCTTGCGTTTGCAGCCAAATAGCTGGGTCTTCTGTGACGGCTCTGGCTGTTTCTGCGTCGCGACCGCTACCTTTTTTGTAATCTACTACCGTAGTAAGCATTGCATATGGGTAGCCATTCAAATCATAAACGGGAATTTCTTTTCCTTCAAAAGTAATGTATCTTTTTTGGACTTGAGGATTACCTGTTTTTACTTCTGCTTCCAATTGTTCAACGGCGAGTAGCCGAGAATTTAATTCACGCTCTACGATTTCTTGAATTTGTCGGCCGTCGAGATGCTCTTCTTTGTTATCTTCTAGAGCATCTTCCCGGCTTTCTTCGAAAGATTCTTGCTCTTTTTGAGCAGCCGTTAATTCACTTTTGCCCTGAAAGCCATCTTCACCTAATTGCTCCAGTTCACTCCACTGAGTTTCAGCGGTTGATTCTGATGTTTTATTTGGTAATTCAGGGTTTTTATCCATAGTTTTATTTAAGTCCGGTATTGAGATAGGACTTAACAACATCCCAGCCACGGGTGCCGTCGATGACACCTTCTTCGCCGTTATAAAAGATTGATGGCATGCCGCTGGCGACTTTGGCAGCTTTGGCGGTGGCATTTTCTACGTCTTCGGCGGTAGCGTGAGTGTCAAGACAGGTTTTGAAATCTTCACCAAGGCCAACGGATTCACCAATCTTTTGCCAATAATCATCAGGAAGATCTTTAATCTGAGGGGCAGTTTTGCTAATAGCGATGCCCTTGGATTGATAATCTTGATAAAGTTGCTCGAGAGCAGCTGAGTAATAATCCCAGAATTTGCCCTCGTTTCTAGCACAATAAATCGATTCCGCAGCCGGACGCGACTCTTCTATGCCGCTGCCTTCGTAAAGATAATCGGTAATACGAACCTCCCAAAGCACGTCGTTGTCTGAGAGCCATTGATTGAATTTATCTTGATCGTGAATAATCGTCTGGCCAAGCACTGCGCAATATGGACACATTAAATCAGTATACAAAATGTAGTGGTTTTTAGCTTCAAGGTTACCTAAAGTAGTCTGCTCATCCCAAACCTGATCGGCAGTAGATTGCTTAGTAGATGAGCCAAAGACTATAATGACACCAATCACTATGACGATGACAGCAATGATGGCAATTCTACCGGCTTTTTGCATGATTTTTCCTCCTGTTTCGGTACTTTTCATCTATTATTATAACATAGGTTTCGAGGCCGAGCTTTTTGAGCGTAAAAATGGCCACAATAATAGCCAGTGCCATCAGCGTCCAGGACAAGAAACCGGCAAGAAAATAGCTACCAGTACTAGTAAGAGTACCAATAATTGGAGCAAGTAGGGTAGTGCCACAAGCGGGACAACCTGATCCTAGTACTGCCAAACCAGTAACAATGCCGACATTTTGCATCTCGTCGGTAGCTTTGCGTTTTTTGATGATCAGAGTAATGAGACCAATTAAAATACCCTGTAAGAGCGAAATTGAAAAGACTAAAAGCCAATCAGAAAAGCTGCGACCAACACCAAAGATGGCCAAAAAAGCGTCACTTAAGATTTGCCATTTACCAGCCCAACTAGCAATAAAGAGCGCCTTAAAAGTGCTAAAGCCCGTGAATAATAAATTCATCAACAGACCAAAGAGTAGAAAGCCAATCACGCTCGCAATGATAAAACGTGGTTCTCTGGCAGCTAGCTTGATACCCTGAAGGGCCAGAAGCCATTCGTCACACCATTTAGCAAAAACTTGTTTGAAGGGGCGTTTGGCGGGTTTGGCGGGCTCCTGAGACTTTTGGGGCATTATTGAACCTCAACGGTTTTGACTTTGGCGTTATCGATATAAAGCGTGTATTCGCCCGGAACGATCAGGTGATTACTCACTATAATTGTGCGGAAATCGGCTGGCGCGGTGTAGGTGGCTACTCTGGCACCTCTACCATTGAGAACTTTGATGGCGCTGCCTGCAGGATATATTTCTTTGAGACTAAAACTAGCCGAGCGCGGTTTGATATCTGATAGAGTAGCGTCATTGTCGACCGGAGGTTCGAGCATATCGGTGCCCAGAATGGTAACGTCACCATCTTTGATCCAATAGCGATCTTTGGTAGAGGCTCCAGCACCGGTCTCAGTAGTGCCACCAATAAGCGTAATTTCGCCACCGTAAATGCCCATATTATTAGCTAAGACAGCGACGCCACGCCCTTCGGTTTGTTGATTCCAAACAGTGAGTGCGCCCTGACCCTCGATGGCTAAGTACCCGGCCGTCTCTATAGCTACGTCGCCGGTAGAAATAATGTTATTTTCGGTTTTTGGTGGCATGGATAAAGTCAAATCATTGGTGCGAACATTTTTGATAGCGGCCGTCTCTGAGATGATATTGACGTCATTAAGTGATAATACAACTTGAGGTTTTTCTGTAATTTCAAAATCAATCGGAATATCAATCTTGATAATATGAGAAAAATCACCGTATAATTGATACTCACCCTCTTCGGTGATGGCAATATTGGTATCGTAATCGCTGAGGTTAATCTCGTGCTCACGAACTTCGGTGGCTTCGATGGTTTCTTCTGAATCTTCAGCTTCTTCTGAGCTAAAATTGCTGACAAGGTTAATAATCAAAATTGCCGCGACAAACCCCGCCAATGCACCAGTTATCAAGCCTAGGATGATAAATAGTTTTTTCATTAATACAATTATACCACAAACGTTTTCAAATTATAGGAAAATCACGAAAAAAGCGAAAATTATTTAAAAATATATTTTGAAAATGTCAATACTCTAGCGTCCTTCTACCCCTGTTTTTGACTGAGATATTATAACATATTTTAGAAAAAAAACAATATTGACTTCAAGCACAACCGTGATAAAATAGATATAGGAATTTGGATGAATCTGACGTTGAGAGACACCTAAATTCCCAAAAAAGAGGTGGGGAGAGTGTAGAGATATTTTGGTTATAATGTCTATGTTCTATCCACCTAGAATCTGAACACAAACAAAAGCGCACTTGCTCTTTGACCTGGCGAGTGCGTTTTTCTTAAGCGTTTTTAGAACAAATCTTTGACTTCGTATTTCTTAGTTTTGGCCTCTTCTTCACCGATGACAATGGCCTGTTTGGCAATTTTGCTAGCGTATTTGAACTTGTCGCCAAGCTTTTTGTCGGTAAAGATAATATCGACAGATTTACCCTGCTCGCGAAGCTCATCAGCAACTTGATGGGCGTAATTGTATTCGTTGGCACTCAGCGGAATAATGGCGATATCAATTGGGGCTTCAGTGGTTTCCTTGATGAGATTATTGGCGCCGAGGATATAAAAGAGGCGAGTGAGACCAATAGAGCCACCGACGCCCGGCAGAACCTGATCGGTGAAGTTGCTGGCGAGATTTTCATAGCGACCGCCACCGCAAATTGAGCCGATATTGGCGTAATCAGGGAGAATATATTCGAAGACGGTGCCTGTATAATAATCAAGACCACGGACGATGCGCATATCGGCGACATAGTGATCTTTGAGGCCTTGTTGTTCGAGTAATTCTAGTACTTCTAGAAGCTCTTTGATGCCCTCCTTGAATGTAGCATCGTCTATACCACCGAGAGTCTGGAGTTTCTTTTCAATCTCAGATTTAGAGCCATGAATGTCGGCAAATGTTGTAATTTTAACAACATCTTCACTACCGATGTTGAGTTCTTCGAGTGATTCCTTGGTGACCTCAGGAGTGACTTTCTCGACGTGGTCAATAATGTTGAAAATTTCTTGGGAGAGATTGTTGAGATTCAGAGCATTCAGCAGGCCGGTAAGGATCTTGCGATTACTGATGCGCATCAAGACTGGGGGTAAATCAAAAGCAGAAGTTAGTGCATAATAAAGCGTAGCTATCACCTCAGCGTCGTAAGCAATCGGTAGTGTACCACGACCAATAACATCGGCATCACATTGATAAAGTTCACGAAAACGACCCTTCTGGGCGCGCTCACCGCGAAAATTACGACCAATCTGGGTGACCTTAAACGGAAAAGCGAGATCATTCTCATGCTCAACTACATAGCGAGCTAAAGGCACGGTGTGGTCAAATCTGAGAGCCTGGTCGGCGTCGTCGGCAGTCTCGGCGGTTTTGACGACTTTATAAATCTGTTTTTCGGTATCGCCGCCAGCCTTGGCAAGCAAGATGTCAGTGCGGTCGATAATTGGGGTCTCGATATGCTGAAAACCATGCGCCTTGAAAGTCTGAGCTAAGCTGTGTTTGGCGCTGTCGAAAACAGCTTGAGATGATGGTAGTAATTCTTGCATGCCACTGATGGGCGAAGTGTTAATCCTTTTCATATACAATAATTTTAACACACTTTGGGAATATGTGGTATAATAACGAAGACGGCTCTGGTCGCTTCGCTCCCAGAACCTCGTTCGGATAAAAATCACAAGAGTGAACTTTTGGATTTTTCTCCTCATTCGGCTCTGTAGCTCAGTTGGTAGAGCAGAGGCCTGAAGAGCCTTGTGTCACTGGTTCAAGTCCAGTCGGAGCCACCATTAACAATTTGCTGGAGTCGTCTAGTGGCAATGACAAGAGACTGTAAATCTCTCGCGCTTCGCGCTTCGTAGGTTCGAGTCCTACCTCCAGCACCAGCAAAACCCATTTATTGGAGGGTATGTGAGTTTTTTCCAATCACTTTCACCCATGTAAAATGGGGCTTTTTTGTGATTTTGTGTTTATGCTTATGAATTTGTGAGTTTTATAGTGAGTTTTTAGATCTGAAATGAGTTAATGTATGCAATGGGACAGCGATGAGACATCTATTTTTTGCTATTTTAATTTGCGTTACAAAAACGGGTTTTTTGGTGTACGAAAAATGTATTAAATCTGTCTCTTTATTGAGCTAGAGTGAAAGATTTGCCGCTGGGTGGTTCACCATATACTGATGTGGTTTGGCCATACATATTACTAGTAGTATTGCTAATATTATTCCCGTTGGTTGGAGGAATAGTTACAGACCATGTGGTGGCGGAACGGCCGACATTAGAGAACATGTAGCTCATATCCGTCACGTTAGAAGTGTTCCAGTCAGAAAGATCAAGAGTGAAGGTGGTGGCGGAGTAGCCGGCTTCAAAGAACATGCCACTCATATCCGTCACGTTAGAAGTATCCCAATCAGAGAGGTCGCCAATAGACCAAGTGGTGGCGGAGCGGCCGGCAGAAGAGAACATCCGACTCATATCCGTCACGCTGGAAGTATTCCAATCAGAAAGGTCGCCGATGGACCAGGTGGTGGCGAAACGACCGGTATATTCGAATATGTGACTCATATCCGTTACGCTGGAAGTATTCCAATCAGAAAGATCAAGAGTAAAGGTAGTAGCGTTGTAGCCGGCACAATAGAACATGAAACTCATATTCGTCACGTTGGAAGTGTTCCAATCGGAGAGGTCAAGAGTGAAAGTGGTGGCAGAGTAGCCGGCAGAATAGAACATGTAACTCATATTCGTCACGTTAGAAGTATTCCAGTCGGAGAGGTTTAGGGTGAAGGTGGTGGCGGCGGAGCGGCCGGCAAGAGCGAACATCCAACTCATATCCGTCACGTTAGAAGTATTCCAGTCGGAGAGGTCGGAGAGGTCGGAGAGGGAGCGGAATTCATTGAACATATAAGATGAATCGGAAGGTAAGAAGATTTGATTTCCTTCGGTGTAGAAGTGCATGATACCAGCGTCATTAGTATTATCAAAGATGATGTAGATTGGGTTTTTAGACTCAGAGGAAGAAATAGTGTTGGCTTCAGATGGGATAAAGCCGGTAGGGGCAGGGGTTTCGAGGTGGACGTCGATGGATTTGATGAGGTAGTCGCTATCGTTATAGGTCTGAGTAGTTCCAGCAGCTAGAGACTTTAGTTTAGCGTTAACGGTTTGGCCGGTATCTAATCTAGCGGTATAGTCTGGTGGAGCATTAGTAATAGCAGTAAAGGTGACAAAAGTAGAGTAAGTGCCAGAAGGTTTGGTAGTGTTGACTTTACCAGCAAAGGTAATAGAGGTGGTAGAAGCGGTAGATGGAGCATCGGTTTGGTTGATGATATGGTTAGGAGAATAGTTTTCTGGGTCTGATTCATAAGCTAGGATAGGACAATAGTTAGTAGAGCAATCATAACCGCCAGTTTCACTTGATTTATCTAGGCCACCTGTATAGCCCCATGAGTTAATTGGAAAGTTAGCAGAAGGATAGGCTTGGCTAAGAGTGGGGATAGTAGCAGCTGGAGAAGCAGCTGAGTTAGTGAGAGCTGTAGGAGAACCAGAAGTAGCATTCATTTGAAGAGTATAGCCAGTGATGTTGTTGGTAGTAACAATGACATTAGCGGTACTAGTACAAAGCTCTGCTTGAGCATCCGTAGCACCAGGAGTACAGTTTAGAGTGACGGTAGGTGGAGCAGAGATATTAATGATTGAATCTATTTCTAAGGATGCTTGGGTGCTACTTGATTCAGCATGAGCAGAGTTATTAATTATTGGAAAGATAAATAAAGTCAGTAGACCAAAAAGACTTGCTGTGATTAGTTTAAAGATGCCTTTTTGTTGCATAATTATTTGTGACCTTATTTATATACATAATCATTATAACAAAGAATGGAAAATAATGTCAATAGATTACCTTTGTTGATTATGAGGAAAAATTAACTAGAGTTTATATTGTATAATTTAAGGTGCAGTAAAATATCAGTTTATGATTGTGCTATAATATACTTAATAAATAAGGAGGGATATGAATAATATTTATGATTTTAAAGTAAAAACGCGCGAAGGTGAAGATTTGAACCTGAACAAGTTTAAGGGTAAGATACTTTTGATTGTCAATACCGCAACAGGTTGCGGATTTACACCACAATACGAGGGATTGGAAAAATTATACGAAAAATACCATGATAAGGGTTTGGAAGTTCTGGATTTCCCTTGTGATCAGTTTGGACATCAAGCGCCTGGAACAAATGAAGAAATTCATAATTTTTGCGTGCTCAGATACGATACTAAATTTGACCAGCTAGCAAAAATTGAAGTAAACGGCGACAAAGCGGAACCGCTTTATAATTTTTTGAAGGAGTCTCAATCAGAAGACAAAGTCCCCAAGGGTGCAAAAGAAAAACTGACAATGAAGGCGCTTGGCAAATTAGGTAAATTTGCCAAAGAAAAGGGATTTATTAAATGGAATTTTACGAAGTTTTTGGTAGATAGAGATGGTAATGTAGTGGAGCGCTATGCGCCAGTTTATACACCAGAATTAATTGAAAAGGATATAGAAAAATATGTATGATGCAATAATTATTGGCGCGGGACCGGCTGGTTTGACAGCGGCGATTTATCTGCGCCGCGCCAACAAGCAGACTTTAGTACTGGAAGCCAAGATGTGTGGTGGCCAAATCGTCAATACTATGGATATTGAGAATTATCCGGCTGAAATGCACATTTCTGGGATGGAATTTTCAGACAAACTACAAGCGCAAGCTAAAGAGTTGGGCGCCGAGATTAAATACGAAAAAGCTATTGAGATTAAAAAAGTCAAAGACATTTACGAGGTGACTGCTGATGAAGACAAACATAAAGCTCGCGCACTAGTTATAGCAACTGGAGCTGACAATCGTAAGCTGGGCCTTAAAAACGAAGATGAATTACTTGGCAAGGGCGTGTCGTACTGCGCAACTTGCGACGGAGCGTTTTATAAAGATAAAAATGTCGCCGTAGTGGGTGGTGGCAATACCGCCCTAGAAGAAGCGCTTTATTTGTCTAAAATTACTAAAAAAGTTTATTTAATTCATCGCGGTAGCATGTTTAGTGGCGATGAAAAGACCGTGGAATTATTAGAAAAACAAAAAAACGTCGAGATGATTATGAATAGTAACGTGACTGAATTAATCGCCCATGATAAACTGACGGAAATAAAAGTTGTTGATAATGGCGATAAAGTAAATTTAATAAAAGTAGATGGTATTTTTATTGCGGTCGGCTACATTCCGGAGACGCAGAACTTTGCTAAGTTGATTAAACTAGACAAAGCTGGCTATGTAAAAGCGGGCGAAGATTGCGAAACTAACGAAGCGGGGATATTTGTGGCTGGTGATGCTCGCACCAAAGAAGTACGACAATTAGTCACTGCCACTAGCGACGGCGCTATTGCCGCTACTAAAGCCATTAAATATCTTAATAATTCGTAAAGTATTGCGACCAGTAGGTTTGATATTGGGAACTAGGGTCAAAAGTAAAACCAACGGAGAGTTTAGTAAAATCACTATTTAAAATATTGGCGCGGTGCTCGGGCGAATTCATCCAGAGCGCGACGACAGTAGCGGGCGAAACGGCGGCGTTGCCGATGGCGATGTTCTCGCCGCTCACGCCACCCTCGGACGGAATCGGGCAAGCAGTAGACCACTGAGTGCCGCTCGGGCGGGTGTGCGAGTAATTGTTGACGATTTCCTCGGCACGGAGACTGGCAGCGGCTTCGCAAGTTTCGCCCCAACTGAGCACCGGTAATTTGTTGTTGACGCGTTCTTTGTTGACAACGTCAAGCACTTCATGACGCCATTCGTCAATCGGTGGTGAAACTACGGTAAGATTGATAGAATCGTGACGAGCGCCATCATAAGTACCAGCAGTAATGGTAGTAGTGCCAGTGCCGGTGATAATCGGATATTTGCAAGTCTTGGAATCATAACCAAGCCAAGTGCGAGCAGTAGCGTAAAAACCAGAAATCACATTGGGATTGCTAGTCTGCCAATACATTTCACCAATGTCGGTAAGGCCGCCGCCCACGCATAAGTCATAGTTGGCGGTTTGATACATAGAGATTTCGTTTTCGTTCCAAAGTTGATCGCCAGCAACTGGCTCATCACTAATACCATCAGCAATCTTTCCACCCTCAAGTGTATAAGCGGTCTCGCCTTCAAAAAGCGCTGCTCCTGGCGCGGCTTGATCAGTAACATCTGAATATTCAGATACTACACGAAATTCGATGCCTTCATTAAGGCCAATAGCGCTAGCAATCAAAATACCCGCAATCACAATCGCCACTGCATTCAAAGAAAGCAGGATAGTGAGACGAGTTTGTTTGAGCATTACGCTAGTCATGAACTATTTTCCTGTACGTTTACTTGAATAAACTACGTTGGCAACGATGTTGATAATCATTTCTAGTTGAACAAGATCGTGACGTTCGAAATGTTTTTTGCCTGCAGGATTACCGACCAGAATCTGGCCAAAGACCTGACCTTTGGCATTGCGAAGTTCGGCTACAGCATTGATGTTTTCGTCAATAAAGATTTTAGTGACAGCGGCATTGGGCGTCTGCCAGACGCCGTGTTCGTTGGGCTTAAGCGCACTGATGGCTTTAATTTCTTCGTTAGAAAGCGATGTATTGTCAGAGCTATAAAGTCGACCATTAATGATAAAACCAATGTAATTAAAATGTAGGTGCTCAGCCAAGAAGCCGGCCAATTCTTTGAGATTGGCATTGCGCGGGGCAATGCGGTTTAATTTTTTGATAACATAGGCAAGGTCGACTTTGTTGACAGATAGTAGCGAACGAATCGAGGCGTTGAATTCGCTGATTACCGGCATCAACAAAAGCACGATAAAAATCATGATGAAGTTGAGCAAAATCACAGTGGCAGATGGACTCTGAGCGTGGAAGAGCGCGGCAAAAATCACAAAGAAGATAATCATGTAAAGAATCGTGGTGCTGGCGATGACATTGACATAGGAAAGCGCCTTGAGCCAGAACGACGAAACATGTAAAATGCGATAACGTAAAATGGCATAATAGAATGACAAAATAACGATACTCATGACCAGTGGCCCAAGCCAAGTGAGCGAAGGGACTATTTGAATCATATCAAATAACAGCGAAAAGACACCGCTAACTGAAAGGCCGATTAAGAACACCGTGTGGCCAACGCGTTCGCCGCGATCATGAGCATGTAAGATGCGGTAGATTAAGAATCCGGTGAAAGCAGTGGTAATCATACCGAAGAAGCTCAGCACTATCATAAAGAACCAACCGTAATTCAGATCTAGTTGATTGCCTTCGCGCGATAAAATAATACCGTTGTACATCAATTCTGGATTATGTAAGATAACATCGGCAATCACAATGCCCGCGGCAAGAAAGAGGAGGGTGCAAATCTTGCCAAAACGATAGTGCCAACAAATATAGCCGAGCAAGGCGACGTCGGCTAAAATTACACTAGCGTAAATGGTAAAAGCAATTGCTGATGCAGTAGTGTCTGGTGTGTTGATTGGTAGATTGAGGAAGATTGCCATCGAAATGGACCAGACGGCGCCAAAAATAGTGGCAACAAAAAACCAGATACCATTGATGCGTTGTTTTTTGGAAACGCCGGCCATGACCGAGATACCCGATAATAGGGTCAAGATTGCGACCGCAACGAGTAAAATTGTAATTAATTGCACTGAGAATACCTCCTAAACATTAGTGTTATATATATTATAGCACAACTATTGGAAGTTAAGCATAAGAAAAACCGCCCCTACTAGTAGGAACGGTTTACAATCAAGCCTGAGTTTATTCTGAATTTGCAATAACTTCTAGTTTCTTGCGGTCGACTTTGCCTGAGCCCATAAAAGGCATCTGGTCAAGAATGATGATTTTGGCTGGCATCTGAAATTCTTCGAGTCTCGATTTAGCATAGCGATAAATTCTACCCTGAGCAAGCTCACGGTCACTAGATGCGTCGTTGAGTTCCACGAAGGCTATGCCGCATTCAAAATTACCGTTTTTGCCGACTACTACACAGCAATGTTTAACTATATTGCATTTCTCAATGATATGAGCAATAGAATCACAATTAACTTTGTCGTGAGCACCTTCAGGAATAAAGAAGTTCTTTTCCCTACCGATAATTGTCAAGCAACCATCACGGTCAAGAATGCCATAATCTCCAGTATCGAACCAACGCACACCGCTTTGCTCGAAGAATGCTTTGCGGGTAGCTAACGGGTCATCATGATAATTCTCGCAAAGAGATTTGGAAGAAATCAAAATTTTGCCCTTTTCACCATATTTTACTTCATCGCCATTTTCGTCAATTAATACCCACTGAGTACCACGATAGACTCTCGCTTTGGGCGCGAGCCTGCCGTTCTTATCAAATTGCGACAGGTGTTTGCCATCTGAACCGACACAGAGTGCTTCGCCAATACCGTAATCATCGCAAACTTGAATTCGCAATGCTCCATGACTAGCAAAACAATTAAGTAAATCGATTCTGATTTTATCTGACAAGTGGTCACCACCATTGTAAAGCGTAACCTCTTTTGGCATGATAGCCTCTTTTGGAATCAATTCGACTAACGATGCGTAAAATGACGGAATGCCAAAAACCACAAGGTCTGAGCGGTCGAAGATAGAATTGAAAAAACCAACGATATGGTCACGATTAGTGCCGTCAATGATATTGACATTTTGGCCAGCCGCCAAGTTAGCAAACGTCATAGTCATGACGTATGGCATGCTAAGTGGAGTCAACTGGACCAAGATGGTGGAGCAATCGTTTTTAATACTTGTGTCGCTGGCGTTGGCAGCCTGCATCAACATATTAAAAATCTGCTTCAATCCAAAAGTCATATCTTTGGGAACACCCTGCGTAGAGCCACTGGTCTGCAACCAAAATCTCACATTACTGTCTAACAAAGGAAATCTAATTTTCTCATTGTGGCAAAGATACTTACCAAAACTGAGAAATTTATAGAATGGTACAGTACTGTTTTTGACCATCATCTTATAGTCAATATCAATAACATACTGAACATCCTTAGTGTTTTCCAAAATGTAGTTGGCAAATTCCTCGTCTCGCTCATATGAGAAGAATAATTTAGATTCATGAGAGTCCGCATAACGAGCCAAAACTTCTGGTCTGAGGTAAAAATGCACTAAAGAAACATTAATACCAATAGAAGTGGCAGCCACAAAAGTGACAAAACTTTCATACAAAGCTGGCGTAGCAATAGTAATAGTATCGCCACGCTTTAAGCCATACATACGAAGCGATTTAGCCATGTGCTCTACATCCTCTAGTAATTCCTTGTAGGTGTGTCTAGAATTGTCATACCAAGATTCAAAACAAACACGATTGAGTCGTTTTCTGTTAAGAATTTTAATTAATTGATAAGGTGTAACTGGTATTGCGAGCGGATGAAGCTCGCTAAATTTGGCACCTTTGAGGTGCGTCTGGTCGAGTGACGGATAGCCAGTATTACTGTTTTTCTTGCTATTATGCTTTTTACGAAAAGTCATTTTAAAACCCCCCTTCTTTTCGTAAAAACTCGGCTTAATTGTTAAAGGACAATGCCCTCATCTGTAATTATATCATATTTTTGATATAATAGGGGCATGAAAAAGAACGAGAACCGGGTGCCCTTAGCAGAACGAATGCGACCACAAAAATTGTCGGACGTGGTTGGACAAGATGAAATTATTGGTGAAGGGAAAATTTTAACAGAAATTGTGCGTAAGGGTGAGCCGGTGAATTTGATTTTTTGGGGACCTCCAGGTACCGGCAAGACGACTCTAGCGAGAATTTTGGCGCAAGAGTTTAAAGCTGATTTTGTGGAACTATCGGCAGTGACGGCGGGCAAAAAAGACATTACAGAAGTAGTAGAACGGGCCAGGCAAAATTGGAATTTAAAGACACGCACGGTGCTATTTGTAGACGAAATTCATCGTTTTAATAAAGCGCAGCAAGACGCGTTTTTACCACACGTAGAAAGTGGACTGATAATTTTGATTGGTGCAACGACCGAAAACCCATCTTTTGAAGTAATCTCACCTTTACTATCACGCTCGCGTGTGGTAGTAGTGGCGCCGCTATCTAAAGCAGCGATCTTGGAAGTATTGAAGCGAGCGGTAAAGACAGAAAAAGCTTCTAGACGTATTGGCGCGAAGGCGCTAGATTATATCGCAGAGCTTTCGGGCGGCGATGCTAGGTCGGCACTAGGAGATTTAGAATTAGCTTTGTCTCTAGCTGATAAAGTAGATGTAGAAGTCGTGAAAAAGGCGGCCGGGCGCAAAGTGCCGGGCTATGATAAAAAAGGCGACCATCACTATGATAATATTTCGGCGTTTATCAAGTCGATGCGCGGACGCGATGTCGATGCGGCATTGTATTATCTCGCACGCATGGTAGAGGCGGGTGAAGATCCAAAATTTATTGCGCGCAGGATGGTGATTTTTGCCAGTGAAGATATCGGTCTAGCCGGCAATGGTGCTTTGAATTTAGCGGTGAGTTGTTTTGAAGCAGTGGAGCGTATTGGTATGCCCGAAAGTGGACTAATTTTGGCGCATGTAACCACAGTGCTAGCCAAAGCACAGAAATCACGCCAGACTACCGATGCCTGGTATGCAGCGCAAGATTTGGCGCGCAAATCGATGGGGTTGCCGGTGCCGATTTGGCTGCGCAACGCCCCCACCAAGATGATGAAAGAGATGGGTTTTGGCAAGGGACAGAAGTGGGAAGCTGGTTTTCATCTGGACAAAAACTATTTGCCAGACGACATCAAAGATGCTAAAATATTTAAATAAAAGGAGACCTTTTTATGGCAGATTTTAATAAAATTCTAGAACCGGGGGATTATCAAAATAACAAAGTCAACGTGGTAATTGAAATCCCAACTGGCTCAAATCACAAGATTGAATGGGATCGTGAACACGCTTGCTTTATGTTAGATCGTATTGAACCAATTGCATTTGCTAAGCCTTGCAACTATGGTTTCATTCCACAAACTTTAGATGAAGATGGTGACGAACTTGATGTACTAATGATTACTGATCAGCCTTTGACTACTGGTATTTGGATGAAAGCACGCGTACTTGGTGTAATGAAATTTGTCGATGATGGTGAGGTAGATGACAAAATTATCTGCGTACCAGAAGACGATCGCAACAACGGCGACCACTACCAAATGCTCGAAGATTTACCAGAACGCTTGATTGAACAAATTGAATTTCATTTCAACCACTACAAAGATTTGAAGAAGCCTGGTACAACCAAGGTAGTCGAGTTTGCCGGTGTGGGCACCGCAAAAGAGGTTATCAAAGCCGCGATTGCCCGCTGGAAAGATCGTTAAAAAACCCTTTAAAAAAAATAAAACACCGTTTTTCCTCGGGAGCGCTCAAGGGCGCTAGCCCAAGCTTTACTCCCTCGGAAAAAGGTGTTTTATTTTTATAATTCGTTTATGTTGATACGTTCTTGCTCAGTCGTATCGCGATTGCGAACCGTAACTGTATTGTCTGCCAAAGTGTCGAAGTCGATGACGACGCATTTTGGTGTGCCGATTTCGTCTTGCTTGCGGTAGCGCTTGCCAATATTACCCGAATCATCCCAGGTAACATTGTGATACTTTTTCTTTAACAAATCGTAGACTTCTTTGGCCTTTTCGACGAGTTCTGGCTTATTTTTAAGTAGTGGCGAGACGCAGAAACGATAAGGGGCGAGGTGCTCGGGGAGCTTGAGTAGCACGCGCCTATTGCCATCAATTTCATCTTCAGTGTAAGCAGCGACTAGCACGGCCATTAGCAAGCGTTCGACGCCAAATGAAGGTTCGATGACGTGCGGCACAAAGCTTTGGCCAGTATTCTTGTCGCGATATTCCATGTTTTTGCCGGAAGCGCGCTGGATGTTTTGTAAGTCAAAATCAGTACGGTAAGCGATACCCATCAACTCTTCCCTACCAATAGGATAATCAAACTCGATATCAATAGTGCGATCAGAATAGTGGGCGCGATCTGCTTCGGCCACTTCGGCATCGTGAATCATTTCTTTGGGCAAACCAATCACGTTTTCAAGGAAGTCATGACAATCTTCAAGCAAGGCCTTGAAATGTTTTTTCCAAGTGTCGGGAGTGACGAAATATTCGATTTCCATCTGCTCAAATTCGCGAGTGCGAAAAATGAAGTCGCGAGGGCTAATCTCATTGCGGAAAGCTTTGCCTTGCTGAGCGAGACCAAATGGTAAATCAGGATAAATACTATCGACGACATTTTTGTAATTGGTGAAGATGCCTTGGGCAGTCTCAGGGCGCAAGTAGGCGAGGGATTTATCGTCGGTAGTGGCGCCAACGTGAGTAGCAAACATCATATTGAATTGTTTAACGTCGCCCCAATTAGATTTGCCACAATTAGGACATTTAATATCAGCTGCGATAATTTCTTTAGTGGTGACTTTTTCGTCAAGGGACTTATCGAGATGGTCGGCGCGGAAACGCTGATGACATTCTTTACATTCAATTAGGGGATCGGAAAAAGTGGCAGTGTGACCGGAAGCTTCCCAGGTCTTGGGATTCATAATGATGGCAGCGTCGACGCCGTAGATGTTGGGGCGTTTTTCGACCCAATAATGCCACCACTCTTGCATGATTTTACGTTTAAGACTGACGCCGAGTGGGCCAAAATCCCAAGTGCCAGCCATACCGCCATAGACTTCAGAGCCATTGAAAATGAAGCCGCGACGTTTGCATAAGCTTACGATATTATCTAGATTAGTCATATACTTATTATAGCATAGTTATTGACTTTAAAACTCGGGTGCGGGATAATAATATTATATTTAAGCGGAGTTTTTATATGAAAAAAGATAAAAAATCTAAAGCATTTTATCAAATGCCGATTTTTTGGATAGTGGTCGGCGCCGTGGTAGCAGCGGTGATTGCTGTGGTGGCAGTAATACTATTGTGTCAACCATTCGTCAAAGTAATCGGCGAAAAAGACGTTACAGCCACTGACGAATCTGGCGTCAAGAAAATTTCGGTGGCAGTGTCTTACGACTGTAATATCTCCGAATCGTCTGATGGATATTTGTATTGCGCCGACAACGAGGTGAGTGGCGAATATTCAAAGGATTTGGAATTAAAGACCGAAAATGAAGGTGTGGATATCAGCGACGGCAATTTCAAATTTACACCAAAGATTAAGATTAAAGACGTGGCAATTCGCAATGAAGCAGTGAATGATTCATTGGATGCGAACTATACATTTAACCTTTACAAAGACGGCGAAGTGATTATTGAATATAATTTGACCGTCAAGGCAATGTTAAACGAACAAGATTTGTCGCTAGTTAATCGCGCACCCGATGCCAATAGATTTAAGAAGGCACTCGAAAAAATCGAGACAATTAGTGATGTTTGTATTGTGAACGAAGATAACGATCCAAACGGCGAAATTGGCAAGGAAGGTTCTTATTATATCAAATTGGTTCTTAGGGATAATCGTGCACGAGTAGCGTCGGAAATCTTTGACGAAAAAGCTATGACGATGCGCCCACCCGCCAATGCTTGTGAGATTGGCGCTGATGCGGGCGGCACAATTGAAACCTACAAATATGAAGACGGCGCGCAACAACGCAAAGACTATCTAGATGCCTTTAGCGGTGGCGTGCTAGCAGCTGGCCCATCAGAAATCATTGGTGGAACGTCGGTAATTCGAGCCTCCTCAGAGCTGAAAGCTTCTGAACAAAAAGAATTACTAAGCGCGATGAAGAAAGCGTTGACAGAATAGTTTGGTCAAGCTTGACAAAGCACCGCAAACGCGGTGCTTTGTTTTTGGGGTTTATTTTTTTGCTTAATAATGATATAATGAAGAAGTTCTAGCTAGGGTCGGTAGCTCAGCTGGTTAGAGCACGGGCCTTTTAAGCCCGGTGTCGTGGGTTCGAGCCCCACCCGACTCACCAGCAAGACCCATTTATTGGAGGGTCTGTGAGTTTTTTCCAATCACATTCACCCCTGTAAAATGGGGCTTTTTTAATGGTTTTGTGCTTGTGCTTATTGATTTGTGAGTTTTTGGGTGATCTTTTGGAGTAAAAGAACACAAAAGGCTACAAATGGGCAGCGATGAGACAGAAAAAACTATGAATATAAGACAGCGAAGCTACCAGCGACAAGACACCCTTTTTTAAAAGCCGTTACAAAAAACGTTTTGTCATTCATAAAAAATGTCTCATCGGTGGTACTTTGCATCGCAGTGCACCCACCTGGGTTAAAATAGTGAAAATACAGAGGAAAACCTAAACCTGCTACGATCAGTTTATTAAGAAATTATGAGGTTGCTAAGCGGTAAGGATGCTAACTACCTCGCTACGACCCGCTCCGTACACACCTCAATGAGTAGCCGTAGTTGCGGCTGTAGTTATCGGATGGATACACACGGCTGGCACTGACGCCGAGGCCTCTCACGTAGTCCGTACTGTACCAAGTAGAAGACCAGAAGCCGCCGTACGAACCCTGATCGTACGCCGAGCCATAGTTGAAGAAGCCAGAGAGAGGCGTAGAGAGAGCGGTTTTGAAGTTGGTGGCGTTAGCGGCGTAAGCGGTGTTATATAAGTAATAGTACTCACCACCAGAAGTGGTGGTAGGCATATGCCAGCCAGCTGGGCAGATATCGGCATCTATATCGTAGAGAGTATCAGATTTAGGGTCTGATTCGGGAGAGCCAGTGTAGCTTGTACCATTACCCCAACAGTATGAACCAGCCGAGGCAGCGCAGTAATTATAGTAGATACCGATTTTGCCGCTACCATTACCATAAGTAGTGGAAGCCACAGTGTCTGGGTTCCAAGTATCGTCATTGGCGTTTTTAATAGCAATAAGAGGAGCAGAGTAACTATAACTACTA
>JAFWIX010000001.1 GCA_017514665.1 Candidatus Saccharimonadota bacterium | reverse complement strand
GTGGTTAGGAGAATAGTCTGTTGGATCTGCTTCATAATCAAGGATAGGACAATAGTTAGTAGAACAGTTATAGCCTCCAGTTTCACCAGATTGATCGGTACCACCAGTATAGCCCCAAGAGTTTACAGGAAAGTTGGCTGAACTATATTGGTTGTTTAGAGTAGGAATAGTGGGGTTAGGCGTAGTGGCAGTATTAGTGAGAGAATTAGAAGAACCAGAAGTAGAATTTAAGTATAAGGAATAGCCAGTGAGGTTATTAGTAGAGACAGTGACATTAGCTGAAGTAGTACAAAGACTAGCAGTAGAGGGATTACAGTTGTCTAGAACTATTTCGCTAGGAGAACTAATGGTTAAGACATCGTTAAGGCTAACAGTGAATTCAGAGCTAACATCAGTAGCCTCGGCTTCATTAGAAAAGTCTACAATACTACAGACAGTAAAGACTCCTAGAAATACCAAAAAGGCACCTAAAGAGAGGTGAAAAAGACGTTTAGAATGACCTAGAGTTTTACTGCGAATGAACATAATATTTGTGTTGCCTGTTAAACTAATGACCTTATAGTCTATCCCTATAATAACATAAGCTTTATAAAAAAGCAAGGAATTTTTAAAAAACCTTAAACAGTAGTAACGCGAGCTTGTAGTGGCGAGTAAACAACGCGTTCAAGTGCAAGTGCGTCAGTGTCGTCGATATTACTAGTGGGAGTGTGAACAGCAAGATTGATTGGGGCTTCAAAATCTTCGTGATAAACAGGGCCGAGATCCTCGGGGTGATAATCGTTGGCGAGATAATCTTCGTAAAATAGCTCATCTTCAAGCGCTATAACGGTATCTTTGGTGAGGCCGGAGAGACGAGCAATTACGCCCTCGCGTGAATTGTCGACAGGGTGTTTTTCAAGATACGCAGTAACAAGGCGGTCGCCCGCAGATTCTTCAATGACGCCCATATTAACCATCAAACGTTGGTCTTCGAGAAAACGCTGATACCACTTGTATTCATCCCAGTTTTCGTTACCGGCGACACAAGCAGAACCATCAATCCATTGAGAAAGATGTGCTTGATGCATAGCAGTAACAGCCGCGGCAATGTCGCCGACAAAAGGCAAAAGCGCCAAAACCGTATTTCCGGATATAGCGGAAGCTAGTTCTGTGCCGGCGGTTTCTTCGTCGATTTGAGCGGTGATATTACCATCAAAGAGGCCAACCTGAGAGCTACGTAAGCCGCAATACAGTTGATAACGTCTGAGATTTGTATCCTCTTTGATGGTTGGACTGAGAGTAAAATCGGTTTCTTCGAACGGATGGTACTTGTCCATGAGATACCTAATCACGCATTCTTGATCGCAGTCATCGTCAATAGTAGAAGTATCGGTGCCACGATAGGTGGGGCAATGTGGATAGCCGACAGCGCCTGCAGAATTAGCAATTGGACATTCATCTTGCGCGGTAAGCACATGCGTGGCACCGACAGCATTAGCTGATGGTAACATCGAGGTAATGGAATTGGAAAGAACGGCACTACTTTGCGACATAACGCTACCTATAGAACTGGACGAAATCGACATAGCAAACGGGAAGAGCGAATTGTTGACCAAGCTACCGAGAAAAGTATTGCGACTAGAAGTATCAAATGGTGACTTGGTGGCGCGCTCGTATTCAGCTTGACTGTCGAGCACGGCCTGTTTCTTGCCTTCGTATTGCTCGACCATGTCGGCATTGAGGTACGAAGCGCCCCCCACTTGAGCTGTGCGACCAATAATTTCGACACTGCCATTGTAAAAATCGCCACCGTATGCTTTGCCGCTAAGGCTTTCGGAGACATCAAGTTCGCGCCTGATAGCATCCGTAGCGTGATCGATATAAGATTCAATGGCGCCTTTTATAATAAGAGCTCCAACAGTTCCACTACCAAAAACGACTACGGCTTTGGTTAAAGCTTTTTTAGCAGAACCGCCTAGACCACCGCTAAAAACTGACAAAGCTAAATTACCCACACTAGCTGCAACACTAAGTTTGGCGCAAGAACTAAAATCGGCAACGGTTTGCTTGCCGGCCACAAAGAGTTCTTCGAGATTACTCTCGGTGCCGCTACTGATTTTACCAGTACCACCCGAGAGCACATAGCCGAGCCCGGAATCTTCTAGCGCAGAAGTACCAGTTTTGGGGTTTATTGCGGTAAGGGTTTCAAGGGCTTCATAATAAGGGGCTTCAGAGCCATCACCAGCTTGAGTTTTTTGAATGGCTTCAAGCACAATGAGAGCAACTGGAAAAGCATTAGAAAGACTGATGCCCATGGTGTAAGAGTTAAGTACAACATTAATAGCAAAATGACCGCACTGAAGTGCTGCGGCGCCACCAAGGGCAGTACTAGCTACGCGAGTAAGAGTAGTTTTAATCTGGGCTTTAGAATCACCTCTTTTGACTTCGCCTTTGTTTTCTTTTCCGTCACCGTCGCCTTCTTCTCCTTCACCTTCGCCGCCCTCTTGGGTCTTGGCGCGCGAAGCACCGCTACTAAATTTAGATACTAATTTTTCCTTCACAATTTCACGGAATTTTCTGCGTTTGTTTTGGTCGGTGTCGTCCTTAGTGTCACTACGCCAATCGTGCCAGTTATCAACAGACCAGTCGTAGAGTTTCCGAAGCTTAACAGTCAGGCTATCGTGCTGGCCAGCATATTGTCCGGCAAAGGTTTGCGAAGCGCTATCCCATTTGATGCGAAAACTATTATTTTTAAAAGCTTTTCTCGGGCTGGTAGTAATAGTCTTGCCTCGATCGTCAATAAATCTGACTTTGGGTTTTTTGAGTTTTTTACCGTTTTCTTCTTCAACTATCTCGATGCCATATTTTTTGAGATCTTCTTTTTGGGCGTCAGAAAGTTTATTGTTTTCGACGGCATAGCGGAAGACGGTTGGAGCACGCAAATTATTAGTGATGAATTGCGAATTAGTTTCGTCGAGTAGGCGACTGACGAGATTGTAGCCCAGTAAGCTTTGGGCTGTCAAAACACCGCCACCACCACATCCTAAAAGTGCCAAAATAAAAATCATTGTGCGATATTTTTTGAAAGCAAAAGCAAAACCACGCTTTTTGGAGCCGTTTTTGAAATCACCAGCGACTTTGCTAATAAAGCCGCCGCCAGAAGCGTCTTTCTCACGAGTTCTAGCGTCGCTATCATCAGGTTCGGCAGCGGCAGACGCTTCGGCGTCATTAAAGGTGTCGGCGGCATTTCTTCGGTCATTTTCGGCCTCAGAATTAACAGTACCGCCAGTAGCGTCTCTTGTCGCATCAGCCGGTTTGGTATCATAGATCTTGGCGCTGTCGTGGTTATCGAGGTCGTCGCTAGCCATGATTATTCACACTCTTCATCAACCGTGTTAACTTCGTACTGAATTTTATAATTAGGATTATTGTAGAATGGAGTTTCGTCTTGAATGTATTCGAGCGCAGCAGCATTGTACTTCTCTGGATCGCAAACCGAGCTAGTGATGGTGATGGTTTTACTGGAATCGTCGCCATCGATAGTATAAGCTAGATAATCTTCACCGTTGAGCTTTTGGTAGCCTTCATAAGGAAAATACAAGTTGAAACTGTAGGTGCTATCATACATACCATAGCAAATGACGCCCGAATATTTCATGTTGTTCATAGGCGGACAAGTAATCATGACAGTGTCTGGCAATTGTTCTTTTTTGGACCATTGAATGACGGCGTCGTAGGTAAGTTTTAGCGAGTCAATATCTATAGTAAACGCAGTTGAATAAACTTGTGTTTCCTCGTCAAAATCATTAACTACTGACTCTTCACGAATCACGGCATCATCGATGACGGATTGATCAACGTTGGAATAGTGGGAGCTGACAATACTCCAGAGTTGTTCTTTGAAATAATCTTGCTCGGAAGCAGGAACGTTGCTGATGAGGTTTTTGTTTTCAATTTCAACGTGAGAACGTGGTTGAAAAATTAAATTGACAACTACAATAATCAAAATAATAAATAAAATCTGCACGGCAATCAGAATGCCAATCTTTTGTTTTTTGTCTAAGTTTTGGTATAAATTCTTTAGACTAAATTGGAAACCATCTTCAAACATATAAAAACACTCCTGTTTTAATTATAGCATAAAAAGTTTGGCACAAACAAAAATCCCTCTTTTTTTGGAGAGGGATTTTTGCGACCCGACCCTTTTTATAGCGTAAGATCTTTACGCAGAGCGGTCTGGTTTAGCGTAACTCTTTACGGCTAGCAAGATAGTAACCAGCAGAGGTTACAAGTGCACCAGCACCGACAACACCACTGACAACTTCAGCAGGACCAGTAGCAGGCATCTCAGTGACGGTGCTAGTAGTCACAACTTCGTTGGTTGGGGTTGGCTCCGGAGTAGGCTCTGGAGTTGGTTCTGGAGTAGGTTCTGGAGTAGGAGTTGGGGTTGGAGTAGGAGTTGGAGTAGGTTCACAAGTCTTAGTCACAACCGCATCAGCGTGATCATTGATCACAGCAGCTACCTTAGAGTTATCAGAAGCACTCATGACGGTAGCTTTACCCCAGTTACGTAAATCGGTTTTTTCATCACACTTTAAGTTGTTGTCAACAATCTTAGCTTTAAAGCGAACAAAAGCGTTGCTGTTAGGAGCATAAGAGTTGATGTTTACGCCAGAACCAACAACACCGTCGGAAACAGATTTCCAGCCGTTAGTGCTGCTGTTTTTAACTTCAGTACTACCAGGAACGTATTCTGCGTTGGTAGGAAGTACGTCAGTAATATTGACGTGACCAGTAGAAGACTTAGAGTAGTTAGCAAACTCAATACGATATTCTACGGTATCGCCAATGTTGGCGTTAACAGTATCTTTCCAAGTAGTGTCGGTCGCACCAGCGATACGAACTTGCTTGGTGATTTGATAATCAGGTACAACTTTAACCTTTACGTAAACATAGGCAGCCTTGTCGAAACAACCAGGCATTTTACCATCAAGGGCGCTGTAGCCGATGGTGGCACCGGAACCGACGATGTCCTTGCCAAGAGCTTTGTTCATCTTGCCGGTTTCGATATGAGATTCTTCGTATTCAAGGTGGAAGCTGAAGCTACCAGAGCTGGTGAACACGACGTCATCCCAGTATTCAGAGATAGCGCCAGAGTAGGTGCTACCCTTTTCGTTAACATTGATGTAACCGCGAGCAGTTACAGAAGTACCAGAACCACCGAGATTAACCTTGGTTTTAAGGCCTTCAGCGGTAGAATTGGCGTTGTTGTTGTGGACGTAGAGACGAATGATATATTCTTTACCAGCGTCCACAATGATTTCGTCAGCACGAGTACCGTCGGTAGCCGTAGCTAAACGAGCTCCAGTAAAGTTAAACTCACTATCGCCAATATATTGGTTGTCGGTAATAGAGTTAAACACAGGAGTTTTGCCAAAGTTGGCAGATTTAACGCTTTCAGTCGTATAAGATTTACGACTCGGACCGTAGCTGTTACCAGCAGCGGCGTTAAAAGCGGTAACAACGCTAGCGCCGGTAAGAACAGCAGCAGCTGCTACGGCGGAAGCGATCTTAATTTGCTTTTTCATAGTAAAATTCTCCTTTAGAATTAAGTTATTAATTTAAATTGTTAAATTTAATATTAAAACCTATGTAAAGTAAAGTTGTGGTGAATGCGATTTACGCATTCGCTAGCCGAATTGTTAAATTACGTCTAAACCACAACCGAATCGTCTCAAACGCAAATATTTTGGGTTGTACCTTATTTTGGGTTGTACCCCGACACTTTGGCCGTGAGGCCGCAGTGCCGGGGCTGCGTTAAGGTGCTAATCAACAGTAGATTATAGGACGTAGGAATAGGGTTGTCCTATTCTCTAATATTGATTTACGCTAACCCTTAATCGTCGCCTTCGACCATCCCGTTGCCGGGATCGACGGCAGGTTCAGACTTGGGCTTGTCGGGAGTTCTGTCGCCCCCGCCAGGCCCCTGGTCTACCCTATCGGCGCCGCCAGATGGCGGGTCACTTTTGTTGTCGTGGCCGTTTCCGCCACCGTCCTTCTTGTCGGTGCGCTTCTCGGCCTTCTGTCCCTGGCCAGGGGTAAATGTCTGCTTATCTTTGCAGCCATCCCCCTTTGACTTGGTTGGTTTGGGCTTGGTTGGCTTAGGAGAAGGTTTGTCTTTCTTCTTCTCCTTCTTGTCCTTACCCCCGCCAGTTCCGCCACCACTGACGACTTTCTTCTCGACTGGAACGTTGAGCTTCTCAGCGCAGTTTGTCGGCTGGAAGCCACATTCCATCCGGAAGTTGACAGCGAAGCTATCGTCTCCTTTGACGGAGAACTTGAGCTCCAGATAGTGGCCATCTGGATGTTCTGTGGCCAGAATCGTCAGAGTGGGAATTTCACTCTTCGAACTTCTGGGCCGCATAAACATTTGGTCCTCGACGCCTTCGTCGATTTCCTTGACTGAAGGTTTAGAATCGTTCATTATGAGGTTTTTGGTTTCCTCAAACGATTTCTCGAACAACTCTGGGTCGTGAGCCATCGCCGACGCGTAGTCGTTGACGGCTTGCCGCCACTCTGCTGTGTCTTCATAGAATACACCGCAGAGGTTGGTCCCCAGATTGACATCAATCCAGGAGTCGACGGCTGCCAAAAGGACTGGGTCCTTCTGACAGCGGCGCAGAAGTTCGTCTCGAGCTTCTCCGCCAGTCTTGGCAGCTTCAAAGGCATCAGGACCGAAGTCCAGGTCGTGCCCGTTGGATTTGCCTTGGACCTCGTCGTTGAAGAAGTAAACTCCTTCCGACACGACGTCTTCTGGTTCGTCTGGCTCTGGTTCTGGGTCTGGAACGACTGCCGTAGTAGTGGTTGTCGCTTCGGCCTCCTTATCGGTGTTGTCACCGATTAGAGTTTTTCCAATAATGACAAACAACGCCAAAGCCGCGACAAGAGCTGCGATTATAGCGACAGTCCGCCAACGTTTGCCTTTGCGGCAAAGAGTCTGGAACTCGTCACTACGCTCGAGCCGACGTTTCTGCCTCTCTGTTTGTGCAGCAGAGACTGCGTCATCGTACTGGTCTCCCAGTAATGTCGTCCTAATGATTGCTATGATACAAACAATCAAAGCAATCACTCCTATGAAAATAAAGAATTTAACCATTATATCACCCCCCTGTGTGATTTACTTCGAATAAGTTTATATAACACGGGGTGCACCTTCCCCCGTTAGTGCTAATTGATATATATGTTAAACCCCTTAGGATAAAACCCTTAGGTTAGCGTCAGATGCTTTGCATCTGAGACGATTCGGTTGTTAATGGTCATCTACAAAAAGTTGACACCTCTTGTTAGACTGTCCTTATTTTATCACAGATTCTATAATTTGTCAATAGTTTTATCACTTTTTCCGCTTATGGCAAAAAAGAATATCCCCCAGCGTGATTGCTGGGGGATAGTCCCATTGAGAAAGGGGGTGGTTATGCGAGTACCTGTTCGAGGTACTCCTTCCGGAACTTGACGTCCGACTTCGTTTCCGAAGCCACGACGATTCCGAGGACAGTCCTCGGGATCCGGAATTCGAAGTCTCCCTCTGACACATAACCTCTTTCGAGGTTTTCGCGCCAGAAGGAGAAGTTACCCTCATTACAGAGCTCTTCGTCTGCCGTTCCCGGCTTGAAGAAGAGTCTGTAATCGTCGTTGCCGACGTCGGGTGTAGGTGCCGGAGTTGGCGTTGGCGCCGGAGCCGCTGGAGCTGGTGCGGGTGCCGGAGTTGGCGTTGGCGCCGCCGGTGTTGGCGCAGGTGCCGGTGCCGGAGCTGGTGCGGGTGCCGGGACAACGATGTTGTCCATGACCATCCGCAGAGGGATGGTTGCTTCTCTGTCACCGCACCTGGCGACGAACTTGATGTCGTCGACAGTGAAGTTAGTCAGTTCCCGCACGTTGCGGTCTTGACCACCAGCCACCAGCGCGGCTGCGACCCCAGGCTGTGCGGGCAGCTGAATGCGCCCAATCTCGCTGATGATGTTGCCGGTAGAGTCAACCTCTACTGCTACAACATATTTTCCCAGCGAATCAGCAGGGCAGGACCCAACAAATGTTGGGTTCGACGGGAGATTGGTGGAAGGCCGGTCAACAACAATCCACTTGATAGTGGTGTTGTCGTTACCGTTGCCGTTACCGTTACCGTTGCCGTTGGCGGTATTACCGCTGATATGAGTATCGAATCGTGCCATTATAAGCACCTCCTTTTTCGATATATTGAGCCGCCGAAAGATCATTTCGCGCGGCTACTAGGATTTAAACGTACTTTGTCCCCTCTCTCAGGACTGCCATCATTTTATCATACTTTCGTTATTTTGTCAATAGCTTTATCACATTCTTGCGTTAATGCATAAAATATGTCAAAAGGTCATTTCTAAAGTCCTTGGTCTTTCTTTGATAACCCTGCGAGAAACTCCGGATCAAACTTTTCTAATAATACAGTTAGTGCTTGTTTCATATTTATGTATCCGGATCCGCTCATATTATCTGTTATGAAATTGTCGTGCGAGGTTTTCTTCCTAGGTTTATGATTTTCTCCGAAATCCCAAACTGCGTATTTACCCTTAAATTCGTCAAACCCAGTACATTCGTTTGCAGTTATCAAAAAATCTTTGGCGGCGGCCAAGAAAGATCCACCATTTTGAATTATCCAGTTTTCTACGCCAACCCCACCAAGCCCCCCTTGAGGAATATCTCCTCTGTTGGGCTTGTAAACTTCAAAGGCTTTCAAAAATGCTTTTGCATAGACTACATTTGCCGCCACCTGTTCGCGCACTTCTGGTGTCATCGATTCGTAAAAATCTTTCAATGCCATATCTGTGGAATATTGTACTTGATTAGTCTTTTGCGAGAAGGTAATGTCAATATCTAATGGCTCTTTTATTCCTTCTAATTTTACTCCTTTTACACGAATATTGCCGTCCTTGATTGCTTCTCGTTTTTTCTCTGGATCAGTTATCCCCATCGATTCTAGAAGATTATCTCTTATTTCGTCCATTTTTGCGCCACTTGTAAATAATGCATTGTCTAATTTCATCATAAAATCAAAGTCGCCGTCATGTGGTGCGTTTGAATATCTGCCAGTAGAACCAGTGTCTATTATTTCGGCGCTACCCTCTGTTATATCACCGTCTATGTACGGTTTATATTCTAACCCAAACTCTTGCAAGAATGGCCCAAAAACCGCCTTCGTTATGGCGTTTCTTTTTTGATCTACTTCCTCGCGGTTGCCTTGTGACGCCGCCATGATTTCTTGAGTGCTGGGAATTTGTTTACCATTAACAGACATGGAGCCCAAATCCATTTCTTTGCTTGGCGCCGCTATAAACTCGCCCATTTCATAACGGCTAAGCCCTGACATCCTTTGTCTTAATTCGTCATACTCTTCTTCGGTAAAAACTGGCTCTCCGGTATTTTTGTCGACGATGGGGATAAATGGTGGCCCGGTTCTAGCAACTTCAAATTTAATGCGATTCAAATCTCCATAAATATCTTTTTCTCCTAAATCATCGTATATAATGAAATCGATTTCAGACTTAGGGAAACCAACCATAACACCGTGGTTTTCGCCGTAGGCATCCCAAATTTCATATTTGTTGGGGTCATATGGCTCGTCGTCGCCCTCGTGTCGAAAACGGTTGCGTCCAGAGTTTTCATCACCTTTCATTACAAGGATACAGTGCATGGCACCAAATGCGTTAGTCGCATTTTTATGATCTATTGCGTCAGAGATGGAATCAAAATCCTTTTCGAATATGCCACAATCAGCGTCAAGTGGCGTACCGTCACTTGGTGCCTGCCCGTTGAGTCCTTCTTTGCAAAATACACCTTTTTCGAGCATAGAGCCAAGATGCTCGATTGCGGTGGATTTGACTAGATCACCTTTTTGTAAGCTAAAATCCTTTGCACGAAGACGCTCTCGGTTGCGTCGATCGGCTTCCGCTGGAATTCGTTCGACGTCTTCTTTAAGTTGATCAAAGGATTTATAACCGAGACCGTACGCAAATGAGCGCACAATGCGATCGGCAACTGAATGGCGCGCGTCGGGCTTAAAAGCGTCTGGATTTGATCCTTCGGCGCGAGCCTTGGCTGTATTGTCGGCGAGCGTTTTTATATGCTCTGGCGACTCCAAACTGTCTAAATATCTCTTAAAATTAAGATCGTTTGAGCCAATCGCCGTTTTCAAAAAAGCGCTCCATAAAACAGTTACGCGCGAGTGAATACCCTGATTGGGCAAATTGGCGAGTATCCCATGAGTAGCTCTCATGGACACTGAATCTGAACTTGTTTCTACACCCCATGATTCAGGAGGGTGGAGTATTGTAAAAGTGCGGAAAGCTTTGCCGACGTAAGGTAAATTATTTTTTAGATAGATTTCTTCGATTTTATCAATCTTTTCAAACATTGCTTCGTCGCTGTCGAGCTCTAGCGACAATAATTGTGCAGTAAGATTAAATGCACCTGTTCTCATCTCATCCGAATTTGAATCGTATAGCCGATCAAGAACTTGCGGCATGACCTTTATTCTACTCAATGGTATGTTATCGAGGTTTTCTAAACTTGCTATGAATCCTTCTACCCCCTCTCTTTTATCTTCTCTATCGATTTCGCTATAAACTCTAAGGGTCTCGATTTGTTTTTCAGATAAACTAAGTGCATCATAATCGAATATTTTGTTGCCATTTTTGTCGGTAGTTGCCGTCTCTTCGAGATAGCTTTCTATAGCACTAAGATCGCCAGAAAAGAATTCATATTGCCAAAATTCTGGCTTGGGGCCATTTTCGTCGAAATATTGCGCTTTTTCTTCATCTGAAAATTCTAAAACTTGTTTGGAAAGATTGATTTTGGGTAAAATGTCAAAATATTGTCGATCAATTCTTGAAAGATGCGCATAAATTTCAGGGGCTGTAGCTAAGGGCTCTATGTCCTTAACATCACACGGAATGTTACGTCGGACATCATTTCTTACGTTATCAACCAATTCCTGCGTGAGCTTGGAACCTAAAACCCCATTTTCGTCGAAATATTGTGTAATTTCTGACAGATCTTTATTTTTTAATGACCATATTTTTGAACATTCTGGATACCTGATAGCTAATTCTACTGCAGTTCTTCTCATCGGACTAAGTTCATCTAGTAATTCTGGCTGATTCTTGAACGCAGCGATTTGATCATTATCGTCAGAGTCTATAATTTTTTGTATGTCTTCAGAAAAATGCGTAGCCCAATTTGGATTAAATTTTTGGATGACATTTTTAAAGAGGGGAGGACCAAAAATTGCCGACTCTTTTGCTAAATCTGATATGCCATTCTCGTCGAAAATAAGCTCCATGGATTTTTTACTACCTTTTCTCGCCGATTCTATAAAAAATACTTTTAAAACCTCCTGCAATAAACTGTCTGCGCTTTCGGTATTATCGGTTTTTGCTGCGTCTTTAAGCGCTAAAATGAAACCTTTGTCAGGACCACTGAAGTCGTCAGGGTTATTTAGTACTAAATTCATAAAGCCGTTTTCTTGATTATCTGGTTCGCAAAATTCTTTAGCTACCTCAATAGCAACAGAGTAATATCTATTTTGTTCCGCCCTTTTTGCTATATTTTCTAGTTCGTCTTCGCCGGTTTTTGCTTGACATTGCTCTAAAAAGAGAGCAAGGTCGTCTTCTCCGCTACATTTCAATGTTTCGCTAATGTGCATTTCGGGAAGACTGCAGTACTTGGCGAGGGCTTTATTTAAGGTGTTTAATTTATAATGGTACATGGAATCAACCACCTTGCCGTCTATCAACCCAAGCTCCATTGCCGCATTTTGCGTTTCTTCGGGGTCTCCTCTCTTGAAAAGAAGATCTATTCCTACTCCATTTTTAAAGGGAGTATAGCCGATTTCCTTAAGAAAACTAAAATTTTTTTGTATCGATTCGAATCGCTCTTGATAAAAGGGATTTTTTTCTCTTTGTTGAAAGGCATAGATATCTTTAAAGCACGCGTAAGTCGCTACATCCCCAAAAGCTTGAATATCCACTTTGTCCTGGATAAGCTCTTTAATTTGCGGCAAATCATATTTGTTTGATATTTCAGTTATTTCAGCTAAGGTCACTTGATCGTAAGCACAAATGTCTTGTCCCATTTTAAAATCCCCTAGCCATGCCCATGAATAATCTTTAGAAAGGATTTCATTGATATTGTGAGTAAAAATATCAGTGAGCTCCATGACCGATTTTTCTGGATTGATGCCAACCTTTTGCATGTCTTCTATTTTTTCTATGTAAGTCTTTCCTCTTTTTTGACCATTTTGTTCAGTTACAAGCTCGTTGTTTGACAACTTAAATCTTATATAGGCATCAATAATCGTAGGGTCATCTAAATCAACTTTTCCATCTTCTATAAGTTTAACAGCCTTACGCTTTTCTTTTAACCGGCTATTGGGATTGGTCAATGTTTTTATCTGCTTCGTTCGGCGGCCAGAGAGAAGTCGCCCGACGATGTTTTTAGAGCGAGAAGACGACTTGGCGGTTGGCGCGTCCGACATGGAAGAATCTATCAAATCTTGCGTCGGCACGAAAGGCGTAGAAGTGTCTTCAAAGATGTCTTCTATTTTTTGGCGACTTTGTTTTATTGCCTCTTTTCTGTGTTGGAGGGTTTGCTGGTCAGATTTGTCCATCGGCGAATTTTCGCCTTCAAAATCAATCTCTTTAAATTCGCCTAGTTCTTCTAGTTCGCCCCATTCGGTTTTGGCTGGTTGTTGGGCGTTTTTAGATTCTTGCGTTGCTAGTGCGTTGGGATTTTTAGCCATAATTTCATTATATCAAAAAATTTGAGAGCAAGCTCTCAATTTTTTCTCTGGTGCAGGTGGAGAGAGTTGAACTCTCGTCTCAAGTTTGGAAAACTTGCATACTAACCGCTGTACTACACCTGCACGGTTAAAATCTGGGGTGGGATAGCGGGATCGAACCGCCGACCTTCTGGACCACAATCAGACGCTCTAACCATCTGAGCTAATCCCACCATGGAGACATTATAACATATTTTAGTGTGTTAAGTGAATTATTCGCCTTGGAAAACTAAGAAATAGGCGCAAGCGCCAACAGCGGCGCCAACGAGAATGGTACCGATAATTAATAGTATCATGGGGAGTTTGGATTTGCGATTAGCAAGCTTGATAGCGCTAGAACGCTGAATCTGAGTGCGAGGCAAATCATGTACTGGCTGGTGGGTGGAACGAGAGTGGGTAACAGAGGCGGCGCCGCCAGAAAGCGGACGCTTTTCTACAGAGACGGATTTTTTAAAGAAAGGTGAGCGAACTCCAAGTGGAGCGGGTTTTTTGGCAGGAGAGGCAGGTTTTGAATGCTTGGGGGTTTCTGGTTCGGGTGCGGGTGGCGCAACCGGAGCAGGAGCTGGCTTAGAAAGTGGGCGCTTGGGGGTAGGTTGTGCTGGAGCCACATAACGTACCGGTGGCGCAGACTGTGGCCTCGACTTAGGCCTAGGCGCTGGAGCCGCAGGTCGAGACACCTGAACCACTGATGGTTGCGGGCTCTGGGCTGGCATTCTAATGACGGGCTGCTCTACTGTTCGAGGATTAGGGGTAATAATAGGCTTACGAGGGGTAAAATCCATAATGCGACCACGAGATTTCGGCGGTCTTGAAGCAGTAGGCGCAGGTTGGTTCATTAATTTTGTCCTTTTTTAACTATCTCAATTATATCAATAAATTGGCTAGCAATCAAACTAGCGCCACCGACAAGCAGACCATTGACACCTGGAATTCTGATATAAGTACCAGCATTAGAGGTGTTGACGTTACCACCATAGAGGATAGGGACGTTTTGTTCAATTTCTTTGCTATAGTTGGAACGGAGAGTTTTGCGAAGAGTCTTGATAGCATCAGTAATCTGGTCTGGAGTAGCGAGATGGTCAAAATTGGTGTTGCTAGTAATCCAGGCTGGATGATAGGCAACAATCACTTTGCTAATATCTTCGATTGAAATATCAGAGAGGCCACCGAGCAATTGATCGCGCAAAACTTCGTTGGTCTCGCCAGTATTGCGCTCGTGCGCAGTCTCACCCACGCAGAGAATCGGGGTGATTTTGTTGCGAATACAAGCAGCTACCTTGGCCTTGATGACTTTGTCGTGCTCATGAAAAACGTGACGACGCTCGGGATGGCCCACGAGAGCGTAATCTGCCAACCCACGAATTTGCGAAACCGAGGTCTCACCAGTAATGGGGCCAAAATCGCGATAATCTATATTTTGCGCCGCAAGGCGGATATTTTTGCGGTCAGTCTGCAGAGACAGAGACTGGAGCGCAATATCGCTAGGAGCGACGATGATTTTGATTCCTGGATGAGAGGGGATACCGCTTAAAAGTTTATTTAAAAAGATGGAAGATTCGCCAACGGTGAAGTTCATCTTCCAGTTGCCCACGATATATGTATTCATAAGCTTATTATATCACACCCAAAATTCCGCGCAAGGCGTAGGCGGTGTCTTCGTGAGAGCGCACCGTAATGGTATTAATTCCCATCTGGACAACAGGGTAATCATTGCCGCCGGGCTGGGTCATATCACCGAAGTAAAGAATGTCCTTTTTGTCGACTTTGAGCTCTTCCATGAGGTGATTCATACCAAAAGTCTTGTTCATACCTGGAGTGATGGCGTTAATAGAGGTGGTGCCACCAATTTCATAGTCAAATTCTGGAGCGAGTTCTTTGCATCGCTTGACGATGGCTTCGCGTTTCTTGCAGTCTGGGTCCCAGGCATATTTAGCCTCAGTGCCGGCTTTTTGACCAAGCGCCGAGAAAGTCACCTGAGAGAGACGATTTTCGATGATTTCATCACCCTCTTGCAATTTATCCTCTTCCCAGTAACCTAATTCCTTGGCAGATTGTTCAATGGTCTGAGTGATTTTGGCAACCTGTTCATCGGTAAGAGGAAAATTGTAAACCTGTTTCCATTCTTTTTTACTGGGGTCGTAGCGATAGTACTGAGTGCCTTGGGCAACAAATAGGTGTAGATGACTTAATTGTTCAGGGGTAGCGTCCTTCAATTCATCAACGATTTGAATGAGAAATTGATCAAATTTTTGGCCAGAAATCGGGCAAATTTCAAAATGATCCAGACATTTGGTCAAAAGTTCGGCTATCTCGGGTGGAATCGGGGTCTTAGCAATGTTTAAAGTTTGATCAACGTCAAATGCAAGTACTTTTTTCATAATTAACTCCTTTTTTGTAATTATAGCACAGCGACATGAAAAAGAGCGCAAATTCGTTGCGCCCCTTTTTTTGCTTTTTTGCTTATTCTTCTGGTGCTGGCTGCTCTGGCGGCGGCACCACTATTGGGTCTTCTACTGGTGTCAGCGCATAATACCACTGACCAGTATTCTGGTCATAGGCAATGCACTCGAAGAAGAAGTTGTTATCTTCTTCATACACCGACCCATTCGCTATTGGTGATACCACGTAAAATAGCGTGTCACCGTCGTTGGCCACGTCGTTGACGCTGTCTGCGTCGTAGAGCTGGTCCTTTTCCAGCTCTGCGGTGGTATAGAGCAGACAGAGGTCTTCCGGCGCGATGCCGTCATTTAGTGTGGAAGCCAGCGCTTCCTTTACCTCAAGTCCGGTGGCGGACTCGTCGACCTCGATGTCAACTCTTTCATAATCCCCTTTTTCGTTGACAAGTGTCAAGTCAAGGGCATGGACGTGGTTGACGATACCTAACGCTGTGAAGGTGCCGACTGCCATCAGTACGACCAGCACTGCTATCGTGATTTTTTTTACTTTCATTTTCTCCCCTCCTCGGTAAAAAATCATCATCTGTGCAATAACTTTTGAAGAACACGAAAGATTCCTGCAAAAAACTAAGAAAATTCCGTTTTTTTATTATATCATATTTATCTAATTTTGACAAGACTATTTAACGATGGCGAATTTATTCTTGCCTCGCTTAAGCAGACCAGGGGTATCTAGGGTAATTTCAGAGGTAACTTTGTTGCCATTAAACGAAATAGCGCCTTGGGTGATAAATTTGCGAGCTTCGGATTTGCTAGCACAAAGACCAGAACTAACGAGCGCGTCGACTACTGGGATATTGGCAGAAATTGTGGGTAACAGATAAGCAAATTGCTCGATTTCGGTTAGAGAAGGTGTTTTGGTAGCAAAGAGAAATGCCGTCAGTTCTGACACCGCCTTGGCTTCGTCTGGGCCATGAACGACTTCCGTGACACCTGCTGCTAAAGCCTTCTGAGCGATACGCTGCTCGGGGTGCTCGCGATGGCGCGCCATGATATCATCGATTTCAGGTTTCTCGAGGATAGTGTAAATCTTCAAGAAATATTCGACCGATTCATCAGGCTGATTAAGCCAGAATTGGTAAAAATCAAAGATAGAAGTGAAGTTGCCCTGGCCGTTGTCTTTACTGGAAAGCCAGATGGCATTACCTTCGGATTTGCCAAATTTGCGACCAGTAATCGGGTCGATAATCAGTGGTGTAGACCAGATGTCAGCGGTGGCATTCTCAAGTACACGAATCAGATGAGTGCCAGAGGTACAGTTGCCATATTGATCAGTGCCGCAAAGTTGCAAAGTGACACCGTGCTCGCGGTAAAGATGCAAGAAATCGTAACCTTGTATCAGAGAGTAACTAAATTCAGCGTAAGAGATGCCAGAGCCACCTTCGCCGATGCGATCTTGAACGAATTGACGATCGAGCAGCTGCGTCATGGAGAAATTCTTACCGATTTCACGGAGAAAATCGAGATATTTCATATCCTTAAACCAATCATAATTGTCAACCATATTAGCATCGTCACACTTGATGACCTTTTCGATTTGTGCTTTGAGGCATTTCTTATTGTGCTCGACTTCTTCGAGAGGTTTGAGCTCGCGCTCGCCGTTATCTTTAGGGTCGCCGATTTGACCAGTGGCGCCACCGACTAATAAATATGGTTTGTAGTCATGGCGAACAAAACAGGCACACATCATCAGCGCAGCAAGATTACCGATAGTCAGGGAATCAGCCGAAGGGTCGGCGCCCCAATAAAAATTCTTGGGCTCGCGCGTATCTAGATCAGCTGGGTTTTTGATGGTTGTTTCGGCGGAAAAACCACGCCATAATAATTCTTCAGATAACTTCATTTTTTTATTATACCTTAGCTTAGAAAAATCAACAAGTTTTAAAAAAGTGTGATAAAATAGGGTTATGGCAAAAAAAGCGAGGAATTATAAGCGAAAAAATGGAGCTATGAAGGTTTATTCTAGTCTCTCTTATCAACGTAAACAAAAGATTGAGCGCAAGGCGCGCGAAAGAGCCAAACGCTTAGATGATTTACCAAAAGACCCGTGGAAGCGATTTTTGGCGCATTTTAAATGGAAGAGAATCAAGGCTTACTGGTTTTCCAAAGCCGGCCTGAAGCGCATTGGTAAGATTTTTGCGGCGATATTTCTCCTCGCTATTATCGCAGTTGGAGCGCTTTTCTTGTATTATAAACACCAAGTGGCCTCGATTGAACTTGATCAATTAAGTGTAAAAGATACCGTAAATGTCTATTTGGACCGCAATGGCAAAGTCCTGTGGGAAGATAAAGGTGACGGTGATTATCGTTTGGTGGTAAATGGTGACGAAATTGCCGAATCGATGCGTCAAGCTACGGTGGCGATTGAAGATAAGAACTTCTATAACCACAGCGGCGTAGACTTCGGTGCGATTATCCGTGCAGTCATTGCGACATTAACTGGTCAGGGTGTCCAGGGTGGTTCTACTTTGACACAGCAGTTGGTGAAACAAGTCTATTTCTCGGATGAGGCTGGCGACCGCACGGTGACTGGTATCCCGCGTAAGATTAAGGAGTTGATTCTCTCGCTCGAGCTCGAAAAAATGTACAGCAAAGAACAGATTATTACCATGTATCTCAATGAATCACCTTATGGTGGGCGTCGTAACGGCGTGGAAAGTGCCGCTCAAACTTATTTTGGCAAATCGGCTAAAGAATTGAGTCTGGCAGAATCAGCATTGATTGCGGCAATTCCTAACAACCCGGCAGTATTAAATCCATACAATACCGCTGGCAATGAGATGCTGCTCGAGCGCCAGCACAAAGTATTAGATGTAATGGTAGAAATGGGTTATGCCACTCAAGAAGAAGCTGATACCGCCAAACAAGTAGCAGTTCTAGATCAGATTAAGCCCGAGACTAATCAATACGAAAACATCTTGGCGCCGCACTTCGTATTAGAAACCAAAGATTTATTAGAAGAGAAATACGGTATCCAGACGATGCGTTCTGGCGGCTTTACAATTACCACTTCTCTGGATTATCGTGCTCAAGAAATGGCCGAAGCCGCGGTGGCGACCGGTGCTAGCATGATGAGCGAAAATCGCAGTGACAATATTTCCCTATCCTCGGTAGATGTAGAAACTGGCCAAGTAATTGCAATGGTCGGTTCAGCCGATTGGCATACGCCAGTTTATGGTGAGGTCAACGCCGCAACTTCTCCACTAGAACCAGGTTCTTCTATCAAGCCGATTTTGGATTATACTGGTTTGTTTATCGAACGTGAAGGCACCAATTATGGTCCTGGCTCAGTATTGAAAGACGAAAACATCGACTCAATTTATTGTGCTGGATATCGCGGTACTTGTGCGCTGCGCAACTATACTGGTAGATTCTACGGTAATATAACAATTCGTCAAGCTCTGGCTAACTCTTTGAACATTCCAGCGGTAAAGGCTCTGTATATTAATGGTATCGATAATGGTCTAGAAACGGCTCATGCACTTGGCGACAAGAATTATTGCGCTGACAATGAGACGGCTGGACTTTCAATGGCGATTGGTTCTGGCTGTAACGTAATTCCAATCGAACATGCTAACGCCTACGCTTCCCTGGCACGTGGTGGCGTTTATAAAGAGTTGACCTATGTGATGGAACTCAAAGATTCTTCCGGTAATATACTTGAGAAATGGGAAGACAAAGACGGTGAACGTGTAGTAGACGAACAAGTCGCTTATATGGTAGAAGACATTTTGGGCGACGCCAGCGCACGTAGTTTGGTATTTGGTTCGCAGGCAAATGCTTACGGCTTTAGAGTTAATGGTGTTTGGACTGGTAGCAAGACTGGTACTACCACTACCGCCAATAGCGCCGTAACCAAGGATTCCTGGATGGCAAGCTTCTCTACTGCTGTTGCGACTGTAGTTTGGAATGGCAATCACGATGGTGCCGGTCTAGCAAATAGCTCCAATAATATCGTGCGTCGTGTAGTCAATGATTATATGGGCCCGGTGCACTTAGAACTTTATGCTAATGAAGGCAAGTGGAAGTCTGGTGACAAGCCAGTCAAACCAGATGGAATTCAAACCTTGAATATCGGCGGCAAGACTGATATTTGGCCAAGTTGGTTCAATTCTAAACACTCCAATACTTCCAACACCACTCTTGAATTTAACAAATATAGCCACAAGTTAGCTTCGTCCTGTACTCCAGATGATCAAAAGATTACCGTAAACGTCACCAAGACGATTGACCCAATGACTAAACACGAGATTTGGAACGTACCAGAACCTTACAATCGTGACGAAGAAGACGATTGTAGCTATAGACCGCCTTCGGCAAGTCTCTATAAGAGCGGTGACAAAATCAGAGTATCAATATCGCTTGGTTCGCTGGGTCTAGCTAATTATGAATTGCAAGTAGATGGCAAAGTGGTTGATAGTGGCTCGGCTACGAGCAATAACTTTGATGCTAATTATACCTTGAAGGGCACCGAGAAAACTGCGACTATTAAGATCACCGATGAAGCCGGCTACGAAGCCACGGGTACACTTAATTTGTAAAGAAACAAAACAATAACTTTTGTTCGTGATTTGAATTCAAAAAATGCTCCCTAAAGGGTGGCATTTTTTGAATTCAAATCTGACTTAACAAATACTCACAAAAGTTATTGTTTTATTTCTTAGTCAATTTAGCGAAGACCATGCGGCCGGCGGAAGTTTGGCGGTAATTGGTAAGCTCAATGCTGACCGTAGTGCCGATTTTGGATTTGGCGTTTGATACGACTACCATAGTGCCGTCTGGTAAATAACCGACGCCTTGACCGCGGTTGCTACCGGCGTCAGTAATTTTGACGTCAAACTTATCACCAGGAGCGTAGTCACTACGAAGCGCGAGGCTTAAATCGTTCAAATTCAAAACTTCTATATGCTCGGTGGCGGCGACTTTATTAAGATTAAAATCATTGGTAAGAATAAGACCGCCATTTTCTTTGGCGAGTTCGATTAAGCGTTCGTCTACCGGGGTGTGGTCTAGAGAATCTTGTAAAATTGTAGTATTAAAATGCACTACGCGCTCTAATTCATTGACATGATCAAGACCGGCGCGGGCACGAACACGTTTTTCGTGATCTTTGCCGTCAGCGAGAATTTGCATTTCACGAATGGCGCTACGCGGAATTATAATATCATCGCCAATAAAACCAGTTTGAGCTACGGAAATTAAGCGATTGTCCATCAAGGCTGAGCTATCTACATAAACTTTACGTTTGGTGTTGCTGTTAATGTTAATCTTGTCGTTGGATTTGATGAATAAAATGGTAGTTTCGGCCAGAATAATAATTACAATAATTAAAATAAAGATTTCCATGGAGTTTATTATAGCATATTAAAGATGGAAGTCGGTGATGAGTGGTAAATCGGTGCCAAATTTGTGAGCGTGAGCTCGATTTTGCTTGATAATATCGCGATATTTGATAAGCAAATCAGTGCGATTGTATTGATTGGCAACGTCCATAGCGAGGTGATAGCGCGAAGCTTGATTAAGACTCAACATTTCAAATGGTGTAGTAGTAGTACCGTGATCCGAGAAACCATGGACGCGAACTCGTTTTTTGTCGGCATATTCAGTGAGGATGTTTGCCAAAGTGTCTGAATAGCCATGGAAATTACCAAGAATCAACTTATCTTTGGTAAATTGTTTATCAAATTCAGTTTGGCTGAGCGGATTATCGACGGTGCCGATAGCTTTATAACTTAAGGTACAAATATTGACAAAACGAATCTTGGCTTCAGGCAAATCTTCTCGCAAAATTTTAATTGCATAAATGGCCTCGCGACTAGCAATGTCGCCAGCGGCAGTGAAAATAATATCTGGTTTGAGGTCGGAAGTGAAACTAAAGGTACTGATGCCACCATTTTTCAGCTGGGTTTTACTTTGTTGCTCGGTAAGCCAGCGCGGTTCTTCAGTCTTGTTAAATGTTGTAAGATTTACAACATTACTAGAGGAAATCATGTAATGAAAGGCGGCTACGGCGGCCATGTCGTCAACTGGAAAGAGACAATTTACCTTGCGACTAGGCAAGCTAAGCAAAGTGGAAATCAAAGCTGGGGTTTGATGAGTAAACCCATTATGATCTTGGCGCCAACAAGTACTGGTGGAGAGTAAGTTAGCGGCTGGAATTTTGGTGCGCCATTTGACATCATCAGCTTGCTGTAAAAATTTAATATGTTGAATCAGTTGCGAACCGATAATGTTAAAGAAAGCTTCATAACTCGCCATTATGGCCTGCTCGCCATTCATCAGATGACCAACCATAGTCGCAAATAACACATTTTCGGAAAGCATTTCGATGATGCGACCGTTGGGGTCTTCAGGCAAATCCCATGCTTTTATTGGCATCGCCCAAGCGCGAGCGTTAGTTTGATAAACTTGTTGAAGCTTGTTACTAGTGGTTTCGTCAGGAGAGAACAGATAAAAATGTGGGTCTTGACGCATTTGATGCTCGAGCAACATGCCAAGAGTGAGCGCCGAAGAAAAGCTTTGTTTGCCAGGATACTCTATCATAGTGTAAATCCTTTCCGCAAATCAAACAGCTCGTCGAATTTATAACTTTTCAGCCAGTTTTCGAGACACTTCAATTCGGCATCATCAGTTTTGGCGTTAGGTAAGGGAATTTGATGTGCTAAATAATTATCGGCTATACGATTTTCGCCTAACTTGGTAGGGCCAGTAGCACCCTTTCTGGTATGCAAAATAAAGAATGGGTGCTTATGCCTCAGGCCACTCTTAAAAGTGCTTTGAAAAGTTTCTGGCCTATCATCTCGAATATGCACCGGCGTAAAACCAAAACCACGAATCAATTCGCTAAGCTCCCTCTCGGATTTGCGTCCATAAATAGTGGGGCCAGAAATTTTGTAACCATTGAGCTGGAGAATAGGCAAAACCGTGCCGTTTTTACCATTGCCAACAAGTTTGACTAAATTAAGGGAATCGATGGCGGTAGCGGTTTCGAGTTCGCCGTCGCCAATAATCACGGCAATGGTTTTTTCGGGATGGCCAAGCGCTTTGCCATAGGCTGCCGCTAAGGCATAACCAAGCTCGCCACCTTCACAAATCACATTGGGCGTCATCGGGCTGGCATGTGAGGGAAAACCACCAGGCCAGGAAAAATGTTTGCAAATGTATTCAAGACCTTTGGGGTTGCGCAAAGCTTTTTTATCTACTTTAGCAAGGTCACCATCAAGAAAGAGATTGGCTTGCAATGCCGGGAAGCCGTGACCTGGGCCAATTACGATGGAAAACTTTTCGCCTTTATGGTAAATGGCGCGAAGATTGGCATAAATCACATTAATACCATGACAAGTGCCCCAATGGCCGAGCAGACGTGGCTTGATGTCGTCTTTGGTTAAGGGTCGGTCGAGCAGGAAATTATCGTGCAAGAAAAGCTGGGCCACACTCATATAATCACAGGCGCGGATGCGGCGACTAATTTTGTCATAGTCGATATAATGGTGTTGATGTCTTTTGATGCCCAACCCGTTCATACTTATATTATACCACAAACTAATAAGAAACTAAACTAACTCTTTACTCAGACGACTTGAAACGAAAAAATGTCATACGCTGATAAATGTCAGGAATATACATTTTTTCGTTTCAAATCTGGACTTAGCAAAGTCTTCGTAAAGAGCTAGTTTAGTTCTCTCTTAGCACTCTTGCGCTGATAGTGCTAATATGATATACTCAAAGTATGGAAATTACCGATAGACAGCGCGAGATTTTATTCGCCATCATCGAAGAATACGCTGAAGTTGCCGCTCCGGTAGGTAGTGTGACCTTGGCAAAACTTTTTAATGTGTCTTCGGCGACGATTCGTGCAGAGATGGCAAAGCTCGAAAACCTCGGCTTGATAGAACAGCCACATACTTCGGCTGGTCGTATCCCGACTGATGCTGGCTATCGTTACTACGTCAACGCTTTGGCAGAAAATCCCGAAAAGACGGCAAAAAAAGTGGAAAAATCGTTAGACCGCGGCAACCGCGTACTAGAAGTACGCGTGCAATCACAGTCCAGAGCCGACCACGCGATTCGTGGTGCAGTTGATTCCCTAGTGGAATTGACTGGGAATTTGGGGCTCGCGACGATTGGCGATCAATTATATTTGGCTGGTATTTCACGCCTATTTACCCAGCCAGAATTTGTGGATGCACGTCGCGTGCAGGCAGTGGCAAAATTATTGGATAATTTGGAACCCTGGCTCCGCGAAGCAGCGCCAGGCAAACCTTTGAATATTTTCATTGGCCATGAAAACCCAATTGGCAGCACTTCTGAAGTATCCCTAGTGATTAGTAAATTCCGTTCACCATTTTCTGACAATAGCTATATTGGTGTGTTAGGACCAACCCGCCAAAATTACGGACGCGTAATGTGGCTGGTGAGCAGAGCTGGTAAAATGTTGGAGGAAACCTTATGAAAAAACCAACGCCCAAACAACCAGATGATGTAGTCAAAACACTGACCAATGACTTACAACGCACCAGAGCGGATTTTGAAAATTATCGCAAGCAAGTAGATTTGCAAAAAACTCAAGCACAAATGGCGGCGCGTCTAGCGACCGTACATAAATTTTTACCACTACTCGATGACATCGATCGCGCAATAGCAGCCTATCCAGAACAATTGGCACCTTTAGCAAAAAATTTGGAAAAAACTTTAACTGATTTAGAACTAACAAAAATTAATTCTGAAGTAGGAGCTGAATTTAATCCTGATTTTCATGATGCAGTGATGGTGGATGATAGTGAAGGTGAAAAAGAAGTAATCGCCGAAACTTTACGTCCGGGGTATTTATATCAAGGCGAAGTGCTGAGGCCAGCGATGGTCAAAGTGACGCATAAATGATATAATGCGGTTATGAATGAAAAAATTGACGCGATAAAAAAATGGCTCGGTGAAGGGTCAATTAATATTTTTGGTTTGCCTATGAGCGGCAAAGATACTCAGGGTATGCGCTTAGCCGAAGCGCTAGATGGTAAATTTTTGTCATCCGGACTAATTATTCGTGCTATGGAAGCCGAGATGGACACGCCATCGATTACTGCAAACGGGCAATTAATCCCTACAAATTTATTCTATGAGTGGGTGCTGCCGTATTTTGAAAAACGTGAATTATGGGGTGTACCATTGGTGCTATCATCAATTGGGCGTTGGATTGGTGAAGAAACTCAAGTGATGAGCGTGGCGGAAGGCGCCAATCATCCAATCAAGGCAGTGGTCTTTTTGGAATTATCAAGCGAGGAAGCCAAAAAACGTTGGCTAGAAGCAAAAAACCTCAAAGACCGAGGCGAACGCCCGGATGACGAAGACATAGAAGTGTTCAAAAAGCGCATCGATGAGTTCAAAACCAAGACCGTGCCGGTTTTGAAAAAGTATGACGAAATGGGGCTTTTAATTTGGATAAACGGCGGACAATCACGCGACGAGGTGTTTGAAGAAATCATCAACAAACTTTATAAGTACAGCAAACACCCTGCCGATTAATCGAGGTTACGCATGCTGAGCGAGAGACGACCTTTGTCGTCAATGGCGACGAGGCGAACGCGTACGGTTTGACCAACTTTGAGAACATCTTCAACTTTGTTGATACGCTTATCGGAAATTTGCGAAACATGAAGCATACCGTCAGTGCCGGGCAGAATGTTTACAAAAGCGCCGAAATCTTTGATGCTGACAACTTTGCCATCGTAAATTTTACCAACTTCGGGTTCTTCGACAAGGGATTTGACCCACTTGACGGCCTTTTCGATAGCCGCAGGATCATCGCCCGAAATGGTGACTAGGCCAGACTCTTCGACGTCGACACTGGCGCCGGTCTCGGTAGTGATTTTGTTGATGGTCTCACCGCCCTTACCAATGATGGTGCCGATTTGATCAGGATTAATTTGGACTTTTTCGATACGGGGTGCGTAATCGGACAATTTGTCGCGTGGTTCGGGAATCACTGAAAGCATGTGTTCGAGAATATGGGCGCGACCAGCTTTAGATTGATTGATGGCTTTTTCCATAATTTCAACTGGTAAGCCGTGTACTTTCATATCCATCTGCAAAGCAGTAATTCCCTTTTTAGTACCAGTAACTTTGAAGTCCATGTCTCCAGCAAAATCCTCGGCGTCCATAAGGTCGGTGAGAACGTAAGCTTTGTCAACATCTTTAGCAGTAATCTCGGTACCTTTTTCGACATCGACCATCAAGCCCATAGCGACGCCTGAAACTGGAGCTTTCAAAGGCACGCCAGCATCCATCAAAGCAAGACAACTAGAACAAGTGGCGGCCATAGAAGTAGAACCGTTTTGTGACATGATTTCAGTAACACTGCGGATGGCGTAAGGGAAATCTTCTTCATCGGGAAGTACGGGGATAAGCGCGCGTTCGGCGAGATAGCCGTGACCAATCTCACGACGACCTGGCGAGCCGATGCGGCCTGGTTCACCTACGGTATAAGGTGGCGCGTTGTAATGATGCATGTAGCGACGCTTGCCGTCAGTAACTTCCATGGTATCAACCAACTGCGCAAACGAAAGTGGCGCGAGCGTGACAATATTCATAGCCTGCGTGACGCCGCGAGTAAAGAGTGACGAACCGTGAGTGCGTGGCAAAATACCAACTTGGGATGAAAGTGGACGAACCTCGTCGAGTTTGCGACCGTCAGGGCGCACACCATCTTCGAGAATACCACGACGAACTTCAGCGTGGACGGCCAATTCAAAAGCTTGGTCGTACTGATCACGTAGATTATCGTCATACCAGGCGACTTTTTCGTTGTCGGTTTCGCCTTGACCGAGTTCAAGGGCAAATTCATCGTGCATGGCGTATTTGATGTCGTCGAGGATTTGAGCGCGTTCCATGACGTTGCCACGAACCTTATCGCCAAATTTACCGCTAGTCCAGTTGAGGACTTTTTGTTTGATTTCGTCATCAGGAAGCACGAGTTCGTATTCGCGTTCTGGCACATCGACATGGCTCTTAAGCTCACGCTGTAAATCAAGAGCTGGTTGAACATTTTCAACCGCCCAACGCATGGCGTCAATGATGGTGGCTTCGGGCACTTCTTTGGCACCGGCTTCAACCATCATGATTTTGCCGTCTTTACAAGCAACTACGAGATCGAGTGGCGAAGCTTCACGTTCTTCTGGGTTCAAGAAAGCCTTAAATTCGCCGTTGATTTGACCGATGCGTACACCAGCGACTGGACCGTCAAATGGTACACCGGCATTCATAAGTGCCGATGAAGCAGCAATCATCGCAATGACATCAGGACGGAAGTTAGGATCCATAGAGAGTACGGTGGTAACAACCTGAATTTCTTGGCGATAACCCTTAGGAAAGAGAGGACGAATGGGGCGATCAATTAGACGACCCACAAGTACGGCGTTGTCGGATGGCTTACCTTCACGTTTGATAAAACGGGAACTACTAATCTTGCCAGCGGCGTAATATTTTTCTTCGTATTCTACTGAAAGTGGGAAGAAATCTTGAACGACCGGCTTAGTGCCGACTACAACCGAACCGAGCACGACGGTATCGCCATAAGTAACGAGCACGCTGCTGGTACTACGAAACCCCACACGATTGATTTCGAGCGTGAGTTCGCGACCACAAAAATTGGTAGTGACTTTGGTGACTTTGGCACCACTGGGATTGATGATATCCATAAAAAACCTTTCTAAGATTCGCAAGTTTTATGATAAGCTTATTTTCGTAAAACACTTTGGTGATTTAAGAGAATAAACTTATCATCATAAATTCACGAAACTAAATGTTAATTTATGTGTCTATTATAACACAAAAATGGGAATTAGTAGAGTGGGTCGCTATCGCCCGCTAAAGGATTCTAAGAAGGTGGTGGTGCCGCGCTAGATAAGTCACGAATGCTCTCAACAAGCTTGCGTTGCTTTTCTTTGAGATTGCCCTTGATGGTATCATTATTCAAAGCTTGACTAGCAGCTTCATGTAGGGCTCTGACATCGTCTGTGCTAAAGCTACCAGCTTTAAGCTTGGCTTCATAGCGCTTGAGCTCTCCCTCGTCGGTGCTAGGCAAATTGGTAGCTTTGAGACTTTGAGCAGATATAGCTTCTTTCTCCTCCATAGTAGTTCGGGTTACGGTTTTAGGCTGACCAGTTTCTTCGTCAATTTTGATCTCGCCAGTTTTCTCGTCTCTCTCATATGCGCCAATATTTTGATTTGTCTTAGCATAATCAAAGGTAGAACGGTTGCTATTCATATAATCAGTAGCCCAGTTGTTCATGAGATTGGCTGAATAAGTCATAGCGGCCGCATCACTAATGTGATTTGTAGATCTACGCTTGTTTTTGTATTCTTCCTTAGCTTTCTCTTCAGCTTTTTTCATAGCTTGATGAACAGCCTCGCGACCATCTTCGCCCTTTTTAGACAGGACATTTTGGTAAGCACGAATGCCTAGATCATCATCATTAAGGATAGCGTCTGTCAGTTTTTCTCGTAATGCTCCTATGTCACTATTCAATGCTTGGTCGTTAGTAATAATACTTTCGCGGGCTGCTAGATTCTCATCAAAATCTTTTGCTATCGCCTGGTTGTAACGAGCATAGCGACGCATTTGGGAATCATTGAGAGTCTTGCCGCGACGAGCTAAGCGATCTGAACGATTTTTGTATCTATCGCTAATTCTTTGGGCGCGGCGCATAGCATTATTACGCTCCCAGCCCTGATAGCGATCTGAGTTTCTCACAGCTTTGTCGACCCTGCCTCTGCTACCTCTGCTTAATCTGCTAGTCATGCCGCCGAGCCTGGCACCGACATTGCCAAGTGCAGCCATAGAACTCTTGAGGAGTAGAGGAATAAAGAAGACAGGCACAATGCCAATAACCATAGCGACGAGCGCAAAGAAGAAATCAATAAAACCATCTCCGTTCTGATTGGTGGACAACAAGATCGAAGAGACAAAATCGCCACCACCAATAATCAGACCGCAAATCGGGAACAGCAACAATAGCCCACTAAAGGCCTTGAACCAACGGTCAAATAGTTTTTTGGTGTTGGGAAGCATATAACAAGCAAAGGCTAAAGGTGATAGAACTACTAACAAAACTACACCGGCCTTGCGAATAGCAAGAAGAACAAAGAAGAACATAATGCCAATAACTATAGCGATAGCAGCAAGCAAGAGCGGCAAAATCACCGCCATACCTTGTCCGAGTATGACGCCTGCGCCGCCAATAATACCTGCAAGAAGGGCAAGGGAGACTAAGCTGCTGGCGTCAATAATTTTAATGCTATCTGATCGATACTGTTCATTAAATTCTATCTTGTTTGCCGTGATGCCTGTTTGAATTTGTTCGGTGAGCCCGTCCATCATACTCTTGAGGCCTACGCCAAGTACGTTGGACAAGTCTACCGCTAATTGACAGATGATGTATGAAAGATTAATCAGAAGAACAGCAACGACAAGCTTAGGTAAAATCTTTTTAATACCATAGTTGGTAATGCCGATACCAGTAACCTGAGAAAGTACAACTACTAATAGCATGATAATGAAAGCAATGTTGGCAAAATTCTGGAACATCTGCCAACCCTGGAAGGTGCCGCTGCTACTATCGCCGATTAGTTCTGGTTCGATGATTAATATTGGCTGAATCAAATTGACATAGGCCGAATCAGCGAATGAACCAAAATTCTTGAGTAGTGGACAAATGATATGACCAAGCGCGCCAGCGCCAGTGTAACATGGGTCGGCGTCATCACCGGTGGCACTACTACCAGCGTTGTTAGGATCATTGGGGTCATCGGTATTTGCCTCCATTGTGAGACCGCCATTTGCATCGGTCGCGCCAGAAAGGGTTTTCGAGAATTTGTATACTGTAGTTGTGTTGCTCTGATTATATGTGGCAGAAGTCAACCCCTTACCAAAGCCTGCATAAAAATCATCCCATTTTTGACCTGTTGTTTTGGCGCTATAAGAAGAGCTTTTTGATTTTGAAGTCTTGCCGTTGCCTTTTTTGCTTACGTTAAATAGAGTTATTGTGATTCCGTCTTTAGTCGATTTTTCTTCAAGCGCTCCGTTGGCCCAGTTTTTCCTCTTTTTGACGTCAGTGTTTTTCTTGTCGACGCCTTCTTCTATGAGCTCAATTCTAGACAATACAAATTTACCTGTAATTTTACCGTTTTCTACTGGGGCGCAATATGCATTACTGTAAGCTACGTATTTTGAGGTCTGGGTTTTGTTGTTTCCTTTTTTCTTTGTTTCGGTAACGTCAAAAACTAACTGCGCGCACTTACAATTTTTGCATGAAGAAACTGCGTGGGCCTCGCTGGTAAAAATGATGCCTGTCATGATGAAAGCGAAAAAGCTCATCAGCACGGCGACCGACAAAAAACCTTTTTTCTTGAAATTAAAGTATCCCATCTTTGACACTCCAACATTGATCTATAAGACTATCTGCAGAATCCTCAACGATCGTGGTCATCTCCGATTCGGCCTCCAAAAGAGTTGCGTCGATTTCGTCTAGTTTGGTGACTGACTCTTCTGAAATATCAGCATTTTCTAAGCAAGTGAGTGCAGCTTCAGTCTCTTGGTTGAAATCACAGCCCGCTTCTTCGTAAATTTTTGCAAGATTTACTATCGCTTCAGCAGATTTTACCCCATAATCGCCGTAATTTTTGCCAGCTTCAGAATCAAGGTCGTAAAAGGCTTGATAAAACTTTTTAAAATCAGAGCCATCGGAGTTTGACAGAATCTCTTCATCTGAGGGCGGAGTGAAGTTTACATAGGCGTGAATAAGATCAACGGATTCTTTGTATTCGTCGACGTCTTCTGTGTCTGAAGCTTCTGTGTTATAGGTGCTATAAAAATCATCGAAGAAAGCTTTGAGTTTATTTATATATTGTAGATTGCCCTCCGTGTCGACGGTTTCTGTCGTCTCGGAATCGTCGTACGGATTTTTTATTTGGCTAAAAACGTCGTCAAAAGTGTACGCCGTCTCTTGATTGTAATCTGGAATCTCGTCTGCCGACTCCTTGCCAAACAATAAGTAGTTGGCATAAACATTAAATTTGCCCTTGGCGTCGGTAGCCGCACTAGGAGAAGAATTGCGAAAAACACCAGTCATCGATATTATCAAAACAGCAATAATGGTCACGCCGGCAGCAATGATGGCGCCAATGAGGATGGGTGTTTTGTTATTTTTCGCATTGGAATCAGAAGACGAAGGCAAAATAATATCGCCAGAAGGTATGTGGACGGGCTCCTTAGCGGGAGTTGGCGCTGGCGCTGGCGCTGGTGGTACTGAGGCCGGTGAGGCTGGAGCAGTTGGCGGAGTCGGAGTAGTTGTCTGAGCAGATGCAGCGGGAATGTTTGGCATATCAGGAGTATTGTCCGCAACTGGCTGAGTGGTATTGGTAGGAATATTTGGCATAGCAGAAGAGCCGGCGGCAGCACGCGCGCCGGATTGCGGCCTAGAAGGCCGGCCCGACCAAACTGAACGAGACGGGGTGCTCATACATTCTATTATAGCATAAGAATTTTAAATTGTGCGATTTTTTTATAATTCTTATGCTATAATTAATGTGATGGACGAACAAACGTTACAGCAAAAGCGTCGTGAAAATGAAGAGCAGGCCACCAAAAAGCGGGCTTCTATTTTGGGTCTTCCCTATTTGGACACCCGCAGTTTTGAGTCTGACATCGAACTAGTACCAGATGTACTTGACGTAGAGCGTATGCACAAAGATTATATCGTGCCGCTAGATGATGGTGGCGATGAGCGTCCTTTTCAATTTTTGATTACTAGCCACACACCCAAAAGCACCGTGGCAGAACTACGCAAAAAATACAACGATGAAGGTGACAAAGTAGAATTTTTCTTGGTATCTGATTCGGCCTATCGGGTATTTATGTTGCGTTATGACCCACCCAAAGAAATTAAGTATGATGATATTAAAATCGCCTCTGAAGGTGATAGTAAGACGATTGACGAAGTTAGCCAAATCTTAAATTCAGTATCGTCTGACAAGGTCTTTGATTTTTTGATTGACCAAGCCGACAAATTGGGAGCTTCAGATATTCATATTGAAAACATGCGCCACGAAATTCGCGTCAGGATGCGCGTGGACGGCATTTTGCACCCGGTAGCAAATTTGGATCGCGATCGTTATCGTATTTTGATGGGTGAGCTTTCGTCGCGCACCAATTTATCAAGTGCTGCCAACACACCACAATCTGGACACATGCAAAAGGACGTCTATAGTGCCGACGGTAAATCTTCGCACTTGTTAAATATTCGTGTAGAAACGATTCCGACGATGTATGGCCAAGACGCAGTGTTGCGTCTATTTAACTTTGATGAAACTTTATTAAATTTGGATTTGCTTGGTCTGACTGAAGAAGAACGCGCTGAGATCAATGAAGTGATTTCACATCCACGTGGTTTAGTGTTGATGGTAGGCCCAACTGGTTCTGGTAAATCGACTACACTATACTCGATGCTAAACGCTTTGAACACGACCGACCGCAAGATTATCACTCTGGAAGATCCAATTGAATATGGTATCACCGGTATTTCACAGATTCCGATTAATACCGGACGCGGTGGTTCGTTTGCTGAAGGTTTGCGCTCGGTATTGCGTCTTGATCCTGACGTAGTAATGGTGGGCGAGGTGCGCGATTCGGATACCGCCAGGACGGCAATTCAAGCTTCGATTACTGGTCACTTAGTACTTTCGTCATTCCACGCCAATTCTACCTCGGCGGCATTTTCAAGGATGATTGATATGATTGGCACCAACCCAATTTTCTCAAGTTCAATTAGGTTAGTAGTGGCACAGCGCTTGGTGCGCAAGCTTGCCGACAACAAAGAACCTTACGAACCAGATGAAGCTACGCGTAATTACGTGCGTGAAGTGTTGGATGGAGTAGAAAACGTTGCTGAATTGACTGGTGGCGTTGATTTGAACGATTTCAAATTATACAAGCCAGTAAAAAGTGCCGAGACACCCTTTGGTTATTCGGGTAGGACGGTAATTATGGAACAATTGGTAGTTTCTGAAGATATTCAGTCGTTTATTCGTGGCGATGTACGAGAGATTAATACTAATGCTATAGAAAAAGTAGCACGCGAACATGGTATGTTGACGCTAGAGCAAAAAGGCGTGCTGGCGGCCTTGCGTGGTGACACCACGCTAGATGAAATCAGCCGCGTGATTTAATCTTGTACTAGTTAATAGAATGTGTTAAAATAAACCTATCCGGCCTCTTAGTATAACGGTTAGTACTGCGGGTTTTCATCCCGTCAACGCGGGTTCGACTCCCGCAGAGGTCACCATTGAATCAGAATTTGAGCCATTTGGCTCATTTTTTGTTGCATATTTTTCCCTACTGGTCGCGTACTAAGCACCTAATTGCGGAGCCGCGATCGCGACTGCCGCTATAGGATGGGCTGTCCTGGGTGGAATAGACGAGCAGGCGGTACGCCTTATTAGTAGTGCTCCAGGTAGAAGACCAGAAGTAGCCATATTCCCCCCTACCATACACTCCACCATTAGTGAAGTCGCCAGAGAACGGCGTAGATAAGGCATTTCTGAAGGTGGTAGCATCGGAGGAGTAAGCGGTGTAAAGGGCTTGGAATTCGCCATTGCTGGTAGAGGTAGGCAAACGCCAACTCTTAGGACAGATGTCATACTGGGCGTCTTGAAGAGTATTAGGTTCATCTACGTCGGCACTTTCGTCATAACAATAATTACCGGCAGAAGCGGCGCAGTAATTGTAATAGACACCGATTTTACCACTACCAATACCGTAGCTGGTGGTGGTAGTGTCTTTGAAGCCTGCATTGGCCTTGGCTCGGTTAAATGCGTTTGTATTGTGACTATAATCCCATATTTCAAAACCACTACTAGCGTATCTAGCACCAGCAGCGCGATTGCCGGATTTTAGAGAAGTAAGAGAGGCAACGTCTGCGTTGGTATTAGAAGTAGTGAGAGAATTTAAAACGGTAGAATCAGTGATGTCCAAACGAAGATTATCTAACATCCAACAGTTGCCATCGGCGAGTTTAGCTATCATGTATTCTTCGTTGTCGCGCGCGTCTACTACAGTATAGGTAGTGTTGGATTCAGAATAAAGTGGGGTAAGAGCGCAAGATGCTGAGCCGATGTCTTGCATATTCATGCCGTTAGAAATTGGTCCTGGCACATAATTAGTCACCGCCGTAAACGTCACAGAAGTAGTGTAAGTCCCAGAAGGCTTATCAATATTGACTTTGCCAGCAAAGGTGATAGTAGTAGCTGAAGTGGTAGCGGGAGCATCAGTAACTTTAATAACATGATTAGGAGCATAGTTAGAATCATTAGATTGATAAGCTAGAATAGGACAATAGTTAGTAGAACAGTTATAACCACCAGATTCACTGGATTTATCTAGACCACCAGTGTAGCCCCAATAGTTAGTAGGAAAGTTAGCTGAAGTATAGGCTTGGCTTAATGTAGGGATGGTAGCACTAGGAGAAACAGCAGTGTTAGTGAGAGAATTAGAAGAGCCAGAAGTAGCATTTAGTTGTAGAGTATAACCAGTAATATTATTAGTAGTAACATTGACACTAGCAGTGTTAGTGCAAAGCTCGGCTGCGGCATTAGTATAGCCTGGAGTACAGTTGAGGGTAACCGTACTAGGAGCAGAGATGTTGATGATTGAATCTACTTCGAGGGAAGCTTCGGTATCTGTACTATCCTGTGTGGCATAGACAGCACTAGAAAAAATACTTACCAAAAAGGTAAGTATGAGAACAGAACTTGTGACCATGAACTTGTTCATATGGTTATTATATCATACTTATGTTTATTACAAAAATCTTACATTTTAACCAAAAGTATGATATATTAATAGCATAACATCGTCGAGTGTGGTGTTTGTACTTTCATTATGCCGCTTTTGACATGTATACTAATGACCTTATTTAGTAAAACTTTTTTTAACAAAGGCGGCATAAATGAAAGCGCAAAATTCGGAGATATTTATTTTAGTTTTTGATGTGCGAACAAGCGTAAGTGTATTTGACGTTGTAATCTTGTGGACCATAAGGCGCCACTGGATAATATTTGATTGACGTATTATTAAGATCACAAGTATAGCGACTGTTAACAAAGTCACTTTCAAACTCGGCATATTTGTGATTATCAAAGGACAAAAGCTGATTGAGCCGAACCATTGGCAAACCGTTTTCTGCATATGATTCTAGCACGTTGGTCTTGGTGTCGTTGTTGGTGAGGTTGTTGTAGTAATAATCTTCATAATATACTTTGGCTAGCATGCTGAGACGATTTTTGACAATAGTATCAGAATAAAAATAGGCAAAAACAATCAGTGCAAATATTACCAAAATAGACGATGTAATCATTAAACACAAAACAATTTTTTGTGAACTTTCCATTTTGCGCGTGCGCTTATGCGTTCGCTTATAAGCACGTAGTTTGGCGCGTGCACTAAAATCTGCCATATCTCTATTTTAACATAAAAATTATGGTAAAATAGAGATATGAGCAAGCTGTTTAAGCGTACCAAAATTCTAGCCACAGTGGGGCCGTCAGTAGATAGCAAGGAAAAAATCACCGAGCTAATCATGGCGGGAGCCAATGGCTGTAGGTTTAATTGTTCGCACGGCGACGACGAAGAACGTTCTAGGCAGCTCAAATGGGTGCGCGAAGCAGCCAAGTTAAAGGGTCGCTCAGTGGCGACGGTGTTAGATTTACCTGGGCCCAAGATTCGCCTGGGCGCTTTGAAAAATAATCATTTGGATGTAAAGACTGGCGATAAATTGACGCTTGATTATAAATTAAAAGAACATAGCGGCGGTAAGATTTTGCCAGTAAAATATAACCTGGCGCAAAAAGTCGAGGTGGGGCAACCAGTATTTTTGGCGGACGGTACGATCCAGGCAAAAATCATTGAAATCCCTTCTGATACTGCGATCAAAATTGAAATTGAAAATGATGGTGCGCTGATGAGTAATAAAGGTCTTAATCTACCCGATACCGATTTTGCGGGCGATATTCTGACTGAAAAGGATCTAGCAGAAATCGATTATGGCGTAAAAGAAGATTTTGATTATGTTGCGATGTCGTTTGTGCAAAGTGCGGATGATGTGAAGAATCTGCGCAAGATTTTAAAGGAAAAAGATTCCGACGCCAAAATTATCGCTAAGATTGAGACCAAGCAAGCGATTAGTTCGGACGCGCAGCTAAGAGACATTGTCAAAGCAGTTGATGGTATCATGGTAGCACGTGGTGACATGGCGGTAGAAGCGGGTGCCGAGGTAGTGCCGATTGTCCAACGTAAACTCGTGGCCTTGTGTCGCGAACATTCCAAATTATGTATCGTGGCTACACAAATGATGAATTCGATGATAAATAATCCGGCACCAACTCGCGCCGAAGTAAGCGACGTGGCAAGTGCGGTGATTCAAGGTGCTGATGCGGTGATGTTGTCTGACGAAACTGCCAACGGCGAATATCCAATTGAAACTGTCAAAGAAATGAAGCGTGTGATTTTGTATACGCAAAATCATTCACGCGTCAGCCCAATAGCGCACGAACCAGTCGGCAAATACCATAACTATGATGCGATTGCGAGTGCGGCGGTGGGATTAGCCGAACAGATCGAAGCCGATGCACTAATTTGTCAGACTGCGACTGGCGAGACAGCCCGCGCAGTGGCGGCAGGACGACCAAACTTACCCATTATTACCGTCACTAGCAATCCGAGAATCGCAAATCAATTGGCGCTTTATTATGCTAATTCAGCGTTTATTAGGCCTTTCACAGAAGATTACGGCGTGACGCTAGCGCAAGAACTTAAAGATTCTGGCTATTTACAATTAAAGGAGGGCCACGAAGAAATCGTGGCAGTGATTATTTCGGGTGGTAAAAATCGCAAGGGTGGAACTGATACTATACAAATTCGTTATATTTAAAGGAGGCTTATGTTTCACAAAAAAACCATTCGCGATATCAACGTAAAAGACCAGACTGTGTTAGTGCGGACAGATTACAATGTGCCGATGGAGGATGGTAAAATTACCGACGACAATCGCATCGTGGAGAGTTTTGAGACTTTGAAATATTTGCTAGAAAAAGGTGCTAAGAAAATTATCGTGGTTTCACACATGGGGCGTCCGGACGGTAAAAGGGTCCCAGAATTGTCACTAAAACCAGTGGCAGAAGTGATGGCAAGAGGTTTGGGAATAAAAGTAGATTTTGTGGATGACGTGAGTGGACCAGAAGTCGAAATGGCAATAGAAGATTTGAAAAAAGGTGAAATTCTGTTGCTAGAAAATTTGCGTTTTTGGCCGGGCGAAGAAGAAAATTCCGAAGATTTTGCCCATGAAATCGTCGATTCGGCCCACGCCGATATGATAGTGGAAGATGGCTTTGCCGTAGTGCACCGCACGCATGCTTCTGTGGATGCGATTACGCATTTAATACCGGCCGTGGCGGGTTTGCTAGTAGAAAAAGAAGCTGTGGGCTTAAGCAAAGTAATGTCTAGCGCCGAGCACCCAATGCTAGTCATTATTGGCGGCGCCAAAGTGGAAGACAAGCAACCTTTGATTGAAGCGTTTTTGCCAACTGCCGATAAAATTGCAGTGGGTGGCAAAATTGCTGCTGATGGTTATGAAACTAAAGATGCAAAAATTTACGTAGCAGAAGATTTTGATACAGACGGCGAGGGCGCCAAGCTCGATATTGGCCCAGTAGCGACAGCCGAAATAGCCAAAATAATTAGCGAAGCTAAAACTGTGATTTGGAACGGCGCGCTGGGCAAAGTAGAAGACCCGGCTTTTGACACTTCATCTACCGTAGTGGCAAAGTTACTTGGCGAAAATCCCGAAATTTATTCAGTGATTTTAGGCGGCGATACAACTGGGTTTGTAAGATATTTGCAAAGTCAATTTCCAGAACTTGAATATTCCCTGGTGTCGACTGGCGGTGGCGCGGCACTAGAATTTTTGCTCGGCAAAGAACTGCCTGGCATTGAAAATTTGGAAGATAAATAATTATTCGGCTTCGAGTTCGGCGGCAACTTCGGCGCCGGTAATGTTGAGCGTGGAGCCACTAGCGACATCGCCAGTGAGGACACGTTTGGCAACGATATTTTCGACAGTTTTTTGAACAATGCGACGCATCGGACGCGCACCCATGCGTGGATCGTAGCCATGCTCGACCAGAATTTCAGAAGCGGCCTCGTCGAGAGTGACGGTGATTTTTTGCGGTTCAAGAGTCTTGTTGACGGATTTGATAATGAGAGCGAGAATTTGCTTGAGCTCGGGTTTGCCGAGTGGCTTAAAGAGGCAGATTTCATCAAAACGGTTGAGAAATTCAGGGCGAAATTGATTGCTATTGATCAACTCGTCAATTAATTTATCTTTGAAATCGGCAAGGTTCTGGCCGTCATTAATATGCTCGCGGATTTCGTTGGCGCCGGCATTGCTGGTAGCGATTACGATAGTGTCGCGGAAGCTGACTTCGTGACCTTTCTCGTCACGCAACACACCTTCGTCTAATAATTGTAGTAGAGTAGTGAGCACTTGCGGATGAGCTTTTTCAATTTCGTCGAGCAAGATGACAGAGAATGGATGCTTCATGGCTTGCGCGGTGAGGCTGAGTTCGTTTTCGGCACCGTCGGCAATCAATTTGGCGACGTCGTTAGCCATGACGAATTCATTAAGATCAAGACGAATAATGTTTTTCTCACCGTCAAAGTAAGTTTCGCTAATAGCCTTGGCGAGTTCGGTCTTGCCGACGCCAGTAGGGCCGAGGAAGAGGAAGGTGCCGATTGGACGGCCTTCGCTGCGCACGCCAGCCACAGCACGACGCAAAGCGTTGCTAACTGCCGCGACGGCTTCGGTTTGATCAACCATGCGTTCGTGAATGAGCGTTTCGAGATTTAACAATTTATCACGTTCTTCATTGCTAGTGTTGTCGGTACTACCACCGACTTTGATACCTTGAGTCTCCTGGATGGTAGATTGCAGCGTATGGGCGCCGACTATGCCATTTTCAGCATAGTTGGCGGCAGCTTCGAGTAGCTTGATAGCGCGACCCGGCATTTCGATATCGTACATATAGCGCAGGCTCAAGCGATAAGCTTCTTTGAGCGCACGATAAGTATAAAATACATGGTTTTTGTATTCAATCATTGGTGCCTGATCTTGAAGGACTAAGATAGTGTCCTTTTCGTCAGTAGGTTTGACGAGGACTTTATTGAGTGAGCTGGAAAGAGCTACGTTTTTGCTGGAAATTTCAAGGAAGCGTTGTTCGTCCATAGACAAAATAATGCGCTGCTTGCCGGCTTCGAGATATGGCAAGAGAATGTTGGAAATGTCGACCGAACCAGTGCCCTCTTCAAAGAATAGATGTGCGTTGTCGAGACAAAGAATGACGTTTTTGGCATTGTAGGCTTCGTTGATAAGTTGAGTCACTAAAGTTTCTAGTTCCCCGCGTTCGCCAACGGCGCTGATTAATGAAATGGCATCTAAGAAAAAGACTTGACGGAATTTGAGACTGGAGGGAATGTTGCTCTCGGCATCAAGCAGGCGTTCGGCAAAAGCGTAAATCAACGTGGTACGACCACTACCAAGCGGGCCGACCAAAGCGATGTTTTGACGACCATCACTAGAAAAGATTTGAATCATTTTATCAATGGTTTCACTACGACTACCGCGAGGAAGATAAGTGTAAACGCTAGTAGCAGTGGAAATATTAGTAGCAAAACGCTGCAATAATGGTGTAAAGCCAAAGGCAAAATCGCGACCAATGCCGCCGGTGCGCACTTTACGATCGTGTGCTTTGATAGATTCATTGATATGGTTGTACCAACCAATTCCTTGATAAAGATCGGTAAGCTCTAGTTGGACACGATGCAAGAAATTGTCGTGATCGGGATAAGTTTCAATCATCGCAACAGCAAAAATGGCACCGGTGACGGAAGGTGATTCGGTATTTTGACGAATCTCTAAAGCCTTGGCGACAACGGCCGCTGGATCATTGCCCAGAGCTTCGGCGATTTGCTTGAAGATGTCAGGATGTAATTCCATGCGTGAAAGGAAGAAATTACCACTCTTGGTAGCCGGAATCATGGCAGCAATTGAAGCGGGAGTAGGAGCAGTATTAATCAGTGTGAGGCACTCGGTGTCGAGCAGGCCGTTGATTCCCCATTCTTCGTGGAGAGGCGGATCAATTAGGGCATGCTTAGACCAAGAAAGCAGCATGATCAGCGGCGGAGCTAAAGCGACAAGCAACCAACCAGCAGAAACCTTAGTGAAATAAATAATTGCAAACCCGCCAAAAATCAAAATAAAAATCAGAAATGCCATTAGCAGGCGCAAAGCTGGACTCTTAAAAGCATGGCCGAGTTTGGCGGCTTTAATGCGAATGTGGTTGGGGTCGATAATTTGATTCTGCGACGCATCCATCTAAAATACCACCTGCATAATAGCTAAAACGACACAAACAATGGGAGCGAGCGGGATAAGTGGCCAAATAATATTAGCAATAAAACCAATGATTACTGTCAATGCAAGAGTAAGAATTCCGGCACCAGCAACTACTAGGCGCACAGCAGCGCCGATAAAGCGCGAAATGGTGCGGGCGATAAAAGCCTGAAAACGTTCGTTAATGGAAGCATTGACTAGGTGGCCCGAATCGATTTGACGGAAAGGGTAAAATAGCGTTGCTAAAAGCGTGCCAATAGAAAATTGATCGGCGACAGCTCCAAGGCGCTCCAAAAAGCTGTCGAAAAAAGTTTTCCAACCGACAGTATACCACCATTTAAACATTGCGGTAGTAAGCATAACCTTATTATACACTAATGAGTGGAGTTTGGGTAGGGTCTAGATGAGGGTTTTGTGATATAATTAAGGTGTTGCCCGCATAGCTCAGTGGATTAGAGCACTTGTCTTCGGAACAAGGTGTCGGGGGTTCGAATCCCTCTGCGGGTACCAAATATTTCCATTTACTGGAGTGTCTGCGAGTTTTTTCCAATCACATTTACCCCTGTAAAATGGGGCTTTTTTAATGATTTTGTGCTTATGCTTATGAATTTGTGAGTTTTTAGGTGAGTTTTTAGATCTAAAGTGAGGTAGTGTGTGTAATAGGACAGCGATGAGACATTTTTGTAGCCATTAAATGACACTGGCGAAAAACACCCTAAAATGCTTTATTTTAATAATCCGTTGTAGAAAAATGTGATTTTGGAATAAAGGGTCTTTTCGGTGGCCCATTGTAACCACCTTCCCTGTTTTATAGCATTATTGACAGAGAACGAGTGGGTTGTTAAGACCCAAGCAAGCACCTAACTGAAAAGCCGCCGTTGCGATTGTAGCCACTGGACGGATTGACATAGCTAGTGACGTAGAGGTCTCTCATATGGGTAGCATTGGTCCAGGTAGAAGACCAGAAGTAGCCGTCGCTACCCTGACCGTACGCCGAGCCACTGTAGAAGAGGCCAGAAAGCGGCGTAGACAGGTTATATTGGAGACTGCCGGAATCGGTAGCAGTTTGATTGTTATTGTATGCGGTAAGGAGAGCTTGGTATTCGCCAGTGGTGTCACTGGTAGGCATACGCCAATGCTTAGGGCAGATATCATACTGGGCGTCTTGGAGAGTGCTAGTATCATCTACGCCAGCACCAGAGTCATAGCAATAGTTACCAGCAGAAACAGCACAGTAGTTGTAGTAGACACCAATCTTGCCACTACCAGCACCATAGCTAGTGGTGGTTGTATCTTTGTAATCGGCATTAGCTTTAGCTTGGTTGTATACGCTTGATGTATCGCCTTGAGCCCAAGTAGCAAAGCCACTGCTGGCATATCTATCTCCAGCAGCACGGTTGCCACTCTTTAGAGAAGTGAGAGAAGCAGAATCTACGTTGGTATTTGCGGTAGTGAGGGAGTTGAGAACAGTAGAGTTAGTAAGATCTAGTCTCATATTGTCTAGCATCCAGCAGTTATTGTCGGCAAGTTTACCGATAAGGTATTCTTCATTGTCACGAATATCTCTTAAAGTGGTTGTATCGCCAGTAGACATAGCTGCACAGCTACTGGCGTCGAAATCTTGCATGGCAGGAGCAGGTATAGCATTAGTCACCGCTGTAAAGGTGACAGAAGTAGAGTAAGTACCAGAAGGTTTGGTAGTGTTGACTTTGCCAGCAAAGGTAATGGAAGTGGTAGAAGCGGTAGATGGAGCATCGGTTTGGTTGATGATATGGTTAGGGGCATAAGATGAAGAGTCTGAATTATAAGCTAGGATAGGACAATAGTTAGTAGAGCAATCATAACCACCAGTTTCTTCTGATTTGTCAGTTCCCCCTGTGTAGCCCCATGAGTTTACTGGAAAGTTAGCAGAAGGATAGGCTTGGCTAAGAGTGGGGATAGTTGCAGCAGGAGAAGCAGCTGAGTTAGTAAGAGCTGTAGGAGAACCAGAAGTAGCATTCATTTGAAGAGTATAGCCAGTGATGTTGTTGGTAGTAACAATGACATTAGCGGTACTAGTACAAAGCTCTGCTTGAGCATCCGTAGCACCAGGAGTACAGTTTAGAGTAACAGTAGGTGGAGCAGAGATATTAATGATTGAATCTATTTCTAAGGATGCTTGGGTGCTACTTGATTCAGCATGAACTGATCCTGTATTAATAAAGCTAAAAGAAATAAAAAACACTGACAATACAGCCAATGCAGTAGTAGAGATGGTTATGACCTTCTTCATATACTTTATATTATCATGCTTTTGCTTTTATGACAATTATTTACAGTTGTTGTATTTTTATTTTCTACATGGGTAAAAGTGTGGCTTTGTATTTATAATTTTATATCTATTGGCCGGACATAAGACATCTAATAGCGTTGCCGTGACTCTTGCCACCGCCATCACGTGGACCTATAAAGCCATCTTCATATGCGCTGAAATTATGTGCGCTGTTACTACTGGCAGCAGTAGATGACCACCAGTAACCGGCCATGCCTTGGTCAAATAAATTATAGTCATAGGTGCCTGAGAATACGAGAGAGACGGGAGTGTTGATGAAGTTTTCAAGATCAACATCAAACCAGCCAATATTGTGCCAGGCACCAGAAATGATGTAATCATCAATCATAGTGTAGAATTCGTTGCCGGTCGTAGAGTCTGTACCAGCAGAGGGGAGATGCCAATTTTTGGGACAAATATCATAGACGGAATCACCGCTGGAAGGGTTAGTACCGGCAGTAGCAGCAAACCAGTTGTAGAGATTACCGTATTTATTAGAGGCTTGCTGAGACGGGTGAGTGCCGGCATAATCGAATATTTCGGAATGGTCTAGATAACCCACCCAATTACCTTCAGTAATACTGGCCGAAAGAGTGAAATCAGAAGCTATATTGGTATCTGCCGGAGTGAGCGTTATAGGAGCAGCGCCGCCTAGAGCCAGGTTTTGCGTCATCCAGCAGTTACCGTCCCTTAGTTTGGCTACAGTATATTCTTTATCATCACGATGGTCTCTTAAAGTGAAGGTTTGGTCTGTAGTGGCATTAGCACAAACACTAGAATCAAACTCTTGCATAGCAGGAGTAGGTGGTACATTGGCCACAGCCGTATATTCTATAGCAACACCAGAGTAGGTGCCGGTTGAGAGGCCTGAAGTGATGTAAGTACCGTAGTAGATATCTGTGGTGTCCCCTGCTTCGGTGGCGGTGTTTTTATTAACAATGGTAAAAGGAGTGCTTTCGTCTGTGGGGAGACCGTAAAAGATAGAGTCATCTTTGCTGGTTGATTTGGTTAGGGATATGCCCCAGGTGTTATCAGTGAGAGAGCTAGGTGAAGTAGTGGAATCTAGACCGGTGATTTTAGTGTCGCTGGCTTCTGGATTGGAAATATTAACTAGATCTTTATCGCTACCTATGATGTTGGCAGTTAAAGTATAACCAGACTCTGTGGATGAGGTAACGGTAATGGTGTCTTTGAAATAGGCAAAGGCTGGGCCGTCTTTTAAGTCTGCTTCTATTTTACTAGTACTACTAGCAGTGATAGAAAGAGTATCGGTTTGGCTGGTTTGATCGGTTTCACTAGTATCTTCTCCGGCATTAACGGTTGTATCGTAGAAGAAGTGAGAATAGCTTAGGCCAACAAAAGAAAAGGCAGCTGCACTAACTACTAGGATGGCTAGATCACGAGGAAGGTGCTGAGAGAAGTTAGTAATAATGGAGTCTTCAAGTTCAACTACTGATTCTGTAGCTTGAGGGTTTTTAGAGCTTCTGAGCTTTTCAATTATGAGAAAGACAGCCATGGCAATAAACATGGTGATACCAAGAATGCCGAGAAGGAAGAAGGGGTCAGTATTGGTGTTGCTACCATGATTAGAACTACCGTCTACAGTTAGGAAGCCAGTGTTGGGAGAGCTGGTGCTAGTACTGGTACTATTACCATCGGTTTCTGGCACTACAGGATTATCACTAGAAGAATCTTTGACATTGACGATAAAATCTGTTTGCATAAATTAGTGTCCTTTGTTTGTGTTTAGCCATGGGCTTTTTGTCATATTTATATTGTAGCAGATTGTGAGAGGGTGTCAAATTATGAAAGTCCCATGACGCGGCACAAAACGCGTCATCACGTGATATAATAAAGATATATGGAGAGCGAGGTAAATGGCATTTTGGTGGCAGCGCATGAACTCAAAGCCCCTTTGGGGTTGATGCGTCAGCTGACTTTGTCTTTGGAATTGGCGCCACCGGCAGAGCAGGCGCGAATTCGTCGCCAAATGGTAGATGTGTCTGAGCGTGCTCTGAAACAAGTCAACGACCTGACCAAAATCGCCCGACTTGAAGATGGTCTGTTTGAAATGTCACCAGTAAGTGTGCGTGGCGTGTGCGACGAAGTGACGCGCGAATTGCAATCTCTCTTCATGTTCAATAAACGCGACCTTGTGATTAAATACAGTAATCGCGAACGCCTGGTGATTGCCAATCACGATTTGCTTTATAGTGTGATTTATAATTTTTGTCTGAATGCCGTGCACTATTCGGGGGAACAGACCGAAAGTCGTCTCGTAATACAAGACCATCAAGGTAAAGTGCGTATCAGTGTGCGCGATTTTGGTCCAGCCTTGCCGACCGACGTCTGGCGCGAATTGAAGCGCGGTTGGATTAATAAGCCCACTTCTATCGCCATGCGCCCGGGTTCTTCTGGTTTGGGGCTTTATATTGCTAGTAAATTTTCTAAATATATGAATGCGCGAGTCGGCGCGACGCGTCACCGTGATGGTACTAGTTTCTTTATTGAACTACCAGTATCTAAGCAGATGAGTTTATTTATATGATTTTTATAATTGACGACGACAAAATTATGGCCGAGTGTATCGCGCGCGCCTGTAAGCCAATAAAGACGCAAGTTTTTACTAATGCTATTGAAGCCGCTGCCGCGCTTAATGATACCTTACCGGATTTGATTTTTCTGGATATTTTGCTGGACGGGCCAAATGGATTTACTTTTCTCAATGAACTCGTTTCTTATACTGACACCGCCAAAATTCCCATTGTAATCGTATCTAATCTCGATTTTGAAAATCAAAATTTAGCCAATTATGGTGTAGTGGGGATTTTGGACAAAAACAAAATGACGCCGCAGGAGATTAAGGACTATGCCGAGCAATTTACACAGTAAAGATTTGCGCACTCAGGGAATTGTACTACACCGCACCAACTACGGCGAAACTGATCGAATTTTAAATATTTTGACGCCCGAAGGCAAGCTTTCTGTCATGGCAAAGGCCGTGCGTCGTCCTGGTTCTAAATTGGCTGGCGGCGTGGAAATGTTTTGTCTTTCTGATATCGTCGTTCATCAAGGCAAAAGCGAACTTGGCATTCTTACGAGCGCCAAGATGCTAACTAATTATCATAATATTTTATCGGATTTGAAACGACTGGAATTCGCTAGTCAAGCTTTAAAATCAATTAATAAAGTGACTAATGATGTCGCTGACCCAGAACATTTTCAACTTTTGAAACAAGTGCTTGCGGGACTTAATGACGGGATGCCGATTGACGTCGTCAAATTGTGGTTTGATATTAATTTTCGCAAATTAAGTGGCGAAGAGTATAATTTTTACACTGATATACATGGTGATAAATTAAAACCGGACGTCAACTATCGCTGGAACGTTGCCGAGAATGCTTTTGAGCCTTACCCGGATGGTCTGGTGGGCACCAATCAAATTAAACTACTCAGATTGATGTCTACTGGTTCCCTGGCGATGGTATCACGAGTGAAAAATATTGAAAAACTCATAAAAAATTTGGTACCGCCAGCTGGAATCGAACCAGCATTGTACCCTTAGAGGGGGTATGTCCTATCCGTTGAACGATGGCGGCCCAAAAAATAGGCTAATTTAATTATATCACGAGTCGAGGTTATTTGTTGTAATTGATGGTATCAAGAACGTGAGCGAATTCGTCAAAGAAAATGGTGGCGTCGGTCTGAATGATTACGGTCTTGTCGCGAATTTTGAATACAGCAACTTTGCCTTGAAATTCGTCGGTGATTTGGCCAGTGAAGATGGTCACTGGATCGCCGTTGATTTGGCGAGTCTCGACGGTAATATCACCGTCTTCAACTTTTTCGTTGTAATCTTCGAGAATTTCGTCAGTGGATTCGTTGACAATTTTAAGGCGTAAAGCGTCAATGTTGTCGTCAGAGATTGGTGCAACCACATCAGGATTGAAATAAGCTTCATAACTATCGCCGTTTGTGGTATCGGCATATTCATAAACGCTCCAGGTCTTGGGATATTCAAAAGATAACCCACCGTAATCAATCGGGCCACCGAAAGTCTTGTAGGGCTGTTTTTCACGGTTAGCAAAATCGTTTTCGAGTTCAGCGGTATTAGCAGCAACAGCCTCTTCGACTTTGGCCTTAATTTTGGCCTCGACTGCAGTGTTGGCTTCGTTCCATTGAACAAACATCCAGATGAACAATGCAATAAATGTAGCAGCAACCAGTGCTAGACCAATGATGACAATAGTGCGAATCAAATCTTTTTGTTGACTATCAGCGCGTGGCGAAATCGGTGCATTACTAGGTTGTGGCATGGGTTGCGGTGCCTGCGGCGCTTGCGGCGATATTTGCCCTTGTGCGCCAGGCATTACTGGCGGCATAGTAGATGGAGTATTTGGTTCCATGAGACCATTATAGCATAAGTTTTATGTTTTTAGAATTTCAATTTCATTTTTAAGACTATTTAAGTCATCTTTGATTTCATCAGCGAGCTTTAAGGCTTTTTCATAATGGTCTTTAGCGTCCTCGAGTTTAAAATCATCACCCGAAAACCATTCAGTGGTCTTTTCGAGTTTGGCAATTTTTTGACTAATAGTTGTAGTTTTATTTGGCATTTTTGACCTCCTTAATTTCGGCTTTAATGTTTTGCGTGTGTGTTGTAATTTTTACAATATTACCAACGGCGATTTTGCCAGAAATGATGGCGTAGCCGCGTTTTAAGACTTTGTCGGGGTTTAATAATTCTAATAGATGCTTTTGATGATCGACCTGGCTAGCGAGATTGTCGATTCTAGTGATGATTTCACGGTAAATATTGTCGGTGAGATTGTCAATCTCGCGAATTTGCGCTGCGCGGTCTGGCGTGAGCAATTCGGCGACATTGGATGGCGTGGAAGCGCGAATGTCGGCGGCGAGGTCGGCGAGGGAGATATCGACTTCGTGACCGATGCCGGTGATGACGGGAATTTTGCTAGCCGCGATTTTGCGGGTCAAAACTTCGTCATTGAAAGCCGCTAGATCGTCGACCGAGCCGCCGCCCCGCATGATGGCAATGATGTCGACGTCATTTTTTTGATTAAAATAATCTAGGGCTTGCACAATTTGTGCAGGCGCATCAAGACCTTGAACTTGCGTATGATAAACCTTGATTTTAAGACCGCCCCAGCGCGCATTGATGATTTTGATAAAATCGGCATAACCAGCGGCGTCAGTTGAAGAAATCACGCCGATAGTGGTAAGTGGTGTAGGGATGGGGCGTTTTTTGGCCTGGTCAAAGAGACCTTCTTTTTCTAATTTTTCCTTTAAAAGATCGAAAGCCTTTTTGATATTTCCCTGTCCACGAGGCTGAATTTTTTTGACGGTAAGTGAGAATTTGCCCCATTTAGTTAGCTTCGGCTCGGCTTCCAAAATCACTTTCATGCCATCTTCGAGCGGAATATGTAAATCCCATAACGGCATAAAACAGTTGACGCTGCTCTCTTCGTCTTTGAGATCAAAAAAGACCCATTTGCCTTGATTAACTTTAAAACTAATCACTTCGCCTTCGATAGTAACGCGCGGAAAAGTGCCCTTAAGAGTTCGGTTCAAAGAATCAAGAAGCTGCGAAACAGTAAATGGGACTAACTGCGATGAATTCGGCTCGGGAGGATTATAAAGTTCATCAAGCCAAGCTAAATCATCGTTCACTAAACGCCTCCAGTCGATTTTTCAAGGGCTTCGCGTTCTTTTTTGCCAATTTTAGAAATTGCACTTTGGTAAAAACCGTAGCCGGTCGCGATGGTCATCGATAAGACAACGACGCGAGCAATACAAACGATGGAAAGCGCATCTTCGACGCCAAGGATGCCCATGACGCCAACCATGCCGACTTCATATGGACCAATTGGGAAGAGGACGCCAAGCGCCGAGCCAATGGCCTCGCCGATGAGAATCTGTGGCAAGATGCCTGGCTGGCCACGACTGATAGCGACAATCCAATAAATTGCAACTTCGAGAAAACTATAGACGACTCCCCAGAGAATCGGACGAATCAACAGACGCTTGTTGCGACGAGCAGTAAGTAAATCTTCATGAATATCGACGAGGTATTTTTCGATGATTTCGCGTTTTAATTTGTTAGTTTTGTGGCCGAGCGTAAAAACCTTGACTCCCCAATCGCAAATTTTTACAGTAATATCAGTCATTTTGTGAATACGTTTCAAGCTGCTAGCGACGATAATCAAAAAGGCAATCAGCGCAACTACGGCAATACTAATCAATACAGTGATCCAAACAATCCACATACCGTTGGCTGGGATGGCACTAAATGCTAGCAAGAAGATAACAGCAACGATTGTCTGAAATTGATTAGCGCAAATGGTAATAATGTAACGTAGGGCATAAATAAAACTACTCTGCCCTGCCGTGACGCCAAAACCGCGTAATCGCCAAGTGATATAAGCCAAACCACCAAAACCACCAGCCGGTACAGCGTGATTGACAAAGTTGAGCTCAAGCGATATTCGCATCAAATCAAATTGAGAAACTTTTTTGACGTTTTTCTTGGCGGTAAGAAACGAGAAAAAGACTTGTCCGCAGCAATAGTACATAAAAAGTTGCTCTGGAATGAGTAATAGTAGCACAAAAAGATTGGTGTCGGTGAGATGAATGACAGCTTGCCTGATTGTCTCGTGGTTCTCAAAAATTACCACACAAACCAAGATTATCGTGATGATAGAAATGATGGTACGAGCGGAAAGTTTGAATTTTTTGGTTTTTGACGCCATATAATACATTATACCATAGACATGTTATAATGGGGACATGAAGTATCTGGCGATTCTCGGTAGAAATAAGACACTGTCACTAGCCGAATTAGAGAGCTTATATGACAAGGCGCAAGACCTTGGCGGGGATTGCGCGAGCTTTGAAAGTGCTGATGAGGTAAATATTGATAGATTGGGCGGGTGTTTGAAGCTGGCTCGGCTAATTGATGAGCCGATTATGAAGTGGCTGACGAAATTACCCGATGGCAAAATTGTAATTGGGGTGTCTGATTATAGCAAAAGGGCTTCAGGGCGCACCGTGGGCGCAGAGGCGTTGAAATTAAAGAAAATTTTGACTAGACACGGTAGAAGTGTGCGCGTGGTCTTGGGTGATGGAGCGGTGCTGTCTACAGCGACTGTGCTGCATAATGGCTTGGGGCGAAGTACATCTGGACGCAAAGTGGAATTGATTCGACTCGATAACAAATGGTATGCAAGTTGCGGCGTGCAAGATATTGATGCGTATGCTAAGCGCGACCAAGCTAGGCCAGCTAGAGACGCTAAAGTGGGGATGTTGCCGCCAAAATTGGCGCAAATTTTGATAAATTTATGTGGTCCTTTGCCGGAAGGTGCGCGGGTGCTAGATCCGTTTTGCGGCACAGGCGTAGTATTGCAAGAAGCGTTGTTGATGGGATACCGAGCATACGGTACCGACGTCGACGAGCGCATGATAAAATACACCCAGAAAAATTTAGAATGGCTCAATAAAAGTGATTTTACAATTAGCGTTGGTGATGCTACTAAGTTCGTTTGGGAGCAGCCGATTGATGCGGTGGCGTGCGAGACGTATCTAGGGCCACCATTAAAAACCATGCCGACAGAGGTAGAATTAAAAGAAATTCAGCAAGAGATTAATCCCCTTCTACGCAATACTTTGAGGAATTTAGTAAAACAGCTAAAATCTGATACGCCAGTAGTAATGGCGGTGCCAGCGTGGCTGAGGCCTGACGGTGAATATTTAGGGTTAAATTTGCTTGACGAAACCGACAATCTGGGGTATAATGTGAAAAAGTTCGTGTCGGGGGGCAGGCTTTTGTATCATCGCGAAGGTCAGGTAGTGGCACGAGAAATAATAGTATTAAGGAAGAAATGATATGTCACACGTAAAAGCAGGCGGTACCGCCAAAAACATCCACAACAATCCTGGTCAGCGTCTTGGCGTCAAACGATTTGGTGGCCAAAAAGTCCGCGCTGGTGAGGTGTTGGTTCGTCAGACTGGTAGCACCAAAATTGCTGGTCCTGGTACTTATATGTCGCGCAATTTCACAATTCATGCCGCCAAAGATGGCGTGGTCACCTTTGTGAAGACCAAGAAAACCCATTTTTCGGGACGTTCAGTTCCCCGCGTACGCGTAGAAGTCCGTTAATTACGTTTTTAAAAAGCTCCTTTTTGAGGAGCTTTTTTGTGGTATAATTTAAGCATGAACGTGTTGATAGTGGGCAATGTGTTAAAAGATGTCTATCTACGCTTAGACGAACGCCATAATGATTTTGAATATGACGAGAGCGACAAGCCTTGGTTAGATTTATGTTTTGATGGTAGTACACATCCGTTTTTCCGTCGTAATAGTGTCTATGGCGGTGCAGCGGTAACGCTTGAAGTGGTAAAAAAATTCGGTTTGACTGGACAAATTTCCGGCTCGAAACTAGGCATGGAAGATGCTAATGAGGTTGGCAAAAGCGACAATTATCGTTATATTTTGTGCTACGACGATCATATTAGTTATTTTACTTCTAGTCAGCGCACGCCTACGATCTTTACTACGCCTGATGACACGATTGATTGGATTATGATTGACCGTTCGGCTAATATCAATGACCAATTTGTCAAGGATGTGTCGGCGTTGATGTCAGTGTCAAATCAGACTAAGTTGGCAGTATATGTGAAAGATCAGCCAGAGATGCTATACAATCAATTAATTGAATTGGCAGATGTAGTATTTACTGAGGGCGAGTTAAAACCTCTGCACAGTCAACAACAAGTGTGCACGATTCATGATGAAGCGATTTCATTAGATGACGAAAAACAAGAATGGCACTTGCCGCATAAAGATTTATTGACTCATTTGACAGCGCACTCGATTATTGCAGCATCGTTGCTGTCTGCGTTGATTTTGGAAAAGTCTACACACGAAGCGTTGAAGTTGGCAAAATTGAACGTTGAAAATGCGACGCTAGACAGAACCATGTCGTTAGAGAAATTAGAAGAGTTGATATAGAAAACAAATAACCCGTTTTGTGCGTGACTTGAATTGAAAAAATGCTCCCTTGCGGGTGGCATTTTTTCAATTCAAATCTGACTTAACAAATACTTACAAAACGGGTTATTTGTTTTCTTCGGACGACTCTTCCGATTTCTCGGTGTTTTCTTCGCCGGTGGATTCTTTGCCCTCTTCGGCAGATTCTTCGCCTTCACCCTCGGCTTCGGCGGCTTCAGCAGTAGCGGCAGCTTCAGCGGCTTCTTTGGCTTCACGCGCAGCGGCTTCAGCAACTGGATCAAAGACATTAGCAACAATAGAAGATAAATCTAGTTCTTTATTGGCAAATTCTACACCTTCAGGAAGTACGATATCGGCAATAGTGAGTTTGTCTTCGAGAGTGGCGAGTTTGCTGGCATCAACATTGAGCTCGCTCGGCAAATCGCTAGGCTTGGCTTTAACGTCAATTTCTTCAAGCACTTGCAAGAAAGCATAGTGAAGTTTGTGAGCCTCGGACTCTTCGAAATTGATAATCTTAATCGGCGCAGCAGCCTCGACCACAGCTTTCGCTGAAATAGCACGAAATTCGATATTGACGATGCGGCGACTAGTAGGATGAACATCGACATTTTTGATAATGGCGAGCTGTTTCTTGCCCTCGATATCAAGATCTACAGGTGAGTGATGACCGGCAGCGCGAACAACTTTGTCGGTGGAATTGTATTCGGAAGCGGCGAGAATCGGCTCGCTCTTGCCACCGTAAATTACAGACGGAATCAACCCTTCGGCACGAAGAGATTTGAGTTTTTTGCCAGTTAAAGTGCGCTTTTTAAGCGCCAATTTATATTCAGCCATAAATAAATTTCCTTTAGTTTTTTATATTTTACCGTATTTTGGCGAAAAAAGCAAGGGGTGAACTACGTGCCAGACACCAAACATCTAACTGAGTTGCCAACGCTAGGTTATGGTTGGGCTAGAGTGAAAGATTTGCCGCTAGGCGGTGTGTCATATACTGATGTGGTTTGGCCATACATATTACTGGTAGTATTGCTAATATTATTCCCGTTGGTTGGAGGAATAGTTACAGACCAGGTAGTGGCGGAGGAGCCGGCGTAACGGAACATATCACCCATATTCGTCACGTTAGAAGTGTTCCAATCGGAGAGATCAAGAGTGAAAGTGGTGGCGGAGGAGCCGGCGTAACGGAACATATCACCCATATTCGTCACGTTGGAGGTGTTCCAGTCGGAGAGGCCACCAATGGACCAGGTGGTGGCGGAGTAGCCGGCAGAATAGAACATACTATACATATTCGTCACGTTAGAAGTATTCCAGCCGGAGAGGTTTAGGGTGAAGGTGGTGGCGGAGTAGCCGGCATAATAGAACATGTAGCTCATATCCTCCACTTTAGAAGTGTTCCAAGAAGAGAGATCTAGGGCGAAAGTGGTGGCGGAGCGGCCGGCAATAGAGAACATCCGGCTCATATTTGTCACGCTAGAAGTATCCCAATCAGAGAGGTCGGAGAGGTCGGAGAGGGCGTAGAAGGCACGGAACATATAAGATGAGTCGGAAGGTAAGAAGATTTGATTTCCTTCGGTGTAGAAGTGCATGATACCAGCGTCATTAGTATTATCAAAGATGATGTAGATTGGGTTTTTAGACTCAGAGGAAGAAATGGTGTTAGCCTCAGATGGGATAAAGCCGGTAGGAGCAGGGGTTTCGAGGTGGACGTTGATGGATTTGATAGATTCGTCAATATCGGTATAGGTTTTGGCAGTTCCAGCAGCTAGAGACTTTAGTTTAGCGTTAACGGTTTGGCCGGTATCTAATCTAGCAGTATAATCTGGCACTTCATTAGCTACAGCAGTAAAGGTAACAGAAGTAGTGTAAGTGCCAGAGGCCTTAGAAGTATCAGCTTTAGCAGCAAAGGTAAGGTTGGTAGTGGAAGTAGCGGCGGGAGCATCGGTTTGTTTGATGATGTGGTTAGGAGAATAGTCTGTTGGATCTGCTTCATAATCAAGGATAGGACAATAGTTAGTAGAACAGTTATAGCCTCCAGTCTCACCAGATTGATCGGTACCACCAGTATAGCCCCAAGAGTTTACGGGGAAGTTAGCAGAACTATAGGACTGAGATAGAGTAGGGATAGTGGGGTTAGGAGTAGTGGCAGTATTAGTGAGAGAGCTAGAAGAGCCAGAAGTAGAATTTAAGTATAAGGAATAGCCAGTGAGATTATTAGTAGAGACAGTGACATTAGCTGAAGTAGTACAAAGACTAGCAGTAGAGGGATTGCAGTTATTTAGGACTATTTCGCTAGGAGAACTAATGGTTAAGACATCGTTAAGGCTAACAGTGAATTTGCTACTTACATCGGTAGCCCCTACTGATTCAGAGAAATCTACGTTACTACAAACAACAAAAGCTCCTAGAAATACCAAAAAGGCACCTAAAGAGAGGTGAAAAAGACGTTTAGAATGACCTAAAGTTTTACTGCGAATGAACATAATTTTTTATGTTTTTACCTTTTTAAAACCAACTATGACCTTATAGTCTATCCCTAGAATAACATAAGCTTTATAAAAAAGCAAGCATATTTTTAGAAATTAGCCAATAACGTCGGTTTCGTGGAGTTTGTGTTGGATTTTCTGCTTGGTGTCGATGGTGTAGCGACCCAAAACCAGACCTAAGAAAAGCGGAATAATAATGTGACAAAGTAATATTATGATATACAGCAAATAATCAGTTTGATAAAAACCAGCAATGGTTTCGCGAGCGGCATTCATAGAGGGGTAAAACGGCATATAGGGTTGCAAAACCTGGAAAAAGCTTGGCAATAGCTCAATTGGATAGGTACCGCCCGAACCTGCAACCTGAATCACGAGAAGAATAATCGAGAGAGCTTGACCAATTTTGCCAAATACCACCGTGAGAGAATAAATTATCAGCATAAATACCACACTAGAGAGCATCAGGGTGACGAGAAATAGTGGCCAATTGACCGTCTGAACTTGCAAGATGAGATCGCCAATACCGATGACAAGCCCCTGGGATATTGCTACGCAAGCGATAAGCATAAAGCGACCGAAGAATTTTTGGTAATTTTTGGCACCCCTGGGAGCTTTTTTGATATCAATCTTAAAGAGAGCAATCAGTATGGTGCAGCCTACCCAACAGGCGAGAACAGAGAAGAATGGCGCCATCTCAGAACCGTAACTGCCAACTGGGTAAATTTCGATTCGATTGGCTTCAACAGGAGTAGATAGGAAATCAGCGACATCACTGGGATTGTTTTGTAACAGATTAACTAGACTTCTATAAAGTTCGCTCTTGGTGGCCTCCTTAACAGTGGCGATAATCTTGTCGATATCAGATTGAAAATCACTGAGTACAACATCGAGATTATTGGTAAGCTGTTTGCCACTAGAGAGCGCGTCAATCATGTATTTCATAGAGAGATCGAGGTTATCAAGGGAGGAGTTGAGATTTAACAGGGTACTAGTGGCAGTGTCGATGTTTTTAGATGAACGCTGATAGAGGTTATTTAGATCATTCTTGGTGTTGGCAAGCAGTTTTTTGGTGTTTTCAATCTTGGCGAGTTGTTCGGAAAGCTGTTTTGCGAGCGGATCAGAGGGGTCCAAGAGAGCAAGTAGATCTTTGATGATTTTCTCAGATTTATCAAGGGTAGAAGAGAGGTCAGATTCGATGCTATCATAAGTCTCGTTGAAGGATTTGACAGTTCCCTTGAGGTCGCCGAGGCCCTGACTAACACTACCGTTGGTGTTTTTGATAACTGGGATAGTGCTACGAAGCGCAGTAAGAGATTTACCAGTGGTATCAGCGGCGGCCCCAGTGGTACTGAGGATATCACGAAGTTGACCGATACGAGATTTGGATTCGGTGAGTTTGTTGATAATATTATCAGAGGTGTTAGACCCCTTGGCGGCAACATTAAGATTTTCTGCAGTGCTAACGACTTTATAAGCGATAGTATTAACAAAAGTCTGATTGACGCTATCTTGAACGGCATCAATAGCCTTACCGACAATAATTGGGGCGATAGGGTTCTTTTTGTTATTGATATAAAAGTCAAAAGTCGGCCGTTTGAGCTCGCTGTCACTGATAAGAGTGGCAAAATCACTGCTGAAGTTCTCTGGGATAATCACCGCACCATAATAATCGCTTTTTTCAACATTTTTGATGGCATCTTCTTCATCGGTGAAAGTCCATTTCATCTTGTCGTTTTCACGCAAGGCCTTCTCAATTTCTTCCCCCATATTGACTTCTTCGCCGACAATAGTGGTTCCCTTATCTTTATTGACGACAGCTATCGGAATATTACCGGTGTTATCATAGGGGTTCCAACTGGAGTCAATATTGAGCCAGGCATAAATCCCTGGGATAACGATTACGCCGATGGTGATACCTAGAGCAATTTTGTTCTTGAAAATCCGTTTGAGGTCGGATTTGAAAATTTTTAAAATGTTTTTCACTACTGTTATTATACCATATGGGAGTAGTTTTAAAAGCATAAGCAGCATTGACAAATTTAGCGATGTGTGATATAATAGTGTTAGTGCTTGGCAATAAGGCTAAGTAACACCTTAACAGATTCAGATAGGGGGAGAAATCATGCTGAATACTATTATCACGGCGCTGTGCGCTTTCATATTCGTTATTGCAATTCTGTTTAATTTCAGAGTCGGTTGGGCAAATAGAAGGCGTCACCATGATCGGCGGTTGGTTTATTTCATAACCGCCGAAGTCGCCATGGCGGCTATGGCCATGATGGCCTGGCTGACTAGGGAATCCTGGTTAGTAAAACCAGCGTTGACTTGCGGTGAAGTAGGGGACAATGCGGGCCTCGCCTGCTGGTTCCTCTTGACAATGGCCGCAGGAGTAGTCCTGATGGCCGGCGGCGCAGTGTACTGCGCTGGATTCGAAGGCGAAGCCTTCTGGGCCAAAAGAGCCACCAAGCACTAAAATTTGGTTAAGAACGGTGAGCCGAGATGACTGGTCTGATAGACCGGATATGCCATCGAGGCAGCCGATTCTTACGAGCCTCACTCGTTGTAAAGAGTGGGGCTTTTTCTTGCTTAAATATCTTCTGGTAACAGAGATTGATACCAGAGCTCGAGCTCTTCGAGGAGAAAATCGTCAGCGCCAGCTTGTTGAAATTTGGCAATTTCGGCAGTAAATTTAGGGGCTTGGCGGTCAAGGCGGGCACGACGATAAGTTTCCCAACTCTGAGCTTCATCCTCGGTGAGGCTGGTCTTGAAATTGCGAGCTTTATAATGAACAAGAAGTTCCGCCAAGCGCTCGTCGGTAAAATCAGGATGAAAATCGGCGAGGCTGCGAGTGTCAGCATTACGAACGGCATTGCATTTGGTGCGGTCATTGTCGGGAAGAAACCCATCATAGAGGGCGGATTCGACGTCGGGAGCGGGAGGATAGTCTTCGCGATTTTCGTGAAAATCACGGACTTGTTCGGCAAATTCAGGATGTTTGAGGAGCTTGGCGAGATTATCTTTGATTCCCTGCTCAGTGAGACCGATTTTGGACCAACCATCGTTTTTATTCAGCACACCGAGCGGCGCGACTGCAGGGCAACGATTGTATTGCAAAGTTTTGACAATCGGGTAGCAATCAGGATTCATATTATCTTCAACGTTATGCCGTAAATCATAAACTAAAATATTGCCATTTTTGGCAGGAGCGAGCGGAAAGGCGACTGTGGTGAAATTATGCTCCTTGCCATAGCGACCGCTAGTGTAGACAAAAGGCTGCTTGTCATCGAGATTAATGAGTTTTTGCACTTTCTTTTTGTCGCGCATTTTGAAAAGATAGTCAAAAAGTTGAGGCTGCTTGGATTTTAATAATTTGGCAACTTCAATACTGGCGGTAACATCGGCAAGAGCGTCATGAGCATTTTCGTGAGAGATGCCATTTAATTTGGTAATGAGCTCGAGACGATTGGTAGGTTGACCGTCTTTAGTCTCTGGCCAGTTGATGCCATCAGGACGAAGGGCGCGAGTAATGCGAACTACGTCGAGTAAGTCCCAGCGACTGCGACCATCTTGCCATTGCCATTCATAGGGGTCGTAGAAATTGCGCCAAAAGAGATGACGTATAAATTCATCATCAAAACGCACCGTGTTGTAACCAAGACTGATAGTATCGGGAGTGAAAATTTCTTCTTGCGCGTATTTACAAAACTCGGCTTCTGACACACCATCGGCCAAGGTGGCTTGAGGAGTAATGCCGGTGACCATGATGGCCCCGGGGCTAGGGAGCGTATCGTCGGATAATTTAATGAGAAGATTGACTGGCTCACCGAGTGGCTTAAAATCAAGTGTGGTGCGTTGACCAGCAAATTGCATGATGCGGTCTTCGCGCGGACTGAGCCCGGAAGTTTCGAGATCGTAAAAGAAGAAAGTCTGCTGTGCCATTTAGAGGCCCATTAGGACGTCGCTAGCTTTGCGTTTGGTCTGGGTGGTGCCAGTGTCTTCAGAGGAAGCGTCTTCAGAAGTATCGCTAGAAGTATCTTCAGACGCACTATCGTCACTACTTTCAGCTTCTTGACCCATTTCATTAATATCAATACCGTAACTAGTGTAATACATATAGCGCATGTAGGCACTGTTGGCTTCGGAAATAAGTCCGGCGATCTTTTTGTCATAAGGAATAGCCAATACAACAAATTTGAGTGGTGAATTTTTGCCGCCACAAATTTCTTGAGAGTCGCCGTAGGCGAGATTGCTAGGAATGGCAAGCTCGCGTACGCCACCAATTTTCATACCTTTGACGCCACTGGTCCAGCCTTCGATAAGGCCGGCCGATGGATCAAGCGGAGTCTTGAGGGCGGTGGGGTTTTCAATATCATCAAAAGAAGAATCAAAAACCGATTCGTCGGCACACCAGCCGATGTAGTAAGCGAGATATTGAGTGTCATCGCCAATAGAAGAGCCATCACCTTTTTTGAGATCGGTAGTAGTAAGGTCGCTATCATTGACGCTGGCAGCATTGTAACCCTTAACTTCGGAACGATATTCTGAAAGTTCAGAAAGATATTTATCAGACAAAGGCTTAGCTGCTTCGTCGGCGGCCGCTTTTTTGTCGGAATAATCTTTAAGCAATTCGCTGACTTTATTTTGGTCGACATCAGCCTTTTGTTGATCATTACCATCACCGCCAACGGCAATACCAATATAAACTGCAGCAAACGAACCAAGCATCAAAAAAGCAATAAAGCCAATAAACAAGCGCTGCTTAAGACTAGTTTTGGTTAATTTTTCATCCATTTTGCCTCCTTGGGATTAACTAGACAACTTCCGCACCAAGAGTCTGTGTAATATTTTTAGTAATTAAATCCATTATAGCAGAAATTTCATTGGCTTCCAAGGTGTGAGTGAGGCTTGCAAAATGCAAATGAAAGCTAAGATTGCGTGTAGCGCCGTTAATTCCCTGGTAGATGGAAGTAGGAGTGACTTTAAAAACGAGGTCATCGTTGGCTTTGAAAGTACCGATGATTAATTCGTGAACGCTAGCAAAAGTAGTGCTTTCTTTGACCTTAAAAGTGACGTCGCGCTCGGTCGCAGGATACTTGGTGAATTTAAGATTACTAGGCACGACGACCGTGGTTGGCAGCTCATCGAGATTTAATTCAAGTGCACTCACTGAGGTCTTGAGTTTGAAGTTTTGCAGAATCTGAGAACGAATTTCACCCATAGAACCGACCAAAGTATTGTCAATATAAATATTCACTGAATGAAGTGGCTCAAAATACGGTGCAGAGTCATCAGTAAATTTTTGCAGTTTGAAATCTAGTTTGAGGCTGGCTTCAAGGTTTGTCAAAATAGCTTTGATTTGGTAATAATCGCCGAGCGTTACGACTGCGAGATGGTTGCTAGTGACCGGCGTACGCTCTTTGGTAAGACCAGCAGATTTTTGTGAAATTTGATTAGTTTCGTAAAGTGTAAAATCGGTATGGCCAGAACGGAGATTTTCACGAATCTTATCTAGCAAGCTTGGCGTGATAGTCTGACGGAAATATTGTAGTTCGGGCGAAATAGAATTGACGATTTGATAACTATTTTCGGGATTTTGACCAACTCTTTCGAGGAGTTTAGCGCTGATAAACGAATAAGTGAGAACTTCGTGAGCGCCGAGTTTGTCGGAAAGGATATTGCGAAGAGTGGATTTGAGGGTAAAAATGGGGTCTTTGACAGAACCGATGAAGGGGCGAGTGGGAAAATCGAGAGGAATGTTGTCATAGCCAAGGAGACGACCGACTTCTTCAATGATGTCTTCTTTAATATGTAAATCGGTGCGCCAAAGCGGAGTAGTTATAGTCAAGGTGCAGGTACTTTTTCGGGGCGCGTCCGCGCGGCCCGTCGTTACGGGCGCGTGGCGCTCATGCTCGCCGTGGCTCCGCATCCCCTCAAAAGCACCCTGCACCTTAGCCTCAATACTTACGTTTTCGAGAGCTTTGACGATTAAATCGGTGTCGTAATCGGTACCGAGAGTGGAATTGATATCGTCGGTAGTGAGAGTGATTTTGATGGGTTTGGCTGGATGGGGATAGCTATCAGCAATGGCGACAGGTTTGCCGCCAAGCATTTCAATAGCTTGAGCCAAAACTTGTGCAGTGCCGCTAGGTGGAACGCCTTTAGTAAAGCGCGTAATGGCTTCGGAAAAAATACCGTGTGCCATTTGAGTTTTGCGTAAATTATAAAGTGAAAAACTAGCAGATTCAAGTAAGACACGCTTAGTGGAAACGTCTATGGCAGTGCTCATACCACCCATGGCGCCAGCAAGTGCAACTGGCACATGGTTGGAAGTAATCAAAATATCATTTGATGTACATTTGACAGTGGTGCTGTCAAGGAGCTGGAGTTCTTCCCCGTCCTTGGCGAGACGTACGCCGATTTTGGCAGTTTTAGCGCCACCAATTTGGATAAATTTATCATAGTCAAAAGCGTGTAACGGTTGGCCAGTTTCGAGCATTAATACGTTCGTAATATCGACAATTTTGGAAATACCGTGCATACCAAGCTTGCCCAAAAAGACATCGCTAAGAGTTAGATATTTATCATCCGAAGTAGCGTCGTCCATTTCGAGGATAGCAGCAGTATAGCGTGGACAAATTTCGGAATTGACAATATCAATAGTCAACTCACCTGCGGCGATTTTGGGTAAATCAATGGCTTCAGGCTCGACAAATTTCTGGCCAAGAATGCCGGCAACTTCGCGAGCAAAGCCAATAATACCAAAGCAGTCAGGGCGATGAGTGAGTGATTTATTTTCAATATCCAAAATCACATCGTTGAGCTCAAAGACGTCTGTAAACGAATCGCCTGGTTTGGCCATTTTAGGATCAATTTCGACAATAGTAGAATGATTATCACTAAGATCAAGCTCATAAATGCTAGCGAGCATGCCATGAGAATCGTAACCGCGAAGTTTGCGAGTGCTGATTTTGAAGTTTTCATTACCATAAGTTTGCGGGACAATGGCACCAGGTGCAATCCAAGCGGCTAACATGCCTTTGTGTACATTTGGTGCACCACAGACCACTTGGATAGTTTCTTTGCCAGTATCAATTTGGCAGAGATGCAAGTGGGTGCCCTCAATCAATGAGCATTCGATAACTTTGACAATATAAATATTAGCGTATTTGAGGCTTAAATCTTCGTGGCCTTCGACTTCAACTAGGCGGGAACCAATAAGTTGAATGAGCTCATCGGTAGGAACATTAATATCAACATATTTTTTAATACTATTTAGAGAAATCTTCATCTTAAAACTCCTTTAAAAAGTCTAGTTTAGCCGATTCAAAATAACGAATGTCATTGAGATGGTATTTGAGCATTACGAGACGCTCAATACCGCCACCCCAAGCAAAGCCACGGTATTTCTTAGGATCGATGCCGGCTTGTGATAAAACGTTGGGATGAACCATGCCGCAACCCAGCATTTCGAGCCAACCATCGCCTTTGCCACCAAGACTCTTAGGCTTTTCAATAAGCAGTTCAATTGAAGGTTCGGTAAATGGAAAATAACCTGGTTGAGTCTTGATGTTTAATGATTGTTCGTAATAAGTTTCAAAGAAATTTTTGAGTAAACCCATCATCTGACCCATGTTGGCATCGCGCGAAACAAAGACGCCTTCACATTGATAAAAAGTATGCTCGTGAGTAGCGTCGACATCTTCATTACGAAAAACACGGCCTGGAATGACCACGGCAATTTGGCCACCTTTTTCGAGATTGTCTTTGTATTTCAATAGAGCGCGGTGTTGCATAGTGGAAGTGTGGGCGGGTGGAATGAAACCTTCGCTGGTGCGAAAAGTGTCATAACCATCACGAGCAGGATGGTCTTTAGGAAAATTCAAACTTTCAAACATGTGAAATTCGTCATCGAGTTGGTAAGATTCCATAACATCAAAACCCATGCGAGAATAAATATCAATGACGCGTTCGAGTTCGGTAATGAGCGGATGTTTAGTCCCCTGATTGACGACCGGAATGAGATGGTTGGGGGCGGCGGGAGCAGTGAGATCGATCGGTGCAACTTTTGCGGATTCGGTAGCGACTTCGAGTTCGGCAATTTGCCTTAAAATTGCAGCCTTTTTGGCATTTAATTTGGCGCCAAAGGCACTGCGCTGTTCGGCTTTTAGTTCTTTGATCTTGGCATACTCGCCACTTAGAGCCTTAAGCTCATTTTTTAAATTCTCTAATTTAGACATATATTAATTATATCACACTAGAGTAAAATGATGAACGCTAGTGAAGCGAGAGCGAGACCAATGAGAACAAGCCAAATCCAGCCAAAGCGACCAGTCTTTTTCAAATTTTTCGAATATTCAATGTCTTCGGAAAAATCTGGGTCATTTTCGGTAGAAGCGGTCTGAACGCGATTACGCAAATCGGCGTCAATGCGCGCCTGAAGTTTATCGTTTTCCTGATTCTTGTTTACTATAATACCCATAAATTCCTTTTTATTATTTTTTATGCTTATCATTATAACATAAATATGATATAATGTGAGTAATATTAGTTTTAAGGAGGAAAAATGGCAAATAAGAAGCCAGCGAGGACTTCTGATAAAAAGTCTTCCACCAAATCCAAGGTTGCGGCAGCTAAAACTGCTAAAACCAAACCTGCCATAGTTTCGAGCAAAGAGGCTGCTCCTGCTACTGGCAAAGCGGTTTTCAAGGGCTTTTTCGCAAAAAAATGCGATCCCGATGAAACTATTCTAACAATCTTTAAAAATCCAAGAGTTTACGGAGCGTTGATAGGTGAGCTAGTCGGCACCATGCTTCTAGCGATGCTACTTTTGACGCTTGGCGTACAACCACTTTACATGCTATTTGGCTGTATTGGTATCTACTTAGCGGTATTTACGCTTTCAGGTGCCAATCTCAACCCATTAGTTACCGTAGCAATGATGGTGACCCGCCGTATGTCTGCAATCCGTGGTGTGCTTTACATTTTGGCACAGGTTGTAGGTGCATGGTTTGGCTTACTCGTCATCAACGGCTTCCGCTTAGGCAGTGGCACCGAAACTGAGCTTCCAGTCATGGGCGAGCTTACCGGTGACATCTTCTGGGTAGTGGCCTTAGTAGAATTAGTAGGTGCGTTTATCATTGGTTTTGCCTTTGTGCGCGCGCTTCAATACAAACGCAAACCATTAGCTTTTGCCTTTACTGTCACTAGTGCTATCACTTTGGCAATCATTGTAGGCATCGTAGTTTCTCAAAGCTTCTTTGAGTTTACTGATACTACCTTCGTTTACAACCCGGCAATCGCTTTGATGTATCAAATCTTGCCAACTGCAGCAGATAACTTTGGCCAACTGATGGGCAATGTCTGCTTAGCATTATTGGCTTATGTGATCTTCCCGATGATTGGTGGAGTCGTTGGGTTCTTCGTTTCTGACGTTGCTTCAAAGCTAAATGGTGAGTGCTGCTGCATGGGCTGTGCTTGCTGCAAAAAAGAAGAAGAATAATAAATAAACCTAGCCTCTAAAATGGTGCCACTTAACGTGGTGCCATTTTTGTAGTATAATGGGTGTGTGGAATTTAAACATAAAAAACATCCTGTGATTAAGCTAATTATTCATATTTTTTTGATGGCAATATTTATGGGGGCGTTTGCGCTGTTTTTGACGTGGTTTATTCAAGAAAGATTTGTGGAAAGTTGCAATACTGCAATTAATCTATGGACAGAAAAACCTGAACTTTGTTGGTATGGGTCGATTGTAATTTTTGCCGTAACAGTATTAGTGGCAGCAGCTATCGGTAGACCTTTTATCTCTAGTGGTGTATTATTTGCAATAGCTTTACTCTTGACATACGCAAACGGCGAAAAATTGCACTTGAGAGGTGAACCAGTCCTGGTGGACGATATGTTGATGGCAGGAGAAGCTGATGGTTTGCTCAATCTAGTAGATATAAACCATTTTTTGCAAATTGCAACAGCGGCGGCATTGGCGATAGTGCTAGGAATTGTATTAAATCATTTGGCGAGAAAAATTTGGCCTTACCGTAAAGACCACAATTATCTAAGGCGACATTTCGTAGCTTTACGCTTGATTATCGCGACGATGGCGATATGCGGAATTGCCATGATGTTACAGCCGTTTGTGCATAAGGGCAACCACGAAGACGACATAATCAATATTTTTGGTAATGATTTGGAGTTTATTTCCTTTCATCAGGTTATTAATTATGAGCAAAACGGCTTTTTGGTAAGTTTTATGTATGGCTTGGCAAAAATGCAAGTAGATGAACCAGATGATTATAACGAGCAGACCATTGCACAGATTGCAGAAAAGTACAAAAAAGAAAAGGCTGACGATAAAGAGCGCAAAAGTCTCAGTGAAATTGCGGATAATGTGATTATAATTTTAAATGAGTCTGGTTATGATCCGGAAATATTGAAAGAAGTTTTTCAGCATGAAGGTGGCGACATGGTGCCAAACTTAAGGGAAATCACAAAAAATTATCCAAGTGGATATATGTATTCACCGGAATATGGTGGCGGAACAGCAAATATTGAGTTTGAAGTATTTACGGGATTGTCAAATTATTGGGCGAGTACAGTTCCTTATGTATCATTAATCCCGAGAATGAGTTCCGTCCCATCAGTTGCATCCTTTGGTAGTAGTTTGGGTTTTAAGACTCGAGCCATTCACTCGTATGCAAGTGGGCTTTACAACCGCAGCACGGCATTGCACAAACAAGGTTTTGATGAATTTATCGCAGTCGACAAAATGACCACCAAAAAACATAACAGCGTGTCACAGTTTGTAAACGACTGGTCAGCATATTATGAGACCTTGAACAAATTACGCGAGGATGAAGAGCCGCAAACTATAGCGCTTATCACGATGCAGCATCACGGAGCGTACGACTCAGCACATTATCCCAACATGCACTATTTGCCAGGGGATGAAAATTATGTGACGGGACAATATTATGAGTCTCTACATGACTCAGATAAGGCGCTGGGGGAATTTATCGACGCTTTAGATATGCTCGACGAAAAGACCGTGGTGCTCTGGTTTGGTGATCATGCTGGCGGGGTCTTTGGTGGATTACCCGATAAGGAAAAACAGGTACATGATTATATGCATATGACGCCATATTTTGTATATGCTAATTTTGATTTAGAAAATGCAGAATTAGATTTGCCGACAACTTCACCGAACTGTTTAATAAATACAATGTACAATGTATTAAATGTAGAAAAACCAACCTTTGATTATTTGTTGGATGCGGTATGTAAAGACAATCCTATATTGGCGACGGCGTATTTTTCAGATTTTGGGCCAGAAGAGACAGAATCATATCATGATTATGAACTTGTAAATTATGACATGCTCAGCGGAAAACAGTATTGGCTAAAACACACACACTGAACAAACGAAACATAAACCGTTTTTTCTTGAGAGCGCTCCGGGGCGCTAGCCCAAGTCTTACTCTCTTCGAAAAAAGGTTTATGTTTCGTTTTTCGGGAAGAGTGGTTTTTTGGGTGGTACGATTTTCTCGCTGGTGAAGATTTCGGTAATGCGAGTGGAGATAAAAGGGAGGAAAGGTTGCAATAAATAGCTGGCTTGGAGGAGATCGGCGATGAGAGATTGCATTACCTTTTTAAGCTGTTCCCTGTCGCCGGATTTGGCAAGCGACCACGGTTTGGTTTCGTCGATGCGGCGATTGACGTCTTGAATCTTGCCCCAAACATAATCAAAGGCTTTGGAAAAATGGAAAGAATCCATAAACTGGACATACTCATCGTCAAAAGTGGGAGTAAAATCTGGAGGTGTAATTTGATTTTTAGAACTTAGAGTAGCAAGACGCTGGACGAGATTGCCTAGGTCGTCAGCGAGTTCGTCATTGTAAGCAGACTCAAATTTATCCCAAGTAAAATCAGCGTCCGAAAAAGTATCTACATGGCGAAGGAAATAATAACGGCAAGCTGCAATACCATGACGCTCAATAACTTCAAGTGGATCCACGACGTTGCCAATAGTCTTGCTCATTTTTTGACCATCTACAAGCACGTGACCGTGAGAAACGATAGCGCGAGGCAAAGGCAAATCTAAACCCAATAAGATGGTTGGCCAAATAATAGCATGGAAGCGTAAGATATCTTTACCAACAAATTGTGCGGTAGCGGGCCACCAATCAGAAATGTCTTTGTCTGGATAACCTAGGATAGTAATATAATTAGTGAGAGCATCCATCCAGACATACATGACCTGAGAATCATCGTCAGGAACTGGAATACCCCAAGAAAGATTTTTCTTGGGTCGGGAAATCGAAACATCGGGTGTGTCTTCGAGTAATTTTAAAATTTCGCGTTTACGAAATTCGGGAAGAATTTGCATTTCGTTGGTCTCGATAGCAGCCTTAATGCGAGATTTAAAATCAGAAATCTTGAGGTAATAATTGGCCTCAGATAACTTCTTGTAAGGTGTCTGGTGATCTGGACAGGTGCCAGTATTTTCATCATATTCTTTGTCGGTAACAAAACGTTCGCAACCATCGCAATACCAACCTTCGTAAGTATCTTGATAAATATGCGGAGAGAGTTTTTTCCAGATAGCTTGGCAGCGTTTTTTATGATCATCATCGGTAGTACGAATAAAGTCGGTATACTCGGCTTCTAGGCTGTGAATAAAATCTTGAAACTTTTTGGCGTTGTCACCAATGTATTCTTTGATATTTTGATCAGCTTCTATGGCTTTTTGAAAAATTTTATTACCATGCTCGTCAGTGCCAGCCTGAAAACGCACTTCGTCGCCACACAATTTGCAATAACGCGCATAAGTGTCGGCTTGTAAATAATCGAGTGTGTGACCAACATGAGGCGCACCATTAACGTAAGGGATAGCAGTGGTAATATAAGTTTTAGCCATAAAATTATTCTACAATAAAAACACCGCCCGTGCAAGGGCGGCGTCTTTGCGCTCGCTTTTATGCCTATCCTTCTTCGGTGGCGTCTTCATCGTTTTCTGTATCTGCTTCGTCGTCTTCGTTAGTAATCTCTTCGTAATCAATCTCGTCACCAGCCGTTTCTGCATTTTCAATATTGCAAGTGTAATTATAGCCTGGGAGAGAAGTGTAGGTCTCTTTGATACTTTCGGTAGAAGTGTCAACATTGCCGTCTTCATCAACGACAAGATTAAAGATAACGGCATTCTCAGGAGTAATTACGCCAATATCGGCGAAGTGATAAATAGATACACTATTACCAGATGATTTCATTGAGCTTTCAAATGGATCGGACGAAAGATTGTGGCTTGCTAGCATTTTTTCGTAAGCGACTTTTTGGTCTTCAACATATTTTGTGGCGGATGCTTCGTCGCTGAAACTATAGTCTTCCGAAAAACCAATGCTAATCATATCGCCTTTGGCATTGTAGTAGGCTTCTAGGGTTGCTTTGTATGAATTGAAATCTTCCGGCACTTCAGAATCGTTAGCCCTATCAATGTGAGCAGAGCAAACTAAAACCGTACTTGTACTTTCGTCGTCTGAACTTTGGTTGTCTGGGTTGCCAGAATTGTCAGGATTGTTATGCGCCAACATAACTGCAACTACTATGCCAACTACGACCAAGACTGCGACTACAATTAACAAAATAATGGTAGTGGTTGATTTTTTCTGGGGAGTGGCAACTGGCGCTGAGGCAGAAGAAGGTGTTTCGGCGCTAGGAGCTGGCTCGGGAGTAGGCTCTGAGGTAGGTTGAGATGGAGTCTCAGGAATTTCAAGCGTTTCAGATGTTTCGGGAGTCTCAGAAATTTCAGGTGACTCCGTAACCTCTGGAACGGTTTCTGGCTCCGAAGTAGGAGCGGGTTTATCCGCCGGATTATTTAGTGGATTGTTATTTTCTTCATCGGGGTTCATAAAGCCTCCCTTTTAATTACTCTTTTATTATTACTTTTATTATAGCGCTTATGTTTGAAACGGTCAACTAATGGATTGGCGCTGCTTGGAACGATTTTTAAAATGCGAAACCAAATAGTAAACGATAAGAATGATTAGTAGGACTATAATCGTAGCAACCACCATAGCCAACCAGAACGGACACACCAAAACTACACCAGAAATGGTTGAATTTTGATCAAGAAAGGAAGAGACCTGGGTGACCTTAAAGAGGCCGATCTTGGGGGTCTCATACCAGGTGGCAAGAATTAACCGCGTGCTGTTTGGTAGTACGGTATGAAATAGGGGTGTTTCAGAATTATCGTAAACTACATTGCCGCCGAGAATTTTAGTGATATTAATAGTGGTGGTAACGTCAAAATCGACATTGCCAGTGTTAGTAATTGTGCTTTCGGCGGTAACGGGTGAGCCAAATTGAAGCGGCCAAATACGACTACTGACGAGATTGCCTTCTTCCCTGGTATCACCACCAATATGGGTGTATAATATACTGCCAACCGAACCAATAATTTCAATGGAACCCGGATTAATCTGACCCGGAGCTTCAGCGACTAGCACCGCATATTGACCGCCGTCAGGAACATCAGCGGGAACTTTGATAGTGTATTTGATTTCTTTACTGGTGTGAGCTGGTAAATTGCCAGATGGTTCAGCAAAAGTAATCCACCGGACAATTTGAGTGTAATTGTTTTCGGTGACAAAATCTGGGTTATAAAAAACGTCCTGAACTTGATAAGGTTTGACTGACATTTTATATTCAAAATCATTGTCGCCAAGATTTTGAATGGAAATTGAGTCGGTATATTCATTACCTGGTTCAAGCGCAATTTTGTGACTAGTAGGTGCGATTTGTAAAGTTACACCTTCTAACGCAAATGTAGGAACGACCAAAAAGATATTGGCCGCAAAGGTAAAGATGAGTGATATAGCTATAAAATGTATTTTATTCATTAGGATGCCGTAGTGGCGATGGCTTGGATTTTACCAGTATAGGTACCGGCAGGCTGAACGGTAGAAGCGGAAGCGCCTACGGTGAAAGCGTGAGTGGTAGTAGAAGTATCGTGAATGTCGTAGCTACCAGCAGCAGCGGTGTAGAAAATAGTCGGAGTATTCTTTTGGAGACCAACGTAAGTGGAGGCATAAGCTCCGTTGCCGCCCTTGACGCCCCAGTATGAACTACCAACAGTAGGTACACCTGCGGGCAATGTCACGTTGCCAGCCGATGGCTCAAGTGCAGGAGAATGTGGATAGTTGCCGCCTTCATCGACTGTATACAAACCTACCGTATAGCCAGCAGTAGTATTGGTAACAACTGTGGTAGAAACCGAAGCAGTAGCGATAGGACCGCCCGGAACAGCAGTGATACTGACTGGATCTGGCGAAATTGTAATACTAATAGCTTGGCCAACCGTAGCATAGATAGGGATATCACAGCTAGCGGAAGTTGTACCAGTAACCGCAGTAGAAAGACTGCAAGTAGTAGCTTCTGATGTAAGTGGCATAAATGCCACGCCAACGCCTGAAATAATAGTTAAAGTGATAATTGATTTTATAATGACCTTATGTAACATGATGACATTATTATATATTATGTTTACCAAAAAAGCAAGTGCTTATTTACTAGATTTTTTAGCAGGGGCGATATTACGATAAAACATAGCTTGGGCGGTGTAAATATAAGGAACTACATAGATGGTAGCAATACCGAAGGTAACCAAGCAAAGAAGAATCCAGGGGATAAAGGAAAGTTGAAGCACGAAATATGCCCACTTGTGACCTTCCATGATTTCCATGGATTTAGCTTGAGCGTCCTTAGCGCTGAGACCCTTATCGGCCATCAGGAAGAACATTTGCGAATAAGAAAGACCCTTGATGATGCCTGGAATGACAAAGAGTAGGCTCCAGAGGAGAGTAAAAGCGAGATAGCGAACAAAGGCAAGAATAGCTTCAAAAGCATTTTTGCCGTGAAAACCAATCAAGATATCCTTGACGGCTGGATTTTGTTTTTTATCGACAAAAGCCAACATGATGAAAGCGAATGAAATAATAACTGGACCAGCAATCAAAAATAATAAGAGGCCGCCATTAGTATTAACGTTATCGCCGCTGGCAGTTATAGCTTGAAGAGCTGCACAAAGACCACTAGCCGCCATAGCTAGTAAAATGATAGGGACAAAGTAGCCAGCATTGCCTTTGAGGAGCTTGCGAGCTTCTTTTTTCATTTGTTTGCGATTCATATAAGAACTCCTTTAATTAATTGTTACTATTATATCACGTTCTCAAGAAATCAACTAGTTTTTTGGTCAACAGAGGTATTAGCACTCTTGACAAGTGAGTGCTAATTTGCTACAATGGGGAAGTAGATTAGCAGTCACTATAAGTGAGTGCTAGAAAACGGGCGTAAACATTAATGATAAATATAATAGAAAAGGAGAATATCTATGTCTAAAATTATCGGTATTGACCTTGGTACTACCAACTCGGCTTTCGCCTATATGGTAGCAGGGAAACCGGAAGTTATCGCTAATGCAGAAGGTGATCGCACTACCCCTAGTGTAGTAGCGGTGACTAAAAAAGGCGAGCGCCTGGTGGGTAAGGTAGCACAACGCCAACGCGTAACTAATCCGAAAAACACCATTTATGGTATCAAACGCTTAATTGGTCGTAAATATGAAGACAAAGAGGTAAAGCGCGACCTCGATATTATGCCTTACAAAATTGTCAAGAAGGGCAATGGTGTAGGTGTAGAAATGGATGGCAAGGAATATACGCCAGAAGAAATTTCAGCCATGACTTTGGCAAAAATCAAAGCCGACGCCGAGGCCTTTTTGGGCGAAAAAGTAACCGAAGCTATCATTACTGTACCAGCATATTTTGACGACTCACAACGTCAAGCTACCAAAGACGCTGGTAAAATCGCCGGCCTCGAAGTCAAACGTATTATTAACGAGCCGACAGCAGCAGCCTTGGCTTATGGTCTGGAAAACAATAAAGACGAAAAAATTGCCGTATTTGACCTTGGCGGTGGTACTTTTGATGTATCAATTCTTGAACTAGGCGATGGTGTCTTTGAAGTTAAATCCACTAACGGTGACACCCACCTTGGCGGTGAAGATTTTGATAATATCATTGTCAATTATTTGATTGACGAGTTTAAAAAAGAGTCTGGTGTAGACATTAAAGACGATCCAGCCGCAATGCAACGCGTAAAAGACGAAGCCGAAAAAGCCAAAAAAGAATTGTCTTCGGCGACTTCGACTGATATCAATCTTCCCTTTTTGACTGCCGATGCTGATGGGCCGAAACATTTTGAACATACTTTGACCAGAGCAAAATTAGAAGAATTGGTAGAACCACTACTCAACCGTTTGGCCGAGCCAGTAGAAAAAGCCCTGAAAGATGCTAAACTCAAAGCTTCGGATGTTGATCAAATTGTGATGGTGGGCGGTATGACCCGTATGCCGGCGGTGATAGAAAAAGTAAAATCAATCTTTGGCAAGGACCCAATGCAAGGTGTAAACCCGGACGAAGTAGTGGCTGTAGGTGCCGCGATTCAAGGTGGTGTATTGCAGGGTGACGTGAAAGATGTATTGCTGCTTGATGTTACACCATTGACGCTCGGTATTGAGACCATGGGTGGCGTACGTACTCCATTGATTGATCGCAATACTACCATTCCAACTTCCAAGAGCGAAGTGTTTTCTACCGCTTCAGATAATCAACCACAAGTAGAAATCCACGTATTACAGGGTGAACGTGAAATGGCCAACGACAATAAATCCTTGGGGCGCTTTATCTTGGATGGCATTGCGCCAGCGCCACGCGGTGTGCCACAAATTGAAGTGACCTTCAATTTGGACGCGAACGGTATTTTGAACGTAACCGCCAAAGATAAAGGCACTGGTAAAGAACAATCAATTACCATCCAAAACTCTGGTAATATGAGTAAGGATGATATCGAAAAGGCGCAAAAAGAGGCTGAAGCACACGCTGATGAAGATAAGAAGAAGCGTGAATCAATCGATGCGCGTAACCAACTAGAGAATGCGGTTTATCAAGCCGAAAAAATGCCCGACGAATACAAAGGTAAAATTTCGGATGATGATGCTAAGACTATTAAAAAGGCAGTCGAAGAAGCTAAAGAAGTTTTGAAAGACGCAGATGCCGACAAAGACAAATTAGAAGCGGCCGGCAAAGAACTTTCGGATAAAATCATGCCGATTGGTGCCAAGATGTATCAACAGGTAAGCGATGACAAAAAGGCTTCAGATAGTGACGCTAAGGGTGATGATGCTAAGGACGATGACGCCGTGGAAGGCGAAGTCGTAGACAAGTAATTTTACGAAGGAACTTGATAATTTCATAACGAAATTGAAATCCGATATAGCCTAGCGCAAGAGCAATAATTATCAGTATGGCGCCGAGAGCCACAAAACTGGATGCAGCTGCTTGGCTCTCGGTAGTGCTGAGTGGATAATTGGCGCCGGTATTTTGTTTGATTTTGCGGCAACGATTGGTTTCTGGATTACGCTCATAGCCATCAGGACAGGGTTTGAGTGACTTAGTAGAACTAGTAATGGATTTGCAACGACCAGTCAGAGGGTTGCGATACTTCCCTGCCGGGCAAGGCTTGAGGGTAGTATTCAAATTAATAGCCTTGACGCAGTTACCAGTAGCTTCGTTGATAACCTTACCCTCGGGACAAGTTTTATACTGTTGATAGTCATTGGCAGAGCCCGGCGTAGGAGCATAGGTTTGCAACCATTGCTCTTCGCCATTTTCATGAAAACCGAACCACGCATAAGCGGTGGCTTTTTTCTGGCCGTTATAATAAGTAATTTCATCAACCTTATTGCCGTCAACATCGATTAATTCGATAGTATTAGAAGAAGTGGGGTTTTTGGTAAGGCGAAAATCGGTAGCAAAACGTGCGGAATATTTGTCGGAACCAATAGTACCAGAAAGTTTATACGCCTTCCGCTTATATTTGACTTGGCAACCAGCAAGGTTAACGTCGTGACCTAAAGGATTATAAATTTCCACAAATTGCTCAGATTGGTCAGATTCATAATAAGACAAAACTTCAGAAAATTGCAAACCACGACATTTGGGCTGAATAACTTCATCGTTATTGATAGTGGGTGGAACTTGATAACCTGGAGATTCAGCACTATAAGTAGGATAGTAGTCTTCGCTATGTTCGTAGAGTTCAGATTCTTCATTCCAAACTAGTGAAGTGGGGGTCTTGCTATTAAATTTGGCATAGCAACCATCTTTACCGGTCCAACAGACACTACTAAGAATATCGTTGCCACGAGTAAGTTCGAGTGGACCAGCGCTAAAAGCCAAAGTTTTAGAATAAACTAAATCAGCATCGTTGGCATCGGGAGAACTAGCAAGACGCAAAAGCAAAGTTTTACCAACCATCACGCTGTCATTGGGAAACTCAAAAAGCGTGCTAGAGTTACCACTGCTATTAGTATATTTTAAAGTTAATCCGGTAAGCGAGACTGGATTATCGGTGAGATTAATGAGTTCGATAAATTCATCCGTGTTCGCCTGGCCATTGATAGTATAACCAGGATTAATGGCGTTGATAATTATTTGAGGGGTAGAAGTGGCAGTTGCGAGCTGACTTAATGCCGCAATAAAGAGGCCTAATACAACCATGAAGCCGATGATAAATTTTTTCATGTGCGGGAGTGTAACAAAAATAAAATTGAAAATCAAGCTTGAGCGTGATAAAATATACGTATGGATTGGGCTGTGTCTGTAGCGGTAATTGTGTTAGCCGCTTTGATTAATGCAACTTTGCAGCTTGGTATAGGTTGTTTACTGCTTTTGTATCACGCAAGTAGCCAGAAACATATCCGTGCCAAAACGAGATCGCTGGCAGGAAGTTATGTTGCCGGTGTCGGGATTATGGTTTTTCTGAGTATTTGCGCAATCGCATTGATACTCTTAAGATTTTACGGTGGGGCTTTGGAAAAAATTTGGTTATTGGTGTTAGTGATACTATTGGCAACATTAGCGTTTGCGGTGTGGCTATTTTATTACCGTTGGGGCAAAGGAGTTGAGCTCTGGATTCCAAAAGTCGTAGCAAAATTTATAGACGCGCGAGCGCGAGCGACCGAAAGTAACACCGAAGCCTTTGCACTAGGGATTATGACCTGTTTTGCGGAATTGCCATTTTTATTGATTTTATTAGTAGTGGCCGGTAATAGTATTTTGGAACTTAATGCGGAATGGCAATTACTGGCCGTAGTATTGTTTACCTTATTATCGATGTTACCACTGATTTTAGTAAGAATGTTGGTGCGTAGAGGCAAAACTATCGCTGGCATTCAACATTGGCGCAGTCAACATAAGAACTTTTTAAAGATTCTTTCTGGTACAGGATTCCTCGTATTGGGGTTGTTTATATTGGTATTTTATTTATTAGATTAGGACAAAATAATAAAGTTTATGATAAAATAGAGAAAAGGAATTAAAAAAATGGGTAGGCGTGATTTTAAATTTATCGTAATTGGAACTGGCGTAGCTGGTAGGACAGCTGCAACGTTGGCCGCAAAGGCCGGTATCAAAACTGCTATGGTGGGATTTAAAAATAAACCCGGCTCAGCAGCAAAAGCTAGAGCGTTGACTAATGCTAAAGTGGCTTGCTTCCATGGGCATGCTCGCTTTATTAATGCGCATGAAGTAGTAGTAGGTAATAGACATCTAACGGCAGATAAGTTCTTGATTGCAACTGGTACGGAATTGATAGACGATAAAATTAAGGGTTTAGACACTATCGCTTATTTTACACCTAGCGAAGTTCGGTCGTTGCCAAATCCGCCCGAAACAGTATTGGTGATTGGCGCTGGAAGCTGTGGTTGTGAGACTGCACAAAATCTGGCTAGCATGGGAGCAAAAGTAATTTTGGTTGAAGCCCAGAAGAATATTTTACCCAGAGAAGATAAAGAAGTAGGGCAATTTATGCAGCACTGTTTTGAAGTGCGTTCTCAGATTAGAGTTTTGACGGGCGCGAGAGTGCTTTCGGTAGAACAAGATAAAAAAGGCAACAAAGTTGCCACTTATAGACGCGGCGAAGAAACTCATAGCGTGCGCGCAAAAGCTGTGGTTTTGGCGGCTGGTACTAAGCCAGCTATTGATATTAGCCTAGAAAAAGCAGGCGTTAAGCTCAATCACGGATTAATTAAAGTAAGTCGTACTTTGACCACCAGTAATAAAAATATCTGGGCGGCCGGTAGTGTATTGGGTGGAGAAAGCTCAATTGAAAAGTCAATTTATGAAGCTACCCTGATTACTTCTAACCTGATTAAGCATGGTAAAGCCGCCGTTAATTATAGCGGTTTTATGCGCGTGACAGAGACTTTCCCCAAAATTGCTAAAGTCGGGCTTAATGAAAAAGAAGCCCGCGCACTTAAGCGTAAAGTGAGAAGTTCTCTGGTCTCACTGGCAGGTGTGGAGCATGCTAAGGGTGTCAGAATCGGTTTAGTAAAGTTATCCACTGACCGTGGTGGCACTATGATAGGGGCAACTGCGGTGACGCCAGATGCAGATTTGGTGGCACAAGAATTAGCCATGGCAGTAAGATACGGTATATCGGCAAGAGAACTGGCCAGCACTCCTCATGTAGCAGTAAACTGGGGTGAAGCCGTAAGAACTGCTGCTAGAAAGTTAGCAAAGAAAAAGTAAACTAAAAATAGCGCCACGATTGGGGGGTCAATCGAGGCGCTATTTTTGACTCTAAATAATATTTAGAATCTTATGGTTGCGGGGGCTGGATTTGAACCAGCGACCTTTTGGTTATGAGCCAAACGAGCTACCAGGCTGCTCTACCCCGCGATGCAGGTGTAGTTATTATACACCCGCATCGTAATTTTGTCAATACTAGATATTGCTGTTATTACAAGATTTTAGAGATTCAGAAATTGTGCCGTCAGATGCCTCTCCGGCAAGCCAACAATTTCTGGTAACATAGAATCCTTTCTTGATATTGCCTTGGTTATTCTCGGTAGCAAGGGTTTCTAAGGCATAAAGCGGATAAGGGAAATAGGTGTCAATCATATCAACACGTGTTTCAACACGACGGTAAATATCGTTGGCGCGACCGGTAGAATCCACAGCTATTTGGGCATCGTAGAAATTAACAGTGCTACCATTCTTTTTCATCTCGACCCTAAAGGCAGTGGAACGATTATCATATGGCATAGCAATAACAAGATAAGTAGTGTTGCCATAACGTGTGGTTGATGGCAATTCAATCTGAGCCGAACAAGCAAAAGCGTCTGTAGCTTTACATTTCACTGCAATTGGTTTATTGGTGTCATTATTGCCATTAGCGTCTACTGCGCTCTGGAAGTTGCCTGCACCTATGCTAAATATTTTGTCTTGAGTTTCGTTTGGATAAAGCGTCATTGAACCATATTTTCTATAATCTGACAAGAGGGAGTCTCTTGTAAAATCTTCGCCAGCTTGAATAAGTGAGAGTGTTATAACAGGAGGCACAGGAGATTCGTCTTTTGGATAGAAGTAGCAATCGGAGCCATTACAATTGCTATTACGTTTAGTGGCCTGTTGATTGTCATACCAGCTGACTATCACATGCGTAAGACCTTGGAGATCTTGAGGGTTTTGTGTTTTTAATGGAACCATGCGAACGCGATATTCAGAATTAAGTTCACCTAAGTAATCTGCCAAATTATTATTCATAACCACACAGGTATAAGCTTGTGAAGTTACTTCTTGCCCGGATTTATTTTTGCTTTCTTCAATGAAAACAGCCCCTTCTGCAGTTTCGGCGCGAGAGATATATTTGGAATCAAGAAAATGATTACAATCATCTAAGTTATTAGTGCTACTAATAAGACCACATTCGTTAATAGTGTGACCCTCTTTAAGACAATTTGAGATAGCAATCTTAGCGTCTTCTACGCCAGCCAAAGCAGAATCGTAGGCTGATTGGTTAAGGTCGGTATCACTAGATCTTGACAATTCAGATATAGCTAGCCTAGCAAAACTAAGCGTAACTATGCTGATAATTAAGGCAACGAAAATGGTAACATAAATTGAAGCGCCACCTTGTTTAGTTTGATATTTGAGGTGTTTAATCATTTTGTTCTCCTAACGCCTGTGCGGCAAAATTAAACTTATTAATAGCACAATATGAAAAATCGTCACCAAGAGTAGCAGGTCCGGCTTTGCAATAATCATTGGAGGCAGTAATATCGCCAATATCGCCCGTCAAAGTACCGAGGACAAAGGTGCCAGAATAGAAAATGCGAGCAATGGTTTTGTTTTGATTGACTGGAAATAGGGTGAAATCATACAAGGCAACTTGTAAATCTTGGTCGTTTTGCAAGAGATCAACTGGGTCTTGATCCTGCTCTACACTAAATGAGTTTGCTCCGTTGAGTCGATCAATGCATAGTTTATGGCTGGAATCTTTGAAGCGAAGAAGTTTGGGCGTTTTGTCGACATTGACTTTTATCTTCTGGGGTTCAAACATTTTGTTGGTGTTGCGAAGCGCATAACCGGAATTCCAAAAATATGAATACTCACCAGTGCAAAACATACCGTAGCGAGGATATTCTTTGTTGTTTTGTTTGACGACATCTTTGTAGTAAACTAATGCGCTGGTGTCGCCATTCTTACAATTGGCTCTTTTATTTGTATCATTGATTTGGTCACAAAAACCTTCGAGACTAGTAGTAGGAGAACTGGCAATTGACCTGCTAAGCTCATCTAATAATTCTCGCCCGGCGTTACTAACGGCTTTAGTAGACAAACCTTTTTGATAAATAGCGATGGTATTATTGGATACCTGCAAAATAATAATCAATAGAATCGACAAAACAGTCAATGCAATAGAAAATTCCACTAGAGTAAATCCAGACTTGGTTTTGATAGTTTTCTTGGATAATTTTTCGATAAATTTATGCATACGACTCCTTAAGCACTGGGCTCCTTCGTGGTTATAGCATTAGTTTCTATGACCTGACGGTTGACAATCTTGAAAACATTCCAGTAAGTGCCGGTACCAGTGGTGGGACACCTATATTCATAATTTCTGACTACGCGTCCTTCACTATCTTCTTCGGTGAGCTTAACAACAGCGCCAGAGCTAGTCAGATAAGGACTACCGCCAGATCGACCGGTATAATTATGGACATAATAGACAGCGCTGAAGCCTGAGAGATTATTGACAGTAACGGTGGAAGTCTCTGGGCGACCAGAACCGTCAGTGATATCTCGATCAAGTATAACCTTAACGGTACCAGCGCCGGATGCAAGTATAGTGTTTTTGTCACCATAGTATGTGTGGCTAGTAATACCATTGGCATTCACGGAAAAATGCGCATCCAAATCTCGCGGTGTTGAGCCCCAAGTAAGTTGAATTTTAAAGGCACCACAAGTAGTTTTAGTCCAAGCGGCGTAGAGCGGAACGGTCTTGAGGGCTTCATCTGCGTTGAGGGTGATATTGCTAGCTGAAAAGAGAGGAGCGCTACCGTTTTGACTACGACTCCAACCGGCAAACTTATAACAATTACCGTCACTGGCTGCAATAGTTGGGATACCGGTACTAAACTTGGGGCTCTTTTGCCATGGAGTAATTGCAGGATTGGGCATATTATAGGCAGTGCCTTTAACCATATTACTGTTTTGGTAGTGAACCTGGTATTTGGGCTCCCAGACGGCATAAACCGTAATTACACATTTACCAGCACTACACTTTGCGTCCGAAACATTATAATTAGGATTGAGTGAGGGGTTAGTGTTGCTCTTAGTTTTACTCCAACCCACAAATTCATGATTGTCTGGAAGCCAGGTGGGTTTGGGGACTTTGTCGGTGGGCGGAGCAAAGCCCTGGGTAGCGCCAGGCCAATTGACTACCTCTTCGGTCTTGCCGGAGGGGAATTTACCACCATTGGCGTTAAAATGAATTTCATAATCAGCTTGCTTGGTGGAAGCAATATTATCTACATACGAAGGGTCATACAGTCGGATTACCGTATCGATGGTACGTGGCATACTGCTATCCATTGAGTACCAACAAGACTGAATATACATATCGTAAAAATCATTTTTGCTATCGTTCCCTTTGACCGCATAAAACCAAACACCTTGAACGCTTTCGAGGTCAAGATTAGTGGGCGATGAAAGTTGATTATTTTTATCGTTCTTGTATACCAAACGCGGAATGACTGAAGTCGGTTGGAATTTGCTACTGTGATTTTTGCCGTCAATTATAATATCGCTGCCGTTGTTGTTGAGATTGCGCGTGTTAACTATCATCATATGTTCTTTATATTGATTAATATATGTCTGACAATTGCTTGGCGGCCAGTTTTGATTAATAGTTTTAGCTTCGTTGGGAGAAATGGATCTGCTGGTGATTGTGCTCCATGCTTTTGCTAAATTGCCGCCCCTGCCGGTATTAAGACCACCGACATATGTTTCGTGAATAAATCGAATGGCTTCGGTCTGTGCATCAACTTCACTACGAGAAACTTCGCCTTCGAGGGTTGATTGTACGGTAGAAAGATTGCGATTCATAGAACCAATTGCTAATACGGCAAGAAAACTAAATATTGCCAAAGCAAAGCAAACCTCTACAAAAGTATCTCCACGCTGGGCTTTCTTTAATTGCATACCGAACCCCCTAAATCTACGGGAATTAATTCCACGCCTGAAGCGCTATGTGCATCTTCTATGATACGTATATTACGAGGAAGTGAACCGCCGAGATCGTCAGATCGAACGCAAAAATTAACAGGTCCAGAATTGGCTTTTTCGAGCCACTTGGTGAGGTCGTTGTCGGTGGGATTAGTCTCACTAAAATATGTGTGTATGATACCGGTATTGGGTGAGCGCACAATCAACACGGTGCCACCTGAATCACTCTTATTTACTCTGATTGGTGTTCTGACTTGCCAGAGAGTGCTGTAAGTTTGTCCTTGATCGCCACTGATGCGGCGAATCTTCGCGCTGCCTTTGTCGGAGCCTAAAGATTCCTTGGCGTCATCTTTTTCGTTTGTAATGTGAGCTTCACCAATCACATCGAATGAAGTTGCTGTTTGTCCACCGCTAAAAATTATTACTTTGCCATAAATCGCCGTGGCAGATTGCCCACAGCAATTTTTGCCAGAAGAGTCACAGCTACAGTCACTATTTTGAACATTTTCGGTCTGCGAATAGAGTCCGCGTAGGTAGTCGGCAAAATTTTGAACTGAATCATTATAGCGCTGACGACTAACGCTAGAAAATGTGTTGATAACGCCCATCAGTACAAGACCCGTGAGCGCCAAAAATAAGGAAACTTCAATGATGGTGAAGCCTTGAGTTCTCTTATGTTTGGCTTTTAAGGTTTTGTACTTTTTCACTACCTCCCCCCTATTCTCTTGGTGCTAATTCACGAGTATAAACTACGTTGGCCTGACCAGCTTTACGAGTAGCTTGTTGATAACTCCATAGATAAGCGGTGGGATTAAAGACGACTCTTTCGGCAGCGGTATTACCTTCTGTAGTTTCCATACCGGCAGTACGTTTAGGGTTGAAGTTTTTACTAGCTATAATACCGTTAATAGTGAGCTTTTTGTTACAAGTGTCAGTGTTAAAACTGCCAGCATCACTGTAATTTTGATGGTCGTCCTTAGTGCAAGTGTTGATGGAGCCCTTAGGGGCAATAAGCCAAGCGTCAACATTGTCTACGTTTTGATGGATGTTGATGTTGCCGCCTGTAGAAATGATGATGTGTTGACTAACGGTACTATTGGAGACAAAGCTACCGTTGTCAGCTACAATGTTACCGGTAATGTTGACATCACCACTGGTGATAATGGCTGTTTTACCACCAAAACCGTCAACATTGCCAATATTGACCGTATTGGTGTTCTTGTTTACTAAATCTTGTTGGCTATCATTTTGGAAATAGCTAATGATGGCTTCAGCAAAATTAGATTTTTCAATTCCGGATTCGCCTAGTTTAAAAGAACCAGCAACGCTCTTATTACAGCTCTTGTTGGCGATTGTTAGAGATGATAATGAACATAAGAGTTTATTGGCGCTAGTTTCTTTGGCGGGATAACCCTGACTTAATGCGCCGCCAGAAGACATTTCAGCGATTTTACCACTCTTGGCTATCAAGAAGTATTCGCTCCAAGAACCAAAGGCGGTTTTGCTGGTGTTTTGATCGCCTAGAGTGCTATTAACTCGCTTGAGGCTGTTTGTCGTACTAATACCATTAGAGCTGTAAAGAGAAGAGTTTTCGACTTGCATATAAGGTCTCTTAGCGATGGGGCGGCAAGCAATATTGGAAACGTGGCCTTCTTTGTAAGCTTCTTCTATATTTGTATCTAGTTGATCAAACTCGGCCATGCTAGAAATAGCTGCGACGCAATATTTATAACCAACAGTGGAAACCTTTCGGCCATTGACGGTAGTTAAATCGGGAACTACGGCCGTGGGATTAAAAGAGCCGCTGCTTTGACTAAAGTTTTGTGATTTGAGCTTGCCAAAATCAGTAATATTGGCGCTACCAAGACGGTTGCGAACAAAACTTTCAAGCGCATCCTCTAGTTTGTTTGGATCACTAATGCTTTGTTTGGCCTGTTGGCCAAAATTCTTTTGTTTAGCAGTATTGAAATCTACGTCTGATTTAACAATAAAGTGAACCGCGGTAACTTTGAGGCCTTCAGGTACAGTACTGGGAATGCCCCATTCATTATGCATTTTTTTAGTAGAAAACTCAAATGTGGATTTGGCATCTTCACCAGGATAAACTGGAGTTTTATCGATAACGGCTGTAATGCCGCCGATGGAAAAGTTGTAGGGGCGTTCGAGAGTGACGCAAGCGTTCGCGGAATTTGCATAACTTGGGCTTTTATTGCCAAGTTTTGCGGTATATGAGCCTACTGTATCATTATTTTTGACGAAGCCGCTGAATGGGCTTCGAGTGTGCCAAATCTCAGAGGAATAATGCATGTGTTCGCAGACCGTTTTAGTCGTTCCAATTTTAATATTTTCGTTTTTAATGGAGGTAGTATACTGAGTGGTGTCATTCGAATTCTTACCTGATAATCTATAGGTTAGTACTGGATTGTATGCCTTGGTACTGATATCACCAGATATATTTTCGGTTATCGAATCAATTTTACAGTGAGCTTCACCAGTATTTTCGTCCGTTCGATTACAATTATTGTCAAACTTGACTTTTGTGGTATATTCACCGCCGTCGGTAATCTTGTATTTGCCTTTTGTGCCGCTTATTGTTTTGGAAGTGTTGCCATGAGTACTAGTAACATTGTTGACTCTGGTGGTGCCACTAAAGCTAGCTGGGCAAATGTAAGGCACAGTGATTGCTGGAGAGCCGGCGATGTCTTGCGCGTCACTCTCGTCATCCATATCAAATTTAGCTTGGACATTGATTGTGCAATTCTTCTCGCTAATTGAAGTAATCCTGGCCTCTACTTTGTTAACCTTTGCTTCGGCTTCGGATGCGTGATCGTAACCATTCGCACAATAACCATAACCATCATATCGTTTATTGGCGGCGCCACCAATCAAATTTCCACTTGCATCTATCATCCTAAAGTTGTAAGCGAATTTCGTGGGAAAGCGCCAGTTTTTGCTCATGTAGTTAGAGGCGCCACCGCCACTCGAACTAATAGGGCAACCACCCTCCTTATCGCATTCACCTCGAAAAGTTTTCGCTGCTGATTTAAAAATTATGCCGTTAGGATACTTAGCGTTAACGCAAATGGCTTCTGCTTGGCTTTGAGATAAGCCGGTGCCTGAAGTATTCCTTCTAACTGTACCGGCTTTTTCATTGTACCCTTTCGTATTGCCTGCATCATATTCCCATTCGCCAGTCCAACATTCAAGATGGCCACCATATCCTTTGGTGCGTACCCAGTTGGCCCTTTTGACTTTTTGTCCACCGCAATTACTTTCCTTTTGATGTCTGGTTCCCTGACAATAATCTACTATATAATAGTTCCGATCGTTATTTGTTTTTTCTTCAATTGTCCACCAATCGGTTGCTCCTGTGAATTTATAGTTGCGTACGATTGCTGATGCGTCAGCCGAAATCCCCAAAAGTAATAAATTGCTAAATGCAACTGCAAAAATAGCAATGACAAAAAGTTTACGTTTATTGCTTGATAATTTACTCATCGTCTTCTCCCTCCGAAGTATTATCTATTGTTAAATCATAATAGGTCGGATCGTCATTGTAATAATCTTCCCTGTCGCCCTCATCATCATCGCCTGCTGCTGCCGCTTCATAGATTGGTTCCCATTTGGCTTTGGTGTCGTTGTCTCCAATTTCGTCAGCTAAAACTATAATACGCTTAAAGTAATGTTGCAAGCCAGGAAGCCCGTCTAACATATCGTAATCTATGCCGGTATAAACCGCTAATAATGAACAAGTAGAAGGATTGACATTGGCAAAATATTCTTCGGCGTCGTCGATTAAAGCTTCTGCTACACCGTTGTTTTCGGGAGGAGCGAAGCTGTCATTAATGCGCTCAACATAACCTTTGGCGGCGCCAGCACAATCGTTGGGATTTTTTGCAAGAGCCTCTTCTGCTTCAGCGCGGGCGGCAGTAATTTCGTCTTTACCCTCATTTTCTTCGGCTAGGGCTACTTCGTCTGTTTCAACTTCTTCGATATCGCTAGGATTATTATTGTTAGCAACTAAAGCAATGACACCAATTGTACAACCAATGGCGAGTAGGATAATAATGGCGACCAAAGTCAGGTTGACTTTTTTGCGGTCGATTGATTTTAATTTGTTGGAAACTGCTCTGGCTCTTTGGTCAGCCTTTTCGGAAGCAGAAAGTTTAGTCTCACCAAACTCAGCATTTTTGCGGGTGCGAGATTTGGAACCAACAATATTTTCTGATTTGTAACTTAAGTCGGAGGGAGCATCATTAGAATTATTGCCCACCTTATTATTATTTTCTGTTGCCATATAAAAATCCCATTTTACTTATGCTTATTATAACACGGCTCTTAGAAATATGAAAGGTTTTTTGTGGTAATTTTTAAATTAAGCACCAAAGAGAAAGACAAACCATTGTTCGAGATTGGAGCGATCGTCGGTGACGGTCTCGGCGATAGTGGTGATTTCGGCTTGATGTTTGGTCTTGGCGGCTTCGGAATTTTCAGAAAGGTAAATCATGTTCTCGCCCGGGAGTTTCTTATTGGCAAGACGACGTGCGGCAAGCTCTTGATATTCGGGGGATTTGTAATAATCGTTTTCAAGCTCTAAAGTCTCGCTTTCTAGCTGCATAAGTGACAACTCCCTTTGACGTTCGGCGACCGTCTGGGCAAGTTCCCAGTTACGCGATGTAGAAGAAATCGAACCCCAAGTCCAAGCCAAACAAAGCACGCCAGCAATGGCCAACACAACATTATCAAAAGTAAGATAATCGTATTTGGTTTTGTAATTAAGCTGGCGGAGTTTAGTTTTAAGCTTTTGCATTATCTATATTATATCACAGTACTTTTTCAAGAAATTCTTTGACCCGAGGAGTTTTGGGGTGAGTAAAGAATGTTTCGGACGTGCCCTCTTCGAGAATTTTACCTTCATCAATAAAGACGATACGAGAAGCGATTTCGCGCGCAAAACCCATTTCGTGCGTGACGATCATAATAGTCATGCCAAGTTTATCGACTTCACGAATGAGACTCAAGACGTCACCGATAGCTTCTGGATCAAGAGCAGAGGTAGGTTCATCAAAGAGCAAAACCTCTGGATCCATCATCATGGCGCGAATAATAGCAATGCGCTGCTTTTGGCCGCCTGAGAGGCTAGCGGGGTAGGCTTCAGCTTTGTTTGACAAGCCAATATGCTTTAACAAATCTTTGGCTTTTTGTTCGGCTTTTTCTTCGCTCATTAATTTGAGCGTAACTGGTGCCATGATTAAATTATCCATAACATTTAGGTTGGCAATTAAATTGAAGTGCTGGAACACCATGCCGATTTTTTGACGCATCTTTTGAATGTTTTTATCGGTGATGAGCGTGTCTTTAAAATAAATTTCACCAGCAGTGGGCTCTTCCATACGGTTGATGCAACGCAAAAAAGTGGATTTACCAGAACCAGAAGGACCAAGTACTACCACGGTCTCGCCTGGATCGAGCGCAAAATCAATACCACGTAAAACTTTGTTTTTGCCGAATTCTTTTTTCAAATCTTTGATTGTAATAATTTTATTCTCCATACTTCCTCCTTAGACAGCTCTCAAATCACTTTTACGTAATCTTTTCTCAACACGTTTGATAACGAATGTAATCAGGTATACTACGGCAAGATAGAACAGCGCAGCTACAAACATCGGGACAATGTAGCTGGCCATATTCTGACCGGAACCAATGTCCTTCGCGGCCATGTTAAGATCATAGAGGCCAACCATGCTGACAATAGCAGTTTCTTTGATGACGGTAATGATTTCGTTGCCGAGCGCGGGGATAATGTTCTTAATAGCTTGCGGGGCGATAATTTTGCGGAAGATGGTGATGTTTTTGAGACCAAGCGCAAGGCCGGCTTCTTTTTGTCCGGGGTCGACCGACTGAATACCGCTACGAACAACCTCAGCAACGTAAGCGCCAGAATTAAAACCAAAAGCGAGGATGGCAATGATAATTTGCGGAAAGCCCTTAATGGCAAAGATGACAAAAAACATGATAAATAATTGTAAAGCCATCGGAGTACCGCGAATGATGGTGGTATAGACTTTGCAAATGAGCTTTGGCAACATCAGCCATTTGGAAGCTTTGGCGGTGTCTACCAAAGCAACAACCGTGCCGATGATTAGACCAATAATAATAGCAAAAAAGGCAATTTGCAAAGTCAGTAAAAAGCCGTGCAACATAGCCTCGATATATTGCGGCGTAGTAAATAGTTCGATGATTTTGTTAAAGAAATCTCCCATTAGCTCTCCTCCTCACTGAGCCCCATATATTTTAATATTAATTTATCCATTTCGGTTTTACCATTTTCATCTGGGATTAACATTCCATTCAGAACTTCGTTGAAGGCTTCTAGAAGCTCTGGCCGTTGTTTGTTGACGGCGATAGCATAAGATTCTTCGGCGGGGTAATCTGCTTCGTCGGGGGTTTCGGCGGTATAGTAGAGCGGTAAAGTGGCTAGACCGGGATTTTTCTCGATGATAAATTGAGCGGCGAGTTCATCGGCAATGGCGTAGTCGATAATATGAGCTTTGATAGCGTCAGCGGATAATTGATGTGAGTCTAAACCTTTGAGGGTGGTGCCACTATTTTTGAGTATTCCCTCCTCAATTTCGTCTGAAGCAAATAGATAGCCGGTGCTACCAGTCTGCGTACCGATAATTTTACCCTTCAAAGCATCCCAAACTATGTAGTTATCTTTGATTTCTGGGGGACTGTTAGGATCGAAAATTACATATTGAACTGAGGTGTAATACGGAATACTAAAGTCTACTTTTTCGGCACGAGCAGGAGTGATGGTAATACCAGCTGCACCAGCATCAGTGATGACGCCATTAGCAACGTTGTCAATAATCATGCCGAATTCGACGTTTTTGATATCTATATTGGCGTCTAATTTTTCGGCTACGCGATTAATGATTTCAACATCCACACCGACAATTTGGCGATTGTCATAATATTCAAATGGCGCAAAGAAAGCGTTGGTCTCTACCGTGTAGTCATAGCTTTCAATGCTTTGAATAAGCGTGATGGTGTTGAGAACGGAAAAACCAATAAAGAGTAAAATCAGCGCCCACCAATTAGCAAAAAATTTCAAAATCTTGCTGGACCGTTTTTTAACCATAAACCTATTATAGCATGAATTTCGGATGGTGGGGGCGAATTGGACAGGTATTAACAGCGTATAAAAATGATATAATAAATAAAGGAGGTCTATTATGAACGAAATTATTTCATCAAATGCAGAACAACAAAATGACGATTCCGCTTGGGGTGAAGAATACCTAAAGAGTGTTCCAGAGTTTGCTGGCGAGAAAAAGTTTGTAAAATTAGAAGAAATCGCTAATCTTTGTAGTTTTGAAAATACAATGATTAGTGGGCACGGTACGGCCTCGGCGGGAAATAGTCATGAAGTTGTTGAGAGTATTTTTGACGAAGGCGTAAAGGGCTTTGAATCACTGGGGAATATGGTTAGTATGAACAGGGGTAATGAAGTGGTCGGCTCAACAGATTTAACTGACAATACGGTTGGTCTTTGGAGCTCGATGGAAGGTAGGCTAGATTTTCAGAAAATGAAAGAGAAGCTGGATAATTGGCCACATCGAGGCGCAAAGAATGTTATATTAATGCGTTTCCCTCTCGATTACCACCATGGATATACGGAAGTTGGAAGTGAACGAACGCAGGCATACTTTACTGAGCATGAGGATAAAAATGGTCAAGCGACAAATTATATTGACAGGCGTTTTATAATTGGAAATTACAATTCAGAGACTGGGCAAGTTGAGCTCAACCCAAATTTTGAACCAAATATTACTGGAGATTTTAAAAAAGAGCTTGATGAACGATTAGCAAAAGTGCAAGAACAAACAAAGAAAAGGCATGAGGCATTTGACGAGAATAATCCATTTGGATTTACACGCACTAATACGGAAGGTAGCGAACCAGAGGATAATATAGATGACGCCGTCGATGGCTGGGATGATGCCGATTGGTAATAGTCTCCATGTGGTGATTGTCAAAAAGTAAGTCGAATGAAATTAATCTATAAAAAGTGCTATCTATATAATAGTTCGTTAACCTTTCTATATTTATTTTAACTTTTTAACATATTTTAGTTGTTTTATTTCTTCTAATGTCAGTCCACTTTCATGAATTCTTTTTGCCAAATTCAATCCTACAAAACGAAAATGCCAAGGTTCATATTTATAACCTGTAATCTCTTCTTTACCTTTTGGATATCTTAATATGTATCCATATTTATAGCAAATAGACTGTAAATCTATTATTTCTTCTTCTTCTCCAGTAATATCATCCGTATATTTTCCGTTAATAATCAAAGCAATATCAATGGCTAAACCCGTATGATGTTCTGATGATCTTGGTGGAGCTACATATGAAAATGCTTCTTCACCATCTCTATCATAATAGTATTTTAATAATCTTTTTTGTCTTTCAATTGTTCTATATCCACTATCTGGAATTAATTTATTAATATGGCTACTATTAAAATCATTCATCATTTTGATAAAAAATAATGCAGCCGTTTCCTCTAATAATATATCATCAGTTTCATTTTCAAACGAAATAGTTGGATGTTCATTTTTACCAATAGCAACTAGTTTTTTTGGTAATTCTTCATTTTTTATACATTTGTTTTTATTTATTATAATTTCATAATCCATAAATATCTCTCATTTCTTTTATTATTATATAACACTGATTCATGTTCTCTAACAACAATTCTTTCATCTAAACAATTTTCTATAACATATTCATTATCTTGTTTACAAATAATAATTCATATCGTATCATTTTCATCTGTAGTCTTTATATTTTCATCAATATAATTCATATCTACTCCTCCCTAAGGATTACAAGTCTCGATCTTTAATCTATTTTTCTTAATTTATATAATTTGTTATTATCTGTAATTAATTCTTTAATGCATGAATAATACCTAATCTTCTTTTTATCTAATACTTTTATAAATTTTTTTCTAAATCATTAAACTCTCCACAATTAAAGATTACTTTCTCTACTTTAAAGGTTTCAACTAAATTAATTGCTTCTCCCATATGATCGTAGTCGCTATGTATTGTTTAGGGTATTAACAGACGATTCTATCAGGGTAAAAATGCGCTTTTGGGCGCATTTTTTGTGTAAAATTGGTACAAAATAGCACTCTAGGACTTACGAGGTATTTAACAGAAATTTACTACTAAAAAATCGGCGAAAATGCTGAATTATATACGTTTTGGTGGGGCTTAATTTACCAGGTTTTAACAATATACAGAGAAAGTCTGCAAGAGAAACTAAAAATATTATATAATATAGATAATATGAATAATCACGAAAGAACGATTGATCGATCTGGGCAGACAGACAACATCGAGCCATTACCGCCCGAAGGCACGTCATGGCAAAATCCAGGTGAGTTCCCTAATTTTAGGAGAGAAGCTATATCTTTGGAGACAGATAAGGATATCAAAAATAATAATAGAGAAGTAGCTAGATCGGGAGCAGAAAAACAATACCAGAACGAATTAACTAGGGCTTACGAAGCCGATCAAGAAGGCGTGATAAAATTCCCTGTCGAAGTTGACGGTAAAACAATTGATGGATATGAATTTGTTGGTTCAGACTTTAAAATGCTCGTTTCCGTTATTGGTGCAGTAGGACAATCGCTCGGGGATCAACCGAAGAGCATTGATTTAGAAAGGTGGGTCAATACATCTAGAGACTATATTTCAACATCGTTAATCTCAGATAAAAAAATAAATTTGTTTGACAGAAATGGACTGATATTTGGCTTCAACAACCTAAATGACGGTGATTTCTTAAGTGCAGCGCCAGCTGACCACGGAGTACTAAGAGATATTGGTGAAATGGGGCAATACAAAGACCAAGTGATGAGCCCAGATGAATTGTTAGAATCTACTGGCACTATGGATAGCTTAACCCCCTGGAATGAAGTAGAGATTAATGGCAAAACCAAACCAGATTCAATAATTGTTTTTGGGGATTCACGGAATGTAATAAGTGATGAGGCTAAAAAAGCAGCGGAGTTTTTTGAAATACCGATTTATTTGATTCGAACAGATATTTACGGCGAACCTACTGATAGACATGATGACAGAGAAGTTTCTGAAAACGTTAAAGAATTTTGGGCAAATCGAGATAATCCTGTTTCTGGACGAATAGAACAAGAAAGAGATGCCCTTCTCGGAGAAGCAAAGTCTTTCTTTAAAACGGGAGAAGTTGGAGGACGAATCACGAAATATCTAGGCAATTACGAAAGCAAATTGCAAGCCGCAAAAGAAGCAAGTTCTACTGAAGAAGAATTTGTTAGAAATCTTATAGCCACACTGGACCAAGACGAAATAGCAACATTAAAAGAACAAATCGAAGATGGTGACTAAAAACATCTGAGAAACCAATAACCGTCTGGTGGGGGCGGCTGGACTTGAACCAGCGACCAATCGGTTATGAGCCGACTGCTCTAACCACTGAGCTACGCCCCCGTTACTCTATTATAACATAATGGGTTAAAACTGACTCTGGTAAATGTCGGCATAGAAGCCGCCTTTTTTCAGGAGCTGAGTGTGAGTTCCCTGTTCGATGATATCGCCATCTTTCAAAACTAAAATCAGGTCGGCGTTTTTGATGGTCGAGAGGCGGTGAGCAATCACAAAACTGGTACGGTCGGCCATTAACTCATCCATGGCTTTATTGATTTTGAGCTCAGTGCGGGTGTCGACATTGGAAGTAGCTTCGTCAAGAATAATCATAGGGCGGTCTTGAATCATCACGCGTGCGATGGTGAAAAGTTGTCTTTCGCCGGCACTCAATGTGGTGCGATCACTAAGGACGGTATCGTAACCTTTAGGCAAATTGCGAATCAGTTCGTCGATGCCACAAGCTTTGCAGACTTTAATCATTTTTTCATCACTGATGTCTGGCGAATTGAATTTGAGATTTTCGCGCACGGTACCTTCAAAGAGCCAGGTGTCTTGCAAAACCATACCAAACAAACTGTGAACAGCAGAACGTTTGAGGTCGGTGATTTTAACATCGTCAATAAAAATCTCGCCGTCGGAAGCTTCAAAGAAACGCATTAATAAATTAACTATTGTGGTCTTGCCAGCACCAGTGGGGCCGACAATGGCGACTTTTTGACCTGGTTTGACTATGGCAGAAAAATTATGAATGACTTCGGCTTTGGGATTATCAGGATAGGCAAATTCAATATTCTTAAATTCTACTTGACCAGATACTTTGTCGAGCGAAGCGAGTTTGTCACTATCGTTTGATAATTCTTCCTCGCCGAGAAATTCAAAAACCCGTTCGGTGGCAGCAGCAACTGATTGCAAAACGGCCACAGCCTGAGCAATTTGCGACAAAGGTTGCGAAAAAAGACGAACGTAAATTAAAAAGGCCGTGACGACACCAAATGTAATGTGGCCATTAATAACCAAAATAGCACCGACCACACAAACTGCAACATAACCAAGATTACCAGTAAAATGCATTACTGGATGCATAAGCCCAGAAAGAAATTGTGATTTGAAATCGGCGGTGCGAACGGCTTGATTGAATTTAACAAATTTAGTATGTGAAGTTTCTTCGGCATGCAAAACACGAATTACGCCATGGCCGCTATAAGTTTCTTCGATATAACCATTGAGCGCACCTAGACTTTTTTGTCTGGCGGCAAAATATTTTTGTGAACGTTTGAGAATTTTGAGCATAATAAACAGCCCAAAAGCTGTAGTAATAATAGTGATGCTAGCGAGAGGTAAATCAGTAATAATCATCATCACTAAACATCCGAGCACTTGCGTGACTGCAGCAACGGTTTCGGCGACATTATCTGACAAGCCTTGCCCGACACTATCAACGTCATTGGTAATGCGCGACATTACATCGCCATAAGAGTTTTTACTGAAATACTTAAGTGGTAGACGGTTAATTTTTTGATCAATATCGCGGCGCATACGCCAGGAAATTTTTTGGGCGATTGTTGCCATCATATAATGTTGAATAAAATCACAAATCGCACTAATGAGAAAAATTATTAAAAGTGTGACGCCAACCTGAGCAATGGCGGCAAGATCGATACTGCTAGAAAGCCCTGCGAAAATATAGTCGGTGATTTCCTGAATTTTGCTGGGGCCAATGATTAACAAAATTGCACTAGCGATTGCTAAAAGAATCGCAACTGTTAAAGGCCACATCTCCTTGCGACAATAACCAAGCAGAGTGGTGATGACTTTTTTGAGATTTTTGGGCTTAGTTTCCATCAATCTAACTCCGCTTGACTTAGTTGCGTGAGGACGATTTCGTGATAGAGCGAGGATTTTTTCATGAGTTCATCATGAGTACCGACACCAGCAACTTGACCGTGATCCAAAACAATAATCTGATCGGCCTTTTTGATGGTGCTGATGCGCTGTGCGACAATGATGCGAGTAGTGTCTTTGAGCTCGCGCGAGAGATTGTCACGCAATTTGCGATCAGTTTTGTAATCAAGCGCCGAGAACGAATCGTCAAAGACTAAAATTTCGGGTTTTCTAATGACGGCACGCGCGATTTGAAGACGCTGCTTTTGGCCGCCAGAAAGATTGGCGCCAGACTGAGTAACTTTGGCGTTGAGACCGCCTAGTTTGTCGACAAAAGATTTGGCTTCGGCAATTTTGAGTGCTTTATTAATTTCTTCGTCAGAAAAAGTGGTTTTGGCTTTGCCAAAGGCAATATTACTACGGACGGTACCAGCAAATAGAGTGGATTTTTGTGGTACGACAGTAATTTTTTGATAGAGTTCCTCAAATTTATAATCTTTGAGAGGAATACCATCCAAAAGAATTTCACCAGAATCTGGCTCACTAAGACGAGTAATTAAATTCGCTATGGTAGATTTACCAGCACCGGTGGCGCCAACAAAAGCTAAAGTCTTGCCCTGATCAATTTTAAAAGAAACATTTTTGATACAATAAGTTTCGTCGTCGTTGTATTTGAAGGAAACGTTTTTGAATTCAAGTTCGCCCTTAGTCTTAGTCTCTGATTCTGCGCCAATACCATTCCCTTCTTTGATGGTGATATCTTCATTTAACACTTCACGAATACGTTTGGCGGAAACTTGAGCGCGTGGGAAAATAATTAAGAGGACCATCATCATAACAAATGACATCACTACATAAATAGCATAGGAATTGAAGGCAACAACATTACCAAAAAGTTCGGCACGTTCGGCAACTGATAAATCGTTAACTATTTTGGCACCGACCCAATAAATCATCAGCGACAAAGTGCTTTCAATAAGAATCATAACTGGAAAAAGAACAGCTAATCCACGCATGGTAAATAATTGTGTGCACATCAGAGCGGTGTTTTTTCTGGAGAATTTTTTTTCTTCGTAAGTCTCAGCATTAAAAGCACGGATGACTTTGAGGCCTGTAAGATTTTCACGAGCAATGCGGTTAACGTCGTCGATTTGACGTTGAATTTTTCTGAATTTTGGTATCATGACGAGCATTAAAACAATGATTACGGTGAGCAAAATTATCACTGCTGCCGCCACTAGCATAGATAAAGTTAGGCTGCTAGCAAGAATTTTTTGAATAGCCCAAGCGGCCATGATGGGAGCGCGAACAAAAACTTGAAGAGCTGAAGCAACAAACATTTGCACCTGTGTGATATCGTTGGTAGTTCTGGTAATGAGGCTAGCGGTACTAAATTTGTTGATTTCGCGTTGACTGAATTTGGTAATTTTCTTAAAAACACGGTCGCGAATACCAAAACTAAGATTGGCGGCGATTTTTGCGGCAAAAAAACCAACGACAATAGAAACGGCAATGCTACCCAAAGTACAGCCAAGCATTTTGCCACCGGCAACGAGATATTGGTTGATGTCGTTGTTTTCGCTACTAACTAAAACGGTGATTTCTTGAGTGTAGCTGGGAAGTTGCAAATCGAAAAAAACCTGTACCGCGACAAGAGCGATACAAAGGAGGGTGAGAAAACGATCTTTTGGTGTTAAGTATTTTAATAAGTGAAACATAAATTCCTTACTGGTAGATTTTTTGCTTACTCCGTTCGCAAAAACTCTTCCATCCTCGCGACTCGGTAAAAAATGAACAAGTTCATTTTTTACGCTCGTTCGCTCGTATGGTCGGGGGTACCAGGATCGAACTGGCGACCTCACGTCCCCCAGACGTGCGCGCTACCACTGCGCCAACCCCCGAATTGTTAAGTTTTTGGTCTGGGTGATCGGACTTGAACCGACGACCTCAGCGTCCCGAACGCTGCGCGCTACCAACTGCGCCACACCCAGGCACCTTCATATTATAGCACAAAAACTGCCTATTCTCTAGGGAGCGGTGACCTTGATGGAATCTAGGAGATGTTGAAAATCTTTGGAATTGACAAATTCTTCAGTATTGAAAATTTTTTTGTCATCGTTGGGGCTTTGAGTGACTTTAATTATGACACCATCGTAGGCAGTTTGAGCCTCGCCGTCCTTGTCGTATTCATATTCATTGACGAGCAGAGTAATTGTGAACTCTGTATACAAATCGGTGCGGTAAAAAATTTGATAACCTTCAAAACCGTGGCGATTTATTAATTGGTAGTCTTGGAATCTTTCACTTTGAAAGTCACCTTCTTCCATTATGATCTCGCGCTTGGTGTCGTCAAGTAGTTTGACGTCGATAGAAGAAAGGTTGTCGGGGTTTTTGAGCTTGATAGAATAACTATTACGATTCTCAACTTGATAGTTAAGTTTTTTGGCTAATTCAAAACTAACTTCAACTTTACCAGCACGATCTTGCTGTCTAGAAATTTCGAAATTATTAAGCGTATAAGTTTCGGTGTTTTTGAAATAAGTGTTGGATAAAATTACGAAAGTCAAAATACCGCTAACAATTAAAGTAAGGAAGATAATCAAAAAGGCTTTTTTGTTCACAGTCTTCGCTTCCGATGAAAATAAAATAATATTGCCATAAAAGTCATGGTTAAATTATTAATACAACTATTAAAATCGAGAGTGCAAAGACGATGCGATACCAACCAAAGGCCTGGAGCGAACCGTCACGCTTGAGAAATTTGAGAGCGCCAAAGATTGCCAACATGCCAACAGCAAAAGCGACGAGATTAGACAAGAGTAGCATGTCAAGATTATCGAAAAGATAGTTGCGATTTTCTGAAGAAAGAAACATTTTGAGACAGACGCCACACATCAATGGTATAGCTACTAGAAAAGAATAGGTGGCGGAAGATTTGTTGTCCATGCCAGTAAAGCGCCCGGCAAGAATGGTGGAGCCAAGACGTGAAACACCTGGGATTAACGCAAAAACTTGAGCCAAACCGATGGCGAGAGCACGTGGTTTGGTAAGGTGAGCTTCGCTGGTAAGCTTGGAAGCGTGAGGTAATTTATCTATCCAGACCATGATAATACCGACAACGCCTAAGGCAATGGCGAGCGAAATGATATTGCCAAAGAAATCATTGTTTTCAATAAAATCAGCCAACAAGAGCCCAGCTAGCCCGGCTGGAATACAAGTAATAATAATGTTGAGCGCTAGACGATAATGATGTTTGATAAAAATATCTTTGAAAATTTTGATGATGTATTTGCTAAAGTAAACTAGTAGGGCGAGCAAGGTGCCAAGATTGATAAATTCAAGAAAATAGTGAAAATTCTCGTCGCCTATACCCATAATAATTCTCAAAACTTCAAGGTGGCCAGAAGACGAAACTGGCAAAAATTCAGTAATTCCCTGTGTTAGACCTAGTATTAATGCTTGCCAAATTTCCATAAGCTAATTATATCATTTTATTGTAGGTTGCGAAAAACGATTTTCTTAAGCTTCTTGATAAACGGAGTGATTTCTTTGAGATTTAAGAAATAGCTGGCAATGAAGTAGGCGATGAAACTAATGAGAGCAATGAAGAAGAATTTCGGGAAAGTGGCAAAGAATGAATCGTCGGACGAAAGGAGCGGGAAGAATTTAGTCATGGAGTAAGCTACACAGCCAGCAATGGCGCTAGCAAAGAGCATGCGAATAAAAGCACCCCAAAAACTAGCATTTAATAGCTTGCCGCGTGAACGAACCTGGAGAAGGAAAATGAGAATGATAACCTCTAGAATGGCGCCGATGGACTGTGCCCAACCTAAGCCTTCTGGACCGAGACCGAAGATGGTGAAAGCGATAGCAAGCAAAATAGAAAAACCGATGGCAACGATACTGATGATAAATGGGGTCTTGGTATCTTGATGAGCGTAAAAACCACGTGAAGCAATTTGAAAAACTGAACGAGCAAAAATTGCTAAGACAAGAGTGGCAAGAACAGAAGCGATGAGCGGATCACCGCCGTTTTTGATAAAGTTAACAACGTAACCGCGAGTAAAGAAAGCAATTACGGCAACTGGTAGTGAAATCCAGATGATGGTGCGTAAAGCTGTACGAAAAGTACGGTTGTAGGCATCTTCTTTGCCTTCGCCAAGTTCTTCGGTAAGTTTGGGAAAGAAGGCAGTCGAAATAGCAGTGCCAATGAGATTAACTGGCATTTGATGCAAAGCGGTAGCCTGTTGGAATGAACGCAAAGCACCGGCACCCATGCGCGAAGAAAGGTTGGTGTTGACGATGGTATTGATATAATCAATTCCCTGGTCTAGAGAGCGAGATGGTAATAATTTGAGTACGTCACGAAAGCCACGATTTTTCCAGTAGATTTTGAAATCATAATCAAAATTCAAACCAAATAGTCCAATTAGTGCAGCGATTAACTGCAGGATTGCACCAAGAATAACACCAAGTGCCACGCCCATGATACCGCCGTCAAAGATTTGGAGACCGAAAAGATTAATACCGTCGGTGAACCAAGTGATGCCAATTAAAATGCCAATATTGTACAATGCTGGAGCAAGCGCGTAAAAAACGAAACGCCCGACGGCTTGCTGGATAGAAGTAATAACTGTAGCGATAGCAAAGAGAAATGGATTGATGGCAATCACACGCATCATGTTGATAGCAAGAATGGTGCCAGATTCGTCAAGGCCTGGACCAATGACGTAGCGAACCAAAGGATCAGCAAAAACCATGATCAAAATACTAGCAAGCAAGGTGAGTAGAGCCATCAAATTGATGACGCTAGTAGAAAGTTCCCAAGCGGATTTTTTGTTACCAGCAACAAGGCGTTGGTTAAACACTGGAATAAATGACACAGAAAGTGCGCCGGATGTAAGGATGAAAAACATGAAATCAGGCACGGTAAAGGCGGCAGTGTAAGCATCGATGCCGGTAGGATAAGTATCGAGATAGTAAGAATTTAAAAGACGGTCGCGGAAAAGGCCAAGCAACGCGGAAACAAGTGTGGAGCAGGCTAAAATGACAGCGGCGGATTTGATGGAAAGCTTGGAATTTGCTAGCGCCACAACCGATTTAAACTTAAATTTCTTCATCCTCTTAATTATAGCACACTAATGTAGTTTAGCAGATGTAGGCAAAGTTGCACCTTTTAGAATAGGTGCTAATTCGGCCTCTTCAAGCGTCTCGTGCTCGAGGAGAGCGGCAGCGAGTTTATCAAGGATTTCAGTATTGGCTTTTAGTACAGCTTCGGCGCGAGTGGCAGCTTCATCGGTGAGAGATTTGATTTCGGCATCGATGAGTTCGGCGGTTTTTTCGGAATAAGGTTTACCAGTGGTGATAGTATAATAACCGGTATCTGGATCGAGGAAGACGCGATTGCGAGTCTTATCACCCATGCCTTCTTCTACAATCATACCCTTGGCGAGTTCGGCGACATTTTTGAGATCGGAACCAGCACCAGTGGTGACGGCATCTTTACCAAAGATAATCTTTTCGGCAACACGACCACCCATGGCGCGAGCCAAGACATCTTTGAGTTCGTAAATATTCTTATAACTGCGATCTTCGGGTGGCAAGAACCAAGTAACACCACCAGTGCGGCCGCGTGGGATAATGGTAACTTTGTGAACCGGATCGCTATCTGGCAAAACGTGTCCAACGATGGCATGGCCAGCCTCGTGATAAGCAGTAATTTTGCGTTCTTGCTCGTTCATGGCTTTGGATTTGCGTTCAGGACCAATAGCAACACGTTCAAAAGCTTCAGTGATGTCGCCGGCAGTAATCTTGTCATGATTTTCACGGGCGGCAGTGATAGCAGCTTCGTTAGCGATGTTGGCAAGATCGGCGCCAGAAGAGCCAGCAGTCTTGGCAGCAAGGATGTCAAGGTCGACCTCTTCGGTAACTGGTTTATTTTTAAAGTGAACTTTGAGAATTTCAAGGCGATCTTTGCGTTCTGGTAAAGTGACATTAACATGACGATCAAAACGGCCTGGACGGAGTAGGGCTTTGTCGAGCATGTCGACACGGTTGGTCGCGGCCATAACTATTACGCCAGAATCATTATCAAAACCGTCCATCTCGACGAGGATTTGATTTAGAGTCTGCTCATCTTCCCTGCCGGCACCACCGCGAGCATCGCGTTTGTGGGCGACAGCATCAATTTCGTCAATAAAGATAATGCTCGGAGCGTTTTTCTTGGCCTTACTAAAGAGGTCACGAACACGAGAAGCGCCGACACCGACGAACATTTCGGCAAATTCGGAACCAGAAATGCTAAAGAACGGAACGCTAGCTTCACCAGCAACAGCGCGCGCCATTAAAGTCTTACCAGTACCTGGATCGCCGGCCAACAAAACACCGCGCGGAATTTTGGCGCCAAGTTTTTCGTATTTCTTGGGGCTTTTGAGAAAATCAACAATTTCGGCGAGATCTTGTTTGGCAGATTCATTACCGGCGACATCTTTAAAAGTAATTTTCTTTTTGTCTGGGCCATATAATCTGGCTTTGGATTTGCCGAAACCCATGTTTTGATTGTTCATGGATTGAGCTTGACCCATCATATATTTAAAGAAAATGATGATGGCAATGATGGGCAAGAAGATGATGGCGACATCAAGCACAATACCCCAGACATCAACTGCTTCAACGTATTCAATAGCGGGATATTTGGAATTGCAATCGGCGAGCTCGTCACCGCTAAGATCGACACAATGATCTACTAGACCCTGTTCGTAAAGAGTGCCGGAAGGGTCTTTGCGAGAAACTTGGGTGGGTTTATCTTGATCCTTCAGGGTAATTTCGAGTTCAGTACCCTTGACGGTAATTTTGGAAATATCGCTGTTCTCGGTATTAGCACGGGAGATGACGTCAGAAAGAGCAACTTCTTCGGTGGGCGAAGATTGATTGAGCACAGAAAAAATTGCCATACCACAGAGGACTAGCAAAAAAGTAAAGACTATCGTACGAGAAGTATTACTAACGGAAGATTGGTTGGGTTTTTGAGGTTGTGGTTTTTTAGGCATAATTAAAGTCTCTTTAATAAATCTTATCTGGTAGACTTTTTACTTACTTCGTTCGTAAAAAGTCTTCCATCCTCGTTTTCTCGAAAGAAAACAACTAAGTTTGTTTTCTTTGCTCGAAAACTCGTCTGGTCGGGGCGACAGGACTTGAACCTGCGACCTCTGCGTCCCAAACGCAGCGCGCTACCAACTGTGCCACGCCCCGATTTATATATTATATCATACTTTCAAAAAAATCTTCCCCGAAAAAAACGAGGAAGACCTAGTGAAATAACTAATGATTATTTCTTCTTAAGAGTCAAGAAACCGTTGCGTGGGTTCTCATTTACAACACGATCGGATGGAAGATCGCAAGGGGTACCTTTGCCACCATTTGCATCTTTGGTGAAGAAGTAGATAGTCTGTTGCTTGCCGCCACGAAGAACGACATCCATCTTGCGAAGGTGATAGACAATTCCCTTACTGTTGGTATGTTTGTAGGCCATATTTCCTCCTTTAATTAGTATATATCTCTATCTTATGGCCTCAAGCAAAAAATGTCAAGAGGTTTTTGAGAGAAAATTGATAATGCGCTCTTTTTGCCAGATGCAAAGAGCGAAAATAATGACAATTATAATGGTGGTAACCACAATAGGGGTGAGATTGGCGTCGTCAAGACCGGCACCGATGTAGTTGGTAACGACAATCGATGGTAAGTGGCCTAGCAATAATATAACGACAAGAGTCTTGATGGGAACTTTGGTGAGACCGGCCATAAAACAGATGAGATCATCGGGAAGACCGGGCACGAGAAAAATGATAAAGATAATAAAGGTGGCATCTTTGTTAAAAATAAATTCGAATTTATTAATAGCGGATTTTTTAAAGAATTTCTCGATAAGCGAGCGACCAAATTTACGAGCGAGCCAAAAAACGATAAAGCCACCAACGGCAGTACCGATAAGAGTCCAAAGCACGCCCCACCAACCGAATAAATAACCGCCAGTAGCGGTGATGACCTGGCCAGGGATGGGAGCAATAACCATCTGTAAAATTTGAGCCATTATATATACTAATGGCCCAAAGATTCCAAAACTATTTACCCACTCAGCAAAATCGCTACTTAGCATATTCTATAGCGCGAGTCTCGCGAATGACATTAACTTTGATAATGCCTGGATAACTCATAGTAGCTTCGATTTTATCAGCAATATCGCGAGCGAGTTTGAGAGCGGAAAGATCGTCAATTTGATGAGGCTCAACAATGACGCGAATTTCACGGCCGGCAGAGATGGCAAAGGCCTTGTCGATGCCAGGGAAACTGGTGGCAATATTTTCGAGATCGCGCATGCGTTCGGCAAAGTTCTCGGCAGAGATGTTGCGAGCACCAGGGCGAGCAGCTGAAATGGCATCAACAATCTTGACAATGATGGCCTCTGGCGTGGTAGGCTCGATGTCATTATGATGAGCAGCCATGGCGTGAACGATTTCGTCACTCATGCCGTATTTTTTGGCAAGTTCGGCGCCGATTTCGGCGTGTTTGCCTTCAATCTTGTGAGTAACGGCTTTACCAACATCATGAAGCAAAGTAGCCGTCTTGGTAATGCGCTTATCGGCGCCAATCTCTTCGGCGATCATGCCAGCGATGTGAGCCATTTCAATGGAGTGTAACAAAACATTTTGACCATAGCTAGTGCGAAATTTGAGTTCGCCAAGCAAGTGTAAAATCTCACGTGGGATGCCAACTACACCAACTTCACGCGCAGCATCTTCACCGGCGCGGACGATTTCTTTTTCGATTTCCTTTTCGGCTTTCTGGACGGCAGATTCAATAGAAGAAGGATTGATACGACCGTCTTTCATTAAACGTTCCAAAGCGTAACGCGCGACTTGGCGACGTACTGGATCGAAGCTAGATAAAACTACCATACCCGGAGTGTCATCAACTAAGATATCGACACCGGTGGCACGTTGCAAAGCTTGAATGTTGCGACCTTCTTTACCGATAATACGACCTTTGATTTCGTCGTCTGGTAATTTGAGCGCGGTGACAGTGCGGTCTGCGGTTACCTCAGAAGACATACGTTCCATAGCGGTAAGTAAAATAGATTGAGCGGTCTCATCGACATCATGTTGAATTTCTTTTTGCTCTTTGGCGACTAAGCCGACTAAGTCGTGTTTGATATCGCGCTCGGTCATCTGCATAAGTTTGTCGCGAGCGTCACTTTTAGTGAGGCCGGCAATTTTTTCGAGCTTTTCTTGTTGTTTGGTGCGAATATCGCGGATTTCGTTTTTGAGTTCGTCGATTTCCTTTTCTTGCTTGACGAGTTTTTCGGATTTTTTCTCGATTTGGTCGAGCTTACTATCGAGAGCAGTTTCGCGTTCGGCGAGACGATTTTCGGTTTTCTTCCATTCACGACGATGCTCGGATTCTTCGCGGCGAGATTTTTCACTGATTTCGCTAGCTTCTTTTTTGGCTTTTAAAACAATCTCGGAAGCTTCGTGTTTGGCTTTGCGAACGAGATCGTCGGCTTTGTTCTTACCGCCTGACTCGTTTCGCTTGTTGTAAGCAAAAATTCCACCGGCACCTACACCAAGACCCGCGACAGCGGCGATGATAATTGCAGCTATTTCCATATTCCTCTTTTCTAATTGTGTTGATATTTTTCTCTATACCAACGGGTTAACAAATAATATAAATTAATAAATTTCCGCTTCTATTATATCATACTTTTACTTGTATGAGGAGACGTTTTTGGTGAGCATGTTTTTAATAACGTTGATAACAGAATTTTCAACACCTTGATCAGCTGGTTCAGTACTAAAGACGCGCGGTAAGGTATAGAAGTAATTATAATCGTCACTAGTGAAGACTTGTTCACCGAAACTATTGCCATCGGTGTCGGCATTGCCTTCAGAAACAGCAACGCGAGTGAGGCAGCCCATGCCGCCCGGGTTTTTGGCGATGTTGGCAAAGTCTGGTAAATATTGTAAACCGGCATCATTAGCATTAAAACAGATTGATGGGCGATAATTGGCATTCAAAATATAGCTAACAGTCTTGATGCTGTCAGGAACTTGAATTTTGATTCCCCAGTCGCTAATGTAGATATAGCCAGTAGTAGGAGCAAGAGTAGGCAAATCGTCGACGGAATTAATTTCGGCAACGCCCATAGAATTGGCAACCGCGCTGATGATTTCATCTTGGTTGGCAATAATTTCGTCTTGTTGATTAATGGTATTATTGGCGGCTAAGGCTAAAATCGCGCCGCCAACGCCCACACAAAGAAACACACCAGCCAAAACGCACATAACTATGGAGATAGTTTTGGAGGTTTTCATTTGTTTATTGTAGTCAACTGGTGGAGGAGTGGGGGCTGGTTGTGGTTGAGGCTCGGGCGTATGCAATGGCTCAACGGCTGGAGTGGCAACGGTAGCTTGCATGGGAGCTACTGGAGCCGGTTCATTGGAAATAGGATCAAACTCAGACAGTTTATCCCATTTCGAATTATTTTCTTTTGGATCCATAAAAATTTCCTTATTTAATGTATTGATTATAGCATAAGAATAATATATAATAAAGACATAAATGAAGGGCATCAAATGAATTTTTATGGGAGAGATTTCTTAAGGATTCTGGATTTTAGCGAAGACGAGCTTCGCTATATGCTAAAAATAGCAAAAGAATTCAAAAAAATGAAAAAAGTGGGGATAAATCACAAAGTTTTTCCAAACAAAAATATTGCGATTTTGTTTGAAAAGACTTCTACGAGGACGAGATGTTCGTTTGAAGTGGCAGGATATGACCTTGGCATGGGAGTCACTTTTTTGGACCCAAGTGGCTCGCAAATGGGACATAAAGAATCGATTGCTGACACCGCACGAGTATTGTCGCGCATTTATGATGGCATTGAATATCGCGGTTTTGACCAAAAAGTAGTTGATGATTTGGCAAAATATTCTGATGTGCCGGTATGGAATGGCCTGACCGACGAATGCCACCCAACCCAAGCTTTGGCGGATTTTATGACTTTGGAAGAACATTTTGGTAAACTTGAAGGCTTGACTTTAGCATTTGTGGGTGATACGCATAATAATGTATGTAATTCCCTCATGGCGATGAGCGCACGAATGGGTGTAAATTTTATTGCCTGCGGGCCAAATGATTTGAAACCGTCTGATGATATTGTGAAAAAATGCCAACCAATTGCCGAACAAAATAATTGCAAGATTACAATTACTGATGATGTGGATGCCCTAAACGGTAAAGCAGATGCAATTTACACTGACGTCTGGCTGTCACTCGGCGAAAACAAAGAAAAGTGGGGCGAAAGAATTGAGCTTTTGAAACCTTATCAAGTAAATATGAAAATGATGAACAATGCAAAACCAGAGACAGTACTTTTGCACTGCCTACCATCATTCCATGACCTTAACACGTCGATTGCTCAAGATATTCATGAGGTGTTTGGTCTGACCGAGATGGAAGTAACTAACGAAGTGTTTGAATCAGAGAAATCAATCGTATTTGAAGAGGCAGAAAACCGTATGCACACAATCAAAACCGTGATGTTCTTAACACTAAATAAAAAGGAGGAAAAATAGTGCGACATTCAATTACAAATTTTAGCGAAATTGCACCACTGAAAAAAGTGTTAGTGCATCGCCCAGGCGACGAATTTTTGAATTTGACGCCAAATACATTAGAAAGACTGTTGTTTGATGATATTCCGTATCTGAAAATTGCCCAACAAGAACACGATGCCTACGCTAATGCATTAAGAAATGAGGGTATCGAAGTAGTATATTTAACTGATTTGGCAGCAGAAGCTATTGAGGCGGGCGGTCGAACGGTGAGGAGAAAATTTTTGGAACAATTTATTGCCGAAGCTGGGGTAACTTCACCCAAAGTAGCCAAGCATTGTTTTGATTTTCTTAATGGTATCAAAGACACCCGCGAAATGGTACAAAAGTGTATTGCTGGTATAGATATCTCGGAGCTGAAGAAATTAAAGGCTATTTCAGGTTTTTATGCAGCTAGGGATACTGGCAAAATGATTCTCGACCCAATTCCTAATATTTATTTCCAACGCGATCCGATGGCAACTGTAGGTCATGGTGCAACAATACACAGAATGTGGTCGGTGACGAGGACTAGGGAGTCGATTTTTGCAGAATATATATATAAATATCATCCATTTTATGAAGATACTAAAATTTATTATGACCGCAACGAGCCATATTCAATTGAGGGTGGCGATATTCAGGTGCTATCCAAAGAAGTGGTGGCGATTGGTATTTCACAACGCACCGAGCCAGATGCGATTGCGAATTTTGCTAAAGACCTATTTAAAGACAAAAGTAATGACTTTAAATATGTCCTCGCAATCGATATTCCAGACGAAAGAAGCTTCATGCACCTAGACACCGTGATGACACAGGTAGATGTGGATAAATTTGCCGTACAGGATGCCATTATGGACATCTCGACAATTTACGAAATCACACCTGGGCATGGTGGCGAAGTAGAAATCGTTGAAATTCGCCAAAGTTTGCAAAAAGTTTTGGAAAAGTATTTGCATTTGCATAAAGTTGATTTAATTAAATGTGGTAATGGCCGCCGAATTGATGCAGAACGCGAACAATGGAGCGACGGTGTGAATTTATTATGTATTAGACCGGGCGTAGTAATCGCCTATGACCGTAATTACGTAACTAATCAAACATTAAGGAGGCATGGCATAAAAGTAATCGAAATACCAAGTTCCGAGCTATCGAGAGGTCGCGGTGGTTCGCATTGTATGTCAATGGCATTAATAAGAGAGGAGATATAAAATAAATGCTAAAAAAGAAGAAAAGTCGCAGTAAAAAGCGCACTCGAGCAATGCTTTCAGCATACTCGATTATCATGATTTTGATTATCGTTTTGGGCCTTTTAACACATGTTTTACCTGAAGCGAAATATCAGGCAATTCCACCAGAAGATGAAAGCACTAGCGAAGAAGTTGAGGCTAGCGAACTGGAAAGCGAATCGGTAACCGAAAGCTCTGCTGAAGAGGCATCGGAATCAGAAGCAGGGGGTGAAGAAGTCGCTAGCGAAGAAAGCAACGAAGCTACTATTGTAGAAGCTGGTGGCGAAACCAAAGCGAGCGTAATTGCGCCGGACGAAGGAGCTATTGAAAGCACCGTAACCTATGGCAATGAATCTACTGCTAGCGCTGAAGAAACTACTACTTATGATTCGCTTGAAGCTTGTGAAGAAGCAAATGGCGAAGAAGCCTGTGAAGTCGTTAATGGTTCAGGTGTAGTAGGTGCAAAACTTTATCAAGTTTTGATAGCGCCAATCCTTGGTTTTGGTGATGCAATCGATGTATGTATCTTTGTAATGATCCTTGGTGGTTTCTTGGCAATTATGGCTAAGACCAAGGCACTCGAAACCGGTATTCGCGTTTTGGTGAAAAAACTACGTGGTAAAGAATACATTCTAATCTTACTCTTGATGTTGATCTTCTCGATCATGGGCACAACCTATGGTTTCCTAGAAGAAAGCGTCGGTTTCTATGTATTAATTGCTGCAACTATGTTTGCGGCCGGCATGGATCCACTCGTAGGTGTAGCAACTATCTTGCTCGGTGCGGGTTCAGGTGTGCTTGGTTCGACAATCAACCCGTTTGCGACAGGCGTAGCCTTGTCAGCAATGGAGTCCGCTGGCGTAGAATATAATCAAGGGACGATTATCTTCATTGCTACAGTGCTCTGGCTCTCGACGTTGGCAATTTCGGCATTCTTTACTATAAGATATGCCAAGAAAGTACAGCGTGACAAAGGTTCAACATTCTTGAGTTTGCGCGAGCAGGCGGCAGCTGAAAAGAAGTATTCAAAATATCTAGAAGCAAATGATGACAACGAAAAACTAACTGGCAAACAAAAAGTATCTCTCATAGTGTTTGCTCTAACCTTCATTGTAATGATTGTTGGATTTATTCCTTGGGGTGACTTTGGTGTTACATTCTTTGATGAATGGACTGGTTGGTTGACCGGCGAGCCATTAGGTGCTTGGTGGTTCTACGAAGCAGCCTTGTGGTTCTTAATTGCTTCGATTATTATTGCCATCGTCAATCGCCAAGGCGAACACGGATTTGTAGATACTTTTGTGTCTGGTGCTAGTGATATGATTGGCGTAGTGCTGGTAATTGCAGTGGCCCGTGGCGCTTCTGTATTGATGGCGCAAACTTCGATGGACAACTTTATCATCTACAACGCTTCAGATTGGTTGGCAACATTGCCAGAAATGGCGTTTGTACCACTAAACTATCTATTGCACGTTGTGTTGTCAATACTAGTACCGTCGTCTTCAGGCCTAGCGACACTATCAACGCCAATTATCGCACCGTTGGCGGCCAACTTGGGCTACAGTACCAACGTGGCAGCCATGACGATTGTAGCCTCAAATGGCTTAGTAAACCTAATCACACCAACCTGTGGTGCAATTATGGGTGGCTTGGCCTTGGCTAAAGTTGATTACGTAACTTGGTTCAAGTGGGGGATTCGCGTAGTCGCTTGTATCGCGGTGGCGAACATTATAGTGCTCTGTCTGTTCTCATTGTAAAGTCAAACTAGGCTTTTACTCAGACGACTTGGAATAGAAAAATGCTCCCTTCGGGTGGCATTTTTCTATTCCAAATCTAAACTTAACAAAGTCTTCGCAAAGACTAGTTTGGCTTTACTTGACTGGAGTACTAATGTTGGCACCGCGACCATAGTCGGGGATGATTACTGGACGTTTTTTATTATGATGATCGTAGAGGGGGATGTGGAGTTCGTGAGCGAGCGTATTGACGACGGCAGCACCGATGCGAAGACCAGTAAAGGAGCCGGGGCCAGAAAAGAAAGTAATTTTAGTGATGCCCTGCCAAGTAGCGTGATTCTCTTTTAATTTATCATGAATGAATTTTTGCAAACCTTCAGCAAGTTCATAACCAGATTCCCATTTGTAAGTATGGTCGTCTAGTTTAAGTTTGCAAACTGGCGTACTGGTATCTAAATATAATTCCATAATATATATTATATACGATTTTTGCTAAAGTATTGGGGATATGCTTGATTTTCGGCTGTGTTTTTGATTAAAGTGCCGATATGTTGAAGAAAATTCATCCATCTTGGTATGTAGTGTTGTTGGCGACGAGCGTAATTATTAGTACAGTAATAATAGTATTTGGTGGCTGGGAAACGACGGGTGAATATTTAAAACAATATGTCGGACAAACCGTAGAAATAACTGGAAAGGTAAGCGAAGACCCAGACACCGATGATGGCGGGACGGCGTTGAGACTAAGCGAATTAAAAATTGGCGAAATAGAAGCGAGCGGAGTAATTTATGCAAAAATACCGAAAAATGAGGAAATAAAGCGAAGCGACCTGGCAACCTTAAAAGGTAATCTGAGCGAAGGTTTCGGCACATTCGCGGCAAGCATGTATAGACCAAAGTTGATAAAAGTCGAAAAAATCAAAAATGCAGACATAATGCTGAGTGTACGAGATAATTTTGCGGCGATAATTGAAAAATATATACCAGAAGATGAAGCTAAATTGGGTTTAGCCTACCTTTTAGGAATGAAAAGTGGACTAAGTGATGATCTGGTCGAGACTTTGCGCGTAGTGGGATTGGTGCATATAGTAGTGGCATCGGGAACACATATGTCGATACTAGTGGGCCTGGCACGGCGGATTTTTGGTAAAGTGTCACGCTTTGCGGGATTAGTCTTTGCATTGATTTTGATCTTGGCGTTTGGAAGTATAGTGGGATGGACGACTTCAATTACGCGAGCGGCATTGGTATCGGGACTATCGGTAACCATGTGGTATGTAGGAAGAAAATTCGAAGCTTGGCGTTTAATATTAATCGTAATGGCGATTACCCTACTGATAAACCCGATGTATTTAACTAATTTGGGGTGGCTTTTGTCATTTAGCGCATTTGGTGGAATTTTGATATTAGAGCCAGTGTTGGCAGAATTATTATATGGTGGAAGAAAACCAAATTTTGTCGCGGAAACTTTGATGGCAACGATAGCTGCTACAGTAACGTGTCTGCCAATTTCACTATATTATTTTGGCACGGTGTCGTTGATTTCTCTGGTGGCGAATTTATTGATTTTGCCGACGATGCCCTATGTGATGGGGCTAATTTTTATAACTGGCGTAATGGGGTGGTGGCCGTTTGCGGCCGAATGGCTGGGTAAATTTTCTACCTGGGCACTAGATTATCATTTGGCAGTGATAAATTTCTTTGGTGAACAAAAGACGTTTTTGATTGAGATTGAATCACAAAACCCGTGGGTGTTCATATTGTATGTACCGATTGCGGCGATGGTGATTTATGCTACAATTAAAAGATGGAAATTAGATCCGAAAAAGAACTTATCAAATACGGAAAGAGACTGGCTGATGATTTGAAGCCGCCAGCAGCACTTGAATTGGTGGGTGATGTAGGCGCCGGCAAAACTACCCTGGTGCGAGGTATCGCTGAAGGTTTGGGGGTGAAAGAACTAGTGACGAGTCCGAGTTTTACAATTTCGAAACGCTACCCTTTTGCTGGAGGGGTGCTAGTGCATTATGATTTTTACCGTTTGACAGACCCTGGAATTATGAGAGAAGAAATTGCCGAAACTCTGAATGACCCAAAGGCTATAGTGGTGATTGAATGGGGCGAAAGCGTAACGGATTTATTGCCAGAAAAACATACTCGCATAGAAATCAAACTACAGGATGATAATACTAGATTAATAAAGCAATAGTTTTATTCTATTACGTCTATTGGGGTGGGTTCGTCGACGGCTGGATTAAAACCTTGACCAAGGATGGAGATAAGGCTGCTAAAGTCAGTGCCTTCGGCGATTTTGCTAAGTGGACTAGTAGTGGAAACTTCAGCAGAAGCAAAGATTTCGGCGGCAGTATTAAGTACGGCTTCACCGCTTTCACCATCTTTGCTAACAACGATGCCGGCAAAAGTGCAGCTTTCGGCGCCTTCAACCGCTGGAGCTTGAGCATAAACAATGGTAACTGGGATATTGTTATAAGTGGTAGTAATAAAGCGAAGATCAACATCAGACAGAGTAGCTTGCCCGGCAGTAGCTTCGGAGCTGGTCTGCGCATTGAGAAGCATGATTTGATTGTCCATGGCTCCTTCAGCTGAAACGGTAGAAAATAGCGTGGAGCTTAGATAGGTTAAGTCCATCGCCCAACTATTATCGTTGTTGGCAATTTGGAGGACTGGATTACCGTTGATATCGGTAAGGAGTTCCATGGTGTAATTGCTGGGGATTTCAAAAGAGTAACCACTAAGCAAAGCTTTGTTGGTGGTGGTCGGAACGGGAGTTTCGGCTGCTGGTGCTACTGGAGTCTCGACGGTATTATCATCGCTAGATGGTGACATAAAGATAATAGCGGCAATAATAACACCGATGACTAGAGCTACAGCAACAGCAATTAAAATCATGGTACGTTTGTTAGGCATCTTGAGGCCTTTGCCGGAAATGGCTTTTTTGTCTTTGACTGGAGCGGGAGGAGTATCTGGAGTAATGGGTGTGGCGGTATCATCAGAAGGGGTCGCTGAAGTAGTGGGAGTAATGGGTGTTGAAGGAGCTAGTGTGGGGACGGGTTCTGGGGTTGGTGCAGGAGCAGAGGGATTGCTAGAGACGGCACCAAAACCATTAATAGCGGAGGATGGACTAGTAAGCGGAGGGTTAGGAGTAGTTGACGGAGCAGGAGGAGTTGGAACAGCGGGAGCTGCTGGAGCAGCAGGGGTAGCGGGAGCGGCAGGAGCTGCGGGAGCGCCTGGTGTGACTGCTGACGGCGTGCCGCATTTAGGGCAAAAAGTTGCACCATCTGCCATTATGGCTTTACACTTTAAACACTGTTTCATATTTCTCCTTTCATTGACCCCGTATAAGCGCCAACCCACCCAAAGAGTTCGCACTAAACTACGAATTAATACTATATATTATAACATAAACGGAATAAAGTTAATGTTGTATTTTTTACAACATATTCAGCAATAATTAACCCCAAAAACTGCGCTTTTTGCTGTCGGCAAATTCACGAAGTAAATCTTTTTGTTTTTTGGAAAGATTTTTGGGAGTATCAACGATAATTGTGACAATGTGTGGGCCGCGGTCGCCATCGATACGCATCGGCACGCCATGGCCAGAAAGCTTGAACGGAGTGCCAGATTGGGTGCCAGCCGGGACTTTCATGGTAAGATGGCCATCGACGGTTTCGACATCAATCTCGGTACCCAGGGCGGCATCAACCATGCTAATGTGTTCTTCTGAAAGGATGATAGCGCCTTCGCGGGTAAGATGCTTGTGGGGTTTAACACGAACTTGAACATAAAGATCGCCCTTAACACCACCTTCTGGGGCAGGACCACCCTTACCAGCAAGACGAATCGACATGCCATCATCAATGCCGGCAGGGATTTTGACTTTGAAGGACTTGCCTTCTACGGTAATTTGCTTAGTGGTACCAAAAATCGCATCTTCAAAACTAATAGTAGTGCTGACACGATAATCATGGCCACGACGTTGACGTGGGGCGCCACCAAAACCAAAGATAGAACCGAGAATATCATCAAGTGGGTTACCAGTACCACCGCCAAAATCAAAGTTGAATGATTGACCATTGAAATTGAAGGTGCCACCCTCGAAAGGATTACCACCGGCGCCACCAAACGGGTTACCGCTAGCACCACCAACACCGGCATGACCAAATTGATCATAACGGGCGCGTTTTTGCTTATCCGAGAGAACTTCGTGGGCTTCAGCAGCTTCTTTGAATTTGGCCTCAGCCTCTTTGTCACCCGGGTTTTTATCGGGATGGTATTTAATGGCTAATTTGCGGTAAGCCTTCTTGATTTCATCATCAGAAGCATCTTTTTTGACGCCTAAAACTTCATAATAGTCTCGTTTTGCCATGTACTATATTATATATTATTAGCACTTAAAAAGCAAGAGTGCTAATTCCCTACTTGGCTAAAAGTATCTTGGCGCGACGAATCATTTCTTCAAATTCATCAGTGCGAATAACCCAGATAGGTTTGGAATCTTTGGTGCCAATATTGGTATGGCGTTCGGGCATTTTGCCGAGGTTTTTATCTTGGTCTAGATTAAAACCGAGGTAGTGAAGCTTACGACAAACCCATTCGCGCATGTCATCACTACGCTCACCAATGGTAGCGGTGAAAACGATGGCGTCGACACCATCCATCACGGCAGCCATACGACCGATAGCCGATTGAATACGGCTGACATACATTTCGTAAGCCAAAAGGGCTTTTTCGTCGCCGGCGTCGCGGAGCTTCAAAATCTCACGCATGTCGTCGGTCTTGCCAGATACGCCGCGAAGGCCACCTTTTTGACTAAGATATTCGATAAAACCGTTTTCGGTGTCGATGCCGAGTTGGCGTTTCAAAGCAAAAGCGGCGGCGACATCCATATTACCACAGCGAGTAGACATCATGACGCCTTCGAGTGGAGTATAACCCATAGTGGTATCATAAGATTTACCATTCAAAACACTGGTGACAGAACTACCGGAGCCAATATGACAAACGATAAGTTTCTCTGGTAGAATGTCTTGTTTTTTCATATATTCAACAATGGAGCCGACCGAAAGACCGTGGAAGCCGTAACGTTTAAGTTCGGTTTTGTCGGCGAGACGAGTGTCAATAGCATAATAAATGGTAGAGGCCGGACGATCGTTGTGAAAACCAGAGTCAGACACGGCAAGCACTGGCGTACCTTCAAAAGCGGCGACGAGCTGTTCGATTTCTTTGGCGATAACAGGAACGTGAAGCGGAGCACGATTTTTGGCGAGCTCGAGCTGCCAAAGACATTCGTCGTCAACTACGTGATCCTCAGTAAAGTAATCCCCTGGCGCGGCGGCGCGAGCGATAATGGCTTTTAATTTAGTATTGCCACCAAGATAACCTTCGGATTCGAGAATTTTGCCGAGATGAGAGACGGTGCCGGAGAGGTCGATAAAAGTTTGATCAAGTTTTTTCTTGGTACCATCGGCGGTTTTGACGGTACAAATAACCGAATCGCCTTCGTATTCAAAATGCAAAGTACAGACAGGTTTATCATCATCATATAAAGCGTATTTACGTGAACTACTGCCTGGATTAGTGATTAAAAATAAATTTTTAGCCATGTTGCTCCTTTTGGTTTTGTGATAACTGTATGTATTATAACACAAAAAGAAAAATACTCGACTCAATATGACACTAATAAAAACTATATACTAAACGAGAGTTCAGTGGATGGTTTTGAACACGATGACGACAGAAAGTTAGTAGCAAAACGCTAGATTATGGTTGAGCCAAAGTGAAAGATTTGCCGCTAGGTGGTTCACCATATACTGATGTGGTTTGGCCATACATATCATTAGTAGTATTGCTAATATTATTCCCGTTGGTTGGAGGAATAGTTATAGACCAGGTGGTGGCGGAGTAGCCGGCAGAAGAGAACATATGGCTCATATTCGTCACGTTGGAAGTATCCCAATCAGAGAGATTGAGGGAAAAAGTGGTGGCGGAGTAGCCGGCATTGTAGAACATCTCCCTCATATTCGTCACGTTAGAAGTGTTCCAAGAAGAGAGGTCACCAATAGACCAGGTGGTGGCGGAGTAGCCGGCGTCTCGGAACATGCGGTACATATTCGTCACGCCAGAAGTGTTCCAAGAAGAGAGGTCTAAAGTGAAGGTGGTGGCGGAGTAGCCGGCATATTCGAACATACTATATATATCCGTCACGCTAGAAGTATTCCAATCAGAAAGGTCGCCGATGGACCAGGTGGTGGCGGAGCGGCCGGCACTGGCGAACATAGCATACATATTCGTCACGTTAGAAGTGTTCCAATCAGAGAGGTCGCCGATGGACCAAGTGGTGGCGGAGCGGCCGGCATAATAGAACATACTACCCATATCCGTCACGTTAGAAATGTTCCAATCGGAGAGGTCACCGATGGACCAAGTGGTGGCGGAGCGGCCGGCATAATAGAACATATCACCCATATCCGTCACGTTGGAAGTGTTCCAATCAGAGAGATCAAGAGTGAAAGTGGTGGAGGAGTAGCCGGCAGAAGAGAACATACTATGCATATTCGTCACGTTGGAAGTATCCCAATCAGAGATATCGGAGAGGTCGGAGAGGGAGCGGAATTGAGTGAACATGTAGGACGAATCGGAAGATAAGACAATTTGTTCCCCTTCAGTATAGAAGTGCATAATACCAGCGTCGTTGGTATTGTCAAAGATGGCGTAGATTGGGTTTTTAGACTCAGAGGAAGAAATAGTGTTGTCTGCAGATGGGATAAAGCCGGTAGGGGCAGGGGTTTCTAGGTGGACGTCAATGGATTTGATAAGATTGTCTTGCGCGGTATAGGCCTGAGTAGTTCCAGCAGCTAGGGATTTTAGCTTGGCATTAACGGTTTGGCCGGTGTCTAATTTAGCAGTATAGTCCGGAATCTCATTAGCCACAGCAGTAAAGGTAACAGAAGTAGTGTAAGTGCCAGAGGCCTTAGAAGTATCAGCTTTAGCAGCAAAAGTAAGGTTGGTAGAGGAAGTAGCGGCGGGAGTATCGGTTTGTTTGATGATGTGGTTAGGAGAATAGTCTGTTGGATCTGCTTCATAATCAAGAATAGGACAATAGTTAGTAGAACAGTTATAGCCTCCAGTTTCACCAGATTGATCAGTACCACCAGTGTAGCCCCAAGAGTTTACAGGGAAGTTAGCTGAACTATATTGGTTGTTTAGAGTAGGGATAGTGGGGTTAGGCGTAGTGGCAGTATTAGTGAGAGAATTAGAAGAACCAGAAGTAGAATTTAAGTATAAGGAATAGCCAGTGAGATTATTAGTAGAGACAGTAACATTGGCTGAAGTGGTACAAAGACTAGCAGTAGAGGGATTACAGTTGTCTAGGACTATTTCGCTAGGAGAACTAATGGTTAAGACATCGTTAAGACTAACAGTGAATTTGCTACTTACATCGGTAGCCTCTGCTTCATTAGAAAAGTCTACAATACTGCAGACAGTAAAGACTCCTAGAAATACCAAAAAAGCACCTAAAGAGAGGTGAAAAAGACGTTTAGAATGACCTAGAGTTTTACTGCGAATGAACATGACTTTTTGTGTTCTTACCTTAAATTTTAATTAAACCAACTATGACCTTTTGGTTCGTTTTTATTATAGCTTAAGCAAGATGAGAGTGTCAAGGGTTTTTTGGGGCTTTTTTATAGAGGTTTTCTGCAGAAAATTTTATTTTGGTGTGATATAATGAAATTTATGGTATGTATTGCTGCATTTATTGTTCTGTTGCTTTTCGGTGGAGTAGCCGCTTTTTTGAGCATTTTTAAGCGAGATATTGGGCGCAAATACTTACGCGTAATCAAAAAAGCTTGGGGATGCGTAGGTAAAAAAGTACGCCTACAAAAATGCCAGACAAATTTTAAAGAAGACGTAAAACATTCTGTACTAAAAAAAATAGTATTAACAAAACCAGGGTTAATAAAACCATTGTCCGTCACAATGGAAGTATTGGCGATATTAATTGTGTTGATATTTATATGGGCGGTATTAACTTCGATCAAGACGCTATTTACACTATGGTTATTTGGCACTTGCAATATATCACAACCATCGTCATGCGCATTAGCATCAGAAACTTGTTCACTAGAAGTGAATGAGCCGGATAATGCGATCGAGGCGGTAGGGCGTTGGTTCACGGAATGGGGTGATATATTCGTGGCTATTCCCGACCGATTACGTGATTGGCACGCTGAAGATTTTCATACTACACCATATTTTACTATAAATAAAGAAGACCCAAACAAGCCGTATGCCCTAGATATCGTAGATCCTGGGTGTTCGGCCTGCATGATGTCGTACCGAAACCAAAAAGAGTCTGGGTTCTTTGATCAATACAATACAATAATAGTCATGTATCCGATTCATTTGCCTAATGGTGAATTAAAGTTTAATAATTCTGAATTAATCGCACGCTACATATATGCAGCAATGCTTTCAGAACCGGAAGTAGCATCAAAAATACTAAATAGATTGTATGCTGAGCACGACGAAACTGGGGCCACTTACCAATCTGTGCTATACGAACTTTCAGAGGCTAACGCGAGGAAAATGATTGAAAAATGGTTAAAAGATTTTGGTGTGTCTAATACGAAAATTTCAGGAATTAGTGGACTGACAAAATCCGAGCAAGTAAGTAATATCTTGGAACAAGCACGCAAAATCGTGGAAGAACAGGTGCGAGCAAAAGGAATTCCAACTTTGATTTATGATAATAAAATACATCTGGGGGCCTATGAAGCAAAGTAGGCGAGTAGGTATTGCGGTTTTGGGAATCATGACGGGCGTCTTGTCGAGCGATGTACCAGCAATGGCAATAGATTTGAATGCCGATCAAAAAGGTGCGATTTCAACAAATTGTGATACCATTAAGCAAACTATTCAGCAACTAACGCGCGCAGACAGTAAAACGCGTGTATACCTAGGTAGCGCTTACGAAAATGCGTTAACGAACTTTATTGTACCCCTGAACTTACGTTTGACTAAGAATAACAAACCAAACGCTACTTTGACTTCGGTGCAGTCAAAATTTGCCGACAAGAGACAAGCGTTTAATGCTACCTATACTAATTATATGAAACAAGTGGAAGATTTGTTGGCGATAAACTGCAAAACAAGCCCAGAGGATTTTTACGAAAAATTACAGGCAGCGAGAGCCTCGCGAGCGACTTTACAACAGACGACTTTAGAGCTTAACTCTCTTTTACATGACCACATCGAGGGCGTAAAAAAATTGAGGAGCGAGCTATGAAATTTAGTTTCGGCGCAAGAAATTTATGGATATTGGGTGTAGGAGCGACGGTGCTCGCGATTATCACAACTTCGGTTAGTATTTTAATTTATCATAATTCGGGTGATATTTATCTGGATCGTTCTAGACCTGGGTTTTTGCCAGACGAAGAAGAGGCTGTAGGTGATAAAACCGAGAATAGCGACTATAAATTTAGTGAAATGGGAGAAGTGGATGAGGCGACACTGGATGAATATTTGAAGGAAATAAAGAAAATAGAAGATAATGTGAAGAGTATTAGTAATCCGTATCCGGCAGGAGCGTTGTCTGATAAATCGCTCGGCATACCAGAAAAGAAATAGCTTAATTTGCTCCTCTATTTTTCATGATAATAAGCGTTATTTTCAGGATTGCCCAGATGATAAATCTAACGAAGATGATTAGGATGAGGAAGGCGGTGATGAGGAGAACAAAGCCAGTGATGGTGGGGGCCCAAACTGGTGAAGCGAAATTGTAGCGATAAAGCTCAGTAGATGGCAGGGTGGCAGAAGATTGAAAATTCTCGGCGGCGGGATGTTTGTCGATTTCGGCAGTCATACAATTCAAATATTGAGGACTGTTCCAGGCCCAACCACCAGCGATTGCTTGTGGGCGACAAACATTGGCGGCTTCAGCGAAAACATTGCTTCCAAGACCGTCTGGATTATTTTTTTCGGCTTCTTCTAGTGCCTTGGTGGCGTCACTGCGATATTGATTTTCCAGATAGAGTGGTCCGGTGCCAAAATAGACTTCAAAATTGCCATTTAAGTCATCAATATTAATCACAATGTGCGAATTAGTGTAATCACGCAACTTGTTCAGACTAGTAACTAACGCCTCTTCATCGCCTGCTTCATCGGCGGCTAGAACCTCGGATTTCAAATCATTCATACGAATATGATCAATACGCAAACAGGTCGCCGAAATAAACAACATCACAATTAACACTAGTAAATATTGCCAAGTACCAATACTATGGAGCCAGTGTAAGGTTTTTTTGATGTGATTTCTAGTATTACCACCCATAAACTGTTATAATTATAACATATGAATATTTATATTTCCGGAATTTGTGGCACTGGCATGGGGCCGTTAGCACTGATGGCGGCGGATGCTGGACTAGGTGTATATGGTTCAGATTTGAAAGAAGGCGCCGTCTATCCAGAACTAGTGAAGCGCAACGTAAAAATGAACATTGGCCCGCAAGATGGTAAATTTTTGCGTAAAATCCATCAAGAAGTGGGAATTGACTATTTTGTACATAGTTCAGCAATTACCGATGAGAATATTGAATATCAAACTGCGCGCGAACTCGATATCAAGACTAGCAAGCGTGACGAATTGAGCAATGTTCTGATAGAAAAACAAGGAGCAAAATTGGTGGCTATTGCTGGCACGCACGGCAAGACTACTACGGTATCGATGCTGATCTGGGCTTGTCGGCAACTAAGCATTTTGACATCATATATCGTAGGGACTACTTTGCCGTTTGCGCCAAGCGGACATTATGAGGCTAAAGCACGTTATTTTATCTATGAAGCCGATGAATATGACCGCAATTTCCTGCATTTTCGTCCCTGGATAGCAGGTATTACCACGGTGACTTTTGATCATCCTGATATTTATAAGGATGAAGCAGATTATAAGGCGGCGTTTGCAAAATTTGAATCACAAAGCGAAAAAGTTTTATATGCCGACAAAATCGATGAACGCTTGACTTTGACTGGAGAAGCAAAGCGACTAGATGCAACTTTGGCGCTACAAATTTTGTGTGAACTGGTGAAAGATAGTAATTTGAACATTAGTGAAGAACAAATTATTGAAGCGCTGAATAACTTCCCTGGCAGTGGCCGTCGTTTTGAGAAGATTGCCGATAGTATCTATTCTGATTATGCGCATCATCCAGAAGAAATTGCGGCTACAGTAGAGTTGGCAAAGGCAGAGGCTGCTAAATTGAGCTTGAATGGCGTGGTGGTGGTTTATGAACCGCACCAGAACTCCCGTCAGCATCAAGTGTTAGATAAATATCAAGGCGTGTTTAATGGCTTAGCTAAGCTGTATATGTTGCCAACTTTCTTGACGCGCGAAGATGAAAGTTTGCCGGTTTTAACACCAACCGACTTGATTAAAGCTTCTGGATTTGAAAATGCTGAACCAGCCAAACTGGATAATAAATTATTGAATGAAATTAAAAAATGGCGTGATGATGATTATCTAATCTTGCTGATGTCTGCTGGACCAGCGGATAAATGGCTGAGAAACAACTTTATTTCTGCTTAGTAGTTTTAGATTTTTTGGTAGTTTTCTTTTTCTTAATCTTTTTAGTTTTCTTGGGTTTTTCGGTGGTGACTTTGTCAAGAACTTCGATGATTTTATCGATGTCAGAAGGACGAGTGTGATAGCCAAGCGAAAAACGAATCAAGCTAGGATAGTGTTCGGCGTGATCTAGGTAATAATGCGCGCAGAAATAACCGGTACGAGCCATGATGTTTTTGTCGCCAAGCGCAGCACCAATAAGGTGAGAATCTACGCCCTCGACGTAAAACGACATGGTAGGATTGGCTTCAGTATTAATGAGATGCACCTTGGGGCGGCTCTTAAGAAAATCATAAAGACGCTGAGCTTCGTGCCAGAGTGCTTTGTGGGCAGACATTGGAAGCTTATTAATCCAATCAATAGCAGCACCGAGAGCAACAATTTCACCCCAGGCTTGGAGACCTGGTTCAAAAATGGTGTGAATGTGATCAGGGTTTTCATCGGCAGAAAGTAAGTAGGTGTTTTTGTCAACATCATCAACCATGCCGCCGCCGATAAAGGTAGTACGGAGCTGGCGAACGAGATCTTTTCTGACCACCATGACACCGAGTGACGGAGCGTACATTTTGTGAGCAGAAAAACAGATAGCATCGGCGTTAGTACGATAAAGAATTTGCGGGGTGTGAGCCATAGCCTGGGCGGCATCGATGATAATGATACCATCGGCGGCGCGCACGGCCTTGACGAGAGCCTTAATGTTTTTGAGTTGGCGACCATCGAAATTGGAAGCACAGTTGACAACTACAAGAGCTTTTTTAAAATCTTTTTGCTTGATAGGAAATGAACCATCAGGTTCACGCTTGATGACTTCGCGTTTGATTTTGTGAGCCTTAGCGTAAGCCATAGTAGAAAGAAAAACTGAATTATGCTCGATGTCTGAAGTAATAACTTTTTTGACATATTTGGGGTGAATCTGGTTAAGTAAAAGGTTCAAACCATAAGTGGTGTTAAGGGTGAAGGAGACAAAATAATCTTTTTGACGTAATTTGAGGTATTTTAGAACCTTTTTGCGAGTTTCGGTGACTTTGGTGTCGGTAGCTTCGCCCCATTTGTATTTGACGCGCTCGCCGCAAGAGTTGAACTCGGTATAATATTTGTTTAGTGCATCCATGACTGGCTGTGGGCGCAGGGACTGGCAAGCCGCATCCAGATAGATGTCTTTATCTGATAAATAATTAAACTCCTTCATTAGAGATAATTATACCATACTACCCTGGAATAAAAAAGATAAAATAGTCTTTTTTCTCACGACTTGAATTAGAAAAATGCTCAAAAAAAAGACTATTTTATCTTTTAATCTGTTCCAAAACATGAATAACCTCTATAACGTCTGAAACAGTGCTGCCGCGAGAGAGGTCGGAGGCGGGATAGTTGAAACCTTGAAGGATGGGGCCAGCGGCAGTGAAACCACCGAATTGTTCAAGTGATTTATAAAGAATGTTGCCAGAGTTGAGATCGGGGCAAATGAGAACGTTGGCCGAGCCAGCAACTGGGGAATCTGGGGCTTTTTTGGCAGCTACTTTGGGGTTAACAGCGGCGTCAAGTTGCATTTCGCCGTCGATCAGAATGTCTGGGTGTTCAGCGCGGATGCGCTTGACGACGTTTTGAGACATCGTCATAGTATCGTCGTGACCACCGCTGCCGAGAGTGGAAAATGAAAGGATGGCGATTTTAGGAGTATCAAAAATCTTAGTGGCAGTCTGATAAGTTTGCATGACGATATCATAAAGTTGATCTTCGGTAGGATGTTTGCAAGTAGCAGCATCAGCAACAATCAACGTAGTGTCAGCTTTCTTTATGACAAAGGAACTAGAAAAGGTTTCACTGGTCATACCTAGATGGTCACGACAAGCAAGAATTACGTCACGAGAAGTGAAATCAATGCCGGCAATGAGAGCTTGGGCTTCGCCCGCAGTGACTTTGGCGCAAGCGATCTCAAGATCTGGTGCCCAAACGGCTTCGGTATTAGTGTCAGCGATGGCCTGTTTTAAAATTGGGTTGTCTTCGACAAAAGCAATTTTCATATTTTACTCCTTGTTAGTAATAAGTGCGATAAATGGTAACATCAAATAAATGTGAAGAGCGTTGGGAAGCCCGGAAAAGAAGCAGAGGGAAACAGCGTAAGCGAGACCAAGGGTAAAGATGAGATTCCTGGCAGGGTGATGCCAGTAAAGCTTGGTGACTACAAGAGCACCCAGAATAGCAAGCGTAATACCAACAAGACCAAGTTCTAAGAGGGTAGAGACATATTGATTTTGAATAATTTCTTTACTGTTAACCTTATCAGGGAACTCGTGATGGATAGCAGTACCAGCACCACCGAGGCCAACACCAGCAAAGACGATGGCCGGCTTAGAAGACCAAGTGGCTAGCGCTAAATCATTGAGCATAAGACGAGTGTCGGTAGAAGTGGCGACATAACCGGAGAATTTGGAAGCTTGTTCGTCTGAATTCGTTTCTTCTGGAACGTACGTATTGTCGGTAGTGATACTAACGGAAAGGTTGTCGTCTTCAAAAGATACGTCTGCCGAAGTACTACGAATATCGATGGTACCGAGAGATAATTGATGAATTGATTTGGTGACTCCGGTAGAAAAGGTGTCGTTAGTAGGAGAGACGGCAGCAAAAACACCTTGAGCAGTGAGGGCAAGCAAAAAAGCTAACATGGTAGCAAATAAGGCACGTAGTGGGGTGGCGCTGCGTTTTTGATAAATTTCTGCAACTATAAGAATAACAAGAGCAATGAGAAATGCGTAAATAGCACCGCGAGAAAAAGTAAGGAAAAGCGTAGTAGCAAAGATAATAAATAGCACTGGATAAGCATGGGAGGCGTTTTTAGCGCCTTTTACATTAGAGGCGAGCGTGGTGGCTGATTTGACTTTAATACGCTTTTTAAGCGTTTTGAGGGGCTTTCTAGTGGAAATACAGAGGTAGAGCGCTAACATAGTGGGCGCGAGCAAGAGATTGCCCATAAACTGAGGTTCAATAGCAAAGCCATTGGGATGAGGAAAGCCAAAATTATCAGAGGTACAACCGGCACAAAGTAGCGTGACATTAGGGGCAACACCAATAACGTCTAGAATACATTGCAACCAGCACCAAGCACAAATGATCAGAGAACCACCAAAGAATAATTTGGCAAGTTTAGTTCTTTGCTCTGGGGTAATTTGAATAAAACGCGCCAAAGAAAGAAAGGCAAAATAAAGCGCCCAGAGAATACCAGCGGTAAGAGTGGCGCGCAGAGGGTTTGCAGACCAGAAAATCGAAGCAGTAGCGAAGAAGGGGAACCACGAAAGAATGAAAATCTGACGATCGGTAAGACCTGGATAATTTTTGCTGAAATGATAATTTCTAAAGAGCTCAATTAGCGCTGCAAGATCAAAGGCTAACAAGGTAAATAAAGCGATAGAAAATTCAAAATTCATGGTAGCGTCAGAACCAAGCGAAATAACTGGGTAATAACTAAAGAACAACGCAATAGGCAAGATGGCCAAGAGCGCCAGAGTGATTTTAGATACTTTTTTGGGCATTTTTTACCTCCTTTTTGATAGCTTTTTCAAAATTTTCTTCAGAGAAGGGGAGAGCGGATGTGGCGATTTTGGCTTTGTCTAAGCGCTCTTCAAGTTTTTCAAAACGCTTAATAGCGTCAATCAGAGAACGAGTGGATTGTTTGGCAAAAAATACACCATTTTCGCCATCTTTAATAAAGTCTTCTGAGCCACCCTGTTCGTAAGCAATAACTGGACAGCCAGCAGCAAGCGCTTCAACAGGGGCAATACCAAAAGGTTCTAGAGAGGGAAAAAGGAAGGCGCGGGCTTTTTTGAGATGATTTTTGAGTTCTGGTTGTTCCATGGTGGGGAAGAAAGAAATCAACGGAGAATTATTGGCAAGTTTGACGAGATTTTTATGCTCAGGGCCATCACCAATAATGACAAGCGGACGATTTAAAGTGAGGCAAGCTTTGATAGCGATATTGTGGTGTTTCCAGGTGACTTGACGAGAGGTAATAATATAGGGCTTTGTTCGGGTTTCTGAGTCAGAGTTTTCCACAGATGAGTGGATAACTTCGGCTTGACTTTTTGCAGATTTATTATGTTCTTTAGTTTGACTTTTCCCTGCTTTATGGTCTGCAAAGGATTTAACAGAGACAGGCGGATGAATAATGATTGATTCCCTGGTGTAGTAATGACGAATTTGATGGGCAGCGTAAGTAGAAATAGTAATAAATTTATCAGGTTTTAAAGCAGCATTAAAATCGGCTTTTCTGAGTGGTTTGACAAGGATTTTGAGACCAAAGCGCATCAGGGGGTTTAAGATACCAAAACCGGGGTTTTTAATATAATCATCGTACATTTGCCAATAATATTGAGTTGGCACATGACAATAACAGAGGTGGGTAGCATTTCCCTTTTTTACGCCTTTAGCTTCGGCGCCAGTAACAGAGATAATAAGGTCATAGCCTGAAAGATCAAGATGTTTGAAATAATTAGCACGCAGAGGGGCAAAAAAGCGGCGCATGCTTGAGGGGAGATGTTGCATCCAGCCAGTGCGCACGTCGGCGTCGTCAAACCAAGTGATTCCCTTTTTGCTGTACTGTGAAGTATAGATGGGGGCTTTTGGATACATTTGATGGAGTTTTAAGAGGACTTTTTCGGCGCCACCAACAGTAGTGAGCCAGTCGCAGACGAGAGCAATTTTAGGTTCGGCGGTGGCCATTATTTAGCTCCTTCACCAGTAAAAACGGTACCGATGGTGCGTATGAGAATTTGAAAATCAAGAAGCAAAGACCAGTTTTGAATGTAATAGATATCAAGGGCGCGGCGCTCTTCAAAGGAGATGTCACGACGACCGGAGACTTGAGCGAGACCTGTGAGGCCAGATTTAACAGATAAGAGGAGTGAGCGATCACCGTAATTGCGAAGTTCGCCTGGCACTAGAGCACGTGGCCCTACCAGCGAAATGTCGCCCTTAAAAACATTAAATAACTGAGGTAATTCATCAAGTGAAGTACGACGGAGAAAGTTGCCAATCTTGGTGACACGAGGATCGTCGCGAAGATAATCACCATTTTTGCGGTATTTTTTAATGAGTTCAGGTTTGCCGATTTTAATAAAAGCTTGCTCTGGGGTGAGACCATCAAATTCAGGTTTCATAGAACGAAACTTGTAACATTTGAAGCGGTGGTTGAATTGAGAAAGACGAATACTGCTATTGATGGCGGGAGCATGAATATCGGAAAATTTGACAACAATCCAGATAATTATCATAGGAATAAGGACAATCAGGAGAGCGAAGCCGCTAATGATGATATCGGTAACACGTTTAACGACCTTAGCACCGCCAGAGAGCGGAGTGACTTTGACAAGAATAGCAGGAGTGCTGCCGATGAGCTCTAGCTGACCAATATGTGATGAAAGAGCAGACTCGGATGGCACAAAGTAATAAAGGAGGTGGTGATTGACAGACTGTTTATAAACATACTCGGTCTGGCGTTCGTCAGTTTGAAAGACAACGTCAGGGTGAGCTTTTTTCAAAGCATCCTTGAGCGAAGAATATTGGTGGGTGCGTTTAAGACCTTTGGGAATATAACGATTATTTGCAACGATGCCAACCAGGGTGTAACCAGATTCGGGATTAGTAGAAATGTAGTTGGCAAGAAAATCAGTGTTTTGGTGGTTGCCAACAATTACAGCACGGAGAGTGCCGACGTGACGTTTGGTAATCTGGCTACGAACGAAACGAAGGATGGTGCGAAAAACGGCGAGAGTGAGGAAGCAAAGGATGGCAGCGTAAATAGCGATAACGCGAACTGGAAAAAGATTGCCTTGATCGAAAAAGTCAAAAGTAATGATAAACATCACCCCGATGACAGAAGCGATAAGTAGACGCCAAGTCTCTTTGATGCGGGGTTTGCCAAGGAAAATAGACTTTTGGTAAAGTCCAAGAAAGGCGAGGATAATAATCCAGGCCGGAATAAAGGATAGGATGGTAAGGGCAAATTCCAGAGGTGCAGCCTCAAAAGTATAGGGGCGCTGGTCAATATGGGTGCGAGTGTAATAAGCAAACACAAAGGCCGCCACAAAAGCGAGGGCGTCACTAAGCATTAAGCAGAGGCGGAATCTGAGACTAGGGTCTTTCTGCATGGCTATATTATACCAGATTTGAGGGAGAAATTATAGAGGGGTTGTTTTTTTTAGAGAATATGTTATAATGGCCACATTATGGGTAAACGAGTGTTAGTTACGGGTGGCACTGGTTATATCGGCTCTCATACAGCGGTTGAGTTAATCAAGGCTGGATATGAGGTCGTGATTTTGGATAATCTTTTTAATAGTAAAATTGAAGTACTTGAGAGAATTGGTAAAATTGCTAATGTTGTGCCCTTTTATAAGGTAGATTTGATGGACGCCGAGGCGGTGGATAAGGTATTTGAAAAAGGTAAATTTGACACCGTGATACATTTTGCAGGACTTAAAGCGGTGGGGGAGTCGGTAGAAAAACCTTTGAGTTACTATGAAAATAACATCGGTGGTACAGTGAATTTATTGAAAGCGATGAAAAAGCATGGTTGTAATGAAATTATCTTTTCTTCGAGTGCTACAGTATATGGTGATCCCGGTAAACCAGAATATGTAGAAACAATGCGCACTGGACAGGATATTTCGAGCCCGTATGGCAAAACGAAATATATGATAGAGGAGATTTTGAAGGACGCGACAGTGGCGAATCCAAAGCTATCAGTAGTGACCTTGCGTTATTTCAATCCGATAGGAGCACATCCATCTGGGTTGCTGGGCGAAGATCCAAATGGAATCCCGAATAATTTGATGCCGATTGTGATGAAAGTAGCAAGAAAAGAGATTCCGAAATTGGCAATATACGGCGATGATTACCCAACCCCTGATGGAACTTGCCGCAGAGACTACATTCATGTAGTGGATTTGTCGAAGGGACATCTGGCAGCAATGCAAGCTTTGAAGCCTGGGTTTAATGTATATAATCTGGGTTCAGGAAAACCAAACTCGGTACTTGAGATAGTGTCGGCATTTGAGAAAGCAAGTGGCGAAAAGTTACCACGCAAAGTAGTGAAACGTCGCCCGGGTGATTTGGCGGAATTCTGGGCAAATCCAGGTAAAGCCGAAAAAGAACTGGGATGGAAAACTGAATTGACAGTAGATGATGCGATGGAAGATACTATCAGATATCTCAAAAACGAAGAGTAATATTTAACTTGTGTTATAATTAGTGATATATGAAGGGTGGTAAGATTGTGAGTGGTATTATAAGACAAGATTGGATGTCCGACGAAGTGTACGAATGGGCTTGCCTGGAGGAACAGGCGAGATTGAATACCCTGCTTAGAGAGATGGGTAAAGGGAGTAAAGCCCTAATTGCCATCAAGGCGCAACATCCGCTGAATGCTGATGGTACGCCTGGGCTGGAATACAAGAAACGCCTGGAGAAGGCGCTGGAAGTGAAAGCCGAGCTGGAAGCTCGTGGGCTGGAGGTCAGGATGATGACCTTTGGTGGTGTTCATGAAGGACACCAGACCATGACCCTGGCAGAAGCTGGAGCGGCGTGGTTGCAGAAGCATGATGTGCCAGAATCGGCAATCATTATGCAGCCGATGGTTTTTTCTGGTAACGATGAAGATCGGTTGGCAGCAGAGTGTTTTGCAAATGATGGAAACTTCCGTGAATTGCATGTGGTGATGAGCGCTGGACAGTTCGAGCGTGCCAGGTTGTACTTCATTTATCAGGGATGGCAGCCGACAATCCACCCTGTGACGTTCTTGGCAGCAAAGCCGAACCACAGCACAGTATGTGAACTGTGGGGGCCATGGGCGGTACCGTCATTCGAAAAAGGTCCCGAAGCGATTGCCGAAGCGACCGAAAAAATCCGTAAGCAGCACATCGAAGCGACGATGCAGAAAAAATAAGTTAACGCTAAAGAATATCCCTCACCTGAAAAGGTGGTGGATTAATTTTATTTGAGTTTAGTATAGAAGCGCCAGCCAAGCCTAAAAGTGGAAAGGCCGCCAAATTTGAGCAGTTTCATGGCAGTGCGATCGCGAGAACTGGCCTTGGGATTTTGGAGTACCCAATCTTGGTGAGACTTCAAATAGTCGACGATTTCCTGCTGGCGGGCTTGTTGGGCCTGGGTGAGATTAACGCCCGGAGCGGTCATTAGACGTAAAACACTAAAACGGGCGTGCATGCGACGTTTTTTCAAAGTCCAGTCAAGTTCTTCGTTTTCGGGAAATTTTTTATGAATGGTATCACACATCTGATCAGTAAAAGTGATAATGGCAAGTTTTTTGTCACTAAATTTGCTATTGGCAATAGAATCGGGGCGTTGATAATATTGATATTTGGGTTCAGGGCCGTAGGCGACTGAATCACATTTTAAAATTGTTTGGTAGGTAGTAGCGAGATCTTCATGAAGGGCGCCAACCGGGAATTTGATGCCTTTAAATAATTCCCTTGCGTAGAGTTTGCTCCAAGCGGTGACATTAAAGCCGTCCTCTGCGAGCATATGATCAAGACACTCGGCGGTGGTATAAACGGCGGCGCGATAACCGGCGCCGCGATTGATGGTATGGCCGTCTGGGAAAATTTCTTCAGTAGCAGCAATGGCAAGCTGAGCATGGTATTTGTCAATTAATTTATAGAGATATTCAACATACTCGGGAGAAACAGTGTCATCGGAATCAACAAAAGTGACAAAGTCGCCGGTAGCGACTTTGAGACCAGCATTGCGAGCGACAGAAAGACCTTGGTTTTTTTGATGGATAACCTTAATATGTGAATTATTAGTAGCAAAATTATCACAAAGTTTACCAGAATTATCGGCAGAACCATCGTCAATGAGGATAATTTCGAGATTTGAATAGGTCTGAGATTTAATAGAATTAAGACATTTTGGTAAATATAACTCAACGTTATAAACTGGGACGATGATAGAAATCAAGGGGGTTTTCATACAGTTATTATAACATGGGCGCATGATATAATGAAAAGATGAAGCCCTACAAGAAGTTAAGAGCCTTGTATTATAAATACGAAGAGATTGTGAATTACTTAATAGTGGGTGGTTTGACAACCGTAGTGTCGCTAGCCAGTAAATATGCTCTGCTATTTACAATATTAGATGCAGCAGACGCAGTCCAATTGCAGATTTCGGTGATAATTTCGTGGATACTGGCAGTAGCGTTCGCCTATTGGGCAAATCGTGTATTTGTATTTAAGAGTAAAGACTCGCAAATTTTGAGTGAAATTGCGAGATTCGTAGCGGCGAGAGTGGCAACTTTATTGATGGAAGCAGTGCTGTTGTGGTTCTTTATTACATTGCTTGGTATGAACAGTGATTTTTACGTGATACTATGGACGGTAGTAACGCAGATTTTGATTATTGTCGGTAATTATGTATTAAGCAAGATTATGGTGTTTAGAAAGCCAAAATAGTAAAATTACTTGGGTGGGCGTTTTATTTTTTAGGAGTGGTATGGTATAATAATGGAATGAGTATACCTCGGATTTTGAACCAAAAAAACCGAATTTTGTTGAAAGAATTAACTAAAACTGATTTTAAACTAAGATATCAAGGTTCGGTGTTGGGATATTTATGGGCGCTACTTAGACCGCTTTTGATGTTTGTAGTTTTATATATTGTATTTGGTCATTTCTTGCGCTTCAGTGATGGAACGCCGCATTTTTCGCTTTATCTGTTGACTGGTATTGTATTGTGGAGTTTTTTTACGGAATGTACTGGACAAGGTATACAAGCAATGGTGATGCGCGGTGATTTAATTCGTAAGATCAGCTTTCCTAAGTGGGTAGTAGTGGTATCTTCTTCTGGTACAGCCCTAATTAATTTGGGTGTAAATCTAGTGGTGGTGGTAGTGTTTGCATTATTAAACGGAATTATGCCAGGCTTGAGCTGGCTTTTAGTTCCCTTGTCTATTATTGAACTGTTTGCGCTGTCTCTAGGAGTCTCGTTTTTGTTTGGTGCGATTAACGTAAAATATCGCGATATTTCATCAATCTGGGACGTATTAATACAAGCAATGTTTTATGCAGTACCAATTATTTATCCGCTCTCGATGGTAATGGGGATTAGTGAATTAGCAGCAAAGATGCTACTGCTCAACCCAATCGCACAAGTAATTCAAGATGTGCGTTATAATTTAATTACTGATCAAACTGTAACAACCTGGGGATTAGTAGGTGAAGGAACCTTTATCTTGAAATTTGTGCCAATTATGATTGTTGTAATAATTCTGATTTGGGGCGCCGTGTATTTCCGACGAAAATCAAAGTTCTTTGCGGAGGAAGTCTAAATGAAGCGAGAGATTGGCAAGCGTATAGTTTATAATAATGACGATAATTCAACCGCAATAAAAGTCGTCAATTTGCACAAAGATTTTAGATTACCAACCGAAAAAGCTTGGGGGCTTAAACAGGCTTTCTTTAATCGGCTTAAAGGGATAAAGGGGTTTAAATCGCAAAAGGTTTTAAACGGTTTGGATTTTGAAATTAAAAAAGGTGAATTCGTAGGTATAGTTGGCAGAAATGGTTCTGGCAAATCAACCTTGCTTAAAGTGCTGTCTGGTATTTATGTGCCACAAAAAGGCTCAATAGAAATTAACGGCAATTTAGTACCGTTCATCGAACTTGGCGTAGGGTTTAACCCAGACCTAACTGGACGAGAAAATATCTACATGAACGGGGCTCTACTTGGCTTTTCAAACGCTGAAATGGACAAATTATATCCCAAAATTATAAAATTTGCCGAACTAGAAGAATTTATGGACCAAAAATTAAAAAATTATTCTTCAGGTATGCAGGTGAGATTAGCTTTTTCAATTGCAATTCGCGCAAAGGGCGACATATTAATTCTAGACGAAGTATTGGCGGTAGGTGATGCAGAGTTTCAGCAAAAATGTAATGATTATTTTAGAAGTTTGCATGGTAATCAAACGGTGATTTTGGTAACTCATAACATGGAGAACGTGGTGGAGTTTTGCGATAGGGCAATTTTAATTGAAAAGGGCAAAATTTTGCTCGATGGCGACCCTAAAAAAGTAGCGGAGGCTTATAAAAAATTATGGGATTAAGAGACACGACAAAAAAAGCAACTAAGCGAGTAGGAAAGGCATTTGGAGCTTCGGATTTACTAGACCAATTAAATATGGCTAATGATGCTCTGGCAAAGGCAAATAAGAAAATCGATAAATTAGTTAAATATTACGATGACGAAATTATAACCCTGAATAAGAAATTAGATAAAATCCAACGTGATCATATAAATGAGTTGAATAGACAGTTTGAATATTTGGCAGACGTAGTGCATACAACAGTAGATATACAGAATGCACCAATGGCACGAGGGCAAGTTAGGTTTTTGCAAGAGGGGAATCTAAAATTATTGCTAGTGATAAAAAAGATTCTAGACAAAAACGGCTTAGAATATTTTTTGGATTATGGCACATTACTAGGAGCGGTGCGTCATGGTGGTTATATACCATGGGATGACGATATAGATCTTTCAATGCTAAGAGAAGATTACGACAAGTTGTTAAAAATTTTAGATAAAGAATTTGATGGTACTAAATTATTTTACGTACATAGCGAGATTATAAGAATCTTTTACGATGATACCCCATTGCAGATTGATATATTCCCGATAGATTTTTATGATCGCAAAGTTGAAAGTGAGGAAGAGAAAATTAAAATCAGCAAAAAGATAAAGGAAACTCAGGAAAAACATATTAAATATAATTATGATAAATTGTTTACGCAAGAGCGAGTAATAGTTAGCCCAGAATATAGCAAAATAGAAAAAATTCGCAATGCTAACATTTGTCGCGAAGTGAAGCGAGCAGAAGCAAAAAAGATAAAACCAGCAATTTATCATGGCTTAGAAGAGGTTATTCCGCCAACTTTGCAGTGTTTGCATAATTATGAATGGGTCTATCCATTGAAAAAAATAAGTTTTATGGGCGAGAAATTTTTAGCACCAAAACGCCCAGACATCCTTTTGTATCAATATTATGGCAATTATATGGGTTGGCCAAAAGATTTACATCCTAAACACGAGGATATCGATAAAAGAATAAACTTGCAGACCATTCAAAAAGTGAAAGATATTGTAAACGGAAAAATTGATTTTCTAGCCAAGTAACTTCTTGACAAGGTCAAGGGCGTTTTTGATAGCAATATCCATATCCCAGTAACGATAAGCGCCGAGACGGCCGCCGAGGATGAGGTTGGGATATTTTTCTTTGGCGAGAGTAACGTATTTTTGATATAAGGCTTCGGATTCGTCGTTATTGACTGGATAATAGGCTTCTCCGCCTTTTTGGAAATCGGCAGGATATTCACGACAAAGAATGGATTTTGACTGATTAATAACTTCTGGCTGATGTGATTGATAATATTTATAGTCATGGGTGCGCGTATATGGAACGTCGGCGTCGGCTTCATTAATAACAGCTCTACCAAGAGTATCATCAGTGGTTTCCTGCTCAAAACGCAAACTACGGTATGGTAAGACACCAAACTCATAATCTAAAAGTTCATCGATTTGTCCACAATAAATGATAGTGGTCTCACCAGGGATGTTGTCAATAATTTTTTTGATATCCGTATTTAATTTGACATCAATTAAATCATTAGCGAGCATATTTTCGACAATCTTGGTATAACCTTCTTTGGGAATACCTTGATGTTTGGCTGTAATAAAGTAACGATTATCACGATTAAACCGCACCGGAATGCGGCTAAGGATGGCTGCGGAAAGGTTTTTGGGATCAGTAGACCACTGTTTGGCGGTGTAATTTCTGAGAAAAGCTTCGTGAAGTTTGCGGCCGACCAGACTAAGTCCTTTTTCTTCAAAATTCTTAGGATCTTTGATGCCCTCTTTTTCAGCTTCTGCAGCAACAAATTTTTCAGCTGCTTCGGCGTCCATATCGGTGCCATATAATAAATTGATGGTATCAAGGTTAATCGGCATAGGATAAAGTTTGCCTTTGTGACGAGTGTCAACAGTATGGATATAATCGTTGAACTCAGTAAATTTGGTAATATAATCCCAAACTTCATCAAATTCAGTATGGAAAATATGGGAGCCGTATTTATGGACTTCTATATTAGTGTCTGGGTCGGTATAGCTATAGACATTGCCAGCTAGGTGATCGCGTTTATCGATAATCAAAATTTTATGACCTTGGCTGGCTAAGCGTTCGGCAACAGTGGCGCCAAAAAGTCCAGTGCCAGCAATAATATATCGATAACTCTTTAACTCTTTCATAACTATATCTTACTATAAATACGGAAGGCTCGCAAGAAGAGGGCAGGTGATTTCAAGAGTAAGTTGAGTGCCAACCAATGTTTAGGCGGAAAATATTGTTTTTGTAATACACCAGTCTCTTTGGCATCAAGAAATTCTTGGCGCATAGTAGGCAGAAATTTTTGAATAGCTTGGTCTGGCAAACGAAGGAGGTTCCAGTGATAACTGCCGAATTTAACGGCTTGCATAATTGGAGCGTAGTTTTGATAAAGTTTGTGATCACGAAGAAACTCTTCAATACTAGCAAATTCCTCAGACACGGCAAAAATCTTGGTGGCACTTTTGACGGAAGAATTAACATTGTCGGTGCGATAGTGCATAACTGGTTTAGTGGTATAGGCGACGCGGTGAGTGCTAGCTAAAACTTTAAAATTGAAGCCGGTATCTTGGTAGGACGCACCTGGAGTGGGAAGAAAACTAATATTGGCTTCTGTAAGGAATTCGCGCCGATAAATAGCAGCCCAAATATCGGGAGGTTGATGAAAGATATGTTGATTTTCGAGCGGATCAATTAGTTTATCTGCCTCTTTGGGGTCAATAATTTGACTAATCTTGTCTTGACCGTGTTGATGAAAGTAATAATTCCCTTTTGCCATATCAACGTTAAGCTTTTGGGCGAGATGATAAAGAGTTTTAAACATCTCGGGTTCGGCAAAATCATCTGGCTCGAGAATACCGATATATTCGCCTTTGGCGACCCTGAGGCCCTGATTCATGCTGTCGCCATAACCGGTATTTTTCTTAGTAATAATTTTGATACGTTTGTCTTTATTAGCGTAGGTTTTGAGGATTTTAGGCGAACCATCGGTAGAACCATCATTAATACAAATAATTTCAATTTCTTTTAATGTTTGATTAATTAAGCTTTCTAAAGCTTGGTTAAGATATTTTTCAACGTTATAGATGGGAACGAGAATTGAGACTTTTGGCGACTTCATGTTAACCTCTGAGTTTGGTGTAAAAATTACGTGCGAATTTACCGCGTCGTGAATTAACGGGCAAAACTTTTTTGGCAGTCCTTTTGATAGCTGCTTTTTTGTCGCGTTTTTTAGCAATAAGGCGTTCAACCAAAACTTCATAATAGCCGCTGGTTCTGGCATAACGCCAGAAGATTTCGGCAAAATCAGCTTCGGGGTCTGTCCATGGCTTATCAGGGCCGGCATAGTGAATAATTTTGGGGTTTTTGCGAGCGGTTAAATATTCTATTGAAAGCCTTTCGGGGGCGCGACTAATATTCTCTTCAATGCGAGCCCCTTTCCAATCGTGCATAACGTTCCAGGACATATCAACAAAAACAACCTGTTCTTGGGCTAAAAAGTTGAGAACGTCCTGGTCGAGTAATTGCCATTTATAAGAACCAGCAAATTTTAGCATTTCAGCTGTAGTGTATTGTTCGCGAAATTCCGCCAAATTAAACAAAACAACACCGGCCTGAAAATAGTCATAGGGTTTTTTAATTTTTAAAATGTGGTCCATGTAGTGTTTTTTGTCTGGTTGAGCGCCATTATATAACCCAGCAGTGTCAGCGTCGCGACAAGCGGCAAGCAATTTACCCTGGATGTTGGTATTATATAGTTTAGCTAAGTCAGAGTTTACTACCAAATCTGAATCTAGATAGAGGATTTTATTATAGTGCGGAAAAATTTCTGGCATCAAAAGACGAAACCAGGTTTCGATAGCAAAATGGCCACGCAAAAAGAGTTTTTTGAACTGGGGCTCAAAACGTGAGATATCAATGAAGCGTAAGGAGGTATTTTTGCTATTAAAAATACTCTGCAAGCGGGTTTGGTTAGCCAAAGAAATATTTTTGGTCATAACTATTACGTCATAATTATTACTAGTGGTAGTGTTTTCTTTGACAGATGAAAGAACTGTAGCCAAATACGGAACGTAGTAATCATCTGCAGACAAAACAATCGCAATATTATTCTTGGGGAAAGCAGGTTTAATATCTGGTAATGGATCAGTGCTTAAAAATATTACCGTTGGTAGTTCTTTAATTTTAAAATTTTGATGGTCTTTAAGATAGGCTATATATATATTGAATAGGCGCTCTGCTAGATGTCCTGGAGTGCGAATGGCTTCAGTGGAATAATCAGTATAATCAATGCGTTTGTCGCACTCGTCTAAGATATCAAATAGCCAAGCGTTATATTCACTAAAAATTGTTTTTTTCATAATAAACATATTGTTTAAATATGAAGTTTTGCTAGCCAGATAATCTTGAGCATAAGGCAAAAATTCTGGATACTTTTCCTTGATTACTTCTAGCATAATATCTAAATCTTTGGCGTGTAGATAACCAGAACTTTCATATTGTTCGCGAATATTTTTGGCACCTTCTGGCATTTTGGTAACGTCTTTAGCTACGGGCAAAATAATGTCATATTTTTTTACTAAATTATTGATGGTATCACCATTTAGCTTATATTCGTTGATAGTTTCTGGGCTAATAAATTTTTCGACGATATTGCCCCAGGCGTCTGTAGGGTGATTTTTGCCACTAAAATCCAGATATCGACGATAGTGAAAAAACCCGATATATTCGGTGTCCTTGAGAGCGTTTTTCCAAGCCCAATATTGAGCAGTAAGTTCGCAATAACGTGGGTTTTTATCAGAAATATTACTTCCCGTGCTGTCCTGGATAGCCCCTTTAATCTTTGTGCGATTAGGCAGGCTGGCACCAACTTGGATTGGAATAAAAACATCATCATGAATAAAGTCTGCTGGTTTGTGGCACGAGACAAAGATTTTTAGATCTTGAGACATTTTTCTGCTCCTAATAAGACTTACCGCGAAGTTTTTTAAGCTTATGCCAACGTTTTGAACCATACGGGAATGCTAAGGAATAAGTTTTATAAACGCCGGCTTTGGTTTTATTTTTAACCTTAGCAGTAATTTGGCGTTGATTCTTCTTGGCGTATTTAAGTTGAAACTTTGGAATCTGAGCTAGTAATTCTTCATAATAAATGGTCTGTTTGGCGTATTGCCAGAATTCATGCGCAAAATCTTCGCTGGGATCGTGCCAGGGTTTTTTGAAACCGGCGTAGTGAATGATCTTAGGATCTTGACGAGCTAGTTGATACTCTTTTTGGATGGCATCAGGTGCAAATTCGATAACCTCAGAGCGTTCATGATTGCAGTCAACTAGCATATTCCACTTCATGTCGATAAATTTAACGCGACCTTCACAATAAAGATTAAGTACATCTTGATCATTATAACGATACGGAGTTGAAGCGAATTCAAGCCATTCATTTACGGTGTGGGCTTTACGCATTTCATCTTCATTAAAGAGAATGACGCCAGCCTGGAAATAGTTATATGGATCTTGCATTTTAAACTTGCTTTGAATGTATTTCATGGTTTCTTGGTCGGCGCCATTGATTTGACCAAGGAAATCAGGGTCACGAGTAGCAGCCAATATGTATTCATCGACGTCGGTCTCGAAAAGCTTAGATATATCACCGTTAATAACTAAATCGCAATCAATATATAAAACTTTGTGATAATCAGGCATAGCATCCTGAATCAAGAAGCGATAGTATGTTTCAACGCTAATATGGGCGTTGGCCTTGAGTTTATAATCAGCCAATAAAACTGATGCGTCGAAAAAGCGCAATGACAGATTTTTGTGTGATTTAACCATATCAAGCAAAATAGCTTTGTTTTCTGGGCTAACATCTGATTGAATCAAGATAACATCATAGTTGTATTTAGGATTAATGTGATCAATTAATGATTGCAAACAAGTAGCAAACATAGGGATAAAGCTGTTATTGGCGGCAAAAACTACAGGAATAGTATTGCTGTTTTTGGGGAATACTGGGCTGAGTGGTTCTTCGGGGTCAGTTTTAGTATAGTATACACATTGTAGCTCTTTAACTTTAAGACCAGGGTTTTCTTTTAAAATTTGAGTCAAAAAGATACCAAATAGACGTTCCGACAGATGACCTGGAGTGCGTAAAGCTTCGGTGCTGTATTTACTCATGTCGGTGCGCTTACAAAACTCTTCTAAAACTGCGAACATCCACTCGGCATATTTGAAAAAGATTTCTTTTTTAAGAATATACATATTACAGAAACTAGAATAATGCCCTTTTAGAAATTCATGGGCTGATTTGCTATATTCTGGGTATTTTTCATCAATAATGTCTAATAAAACGTGAATATCTTTCTTGTGAAGAAGAGGCGCTCGTACATATTGTGCCATCACCGACGGGCTGTGGCCGGGCATTTTGCGAAGATCTTTGCGCTCGGTGATAACAATATCGTATTTATCTACAAGTTCTGTAATAGTTGCTTCGTCTAAACCATATTTCGCAATATTGTATTCGCCTGGATAAGTTTCCACTATGTTGCCGTATGGATCTTCTTTGAATTTTTTATCAGTGAAATTAAAATAACGTCGATAGTGACAGAAGCCATAGTAGTCTGCGTCGTAATTTTTCCAGGCCCAATATTGAGCAGTAAGTTCGCAATACATTGGGTTTAATTGAGAAATATTATCCTTGCCGTCATCGTCATGTAAAATACCCTTGATATGGTTCTTTTTATTGGCACAACCAAGCTGAATCGGCTCCATAATATTATTTTTAATATAGGCCGTAGGTTTATGACAGGAAATAAAAATTTTGATATGGGAATTATTGTTACTCATCTGGGGTAATTATACCATATTTAGCAAAGAAATACTAGGTCTGCTTATCTGATACACGTGTCTTAACGGCAATGCAGACTACCGTGAGAGTCGCAATACAAGATACTATGAATCCAGTTTTAAGGGTTGGGTCTGAATACTCAAATTCGACGATATTTTCTCCGGCAACAAGTGGAATCGCCATAAGACAATCGCCAATCAATTGAGGGGCAATTTTTTCATTATTTACTGTGATGCGCCAATTCTTGTGATAAGGGATTGAAGTAAACAATGTATCTTGGTGATTTTCGTCAATTTTGATAACTACGTGTTGATTTGTAAGGGTTTCTATTTTGGCCTCGTGTTTTTGGGTTTTAGCAGAAAATTCCTTAAGAGCATCTAAATCTAAGGCATAAAATTGCTCTAGAATTGCATTGGTGTTTTGTTCACTAGTAGAAGAAACTTTAATAGAGCTAGAAGAGGCGCCTTTTTGGCTTGGTATGTAAAAGACTGATGGGGCTAACCAACGATTATAACCAAAAGCGTGACCGTCTTCGAATTGAATATTTACTGGGTCACTACCACCAACCCAAGCAAGATTGCCATATAATATATAGTTTTTGGAATTTTCTGGGGTAGACACGTCGTATTCGGTATAATCACTATGTATAGATTTTTTAAAATTAACTTGAAAGAATAAATTAAGCTCTTTGCCAGCTAGGCTGCTATATATGTTATTAACGGTAATAAACGGATTATCTTTGTCGATTTGAGCTTCTTGATATTTATAGTCAAAGGCCATCGGTAGATAATACGAGTTATAATACGTTTTACGGTTGCCATAATTTTTATCAAGTGCTTGCAAGCCGTTCATTTCGTATTTTGACATGATGTATTTTATCCCTAATAATGAGTCAGTAGCGAGAACCGAATCGTTGGTGATGTTAAAATTTTCACCGTTTTTGTGGTATCCCACATCATTTAAGAATGTAAGCTGACGAATGTCTGGACTAGATGTGTAACCGGAGATTGACATATAATTTTGGGCAAGACTTTCGTTATAATTTGCAGTGAGATTCTCTACCGTTGTGTATTCAGTGGAAGTTTGGGAAATCCTGTAAAAACTCTGGTCCTGATTTTTGATGTCTTGAATTTGCTCGGTGATGTTGCTTGTGTAATCTTTATATTCAGAAACACCCCAGAAAAGATAGTTTTTGGCAATGATTGCTGTGTTGAAAGTAAGCTCCGTAACGGCTGCAATAATTAAGATTATTGATAAAACTATCTTTTGCCTGAAATTGTTTTTTATTATACTTCGGTGATATAGAGTTAAAATCGCCGATATGATAATAACGTCAATAACAAATAAATAGGTCAGGTCTAAGTTTATAGGGCGGATAAATTGTAGAATAACTTGAATTGCTGCTAAAACTAAACCAGCTTTAAACCAAACTAAATACTCTTTAGCTCGTGCATTTTTGGCTCTTAATGAAGGAAAAGCAGTAGCGCTCAAGAATATTAAAGTAAATGACCCCATGTAGGCGAAGCGAGTATAATAAGAACTGGCGTCTTTAAGAAGCGAAAAGAGGAAAAATAGCGGCCCCCAGCACATGATTAGATAAATGGCAAAAAGCGAAACTATGATGATGACTTTTTTCCTGATAGTAAATTTATGTTTACTAATAAAAATTGACATAATACCTAAAATACTGATGCTACCACAAAAGAGAGATACTTCGGTTTGTGTGTCCGTGGCGCCGATTCGCAAGTTTTGCACCATAGATGGAATTTCGCTCCTGAAACCAAACTTCAAATAGTCAAAATCTATACTGCCACGAGCGCCATTGCCTAACGCGGATATAGTTGGCAATAATATTGCCGCACTCATGGCAACACCTAAAATAGCTGAGATAATAAATTTTAGTAAGTATTGCCAAACTTCTTTAAGCTTTTTCTGGGATAATGTATATTCTAAAATAAACCAAAAAACAATAAATACACAGTCAATTAGCCCGCTATACCAGTTGAAAATGATAGCCAACGCAATTGAAACTGGCAAAATAAGGTTAAATCGGTTTTTCGCAATTAATTTATATACTCCTAATGCCATAATTGGCAACATATAAACACCATCTAACCACATTATGTTGCATTTTTTAGTAATGACATAGGCACACAAGGCGTAACCCATAGATAAGGCAATGAGTAGTGGAAGGTGGAGTTTTTTAGAAAAACGGTTATTCAGAAAAATCGCACAAGTAACAGCTGTTAGAGAGATTTTAATAGTAATGAGGATATCGATAAAAGAGTGTAAATCGGTTTTATCAAAGAAGACCACGAGTAAACTGAGCGGCGACGAGAGATAATACGAAAAAACCGCAAAAGCATTATCGCCGAGTGTCTTATCAAAAGTATAGGTAATATCATTTTGTCCAGCTAAAACGTCTTTGAAATAAGAAAAGAAGTCAATATACTGAATATAGGCGTCATTAGTGGCAAGGCTACGACTATTGCCAAATGGTGCGCAATAAAGAACAAAAAGTACTGAAGAAAAAACTAGAAAAGTAATCATAAAAACAATTAAATAAAGAAAAAGTGGCTTGTGAAAATATTTAAATATGTTTTTGAGTTTATTCATGCTATTTATCTTCAAGGTTACGAGATTGCTTTTTGTTGATTATATATAGTGGGCGATCTTGAGCCTCGGCGTGAATATGAGATATATAGAGTGCCGTAGTGGCTTGTGACACCAAAATCAAGCCAACCAAAAATGTAATAAAGATTGACATCTGAACAGCACCATTCCAATAAAGTTGTAGTGGGTCACCAAGTATATATTGTTGAATAATAACAAATAGACCAAGGAAAAATGAACCTATCATAATGAACGCACCAATATACGCTAAGACAATTAGTGGGGTGGTAGAAAGTGAGATAAAACTATTTACAGCAAGGTGGAGTAATTTTTTAAAATCGAAGGATGATTTCCCTGCTATACGATCGTTATATTTATATTCAACAATGGTTTGTTCAAAACCCAACCAATCTATTAATCCCCTGGTGATGCGATTGTGCTCTGATAATTTATTGTATTCATTTACTACATTACGATCTAATAATCTGAAGTCGGTAGAACCAGGAATTGTGTTTTTGTAGCCCATTTTATTAAGCAATTTATAAAATAATTTTGAGCCAAGACGTGGAATTAGGCCGTGACCCTTATTGTAATCAGTACGAATGCCAGTAACTATATCAGAGCCATTTTCCCAAGCTTTAATAAAATCATGGATGTATTTAGTGGGTTGCTGACCGTCTGAGTCCATCATAATTACTGCTTCGCCAGTGGCGTGAGCAATACCAGCAGACAGGGCAATTTCCTTGCCAAAATTACGTGAAAAAGCAATAATTTTAAAATCATTGTTTGTAGCTGCGTAGTCCTGGATAATTTTTAGAGTATTATCTGATGAGCCATCGTCAACAAAAATAATCTCTTTTTTATATTTAGAAATTTTAGCAACTTCGGGCAAAAAATGCTTATCCAGAAAATTTTTAATACCGTCTTGTTCATTAAAAACTGGAATAACAAAAGATATTTTAGCTGACTTCGATTTGGCCATATAATTATAGTAAACTATTCTTAGGTTTTTGTCAAATTTCCCGTGCTATAATTTCCACTTTTGGGCGCTAGTGTTGTTAGAGCTATAGAGTTGAATATTGGTGCCGCTGTCGGTTTTGCCACCAGCAACATCAATCGCTAAACCAGAACAGGCAGAAAAGAATGAATATGTATTGTCAGAGTTTTTGACGACTCGCCATTTCTGGGCACAAGTGTTATTGGAGGTGTAAAGTTGGATGTTGGTACTATTAGTAATACCAGCATTTGCAACATCCAAAACTTTACCAAGGAGAGGATTTGCAATTGTATAATAACCATCCGCATAGGTAAATTTCCAATTTTGTTTGTCAGATCTGGCTAAATCGCCTAGCTGAATATTGGTTTTATTGTCGGCTTCGTCAAAAACGCCTGCAATATCGATAACTTTATCACTAGCTAAATTAGAGGTTATACGGAATGTGCCGTCAGAAACAGTCTGCATAGAAGTAAATAGCCACTTTTGCGCCTTTGACCCATTAAAGCTCCAGAGTTTGATGTTGGTGCCGTTAGCAGTTTGAGCATTGTTAACATCAAGGTTTAAGTTAGAACAGGCAGAATATAAGCTAAACGAACTGTCAGAATTTTGAATGATTTGCCATTTCTGGGCACAAGTGTTGTTGGAAGTGTAAAGCTGAACGTTAGCTCCAGGTGAAGTACTACCATTGGCAACGTCAAGTACCTTATTTGTGGCTGGGTTGATAATAGTATAATAGCCGTCATTGCTGTTATAATTAATTTTCCAGGTTTGTGCTAAGGTGTGGTTGACTCTATAGAATTGGATATTAGTTTTGTTCTTAGCGGAATTGACACCACCAGCTATATCAATAGTGGAATTATTTGAGAGTTTGGATGTAATACTATAAATGCCGTCCAATATAGAGCGAGTGGGTTTTAATTTCCATTTTTGGGCATTTGTATTATTAGAGCTATAAAGTTGAACGTTGGTGCCATTATCAGTCTTGCCACCAGCTATATCAATAGTTAGACCAGAGCAAGCGGAGAAAAAGGTATATGTACTATCAAGGTTTTTGGTGACGTGCCATTTTTGCGCACAAGTGTTATTAGAATCGTAAAGTTGGATATTAGTACCATTAAAAGTGTTAGCACCATAAACATCGAGAACTTTGCCGGTAGCTGGGTTTTTAATAGTGTAGGTGTTGTCATTATTCTTAATAAACTGCCAAATTTGTGCGTTGGTGTTGTTGGCATTATAGATCTGAATATTAGTTTGGTTGCCAGCTGCCTCAGTACCACCAGCTATGTCTAAAGCAATATTGTCGGAAAGAGCCGAGGTGATAGTATAGGTACTCTCGGGGACAAAAATGTTAGTATTAGGTGAGTTGGTGCGAGTATTGCCAAACCAATTAGTGAAGAAGTCGTAGAAATTACGGTTACCATAAGCGGCACAATTACCAGAACCGCCTGGTTGGTATGGGGTGTAACGGTAAAGGGCGGCGGTAGCACGATTTTCAATATAAACATTGGAACCACCACAGCTTGCGTTTGGATTATATTGGACATATGCGGTACGACCAGAGTGATAAGGATTGTAATCATTATCGAGAACTATGCGGAAAAGTTCAGCCGCTTTTCTGACTTGGTTTTTGAATCCGTAATATTCAGAATTACAGGGCTCAGTATCGGGGCAGCCATAACCAGTAGCAGAGCGATATTGGAAATTAGTATTAGGCCACTGGTCGGTAATAAGGCTTTGTTCTTTTTGAAGTAGCACCAATAAAACCTGAGGATTGATACGATAATCTTGAGCAGCGCGATAGATAATATGAGCAGCGGTTTCACTGTTAAAGCGCTCGTTGCCAAGACAAATATATTTGCCATTATTAGCGTGGTAGTGATAATACTTGCTGCCATAAGTGGCGCCGTAATTAAAGGTAACGCCGTAATCATTGCCAGTATTGATATAACTACCACCAGAAACGGCCTTATTACAAGAATTTTTAGCATTAAGAAAAGACTGAATTTGAGATTCGTTCATGGTCTTATAATTGCTCATCACATAGTCGCTGATAATATTACCAGCTCTGAAACCATCCATAGTGGCTTCGGTAGTATGCATGTTTTTAACAAGTAAAAAACTTAATGTGCCAACGAAAGCAAAGCTAAAACATGCTAAAAGGATTTGTTTGGTGGTAAAATGCTGTTTCATTATAGAGATACCTCTCCGGTAATTGTACCATTTTTGTCACCAGAGGTCAATCTGATGTCAATATTCCAACTGCCGCTACCAAGTTCACTTAAAGGAATATTAAAACCGTCACAAGTAGAAGATGAGGGGTTGGCGATGATGTCAGCGGTATGAGAAACAGTTTTACCTCCTTGGGTTAGTATAAGCTCGCAAGTACCAGTAGAAAGATATTGATTGATGGTGGTACTAATAGTTAAATAGTTGTCAATAGCACCAGCGTAAGTGATGACGCCGCTGAGATAGTCGAGCGTATTGACATCAGGACCTTCGTATTGAGCAGGAGTTTTATTATTAGGGTCTTCGGCGTTATCGGTAGCAATTTCGGCGCCAGTGCCAGTTTGGTCGGTTACTTCAATAGTAGATTCGGGCTCATTATTGGAATTATTTTGACTAATAGAGGCAAGAATTTTAGCAGTAGCAAGAGCGACGACGGCCATTAATAAAATTAAACCAATAATTAACAGAGGGCGCCGTTTAAAAGAAGGTTTTTTGAAAGTGTTTGTTTTTTGCCTTTTTTTGAGCATAAATATCTCCTTGTTTTCAGTATAATATAAGAGGTGAAAAAAGTCAAGAGGGTAGCGGGTTAAACCCTTCTTGTTTATTTCATATATAATATATATTTACCAACTTTGGGTATTTTGTAAATCAAATACGTAATTATTGTGCTAACAATCCAAACTACAACAAATAAACATACAAATCTAACTGTATGCGGCATTGCAAGAGAATTGATGGTTTCTCGAAAAAGCTTTATAACCAAATAATGAACTAAATATATCGCAAAGGAAAGGCGAGCTACGAAATTAATAGCCTTATAATACTTGACTGTTTTAATTCTAGACATCAATTCAAACAGACAGACCGCTGGCAGCATAATTAACATATTGTCATACCATATATTATAGGGAAAATCTGAATGATAGGACCATATTTGCAATATAACAGATAAAATTATATTAACGATTATACATATTATGAGATATGGTGCTTTTATGATTTTAAACACTCCTTTTTTGACTAGAAATCCCGTTATTAGAAGAAGGCCATAAGCTCCACCACTAAAACCTAATGAAAAATAAAGCGACATCTCTCGCCCACCTAATATATTGTTTATAGTAGAAACTAGCGGAAAAACAAATGTAAAGAAAGCAAAAATTAAAGTTGGAAATTTTAAAGTGGAGAGCTTTATCTTTTTTAATAAAATAGCAACAAATGGTATAAGAATATATAATCCTAGAATCATCGGCATGTACCAAGCGCTATTTACGCCAATATCCTTAAAGAAAAATAGTGCTTGTACAAATTCCCAAATATCTAGTGACTTATTATTAACAATACAAAGGAAAATTGCATATATAAACCACCATATAAGTACACACATCAGTAAATGGAACCATCTATCTTGCCAAAATTTTTTACAAGAGTCGTCGTCGTATTTGCGATCTAACAGTAAATATCCTGAGATCATAAGAAAAAGTGGTACCCCTAGGCGACCAATAGTAAATAATAAAAAGGCGGTGATTTGAGAGCCTAGTCCTACGGATAGTATGAATGACGGCGATAATTCATAAATAGCTGTTGATACATGACAAACTACCACCATGAAAATGGCGGTGGCTCGGGCTAAGTCTATCCACAAAATCCTCTTATTTTTTCGCATTATCTCTTATATTATAACACGGGAAATCTAGTTTTGCTCTAGGTTGAGATCAAGAATTTTGGCGGCTTTAAGTAAAATATCGGTTTCTTCTTCGGTGGCGGTATTTAGTTTTGCTTTAAAAAGAGTGGTAGTTTCAGGGAAGCTTAAATCTATCACTTCTAGTGAACGAGCAGCACCTGGGGATTTTTTTAAAGCGCCTTTTAAAACTAAGTTTTCGATATGTTCGGCGACCGAGGAGACTGAAGATAGCCCTAACCCATTCATAATTTCGCGATACGAGGGCGAAAAACCGTGGGTATTAGTAAAATCATTAATAAAGTCTAAAATTAGCGTTTGCTTTTTGGTTAATTTAATACTCATATGCTATAATAATATAATAAATGAATAATCAGAAAAAATCAATTGATGGGTTGGTGACGCGCAGCGATCGGATGATGAGCGCTGATGTTTTGCATAAAAACCCTACAAAGAAACCTGCAAAAAAATCCGTAAAGAAAATTGCCGTACCAACTCAAGCAAGAAAAATTGATGCTGAAGCAGTAGAAAAAATGGCAAAAAATAACGTCAAAAAACGAAAGGCGGCAGCAGATGATTTTTTGAAGCCAGTAGAGGCGTTTGATTTTGACTTTACCGAAGATGATATTAAAAAATCCAGTAAACATAATAAAAAACCTCGTAAAAAGTGGTCAAAAAAACGTAAGGTTTTAACAATTATTGCGTCGGTGCTAGCGGCATTATTATTGGTGTTTTTAATCTGGGGTAATGCAATTATTTCTAAGCTGACTGGTGGAAATTCAAACGTGTTTGATGCGATTGGTATGATTTGGAGCGACGTACCACTAAAAACTGACAAGAATGGTCGCACTAATATCTTAGCATTTGGTACTAGTGGTTATAATATGGAAGGTGAAGAAGGGGGTGGAATACATGATGGTGCTCAATTAACCGACTCTATCATGGTGATTAGTCTGAATCAAGAAACTAAAGATGTGGCAATGGTAAATCTACCACGTGATTTGAAAGTAGCTGATGCTTGTTCGGCAGGAAAAATCAACGAGGTCTACTGGTGTAACAATCAAAACGGCGACGATGAAAAAGCTGGTGCTGAGGCTTTACAAAAAACAGTGGAAGAAATTTTAGATATTGATATTCAATATTATGCTCACGTAGATTGGGGAGCATTAATACAAGTAGTAGATGCTATCGGTGGTATTACGATCACTTTAGATGAAGATATTAATGATTCTTGGACGAAAACTTATATCTCTGCTGGTGAAATAGTAGAGTTAAATGGAGAACAAGCGTTGGGCTTAGCGAGAGCAAGACACGGCACAGCTGGTGGTGATTTTACACGAGGTAATAGTCAACAAAAAATTCTAACGGCGATTGCGCAAAAAATCAAAGACAAAGGATTAGGTGTAGGAGAAACAATTAACCTAGTAAACACTTTAGGTGATAATTTAAGAACTGATTTTAATGCTGACGAAATTAAAACGGTGGCTAATCTATTAAATGAAATTGATTTTAATACAATTCGTCAAGTGCCCTTATCCGATCCAGAAAACGGTATAAATTATGTATCTACGGTGACGATTGACGGCGTTTCCTATATAGTTCCCTCGGCTGGTATAAATAATTATAGAGACATACAAGAATATATTAAACAAATGTTTAGTAACGACGTTGCGGTACGCGAGGGGGCAAATATTATGGTTTTGAATGGTTCAAGTAAACCTGGTGTAGCAGAAGAAGAAAAGGGTAAATTAGAGGATGATGGTTATAAAGTAGGGTATGCCGGGAATGCAGACCATACATATAGTGAAGTAATGGTGTACGCATTAAATGACAAAAAGAGCGGTACTAAGAGCACCTTAGCGCAGCGATACGGAGTACAAGTACAGACAGCCGACCAATTACCAGAAGCCGTACAAGCGGATGGATTTGATTTTGTAATAATACTAGGAAACAGCGATTAAGCTATTTTGGAAATAATTATTTTACGTTCTTTGCCTTCACCTTCAGAATGAGTGGAGATATCGGAATAATCGGTCGCTACTTTATGTACAATGCGACGATCAGCGGGATTAAGATCAAGAGTCATAGGTTCACCAGTATTTCTAACTTTGTTAATCCATTCTTCGGCACGTTCAGCGATACGATCGGCACGTTGACGTTTATAATCAGCAATATCAACGCTAACACGAGTAATTTCGGCAGATTTAGCAGTAAGGGCAGTAGAAACAATATATTGTAAGGCCCGTAAATTGTCTGCATTTTTGCCAATAAGTAGTGAGTTCATAGATGTGGAAGGTACCGAAAGTTGGATAACTTCATCATCTATGGTTGAATATACTGCAACATTAATGCCGAAGAATGAAAGTAAATCTTCGAGAAATTTAGTTGCAAAACGAATTGATTCGTCTTTATCCATAATTATTTTCTCCTTTTCTTATTATCTTTAGCAGAAATACGGGTGATTTTTGTGCCTGTTTTTTTGTTTTCGATGACTTCAGCCTCTTTGATATTTTTGACTTTAGTCGCAGTTTTTTCTCCGGCGATAGCCTCGAGTTCGGTCTCGTCTTTTTTGAAGATAAACTTTTGTTGAAAAGCATTGATAATGTTAATTAAGAGGAAGTAAAACACTAGGGCACCCGGTAAAGGAATCATAATAAATAGCATCATGATAGGCATAATTTTGGTCATTTGTCCAGTCATAACCGAATTAAGTTCGGATTGATCTGGTTCTTTACCTTCAGCGGCTTCTTTCATCATCTGGCGAATAGTTTTCTTCTTTTTGTCTTTGCTTGATGGCATTTGTTGACGCATAACAAGCGTCTGTACCCCAGCTGCTGAAAGCGCAAAAATCAGAATAATAAATGCACTAACAGAGACTCTATCTGATAAAATATCAGTAGCACGAACATCTAAATCAACTAAGCCAAACAATTGGGGATGAAAATCATAAGTACCATTGACGGTATCAGCAAGATAAGCTTGTTGTTTATTAATGACGTCAGCTGTATTAGAAGTCTGCGCAAAAGAATAGGCACGAATCTCTAAATTATCAGTAGGAGTAGGCATCACCATAACACGGATGGCAGTATAAATAGCGATAAAGATAGGAAGCTGAATCAAAAGAGTTAAGATAGAGCGAAATGGTTTGACGTTGTGGCGTTTATAGAGATCCATAGTCTGAATAGACTCCATTTGACGATTCCCTTTACAATTTTTCTTAATTTTAGCAAGTTCTGGTTGTAAGCTACGCATGAGCTTGGTTTGATGAAATTGACGCTTCATGAGTGGCCACATACAGAGACGAACGATGAGAGTAAAAAGAATGATTGCTAAACCAAAATCGCCAACAAAATTATAGATGACGAAGAGGATGTTCGCGATTGGGCGAACTATAATCATATCAATAAATTCAAACATACTTTGTATATTATATCACGAAACTAGGTTTTACTCAAAAGCTCAGTAATCAGACCTTGGAGTTTAGAAAATGGTAAATTTAGGACGTTTTTATTATTAATAATAAATAAACAGTCTAGATTTTTTGAAAAATTAGGTAATTCTAGCCGAATCGCCTCATAAACACGGCGACGAATTCGGTTGCGATCGACAGCACTTTTTAAAATTTTTTTAGAGACGACTACACCAAATCTCTGGTGGTTACGGGAATTAGTAGCAAAAACTAGGGAAATTTGTGTACCACGAATAGTCGTACCGTTTTTGTAGGTATACTTAATACCTCCACGAGAATGGAAACGGTATTTTTTGGCGATCATAATTCCCTTTTAGGCGCTAAGGCGAGCGCGACCCTTAATGCGGCGACGTTTGAGGACTTTTTTACCAGCAGTAGAACTATTGCGTTTCATGAAACCATGTTCGCGTTTACGCTGACGAGTGTGTGGTTGATAAGTACGTTTTGGCATAAATAATTCCTATATAAATTTTTTAAATTGACAAATATTGTTTATAGTATAGCGTAGATTTCCACTATTTTCAAGAAGTTTTCCACATAAAATCCTGATTACTAATGGTGTTTGTGGAAAAAATAACCCCTATTTAGAGTGTTAACTATTATAAAATAAAAATTCGATGGTAAAATCTGTGGAAAACTAAGAAAATCTGTTATAATAGAATTAGTTTTAAAGTTAAAGTTGTGAAGTCAGGAGGTTAAATGTTTGATGTGTGGAAGAATGTGCTTGCCGAGGTAGAGCAAAAGATTCCGCACGCAGCTTTTTCAACTTGGTTTACCGGAGTAACCCTAATCTCAGTCGATGATGGTGTGGTGATTGTGGGTGTACCAAATGTTTTAAAAGTAAAACAGTTAGAAGTAAAATATAATGATCATGTAAAAACCGCCCTTAAAAACAATGGGGTGGATTTTAAAGAAGTAAAATATATCGTTCATACTAAAGCAAAAACTAAACCTAAGTCGCGTGAAGTAACTGGTGAGTTACCAACTATAAAAAAGAAAAAGGTTAGTTTATTAAAAAAACCGACTACTTTTCAAACCGGACTCAATCCACGTTACACTCTAGATAATTTTGTGATTGGCTCAAATAATGATTTAGCAGTGAGCGTAGCAAAGAGCGTAGTAGAAAACCCTGGTGTAAAAGCTAATCCATTTTTCTTATATAGTGGACCAGGTCTTGGCAAAACTCATCTGGTACAGGCGATTGGTAATGCGATTCTAGAGCGTAATCCAAATTTTAAAGTATTATATATACCAATTAGTCACTTTTATTCAGATTTTATTAACTCTATTCAAAATAAAACTAGTGAAGAATTTACGAAAAAGTTCCGTAAATTAGATGTATTAATTGTAGATGATTTTCAATTTATTGTGGGTAAAGATAGAAGTCAGGAAGAATTTTTTCATATTTTTAATGACTTATATCAATTAAATAAACAGATTATCGTAACTAGCGACCGTTTACCGAGTCAAATTAAAACCGTAGACGAAAGATTAGCTTCGAGATTAACTTGGGGTAATGCGATTGATTTACAGATGCCGAGTTTTGAGGATAAGTGTGCAATTCTGAAATCAAAGGCAGAATTTATGGGGGTAGATATAGAAGATGAAGCAATAGAATATTTAGCGGATAATGTTAGGACTAATATTCGTGATCTTGAGAGTGAATTAAATCATTTATTAGCAATTGCGGATTTAAAGAATATTACACCGCTCGAGGTGATTAATGACGGTTATATAAATACAATTAAAGCACCACATATGCAGGCTTTATCACCAAAAAAGATTATCGAAAAAACTGCTAAATATTACGATTTAACAGTAAAAGAGATGTGTAGTAAGAGCCGTGTGTCGCATATTAAGAATGCTAGACAAGTAGCAATGTATCTATTGTCGGAAGAATTAGAGATGAGTACACCAAAAATTGCACGCGAGGTGGGAGTAAAAGATCATACTACGGTAATGCATGGAATTAAAAAAATTAAAAATGATCTAAAATTAAATTTTAGTCTCAGAGAACAAATTGCAGGAATTCGGGAGGGGCTTTATGAATAAATTTGTGGATAAAATGTGGAGAAATCTGTGTGTAAGTCTGTGCGAAAATTGCGAAAAAAGTTATAAAAAAATGTGGAATTTTATAAAAATAATTTTAAATTGTGAAAAAAATAGTGATTTTACACACCTTAATAATGGTTTTACACTAGGTTTTACACAAGAAAAATACCTCTGTTATTTTAGTAAGTTATACACAATTTCCACAGGGTTTATTATTACTATAATGAATTATTTATTAAAAAGGGATTATAATAAAGTTAGGAGGTGTGTATGAAAATCGAAGTCACACAAGATAAAATTAATAAAGCTTTAAATATTGTAAGTCGAGTAGCAGCTGGTAGATCGACACTTCCAATTTTAAATAATATATTAATAAAAGTTGAAAAAAAGAAAGTTTCATTAACTGCAACTAATTTAGATGTAGCGATAGTGGATTTTGTACCAGCTAGTAAATCAGAAGATGGCGAAGTAACGATTCCTGCAAGATTATTAGCGGATTTTGTAAGTAATTTGCCTAAGGGTGAAATGGTAGAAATTAAAACTGACGGCGATAAAGTAAATATTAAATCAGGTAAGTATACTTCAATTATTAATGGTACGTCAGCAGATGATTATCCAGAATTACCAGAGATTGATGAGAAAAAAGCGGTAACCTTTAAGATGAATATAGATGATTTTAAAGAAGGACTAGAGGGTATAGTTTTTGCGAGTTCGAATGATTTAACTAGACCAGCCTTAACTGGTGTATATTTTAATACAAATGACGGAGATTTATATTTAGCAGCAACAGATGGTTATAGATTAGCAGAACGTAAATTTATTAGTAAAATAAAAAGTGAAGTAGAAGCAATTGTGCCAGCTGGATCGCTGCAGGAGGTCTTACGTTCTATAAATGATGAAACTGAAGAGATTGAGATTTTATTTGATGAGTCTCAGGTGAGATTTAGATTGGACGAAATTGAGATAACTTCAAAATTAATTGATGGATCATTCCCTGATTACCGTCAATTAATACCAAAGAAATCAGATATAACAGTAGAATTAGAATGTGAAGAATTAATAAGAGTAACAAAATTAGCAGCATTATTTGCAAGAGAAGTGGGTGGTTCAGTAATTTTAGAAACTAATAAAGAAAAACAACTTTTTTCGATAGCTTCAGTAGTAAATGAATATGGCGAGAATACTTCAGAGATTGAAACTAAGATAGATATGGATGTAAAAGTAGTGTTAAATTCAAAGTATTTACTTGATGTATTAAATATTTTAAAAGATAAAAAAGTAAAACTGAGTTTTTCAAATAAATTAGATCCAGTGGTGGTAAAAAATGCTTCAGATAAGGGTGACTATACGCATATAATTATGCCATTAAATATGAAATGATAATTAAGAATGTAAAACTAGTAAATTTTCGTTGTCATTCAGAGTATAAATTAGAATGTACCGAGATGACATCGCAAATTTTAGGTGAAAATGGTTCTGGTAAAACTTCAGTATTGGAAGCAATTTATGAAGCCACTAGAGGCAAAAGTTTTCGGGCAATAGATGCGGAAATTTTGAAAAGAGGTGAAGAGTTTTATCGGATAGAGATAGAATATAATAACGGTGAGCGAGTAATAGTAGTATATAATGGTGCCAAAAAACAATTTTTAGTGGAAGATAAGAAATTTGCTAGATTACCAAGGAAAAATCGATACCCGGTGATATTATTTGAACCGAGTGATTTAAATTTAATTAGTGCGAGTCCAACTAAAAAACGGGAGTATTTTGACCGTTTTATGAGCGGTTTTGATGAAAAATATACATCTAATCTTAATAAGTATAAAAAAGCGCTGAAACAGCGAAATGAGGCCTTAAAAAGTGATTTTACAACAAAGGATATATTATTTTCATGGAATGTTTTACTAGCTAAACTAGGTTGCGAAATTGTAGAGAAACGACGAGGTTTGATAAATGAGATAAATAATGAATTAACTGATTATTATCATTCGATAGCAGAAAATAAAGATAAGGTATGGATAGAATATTTAAATTTTGGTGAAATAGATGAGATTTTAATAGACGAATCTCAATATTTAAGACGATTAGAAGCGGATTTTGAACGCGATAAGATATTACAACACACTAGTTTTGGTATACATAAAGATAATTATAAATTTATGTTTAATGGTAGGGATGCGGATGGTTCGGCGAGTAGAGGTGAAAATCGCTCGGTAATATTGGCATTAAAATTTATTGAAGCAAAGAAATTACAAGAAAATACTGGTAAGAAACCATTAGTATTACTTGATGATGTATTTTCGGAATTAGATAAAAAACGTCAAAAATATTTAGTGAAAAATTTTCAAAATCATCAAGTAATATTAACAAGTGTAACTAAGAATTTGAATTAAGTGGAGTTTGTGGTCGATTATTGGTTTCATTAGTAGCAGCTGCTGGATTAGTAGTGATGAGAGATTCTTCAGTTTCAGAAGCAATAACTTGAATATGAACATGATTACTACCAGCAAAGAAGAGGCCTTGACCGACTGGGAAGTTATTGAGACGTTTGCGCTCTTCATCGGTGAGTTTAAATACATCAGAAAGGACATCAACCGCCGAGGAAGACTGCTTGAGAAGTAACTGCATAGAAGAGTTATTCACGATAGCGCGGCCCATTTTAGTAGACATGAAATCTTCAACATCCTGAGTGATAGTAGTAAGACCAAGATAATATTTACGGGCGCGTTTAGCGAGCGAGAAAAGGAAGTTGGCAGAATCTTCAAATTGCATTAATTGCCATGCCTCATCTACAATTAGAAGGCGTTTCTTTTGCTCGGCGCGGACAACATTCCAAATATGGCTAAGGATTATATACATAGCAACTGGACGGAGTTCGTCTTCGAGATCGCGTATATTAAAAACAACCATTTGATTATTAATATCAACGTTAGATTGTTGGGAAAAGATGCCAGCAAAAGTACCAGTGGTATATTTACGGAGACGTTGAGCGAGTTCTGGACCAGAGCCTTCCATATGAGCTAAAGTATCATAAAGTTCTTTGATGGTAGGAGGTGGTGATTGATGAGTGAGAGGATCAGAAGTGATACCGGCACGAGCGTAAGTATCGATAAGAGCTTGATCAAGATCGGCTTCTTCGTTGGCAGAAAGTGCAGGAATTACCACACCAGCGCCAGAAGTGGCGGCACCACCCATCATTAAACGGAAGAGGCCATGTAAAGTAACTAGATTAGCACGCAAGGCGTCGTTAGCATCTTCAGAATCAATTACTTTAGGTAGATCAAAAGGATTAATACGAACGTCCGAGTTGAGCGAGAGACGAATATAGGAACCACCGACGGCATCACAGAGTTTTTGATATTCGTTTTCGGGATCGATAATAATAATTTCAGAACCAATCATCATAGAGCGAATAGCTTCAAGTTTAACGGCGAACGATTTACCAGCACCAGATTTAGCAAAGACCACCATATTAGCATTTTCGAGAGTGAAACGATCAAAGATTACTAAACCATTATTGTGCATATTAATACCATAAAGGATACCTTTTTCTTGAGTAAGATCAGCAGAAGTGAAAGGAAAGCTAGTAGAAATAGCACCAGTATTCATATTACGGCGAATCTGAAGCTGGTCGGTACATTGAGGCATAGTACTATTCATTCCCTGTTCTTGTTGTGAACTAGCAACTTTAGAGAAGACCATTTGTTGGCCAAAAATAGTTTCAATTTTATGTTGAACAAATTCAAGCTCTTCTAATGAACTAGCCCAAAGGGTAATATAAAGACCAAAACGGAAGAATTTTTCAGCACCGACTTGGAGTTGATCACGGAGTTCCTCGGCGTCAGTAATAGCAGCTTCGAGTTCAGGATCACGTACTCTACCTTTTTCAGAGTTAATACTATAAGAAGCTTCAAGTTGAGTAACTTTTTTGCGGAGATTTTTCATAACTACACCAGTATCAACTGGATAAATATACATAGAGAGATCAAGGACTTCATCAATATTAATAATAGAAGAAAGCCAACCAGTAAAAAGTTCGCGTGGATAACCGTAAACGTAAATAGTGCGACCATATTTAGTACCGAGACGGAAATAACTAGAATGAATTTCAATAGAGGAAGGAGAAATCATGTCGCGAAGAGTGGTAATGCCCTGCTCGAAGGCGCGCTGGATTTCAGCTTCTTCTTGAGCTTCGGCACTAGCGGCAATTTGGGCGGCAGTAGGCTGAGGTTGTTTTTTAGCCATTTTGAACTCCTTTCTTTACGTAGGTGGTGGCGATTTTTTTGAAATCACCGAGCGGTTCACGGACAGCAGTATCTGGATTATTGAAGTTATAGTAAAGCTCACCTAATTCTTTAGTGTTGAGACGGACGGATTGAATACCAATTTGAAAAAGGCCAGAGATAACAGATTCAACACGGTTATTAATTTCGGTGATAGCTTTTTCGTAAGTGTCACGATTAATACGGGTAACTTCGGGAGCTTTGGTTTTACCGAAAGTTTTAAAGAAATTTTTACTTTCTTCGAGAGCTTTTTCAGCTTCCGGGGAAGTATAATAAGGAATAACGATAAAAAAGGACTTATCCATAATATTAGCTTCTTGAGAAAGAATGTCGATAAAGTTAATATAATCATCCATCAAAACCCCGAGAAGCATATTATCATTATTGCGACGAATATCGGAAAGACGTTCTAGATAAGGGCCAATATCGACACGCTGGGAACGAACAAGGATTTGGATAGTAAAAGTAAGTGAATTAAGAAAATTTTGATAGGAATATTCGACGCCTTCACGTTCGGCGGCTGACATTAAATCGAAATTAATAGATTTGCAAGCGATAACAGCACGGAAAGAACCATCTTTCATAATAACTAAACTATCTCTAAGTTCAGAAATAAGCAGAGTAGATTGAGTGGCTACGGGTGAATCAGTAGTAGCGTGAGTGGATGGAATCTGCTGTTGATTAGGGGCGGATGGTTGTCCTGGCGCTGGTTGCTGTTGTATCATTTGTTGTGTGGGTTGTTGTGTGGGTTGTTGAGGCATTTGTTGATAGGCCTGTGCAGGTTGCTGTACTGGCTGTTCGGTGGGTGGTATTGGTTGATTCTGTGGTGTAGTATTATCCATAATTACCTCAAAGAAATATAAACTTCATCCTTTTGTTTAATACGATTAGCTTCTTTTTGAATAGTCTCGATTGAATAGTCGGGATTATTAGCTAGTTCTATTATACTAGGTTTAGGTGGTTTTGTGCTAGTGGTTTTTTGTAATTTAGGATCAGGTTTAATTACAACATCTTTTTTAGTGTTAACTTCAGACTTGGATTCTTGAATATTTTGAGGTTCTTTTATTGGCTTTTCTATTGGTTTTTCCTCTGGTTTTTCGTCGTGTTTTTGAATTTGGGGTGGGTTTAAATCCTTTTCTTTATTAATTTCTCGAATAGCGGTGCGCATTTGATTTAAGACTTCGTTTTTATGAGCAACTTGTTCTTGATCAATCATATGATCGATATTATTAATATTAGCATCATCAAAAATATCAGGAGCGTTATTAGCTTCGGCGGCATAATCATCACGCATAGATGTGGTGTTTTTGATAGATTCACCCTCAGTATCAACGATATCAGCTAAGAAAGATAAGCGGTGACTGGCTTCTTCTTCTGAGATATCACGAACACGGGGCTTTTCGACAGTTTTAGGGGCGGTAATAGTGATGGTAGATTCGCGTTGTCCGGGTATCCAAAAGCGTTTGCGAGGTTTAAGATAAAAAGAAACGAGAGCGGCAAGATAAGTCTCCATAGGTTGGTCTTTTTTAAGAGGAAGAGCTAAGATAGCAAAGAAAAAAATGATTGGCAGAGGAACAACTACGAGTAAAGGAAAAATTTGAAAAAGCCCAATAGCGATAGCGGCACAAAAACCAGCGATTAGGAGATAGATAAATTGACGGAAGGAAAAAGGCCCGATGAGTTTATCGTCGGCTTCGACGTCTTGAGGTACTTTATATTGTGCCATACATTATACATTATAGCATAATATTTATGGTTATTAAACGCCAAGTGCACGGCGAATACCCGGACGCATACCACTGATGGCGCTGAGATTTTTGCGCTTAATTTGTTCGAGGTCTGCGACGATACCTTTATCGGCAAGAATTTGACGAAATTCAGCAATAGCAGCGGCTTTATCGCCACCGTGTTGATGCTGTAGTTGAGCAATAACGGCGTTAAAAGCGTCAGTTTTCATATTGATAACATTCTTAGTAGTAAGCATACCAAGATAAGTTTTGGTACGATCATAATGTTCATTGATTTTTTCACTGGTAAGTTTATTAACCGGAATACTCCAGGTGTCAGTTTTAGTGTCATATTTGGCGCCAGTAATAAAGCCGGCCGTATTAACCATTTGTTCACTACCAGAAGAGAAGCCTTCTAAAGCACCGATAATACTAGGGGTCATATTGCGGAAGAGAAGTTTGCGAGCATCGTTGGCTTCAGTGGCGTTACCACCGAAGTTTTCAGCGACAAGATATTTATCAATATCGTGCTCTAAACCGCCATAGAAGGTACGATCAATATCTTTAAGGCTAGTACCCTGGAGGAGGCCTTGGACGTTAAATTTAGTAGGATCACCATTAGCATCGCGACCAGTGAAATATTCTTTCATAGTAACATAATTGGTATCACGTTCACCGTTGGTATATTTCCAGGTTTCGACGTTAATATGCTTGCCGAGACGACCAAGACTAGGTGCGGCATCTTTCATGCCCAAGAGGTTGAGAGCGAGTACGTTAGCGAAGTCAGTGTTAAGTTCGAGATAACCTTCTTTATCTATATATTCACCAAGTTTCTTCTCGATTTTGTCATAATCACCACGCTTGGCGGTAATATTTTGAGCAGCGACGATACCTTCAATATTTTTACTAGCAAGCATTTGATCATAAACTTTATCAACTTCAAAGCTAACTTGCTTGTCGAGATAAGTAGTGTATTTAGCGGTATTGATGGCACGTTCTTTTTCAATCATGTCGTAAGCATCGGCAACTACTGAAGTGGTGGCATCAAAGCGAGCTTTTTCGGCGTCAACACGAGCTTGACCAGTAAGGCTAGAATCAACAAAAGCATCAGCACCAGCACCAGCTTCGATGAAGCGGCGATAGGCGTCGGGGTTTTTGAGGCTACCGTCGCTATGGCGTTCAGCAGCCTTTTGCAATTCACTAAAATAATAACGTTTATCACTAAGGTCATTGCGACGAGCGGCAGATTTGAGTGTTTCACTTTCAAGATAATTTTGAGCTTGTTGATTAGCAATTGAACGTAGATTTACGTCAGTAATATTGTGTTGAGTGAGGTAAGTACCCATAGAACCGATGGCGTTTTCAGCAGCTTGATGAGTGTTTGCAGCATCAAAAGCGGCAGCGCGGTTAAGTAGATTTTCACGCATATAACGGTTGGATTTTACTAAATCTTCACCGGTTTGAGGATCTTTGGCATAGATGGCTTTACCAGTAGTTTTATCAAAGCCGGTAATTTGCTTACCCATAGATTGAGCTTCGAGTTGTTGTTTGAGGCGCATATTAGCGAGATCTTCATATTGTTTGAGTCGTTCGGCATTTTTAGCACGATAATTAGCCATAGCACCAGCTAGAGATCGACCGGTAACTGGGCGAACGAAACGACGTCTACCATCGGCACCACGTTGGATAGGATTACGAAATGCTAGTGGATTTTGGAGACCTTTGGCGGTATGACGAGCACGAGCAGTGGCTTGTCGCTGAGCGGCGAGGCTGCGAACACCACCATGGATTCCACCACCGGCGCGATTAGCAATATTACTGGCACGATCAAGGAATGTGCCAGAGGTTTTCATCAATGGTAAAGCAAGACAGAGTGGAATGATTTGAACAGCCATACCGATAATAATCCAAAAAGCGTTTTGAGCCGAGGCGATGAGAATCCATCCAACTAAACTGGAAGCACCAAAAAGAAAGCTAAACATAGGATAAAAAACGAGCATGGTAACGAAGAGTTTGCGCCAACGATCAAATAGCTTGCTGGTGTTGGGTAAGAGATAGGCTACAAAGGCGAGTGGAGCAATCATGACAAGAATAACTATGAGAGCTTGACGAAGAGAAATCATAATAAGAGCGATAATGATAGAGATGATTGCCCCGATGACGACTGGAATAAGTAGCCAGAGTAGGCCAACGATACCACCAGCTAAAGAAATAGTAAGTAGGCCGGCGCCTAAAACGCCGGTGCCAGTGAGGACTACACCGGCAATTTCACCCCAAGATAAATGAGAAATTTCACCGGTGCCGTTGTTGCCGATGGCGGTTTCGGTAATATTATCAAAGAGCCCAACTAGGCTGCTACCAATGATATTGCTAATATCGACTGCGAGTGAACAAAGGATGTAACTGAGATTAACAAGAATAGCGGCGATAATAATTTTGGGCAAGGTCTTTTTAATGCCGTAATTACTGATGCCAAGACCGGTAATTTGTGAATAAACAATAATCAAGATGAAAATAATGAAAACGATATTAGTGACGCTACGGGCGTATTCCCAAACTTGATATACAGGAGAACTGGTATCAGTAGAAATAGGTTTAACAATAAGAAATTCTTCAATGATATTGTAAATAGTATCAACGGCTTTTGAAATAACTTTAATTGTAGGACAAACAATCCAACTGATGGCTCCAGCTTGATCATAACAATTGACTGAGTTAGAGTTGTTAGCGGAATCTTTGGTGGTTGTATCTGAGTTTTCTGTGGTATTTGTGTTAGTATTTTCGGTGGCTTCGACGGTTTCTGAAGTTTCAGCGGAATTAGTGGTAGTTTCTGGAATTGCTGTAACAGGGGTAGAAGAAAACAATACTAGAGAGCCAAAAAACAACCCAAGCAGCGCTAGGAATAACTTCGGCATTCTAGTTTGTCGCTTTATCATCTCTATAATAACTCCTTAGAGCTTACGCCCTAATTATAGCACACATAAGCAAAATAGTCAACAGTTATGACATATTTCACCTCAGTAAATTTTTGATGATTTTAGCATAATGATAATTATGCTGGCATTTTAGAAAAAATGATGTTATTATTATAGCATATGAAGCAGAAAATACTAGTTTTCGTCGGTATCGTGATGGTAGCGTGGTTAGCGTTTAGCTCGGTGCCGGTATATGCCAGTAATTTCTTGGGGTTTAGACCTTGGTATGAAGGATTGACTGACGGTAGTGGTGTGATTCAAGCCCCGACCGGTGATACAAGCGGCAATTCAATTGCTAAATTTGTATGGACGATTGTGGCAAATATTTTGGTGGATTTGTTTATGGCGGTAGGGTTCTTGGCAGTAGGATTCTTGATGTATGGTGGATATTTGTATATCATGTCAAATGGCGACCCAAACAAGACCGCGAGTGGGATGAAGACGATAAAAGCAGCAATAATAGGGCTGATTATTGCGATATTAGCGAATGTGATTATTAGAACGATTTTAGTGATATTAGGAGTATAAGATGGAAATTATTAAAATTTTAGGAGATTTGCCAGGGCTTAAAAATCTTCCTGATTATAATAACCCCAATAAATGGAGTGAAGCCAGTGCAATTGCTTCGATTTTTCAGGTGGCAATTGCGGCAGCAGGTTTGGTAGCAGTGGCATTTATTGTAATAAATGCTATTCAAATGTCAACCTCAAACGGTAATCCAGAAAAAGTAAAGAAGGCAAGGAATGGCATTATTTATGCGGTTATAGGTTTGATAATCGTGATAACAGCAGAAGCAATCATATTATTCGTGTCAGGGAATGTAAAAGCGAGTTAGAATATGAGAGGAAAAATTTTAGAAATAATAGCTTATACAGATCCAGCATGTAAAGGTAAAGGATTGTCTGATGAAGCGAAAGAAGCGGCTGGATGTAATGGCGGAAGCAGTGACGCGTTTTCGTATTTTCAAGGTATGATTGAGGTAGCAATTGGCGTAGCTGCAGTAGTAGCGGTGATAATGATAATTATTGGTGGTATAAATTATACAACGAGCGCTGGAGATGCTGGCAAAGCGAAGAAAGCCAAAGATACAATTCTCTACAGTGTAATTGGATTGGTATTGGCAATCTTGGCTTTTGCAATTGTGAATTTTGTGAATGTTTCATTATTTGGTGATGGTTGAGACTGAATGTTGATTTTTAAATATAAGTATGATATATTAAAAATGTAAATAAGAAAAAGGAGTTATTAAATTATGAAAAAATTAATACTGAGCGCAATGATAGCCGTAATGACAGTATTAGGTTTGGGTGGCGTAGCAATGCTCTCGCCGGTTTACGCAACAGATAGTTTGACTACAATTGCCGCCAGCGAAAAAGATGGAGCCAAAAAAGGTACTGAGTATTTAGGCAAGTCTGGTGGTTCACAACAAGAGACAGATGTTTTAGGAATTGTGAAAGTCGGTATTAATGTTGTATTAGGTTTGATTGCGTTGGCAGCAGTGATTATGATTATTATCGGTGGCCTTAATTATACTACTTCCCAGGGTGAGGCTACAAAAGTCAAGAAAGCTAAAGATACAATTCTTTATGGCGTGATTGGTTTAGTAATTGCACTATTGGCTTTTGCAATCGTGAACTTCGTGTTAGTCAACGTATTTAGTGGCCAGAGTTTGTAATAGAGAAAATTTTAAGCCCCATAAAATTTATTTGTGGGGCTTTTTGTGGTATTATAATAGTATGAAAAGAAGTAATGTAAAGATGAAAAAGATTTTATTAGCGTTTGTAATGATGGTTTTTGGAGTGGGGTTATTGGCGCCTAGTGTTGGCGCTTTGAAGTGCCCTAACGGAACGATTCGTGAAGGTGAGGCAGTTAAGAGTTATTCAGAATGTAATATAGGGGCTAGCGAAAGCAAAGAAGATATTTGGTCTACAGTGAAAGTTGCTATCAACGTAGTTTTGGGCATTGTGGCGGTAATAGCTGTAATTATGATTATTATTGCTGGTATTGAATTTACAACCTCGCGAGGTGATGCTACTAAGACTAAAAAAGCCAGAGATACAATTATCTATAGCGTGATAGGTTTGGTGATTGCACTTTTGGCTTTTGCAATTGTGAATTTTGTATTGCAAGACGTGTTTAAATCTGATGGTTTGAATAAAAAGAAAACTAGTTATATTGAGATGATAGATAGTATTAATTGAATTAGTTGATTTATAAAAAAATACCGCCCCGCGAGGAAGGCGGTATTTTGAAGGTCGAATGTTATTGAACCTTGATTTTGAGGGCCGGTTCGACGCGTTCTTTCTCAAAGGTGATAGTGAGGACACCATCTTTGAGCTCAGCTTTGACACTGCCTTCATCTTCGCGAACCTGGACTGGAAGAGCGATAGTACGAGAGAATTCACCCCAATAACACTCTTGAATGTGCCAACGTGTGGTGCGATCGTCTTCGCCGCCACTTAATACGCCAGAAATGGTGAGGATGTTGTCGGCGATAGTAACGTTGAGATCGGATTTGTTGATACCAGCGGTACGAGCTTTGACGACTAATTTGTCGGCAGTCTCATAAACATCAACAGCTAATTGGCCAGGAAAATCATCAGTGGTCTCTTCCCACTCCTCGGAAGTTGGTTCTGCTTCGGCAGGAACTTCTTCTTCGGGAGCCACTTCGATATTGGTTTCGGCCTCTTTGTCAATAATAGTAGTATTTTCGTCGTCTAAGAAAGCGGCAGCTAATTCATCCTCCATTAGCATGTCGTCAGTATCTTTACGAGCCATGATTATATTTCCTCCACTTTTAACTCTTGTTATGCTTTATTATAAAGGCATTTCATAGTAAAATCAAGAGAAATGAGCGATTTTATTGTAAAAAATACAACGAGTGCTAGTTTGTTAGACCTACTTTGTCCCCACTTCTGTAGGGGTTGTGGGCGCCTGGGGAGGCCATTTTGCGAGTGTTGTAAAAATGACATCATTAAGAGTTGTACTAATTATTGTCCGGCTTGTCACGTGCCGAGCAAAGGAAAATGTAAGACTTGCGAATTACAGTTTGACGGTTTGTTTATGGTAGGATGGCGTGATACGGCTATTGGAGAGTTGGTAGAAGAATATAAATATCAATCCATAAGAAGTGCAAGTAGTGATTTGGCGGAAATTTTGGATGCAGTAATTCCCCATTTAGAAGGTGAAGTGATAGTTGTGCCTTTACCAACAATTAGAAAGCACATTAGAGAACGCGGGTTTGATCATACAAAAATGGTTGCACGAAAATTGGCGCGCAGAAGAGGATGGAAAACGCAGAATATTTTGATAAGAAGAAAAAATACGGTACAAGTAGGGGCGGATAATGAACAAAGGAAAAAGCAGGCTAAAAAAGCCTTTGAATTAAGGAGTAAAGTCAGAAATAAGGCGATCTATTTGTTATTTGATGATATTTGGACGACTGGTGCGAGTATGATGGCGGGCGCGGAGCTGTTGAAGAAGGGTGGTGCCCAAAAAGTTTTTGGCGCAGTGATTGTAGTGAGTAGAATGCAATTATTCGCCAGTGATAACTTCGGTGGTGCTGTTTTCGACGCCGATAGCGTTAAGAACAAAGTTGACAATAGCGAAGGCAAGAATAGCGATAATTAAACCAATGATAGCATAAAGGATAGTGTTTTTGGCGTCGGTGACTTTTTTATTGTCGCCGCCAGAAAGAATATAACGGACACCGCCCCAAATAAGCATAATAACTGAAACGATACCAACAATATAAAGGATGGTGTTAGAAATTTTAGTAAAGACGCCCTCAGCACCAATCAGGTTGCGGGGCATGTCGTCGCCCTTGGCGGCCTCAGCACCATCGCGGACACCAAAAGCCATAACCTTGCCAGCAGCTAAAGTGCAGGTGGTAGCAATAGCGGTAGTTGCAGTTGTAATGAATTTAGTAATTTTTTTCATAATAAAACCTCTTGGAATCATTATAGCACATTTTAATGCAATTCTAAAAATGTTATAATTTTAATGTGTTAACAAAGAAAAAGCTGCGAGATCTTAAGGCAAAGTGGATAATCCTCGGGGTGGTAATTTTGTCGGCAATAATTACAACGATAATTTTAAGGAGTAATGAAAAAGCCGAAATAGTGGAAGAGGCGCAGGTTGAGGAGGCGGTAGAGGTTGATGAGCTAGAAGAAGAACTAATAAGTGATTTGCCGAAGAGTAATACGGGAAATTGCACATTGGACTTCGGCAAATTAGCAGTAGTGAATTATAATTTTACGGTGGACGATGATTTCATTGCGGGGCGAGCTGAGCAATTGATAAATATTACGGATTTATATGGAATAAATGAAGCACACCCTTATAATGGAGCGCCAATGTTAGATAAGGAAGCAGCAGAACATTTGAACGAAATGCTAAGCGCCTATAAAGAAGCTTATCCTGGCCATGAAATGCAAACAATGTCGTGTTTCCGTAGAGTAGGAACACAATGTGGAAGATTATGTGCGGAAACGGGAAAATCAGATCACCACTTGGGTTATACGTGCGATTTAATAGACACAACATATGGTAGCGAATTAGATACAGATTATTACGCGCAGCACGTGGATTGGCAGTGGTTGAAAGAGAATTCGTATAGGTATGGATTTATTGATCGTTACCCAGAAGAATGGGCGGGTGGTTCGATGTTAGAGCCAATAAATGTGGACGAAAATGGTTCGACAGGATTATATGAAACTTGGCATTATCGTTATGTAGGAGTGAAAGCGGCAACAGAAATAGCTGAGGGTAAATATAATGATGGAAAATATGATTCGTTGGAGCATTATTTGAAAGGGAGAGGGTTGGTGAAGGATTTAGTGGGCGGGGTATGCGAAAAATAGAAAAATACGAAAACTCATTTAGTGGTTGTAAATATGATGATTAAAATTACAACCCAGACTGCCAGACAAATGCCGTAAGTTTTAACGAAATCTTTCATTTGTGATTCTACGTATTTTTTGTATTTTTTGTCTTTTATCTTCTCGACTTCTTTATTAATTGAACTGTGAGCTATAATAACCCAGAGAATGCCACCGCCAAGAATTCCGTTGGCGAGCCCCCACTTCACTCCACTAAAACTTTCTTTTTGTTTAATTTTGTTTTTAACACTCTTATTGAAAGCGATAGCCATAATGACCGGTAAGATGAATTCTATAAGTTGAAGCGTAAGCAACGAATAATCTATACTTGCGATTGATTGATTAGTAGATGGTGCTGTTGTTTTTGCCGCCTCTGCTCCTTCTCGTAGAGTTATACTAAAAGAATTTAAGTGTGTTGTAAACCCCATATTTATTTCCTCTGTATTCATTAATCATTCTGCTTGTCTTTCAGAATAAATAATCAAGGATAAACTCTTAATTATTTATTCTGGCGGAGGGTGGGAGATTCGAACTCCCGCTCCAGGTTTCCCCAGACTAACGATTTAGCAAACCGTCCCCTTCAGCCACTTGGGTAACCCTCCGTATTTGCCATTATAGCATAAAGTTGTGGTATAATAAAGCTATGGCAGAAAACGCTAATGATATAAAATGGGAAGCGCACGAATATATTCAGCGCGAGAAAAACACTGGTTGGTACGTAGCTATGATATTGGTAGCTGCGGCTATAGTAGCTTTAGCAGTATGGCGAGGTTGGTGGACCTTTGCAGCTTTAATAGTAGTGTGTGTAATTTCGTTAATTATCTATTCGGTACGTCCGCCGCGTAAGCTACACTATGTTTTGAATAAAGACGGTTTAAAAGAAGAAACTAAATTATATAAATTTGAAGATTTTAGGGCGTTTGGGATTGATAAAGACGACAATTATTATGCAATAGTTTTGATTTCTAAAAAGCGTTTTTCGCCACGAGTGAGAGTATATTTCCCGCAAGAAAGTGGCGAAAAGATTGTAGATATGTTTGGTATGAGGTTGCCAATGGAAGAGGTTAAGCCAGATTTTGTGGATAAAATTGTAAAACTCTTGCGCATTTAAAAAATGTGATGTATAATAAACATAAGTAATTTTAATAAGAAGGTGGGTTATGAATTCTAACGAAGATGAGCTTCAAAAAGCAATAAATGATATTACTAATAATGCGTTGAATGAAACGCCGGTAACACCTGAGGGTGAAGCGGTTCAACCAGCGCCAGCTGCGGATGTGCCGACTGATCCAATTGCATCGGAGGCCCCAGGAATGACTCCGCCGGTGGTAGAACCATTACCAAATGCACCGAATTTGCAAGTGGCTCCAGTAACGGAAGCGCCAGTAGCGCCAGAAGCGCCGGCAACTCCAGTAATGGATGCACCAGCAGCAGAACCTGTCGTAGATGCTGGTCAGGGTGGTGCGGTAGATATGCCTGTGACGGCACCAGAAGCTCCTGAGGCGACACCCGAAGTAGCAGCGTCTGATATTCCAGATCTTTCGATGCCGGATCCAATTAGTGAGCCCGAACCTACACCAGAACCGGTTGCTGAATCAACCCCTGAACCATTGGGAGAACCAGAAGCTCAAACTCCCGAGGCTCCTGAAGAACCAAAAGAAGAAAAACCAGTTGAAGAACCAACCACAAATTTTAGTGAAAAAATGGAAGTAGAACCAGGTGGTGTTAAGGAAAAAGCTTTGCGCGATCTGATGCCAATACTTGGCAAGATGAATAATGTAGACACTGAAAAGAAATTTAAGGTTTACTGTGACATAATGGAAGCGTTGGACGAAAAAGATATTGCCAATGACGCTTACGAAGTAGCAACACAGATTGGTGATGACAACGTACGCGGTGAAGCACTACTTAAGCTAGTTGACTTATTAGATAAATAAAAAAATTGCCCCTAGGGGCAATTTTTTTAGTACATACTTCCCATGCCGCCGGCAGGAGCCGCGGGAGCTTCGGGTTCGGGGATGTCGACGATGAGAGCGCCCATGGTGATGGCGGTAGCAGCGATGCTGATGCTATTAGCGACCGCTTCTTTGGCGACCTTGGCGGGATCAATGACACCGGCTTTTTTGAGGTCGACTAAACCGTCTTCGGGAGCCATAACGTTGACACCAAAACCTGGTTTGGCTTTTTCGACTTCAGCTAGGAGTGCCTGAGAGTTGAGACCAGCGTTTTTGGTGATATGAATAAACGGAGTTTTGAGGGCGTTTTTGACAATGATAGTCCCCTGGTCGTTACCCTTAAGTTTATTAGCAAGATTAACGAGAGTGACACCACCACCGGCAACTACGCCGTCGACAAGAGCAGCTTTGGTGGCAGCAACGGCGTCGTCGACGCGGAATTTCTTTTCGTTGATTTCGGTTTCGGTGGTACCACCAACTTTGATGACAGCAACTTTGCCGAGAAGGGCGGCAGCGCGTTTTTCAAATTCTTCGCGTTCGTAATCACTGGTGGCGATATCGGCTTGAGATTTGATAAGAGCGATGCGTTCTTTGACGGCTTTGTTGTCACCAGCACCTTTAATGATAGTAGATTCATCTTTGGTAGCGATGATTTTGTTGGCGGAACCAAGAACTTCGAGGCCAACCTCTTCTAATTTAAGGCCCTTGTCAGCAGAAACAACGGTAGCGTCGGTGAGGATGGCGATGTCTTCCATGATTTCCTTGCGGCGATCACCAAAGGCAGGAGCTTTGAGAACTAAAGTATTGAAGACGCCTTTGAGTTTGTTGAGCACAAGCAGGGAAAGAGCCTCGCCTTCAACCTCTTCAGCAATGATAACAAGCTCTTTTTTACCAGTCTGGGCAACTTTTTCAAGGAGAGGGACGATTTCATTGGCGGAGCTGATTTTGTTGTCGGTGACAAGGATGAGAGGTTTGTCGAAAATAGCCTCTTGGCGATTGACGTCAGTGACAAAGAAAGGAGAAGAATAACCCTTATCGTAGCTGAAGCCTTCGACGATTTCCTGTTCCATTTCGAGGCCTTGGCCTTGTTCGACAGTGACGACGCCATCGGGGCCGATTTTACTGATAACTTCGGCGATTAATTTACCAATTTCAGCGTCACCGGCAGAGATAGTGGCAACTTCGGCAACCTTGGCGTCATCGCCAGCGATTTGTTCGGCGGATTTTTCGATACCTTTGATGATTTGTTCGCCGGCGGTTTCAATTCCCTTGCGGAGTTCCATAGGATTAACGCCAGCGGCGATGAGCTTATTGGCTTCGTTTAGGATATTGTAGGTAAGAACAGTGACAGTAGTGGTGCCATCACCAGCTACTTTATTAAGTTTCTGGGCGGCTTCTTTGATGATGCGGGCGCCGATTTGTTCGCCAAGATTGTCTTCGGTGCTGCCGAGATCAACGGCTTCGGCAACAGTAACACCGTCGTGAGTGATGGTGGGTGAGCCGTAAGATTTTTCAATGACGACGTTTTGGCCTTTGGGGCCAAAAGTGACTTTGACGGCGTCGTAAAGCTGTTTGGCACCGCTCAAAACTTTGTCGCGAGCTTCTTCATTGTAGAAAATTTTCTTTGCCATAAATTACTCCTTTATAATGTAGCGAGGATATCTTTTTCCTCGACGATAATATAGTTTGTGTCATCTAATTTAATTTCTGAGGTGGAATATTCTTTGAAGATAATTTTGTCGCCTTTTTTGATGGTTTTAACGTCAGGACCGACAGCTTCAACCACGGCATAGGCGGGTTGTTCTTTGGCTTCGCCGAGTAAAATACCAGATTTAGTCTTTGAAAGAGCGGCCTCTTTTTTGGCCACAACATGATTAGTTAAAGGTTTTAATGCCATAAATTTCTCCTTTTGTCTCCATTGTAGCACAATATATTAGCACTTGCAAGTGCTGAGTGCTAATAGTATAATAAAAGTATGTTGAAAATCACAGATAATCCAGAAGTATTGCTGGAGGAGCTTGCAAAATCTAAATTTAGAGCGAGTTTCAAATTGCCGAAGTATCTGATGAAATATATTGATGATAAAGGTTTGGAGGCGATTGAAGAGCATGCACGTGATTTTATTAATAAGCGTTTGAAGCCGGCGGAGATTCCGAATGATGGCAGGCAGACGCCGATGAAAAATCACCCGGTATTTATTGCACAGCATGCGACAGCGACGTGTTGCAGGGGGTGTTTGATGAAATGGTATGGGATACCAAAGGGACGAGAATTGACCGCTAAAGAAACCGCAGCGATTGTGAGGCTGATAATGACTTGGGTGAAGCGGGAATATGAAACGTGATATAATAGACAAATGAAAGAATTATTAGAGAAATTACCTTTTTACAATCAAGCAGTATTACCATATCATTTCGCCCAATCGGCGATAGCGGGGACTAAGTATCATTGGCCGGCAAAGAAACTCAAAGTGATTGGTGTGACAGGGACAAACGGCAAGACCACAACTTGTTTTATGATTTGGAACATGTTAAATGAAGCTGGTTACAAAACTGGCTTGATGACCACGGTGGCTTGGGGGGTTGATAAGCTGGAGAAGCAAATTCAGCATATGACTACAGTAGATGCGTTTACTTTGAATCAGAGAATGAATAAAATCGCTGAGGCGGGTGCGGAATATTTGGTGCTAGAATTGACTTCGCATGCCTTGGTGCAATTTCGTGCATTGGGAGTACCAATAGAGGTAGCAGTGTTTACGAATTTGACGCACGAGCATTTGGATTACCACAAGACTTTGGAGAATTACCGCGATGCTAAGCGCAAATTGTTTAAGAAAGCAAAGTATGGCGTGATAAATGCGGATGATCCGAGTGGTAAATATTTTGCGGAAGATGTAGATGAATATGTCATGTATGGTATAAAGCACGGTGATTTGAAGGCTAAAAAGGTGAAATTGGAAGCAAATGGCGTAAAATATTCGTGTGGTGATATATCAATCAAGACACAAATTCCAGGCGAATTTAATGTCTATAATTCCCTGGCGGCGGTGGGTGCTGGAAAACGTTTGGGATTGACTAACAAGCAGATTGAGAAGGGAATTTATGATTTGAAAGACGTAGAGGGGCGCATGAACTTGGTAGATGAAGGACAGAATTTTACCGTGATTGTGGATTATGCGCACACGCCGGATGCGATTCAAAAAGTGTTTGATTCGGTGCGTGGCACAGCGAAGCGAATTATTTCCCTGCATGGTGGGGCTGGAAGACGCGATGAGACCACAAGGCCAGAACGGGGTGAAATTTTGGGTCGGGAAAGCGACATTGTGATTGTAACTGAAGACGATTCAAGAGATGAGGATGTGCAGAAAATTGCCGACGGTTTTATAGAGGGGGCAGAGAAAGTTGGGAAGAAGATGGGGAAAGATTTGTTTGTGGAATTAGATCGACGCAAAGCGATTCGCAAGGCGTTTGAGATGGCCAAGAAAGGTGATTTGGTGTTGGTACTAGGTAAGGGACACGAAAAAACGATTCTTCGCGCGGATGGTGAGCATCCGTTTGAAGATTTGAAAGTTTCGAGAGAAGAATTGAGGAAATTAAAGAAGAAAAAGTAATTTATATAAGAGGAGAAACTTCAGCTTCGCTACAATCCGTTTATTACACACCTCAACGACTGGCCCTCGGTGCGATAATTACCCTCGTATGGTTCTACAATACTGGCATTTAAGTGGAGGTCTTTCATGGCATTCGCAGTTCTCCAGGTAGAAGACCAGAAGAGACCCCACAGCCCCTGACTGTACGCCGAGCCATTGTAGAAGAAGCCAGAGAGAGGCGTAGAGAGGGCGTTTCTGTAGTCGTTAGAGGAGTAGATAGTATAATACTTGGTGAGGGCGGAATATTCACCACCGTTTGTAGTAGGCATATGCCAGCCAGCCGGACAGATATCAGCGTCTATGTCATAAGAGGTACCAGACTTAGGGTCTGAAGAGGGAGAACCAGTGCCACTTGTACCATTACCCCAACAATATGAACCAGCAGAGGCGGCACAGAAGTTATAGTAGACACCAATTTTACCGCTACCATTACCATAAGTAACGGGAGCTACAGCGTCACTACGCCACTCACCAGAAGATGGGTCATTAACGCAGTTTGTGTCAGAACAATTACCACTAACGGCAATGAGAGGATCGGAGTAGCTATAGCTACTAGTCCAATAGGCTACTCCAGCAGTAGGATATTGGTCTGAAGTAGTGCCAGTGCTTATACCTTTAAGATAGTTTAGATAAGTATCTGAGGCATTAGTATTTGATGAAGTGATGTTGTTTTTGGAAGCAACTATATCTAAAGCAAGGTTATCTTGCATCCAGCAGTTACCATCTTTTAGCTTAGCTACAGCATATGATTTATTGTCTCTTGGATCTACTACAGTATAAGTAGTTTCAAGTGGGGTATCTGAACAAGTATTAGCGTCTATATCCGTCATACTCATACCATTAGTAATAGGATGAGGTACATAGTTAGTAACTGCCGTAAAGGTAACAGAAGTAGAATAAGTACCAGCAGATTTAGTAATATCAGCTTTAGCACCAAAAGTAATAGTAGTATTAGAAGCAGTAGCTGGAGCATCAGTAACTTTAATAGCGTGGTTTGGTGTGTAATTAGATTCAGTAGATTGATAAGCAAGGATAGGACAATAGTTAGCAAAACAGTCTAAGCCTCCTGTTTCTCCTGATTTATCTAGACCACCAGTGTAGCCCCAATAGTTAGTGGGAAAGGAACCTGAAGCATAAGATTGAGATAAGGTAGGAATAGTTTCATTAGTAGCAGAATTAGTAAGACTATTAGAATAACCAGAAGTAGCATTTAACTGTAAAGTATAGCCAGTAATGTTATTAGTACCTACAGTAATAGTAGTATTAGCAGTACATAGAGTATTAAGACTAGCACAGTTAATGGTAGTAGTGTCTGGTGTAGAAATGTTAATAACGGTAGAGACATTTAACTCTACTTCTGTATCAGTACTAGCCTGAGTGGCATAAACAGCACCAGAAAAAATACTCACCAAAAAGGTAAGTATCAGAACAGAACATGTAACTTTGAACTTGTTCATGCAGTTATTATATCATGCTTATGGTTTAGTGACAATAATTAATCTTCGTAATTAGCAATGCCGGTGGAGATGATATTGGTGGAAACTTTGAGAGCGCTGGCGATACAAGCAGCGCAGGCCATGTAAGAAACGGCGGGTTCGCCGGTGACAAAAGTGGCGGTGGAGAAATTCTTGAAGCCGATGGCGAGGTTGGCTTCGGTACCCTTTTTATAGAGAGTGAAATCATCGATACGAACGGTGGTGCCTTCGTCGACACCATAAGTATAGGTGTCTTTGACGCCGTGGAATTTGACAAAGTCGGCGAAATGGCGATCGTCTTGATTGAGGATGATGTAGCTAGGATTCATTTTGAAAAGGATGGTCTTGGCGGCGAGATATTCGTCGGCGCTGACACCACTGAGGGTGGAAGGGATAAAATTGGTGAGAGCGGCAATGTGAATAGGGAGACCATAGAAAGCATTGTCGTTGAGAGCTTCAGCTGGGGTGGTGAGGATGGCATAATTGGCATCGTTTTTCTTGGCGTCGCTTAAGAATTTGTGGATGACGCTGGTCTTGATGTTGCCATCGGAAGCGAGCACGGCGGATTTGATGTTGGCAGCTTGAAGAATTTCGTGGACATAGCGAGCGACGATGGCTTTACCAGTGGAGCCGGTAATACAGATGAGTTTGAGGTTCTTGGCAGGGTGGCCGTAATAAGCCGAAAGAATCTTGGTACGAGCACGGGTGGTACTGGTGCGAAGCTTACTGTTATTCATATCTATATTATATCACATATGATATAATAAGATAAGAAAAAGGAGGAATTATGACAGATAAGAAGAATGATAAAAAACCGGGAATGAGCACCGATGCAGCGGTAATATTGGGGGCGATTGGCGGGGCGCTGCTTTTTGTGGTAATGGGAGGTTTTCTATTTCTCGCAACCGGACTGTTTAATATCCATAAGGGTGAGATAGATTTTGCGAGATTGGCTGGTATAAGTAAATTTATAGAGCAAATTAGTGATACTAAAGAAGGAACAAGCATTAGCCTTGGCGAACCACAATTGGTAGATAATCCAAATCCACGTGTCTGGGCAGCTGGTCGTTTGATAGAGATAAAGAATTTGGAATTTTCTTTGCCCTATGCCTTCTCGCCGGCGATGAGCAATGGCCAAAATGGGATTTATGTTTATAATTTGACTAATGATGATGGTTGGGCAGATGTGAGAGTGTATGTGAATAAGAGTTATTTGTCGGCAGAGAGATATATGCTGAGCCTAAGTTCGACGTTAGAAGTGGTTGATGATGACTATGAGGTAAGTGGTACGAGCTGGATAAAAGCCGAGAATGGTTCAATGGTAGGCTATGCGACAAAGTTTGACGATGAAGTATATGTGATAATTTACGGAGTGAAATTAGATTCAGATACTACCGATAGAGCGATGGAAATGCTACCAGAAACTCTGAGAATGAAGAAGATTTATCAATAGTGTGATAAAATAGGGGTGGAAGCGTGGCCGAGTGGTTGAAGGCGCACGACTCGAAATCGTGTGACGGTTTACGCCGTTCGGAGGTTCGAATCCTCTCGCTTCCGCCATTTTTATTGTAATTTTTACCACAAATTGGAAAAATGTGGTATAATATAGTCGTTGCAGTGTACCTGCAATGTTCATTTAATTTCTAGGTGGATGTATGGATTTATTCAAACATCCACATATGTGCCCGTAGCTCAGCTGGATAGAGCGTTGGCTTGCGGAGCCAAAGGTCGTAGGTTCGAATCCTGTCGGGCATACCACATCAAACCCCCCTTGGGGGCTTTTTGTTATGCTTTTCACAGTATTTTAATCATAAACATGATATAATAAAATGTAAGCAGAATGAGGTATCGAATAAAAAAGTACCAAGAGTTATCTGCTGAGGGAATGGAGGTGGTATTTTGGTTGTGACTATACTATAACTACTGTAACTAAGGGTTATTAATGAAAAAAACAATAAAAATACTTTGTATTAGCATTTTCTCGTTGTTTAACTTGGTTTTTGCTAACCAGGCGGTTTTTGCTGAAGATAGCTTATCGATTGCTATTTCACCTAGTGCTGCTAGTATGGAAGCAACTGCGGACGTTTTTGCTACTACATCACAAACCTTGACGGTTTCAACTACTAATCTTGCTGGTTACACTGTTAGTATAGCTGCTACTGGTTCTAGCAATGCTTTAATTCATCAGTTAAACCCTAATCTCAGTATCCCTACTTTTACGCTTCCTACGGGTGCCACTAGTATACCAGCTGGAAGTACTGGCTATGGCTATGGGTTTAGTGTAGATGGTGGAGCTAATTATTTTTCGATTCCAGAACCGGGTTTTAGCCAGAAGATTTTTGAAACTAGTAGTGCTGGCGAAAACGAACATAATTTAACTTATGGTACTTTGGTGTCACCAGAGCAACCTAGCGGAACATATAGTAATACTTTGATTATTCAAGCAGTAGTTAATTTGGCTCCGTGCCCCGAGAATAATATTTGTTATTACGGCAATGATGATGACGGTACTGGTACTATGGAGAACCAACTGGCTAGCTCTAGTACTGATATCACCTTGATTCCGTCTAATTTTTCGCGTCCTGGTTATGGTTTTGTTGGCTGGAATACCGAAATTGACGGTAGTGGTACTAATTATGGACCAAATGCTACCATTACAACCGGTGATTTGACTGCCGAAGGTCTACAACTTTATGCCAAATGGGCTCCTTCTGCTGGTAATCTTCAGGATTGGGCGGGCTGTAAAAACCTAAATATAGGAGACGTTACTGCGCTGACTGATGTGCGTGATGGTGAAACTTATGCTGTGGCTAAATATGTAGACGGCCAGTGTTGGATGATGGAAAATCTTCGTCTTGATCTTTCCAATCCGAATCTTGAAATTAGTAATTTAAACACTAATCAACCAACAGATTCGTTTATTAGTGCTATCAATAATGGGCATCCTGCGTCGACTAATGATTTTTGCGTTAATAATAACGCAAATTGTATAAATAGAGTTTTGCATAATACCAATAATACTAACCGTGATTTAACGGCTTCTTATGACGCAAACAACACTAGTAGTTCTTGGTATTCTTATGGTAATTATTATAACTGGTATACCGCTACTGCCGGTAATGGTACTTATGATTTTTCTGTTACTGGGGCGGCCGTAAGTGGTGATATCTGTCCAGCTAATTGGCGAATTCCGTCTGGCTATAGTGACAATGGAGAACTGTCGAGGTTAGATGTTCTTTTAGGTGGCAATGGCAAAAACAAAGCTCCTGGATCTGCGGGTGCGCTTGCGGGTTCGATACGTTGGCGAACGTACCCTTTGAACTTTGTGTATAGCGGTGAGCAAAGAGGTGAAACAGCTGGCAATCGAGCGATTTCCAGCAATTACAACACTGCAAACACGTATAGTGCAGAGCGCTCTTCAAACCTTTGGATAAAAGCTGATAGCATATATATGAATTCCAACAACACTTTAAAAGTACGTGGCCAAACTGTTCGCTGCGTTTTTAGTGAGGAATACCATGCTAACGGCAACATTCATTATAATGCTAATGGTGGTGCCGGTACAATGGCAGACGAAGTGGATGTAGATTTTGGTGTCGCATTAGCGGCGAATAATGAATTTACAAAACAACATGCGACTTTTCTTAATTGGAATACTGCGTCAGATGGTTCTGGAATAGTAGTGACTGAGGGCGGTATGGTGTCTGAGGCGGCTGAATATATGGGTCTTGGCGATGGTGATACATTGACACTTTATGCTATTTGGCGCTCAGAATATAATTTGTCTTATGACGGCAATGGTGCTACTGCTGGTTCTATGAGCAGTGCAGATGTTGAGTCATTAAGCATAGGCAAGCTTCCGCTTGTAGCTTCTAATTTTTCACGTAATGGCTATGGTTTTATTGGTTGGAGTTTAGACGCTAATGCTGGTACGAAATTTATAAATGGCAATTCGGTAACAATCTATGGTCCTAATGAAACAATCAACGTAGATAACGCCTTTCTTGCTCACGCTGACGCGAATAACCATATTGACTTATATGCCGTTTGGCTACCAGAAGACACTACCTATACTATGCAATCGTTTAATAGTGCCGCATGTAATGCTATAAACAGTGGTGGCATGATTGCATTGAGAGATACGCGCGATAATAATACATATTCGGTTGCTAAATTAGAGGATGGCAATTGCTGGATGACCGAAAATTTGCGTCTAAATCCAGCTGCGATTACGTTTGATAGCAACAACACTAATTTGCCTACTTCTAATTTTGTGACTATGGCGGCTAGTTCCTCAACTAGTAATGTATTGTGTAAAACTAATACTAGCGATTGTATTGATACGGTTAAGTATAATACCAACACCATTAATCGTAATTTGCCCGCTTCGCACAATAACAATAGTGTCAATAGTTCATGGTATGGTTATGGTGTAATGTATAATTGGTATACCGCTTCGGCTGGAAATGGTACTTTCTCGATGACTAGTGGTAATGTGGCTGGCGATATTTGTCCAACTGGTTGGCGTTTACCAACTGGTGGAACTTCAGGTGAATATGTAACATTGAATAATTTAGCTAATAATGCTTCTACTAAAGTTGACACTGGCCTTGTTAAATTCCCTGACAATTTTATTTATGCCGGTGATTATAATTATAATACTCCTAATGGTCGACATTCATATGGTCGTTATTGGAGTGCAACACCTAATGGGGCAAATAATGCTTATCGCCTTGGGGTTACCGCTAGTGGAGCTACACCTACTGGCTCCTGGAATAAGTGGGATGCCTTTGCGGTACGCTGTATTGTAAAATGATAAAAATAGAAGCGTTGATGGTATAATGAAAATATGAGTAGTATTTTTAGTAAAATTATTGCGGGCGAAATTCCCTGTTATAAAATTTATGAAGATGATAAAACTTTTGCGTTTTTAGATATTAATCCAGAAGTGAAGGGGCATACTTTGGTAGTGCCAAAAGTGGAAGTAGATAAGATCTATGATCTTGACGACGAGGACTATCAAGCATTGATGGCGACAGTGAAGAAGTTGGCAAAGCACATGGAGGAAGTGATGGGTCAGAGAACGCTAATCAAGGTGGTGGGAACTGATGTACCACATGCGCATGTACACCTGACGCCGCTAGATGAAAATTGGGAATACGGTAAAACTTTGAAATTGGCAGAAGCTGAGATGCAGGAAATAACGGACAAGTTGGCATTATAAATAGGCGTATTTCGCGAATTTTGGGGTCTTAGAGCGATTTTTAGCATAAACGTGATAAAAGGGCAGTAAAATGTTAAAAGCCCGTAGCACAAAGGCTGCGGGCTTTTGGAAAGGAAGTACCATAATCAACCCGTGGAGTGAGGTCGTTACGGAGGAATTATCCATTATATTCATATTCAGCGAGTGTTTCGGTGAGCAACTGTTCTAATTTGGCAATAAACTTGCCAAATTCAGTGTCGCTGATTTTGTCGACATCTTTTCTAAAGATTAGAGTGAGTTTGCCGTTTTTAGTGGCCGTAAACTCCTCGAGATTTTGATTCCCTGGGTCGGGAATGATTTGCAAGACTTGATTGGTCCTGCAGAATACTTTTGCGCGGAGTATTTCCCAACCAGTTCTGTCTATGTCGAAACGTACTCCTTGATGCCAATGGACAACAAGCCGTGTTTGGCTTGATTCAGCGTCGGGACGCAATAATTCTAAAGATAATGCGTCATGCCGCTTGTTAAATTTTTTGACAAATTCTTTAAATTCCTTAATTCGTTCCATGTTTCCCCTCCTTAAGGTGCATAAGTATAACTAGCTAGCGTGACAATAACTTACTACGTAAATTATAACATAAATCGGAGAAAAAGTGAAAAAGGTTTATCGAAGGAAAGCGGGCGAATGTTTTTGTGTGATATAATGAAATCATGATGAAATTTGCGAAGTCTTATGAACCGGGGGATAAGGAACCAGAAATCTATGCAGCTTGGGAGGCGGCGAGCGTATTTCAACCAAAGGTACCGCAGTATCCCGTAAATGATGCGTCTTTGAGGGGCGCAGATTCTGAAAAAGATTTAGATCAGAGCAAATATTATGGTATTGTGATGCCACCACCGAATGCGAATGGCAACCTGCACATTGGCCATGGTTTGACGGTAGCGCTGGAAGATTCGCTAGTGAGATATTATCGCCTGAGGGGCCGTTCGACTTGGTATATACCAGGGGCGGACCACGCTGGATTTGAGACTTGGGTGGTGTATGAAAAGTCGCTAGAAAAAGTGGGGAAATCGCGTTTCGAATATTCGCGAGATGAATTATATGCACAGGTCTGGGATTTCGTAGAAGAGCAACGGGGGAATATGGAGTTGCAATTGAGGGCGCTAGGAGCGTCGTGCGCCTGGAATGACTTGACGTTTACGTTAGATGAAAATGTGGTAGCGAGAGTGTATAAAACATTTGAGAAAATGTGGAACGACGGCATGATTTACAGAGGCGAAAAATTGGTGAATTATTGTCCGAAACACAGAACGGCGTTTGCAGATATTGAAGTGGAACACAAAGACGAAAAAGGAACGTTGTGGGAGATTGCATACCCTGGTGATGACTTTGAATTAATTGTGTCCACGACGCGCCCCGAAACGCTGTTTGGAGATGTGGCAGTGGCGGTGAATCCGGAAGACGAAAGATACAAAAATTTGGTGGGTCAGCATGTAAGGTTGCCCTTGACAAAACGTGAAATTCCTGTTATAGCTGATGAACATGCGGATATGGAGTATGGAACAGGAGTAGTAAAGATTACACCGGCGCATGATTACGATGATTTTGAAGTAGGAGAACGACACGATTTACCACGTATACAGGTGATTGGTGAAGATGGCACGATGCTGGATACAGCGGGTGTGGATTATGCAGGATTAACTACCGAAGACTGTCGTAAAAAGGCTTTGAAAGATTTGAAAGAACAGGGACTGTTGCGTGGCGAAAAGAAAATTGAGCATGCAGTGGCGCATTGTTATAAGTGCGGCACGGTAATTGAACCGATGTTGAAAGAGCAGTGGTTTATTGACGTTGAAAAATTGGCCGAATTAGCGATTGAGCGACTAGAAAATCACGAAATTAAGTTCTTCCCTGCTAATAAAAAGAAGGTGTTGATAAATTATCTACGCGGGCTCAAGGATTGGAATATTTCTAGGCAGATTCCGTGGGGAATTGCGATTCCAATGTTTAGAAAAGCAAATGAAGACGCGACGGATTCGCCGGACTGGATTTTTGATACCAGGACGAATTTAACAGAGATAGAAGTAGGTGGTGTGAAATATGTGCGAGATGAGGATACGTTTGATACATGGTTCTCGTCGGCGCATTGGCCAATGATTTGTACAGATTGGGTAGAAGATGTGCCAAACCCGTATTACCCATTGAATGTGATGGAAACAGGTGCAGATATCTTGTTTGCCTGGGTGGCACGAATGATTATGATTGGCGTATATGTGACGGGTGAAGTTCCCTTCCGTGAGGTGTATTTGCATGGCTTAGTGTTAGATGAACACGGGCAGAAGATGAGCAAGTCCAAAGGGAATGTGATAAACCCGATGGATTTGGTAACCAAATATGGATCGGATGCGTTTAGATTGGGAATTCTGCGTGGCCGATCGGCGGGGATGAACCAAGCGTTCTCGGAGAATTCGGTAGTATCAGGGAGAAATTTGTGCAATAAGTTGTGGAATGTAGCAAGGTTGATTGAAGATATCGTAGAAGAAAATGAAAACTTTGATACTTATACGACGCTTAACACGGGAGAGGATTGGATTTGTCGGGAGATAGATCAGTGCCGCGAGAAGGTGGAGCTCGATATGATGAATTATCGTTTTGCTGAGGCGGTGGAAACTTTATATTCGACGATTTGGGATAAGTATGCAGATTGGTTCTTGGAAAGCCAAAAAATTTATCGTAATTCCCCGTTGTTAAAGAAAACCTTGGAGATGATTTTGATAATGTTGCATCCATTTGCACCATTTGTAACAGAGGCAATTTGGCAGAATTTGTCGTGGACAGAGGATATGATTATCACACAGAAATGGCCTGCTAAGTTAGAATATGATCCAATGACAGCGAGTGAATTTGAACGGATCATTGATATCGTTAGCGAAGTGAGAGCAACTTCACAGGTGATTGAAGGTGGTAAGCGTTGGAAATTACTGTACGGTGATGATTCCCTGGTGGCAGAAAATACGGATTTGATCAAGAAATTGACTGGAGTGCCGGCGGTAGAGTCATGTGAAGGCCAGCCGAGAGGATTGAGGCTGGCAACGATGAATAGCGAGATTTATTTGGATGTACCAGAGAAGGTAGTGACAAAATATCGTACGACACTAGAAGAGAAAATTCTAGAGGTGGGTCGCGAACTTGATGCATTGAATGCAAGGATGATGAACCCGGCATACGTAGATAAGGCCCCAATACATCTAGTGAAGCAGACGCAAGATGGGATTAAAGAGAAACAGGCATTAATAGAGAGGCTGAAAAGAGAATTAGAGGTCATCTAAAAAATAAAAAAGATTTCACGGTTCCCTGGTCGGTCCGTGAAATTTTTTGACTATTTGATGGTTATGGTTTATTAAAGTTGCAAGCTTAAGCTTAACATTGCATAACCATTTTTTCATAGCACGAATAGGCAAATTTTGAGGATTTGCCTACGTGAAATAAGGTGCATCGTGCTCTCCCAATTATCGTGAATGATAATTGTTATTCTTAGTTTAGCATAGGCGGGTTGCTAAGTCAAGTGGTTGCTAAACATAAGAGAAAACAAATAAAATCGTGAACTAAATTGTGCAAAACTTGATATAATTAGGCTATGGCTTATATTCGCAAATTTGAGACTGGATCGGGGGCAACTGGCGTGCAAGTGTGTTACAAAGAACAGGGAAAAGTAGTACGCACAGTACACGTGGGGTCGGCAAAATCAGAAGCGACGCTGAAAAAATTAATGAAAAAAGCACAGGGAATTATTGATGCTGAGAAAAAACCACTGTTTAATTTGAAAAAATACGACGCTTGAGGCGGTTGATGACGCGAAAAATCTTATAAAGTGTGTATTTGAAAGATTTAAGAACGAGATCATAGGTGCCGGAGTAGTGAACGGCTTGACCGCCGAAGGATTTTTTGAAATCGGTAAAACCAGCCCAGGGGTGATCTTTGGGAGCGCCATCAGGAGCGATACCCCAGAAATCAAATTTTTTTAGACCATTGTCTTTGGCGTCAAAAATGGCGGTGGTAAGCAAAGCAACAGTGGCAGGAAGTTTGCGATAATCAAGATCGGCGGCGGATTGCATATAATAACGAGTGTCGGCATGGTCAAAAAACAGGGAAGCAGCGATGATTTTATCGGTTTTTTCATCGGCGGGAGTATAGTGAACGAGATAAAGGGTGGCAAAGTCTTGCTCGAGTTCTTTTTTTAAGTATTTTTCGGAAAAAGTGCCAATTTTTTTGTTTTGGGCGAGTTTGTGCTGCAATTTGACGAGATATTTAATATCATCGGGGTCTTTGGAAGTGGTAACAGAGAGGCCCTTTTTAGCAAATTGATTATAGCGAGTGCGCGTGCCTTGAGTAAAGCCGCTAATAATGGCGGATTTATCAGGGGTGAGGTCAAGTACCCAGGTGTCGGCGGGGTCAAGATCATGAGATTTTTTAATTTTAAAAGGTTTTTTATGCTTGGGTCCGTGAAGAACGGCTTGAGCAGCGGCTTGACGTAAAATTTTGGTGTCTGAAGGCGTTTGAGGTTCAATCCTGATAAACATAGCCTTTTTGGCGATTGCAAGCTGTTGGAGGCTCTGAAAAGCCTTTTTGAGACTATTTTTATGTGGGGTATAAGGACCGTAGGGTAAATAAAGGTAATTACCGAGGGGGGTGGTTTTGAGCTCGGCAAGATAAGTAAAATCGTCAGTTTCTTCAAAAAAAGTAGTGGCGCCAGTGTCGTCTAAAAATTTTTGCCATTTTTTGGTCTGCTGAAGCGGAATTTGCATAAAGTTATTATACCACAACGCAATTTAACAGGGAAGAATGAGAGTTTTCCACAGGGTGTGGGTTAGGTTGTGGAAAACTTTTGGATTAGCTATTTAAAAGATAATCTGAGATAACTTGAAAATTTGAATCGTAATTGTTGTGATTTTGGCTATATTTGAGCCAGATTTCAGACCAAGAAGCGTCGTTTTGGAGAAGTTCTTGAATTTCGGGGTTTTTGAGAGCATTAGTATAAGGACGCTTTTTGAGGTCTACGGTATGTTCGTTGTCATAAAGTTTACATTGAATATCGCTTTCGAGCTTGTCACACATAAAAGCAAACTTGGCTTCGGGAGTTTTGTGTTCGTCAAACTCGAGAAAAAGCGCTTCAATCTCTTGATAATTGTTGAGATTTTGAAGAACTTTGTGGACTGCAGTGCGTTCAAGTTTAACTTTTTCGTCTTGATTAATTTCAAAAGGAGTGTAGTCACCGATGAGAGCTTCGCCAAGTTCATGGATAGCAAGCATATAGAGGATTTTCTTGAGATCGAGGGGGTAATCAAACTCAGAATGAATAGCGATGGCGAGCATCTGAGTGCCGTAGATATGCTCGGCGACACTTTCGAGGCGGTTGCGGTGAACGCCCCAGTTTTGCCAACCAGTGCGGATGGTGTCTTTAAGTTTATTACAAATTAGATAGAATTCAATGACGTTTTGCGCTTTTGTGGACATTTTTTGAGCCTTTCTTTGGTGCTTTAGTGAACTTAATGAGAGCGAAGATGGCGACTAATCCCCAGATGACTTGAAGGACAAAGGAGAACCAAGCATTTTTAGGAAAGAGACCAATGGCCATCAAGAGAGCGGCTAAGAGATTGAGCGATTGATAAAGCTTGCCATTAGTGATTTTACCAGTAGAAAGCAAGAAGTACGCTAGAAGTACTAGAATCATACCAGTCCAGCCGATGACATCATAAAACATAGACTTATTATAACACAGTGGCGAATTGATCGTAATAAAGCTGAATTTTGGCGGGATCAGAATGGAAGGAATTGCCGTTGAAATAATCGCAAAATTCTTCGCGAGCACGACAGATTTCGCGAAGGGAGCCAGTATGACCTTTTTCGACTTCGCTATTGATAGTAAAATCAAAAAGTTCAAGCGCACGATTAAAGGCGCCCTGGAAACGGGAGGGGTTGTTTTGATTTTTGAAAGATCTTGAAACTTCACTGCCAATGTTGGCCATTTGGTAGGGAAGAGAATGATTTTTCCAATCGTGATAAAGATTTTGGTGCTGGATTATTTGATCCATTTTGTGACTACTTTGACAATTTTGGCTTGAATTTCAGGATTTTCGACAGAGCGACTACGATTACCTTGGCGAGGGCGAATATTGATCATCGAATCAAATTCGATAAAATCTTCTAAATCTTTTGGGTAGAGATTGATACCCCATAAATCATCTTGATTTGAGCCGTTACTTAACATAAATTGTTCAATATCGGCGTGCATATGAGCGTCAATGCCAAGGAGTTCTTTTTTGATATCAACGACGCCTTTGACCATGGGGCCATCGAAAACGATTTCGGAGGCCAGTAGGTCGGATTTGGAGATAGGAGAATCAATAATTTTCATATTACTATTGTAACATATTGGTGTGCTTGATATTGGGTGATATAATTGGGGTATGAAAATATTGGCGATTGAAACGTCGTGTGACGAAACGGCAGCGGCGGTGGTGGAAGGCGTAGATGAAGATTTGAAAATTTTGAGTAATGTGGTGGTGTCACAGGTGGATATTTTTGCGGCGTATGGAGGAGTGATTCCAGAAGTGGCGGCGCGGTCGCATTTGGAAGCGATGATGCCAGTATTAGACAAGACAATGGAAGGAATTTCCTGGAATGAAATTGATGCAATTGCGGTGACGCACACACCAGGGCTTTTGGGATCTCTATTGATTGGAACTTTGACGGCAAGACAACTTGCAATATTGCATAATAAGCCACTTTATGCGATACACCATTTGAAATCGCATATATATGCTAATTGGTTGGAAAGTAATAATATTGCTTTTCCTCTACTAGCGTTGGTGATTTCGGGGGGACACACGCAGATTATATATATGAAAGGGCATAATCAGTTTGAGATTGTGGGGACGACTAGAGATGATGCGGTGGGAGAATGTTTTGATAAAGTGGCAAAGATATTAGGGTTGCCGTATCCGGGAGGACCAAGCATCGCAAAAGTGGCAAGCAAAAATAACAAATACAAATTGCCACACCCACGGGTGGAAGGGTTGGACTTTTCGTTTTCGGGGCTGAAGACAGCGGTATTGAGAGCAGTGCAAAAGGAACTAGGGTTGCCAATTTCGCATCCGAGCCACGATTTGAAAAATTACTTAAACAAGCAACAGGTGGCAGATTTTGCGGCAAGCTTTCAGAGAACAGCGATAGAAATTTTAGCAGAGAAGATGGAACAAGCGCTGACGAAGTTTCCAGAAGCAAAATCAATCGTGGTGTCTGGTGGAGTGTCGGCAAATGAAGAACTCCGAAAGGTTTTTAAAGAAAAATTTGGCGATAAAGTGTATTTCCCGGAACCGAAATTTGCTGGAGATAATGCGGCGATGGTGGGGGCGGCTGCGTATTACGAAATTTTGGCGGGTGCAAAATCAGTAGACCCTTGCTATTTAGATATTATGCCAAGAAGTAAAATTAATTAAGCAGTATATTTGCCGTTTTCGTCGAAGATGAGATTATCGCCTTGATAGGCGCCGCCGTAGGCCTTGATGGCAGCGATGATGAAATCAACAAGTTCCCAGATGCCAAGAGTCATCCAGTTGAAGAGAAGTTTGCAAATACCAACACCGATTTGGCCGCGCAAAAAGCGATCAACGCCAAGGCCGCCGAGCAAGAAAGCAAAGACCCAGACAAAAAGGTGTTTATTAATTTCTTTATTATTTGATTTGGATTGTGCCATGATAGAAACTCCTTTAGCTTATTTAAATTAATTATATCATATTATCTAGGGGTGTGGTATAATGAAGCTATGCGGAAGGGTGGCCGAGTGGTTGAAGGCGCACGCTTGGAAAGCGTGTAAGGGTTTACGCTCTTCGCAGGTTCGAATCCTGTCCCTTCCGCCAAGGTTGTTTTTTGTGAAAGAGATAGATAAAAAATATTTGGATAACTATGGGGGCGATGATTTTGTATGGTATGCGTGCTATGGCTCTAATATTAATCGTGATCGGCTAATGTGTTATATAAACGGAGACAAATCAGGAAAGTATAGCTCAGCTACTGGTTGTGTTGATAAAAAAAGACCCGCAGAGGAAAGAAAATATATTTTTAATCACCCAATTTATTTTGCTGGTGTGAGCAAAAAATGGGGTGGTGGCGGAATGGCCTTTTTAGATTATAAAAATAAAGGTAAAAGTTATGGAAAAATTTATAAAATAAAGACGAGTCAATTTAAAGACATCTTAAAACAAGAACAGAGCTGCAAATTGTACAATGCGATTCTTTTGGTTGATGAGATTGATGGTTTGCCTGTATTTTCTTTTACTTCTAAATATAAGTTAGAAAATGAACTAAATCCGCCAAGCGACGAGTATGTGAGGGTGATTAAAGAAGGGCTTTTGGATTTATACAAGACAGATTTTGAACAAACAAAAGAATATTTTGAAGATTAACTGGTAGTAATTACTTCTTGAGATCTTTTTCGAGGTCTTTTTTAAGATCTTTTTTGATATCTTTTTCGATATCTTCTTCGATTTCGCGATTGATTTCTTGAATTTCTTTCTTAAAATCATCAGAGTGCTCAGCGCGATTGAGCTTGTTGATGTATTCGGCGGTGATGATACTGGTAGGTAGAGCAACAATAGCAAGACCAAAAATTACCGAACAGACGGCGACGATGTGGCCGCTAACAGAAGTGGGATCGATGTTCCAGACGATAACTGCCCAGTACATAGCGTCGAAAATAGAGTCGAAATTTTCGGGTTCTGCGTTGAAGGCAATAAGGCCGGCGATAACGACATAGGCAGCACCAGCAATGCCGACGGCAACGAGAGAATGATAAGTCTTTTTGAGAATACCGATGATGATTTTGAAATTTCTGGAATAACGTATAAACTTGGCAAGGCGAACGAGTTTGGCAAGACGGATGAGACGGAAAAGTTTGAAACTATTATTAATGATGGTGAGAGAAGGTAGGATAGAGATGAGATCGATAATGGCCATAACGGAGAAAGGGTAATGAAGGAAGGCGCGACGACTATGATCCTTAAAACGATAATCGGCGGTAATCCAGCGAAGGATGTAATCCATAATGAAAATAGAAACGCAAATTTTATCGATAGCAAAAAGAAAACCAGATTCATCTTTAAAAAGTAGCGGCACGAGGCTACAGACGATAACTATAACCATAGCATAGTCATAAAAACGGCTGGCATGATCGGAGCCTTTGTGAGGTTCAATAATAGTAAAAATGCGCTTACGAACACTTATCGAATTATCTTCGGTTTTGGTATTTTTGACGCCTTTGATTTCAACTTTATTATTGCTCATATGCTTATTTATTATTATATTTATTCAATCATAGCGGTGCGGAAACGCTGGATTAGAGTGGCATCGGCTGAAGGATTTTGCATGTACCAATTATAGACGTTTTGTTTAGTGGAGAGGTAATCCATCATGAAGACAAACTTGGTAGTGTTGGTGTTCTTTTTCTTGTAGTAACGGGTACGGTCAGTTAAACCAGAAAGGTGGGTGAGTTCGTATTCCTGATAACGTTCTTCATCGGGAACGCCGAGTAGACCTTCTAGAATATAAGCAATAGTGCCAGTGCGGTCGGCGCCAACGCGACAATGGAAGTAGATGTTTTTATTATTGTCGGCTATATCGGTCATAATATCGGTGACAGCGTTCCAAGCGGCAGTATAATTGGCGGAGCCGTAATCGAAGTTATAGTGTATTATGGTATCTTGCTTGTATTGACTGAGCCGAGCGTCACCACCTAACTCAGTGCCTTCACTTAAGTCATATTCTTTGTTAAGACCGATATTGGTGAGTTCTGTGACGTTGGCAGAGTTAGACCAAATACGTTCGCCGCGAACGAGTCTGCCATAAACTAGAGTGCCGTCATTGGTGCCGTCATTATTAGTGTCTACTGGTAGGCCGCCAAGATCGCGAGTGTTGCGAACTTGGCCAGTGTTAAGCCACCTGATACCATGTGATTCGATGGCTGAGATATAACCGTAAATGGTGTTGTCGCCATCCTTTTCCCAATAATAGGTTTGACCTGGAATTAAATTATGAATGACACCTCTAGAGGCTTTAGCGTAATTAACTTGTGAACCCAAAGTAGAAGTAGAAGTATTATATAGATAAACGTTGACTAAATCATTAACGCCGGTATCATAAGCGTCTGGTTGAGAACAGTCGGTGGCACCACTAGTCCAGGGTCCTGGATTGACTGTGGAATCGTAATAGGAATCACCGTAGCTAGGTCGTTTGCAGGTGTTAGTTTCGAAATTGTTTCTGAGAGTGGACCAAAAACTGGCTTCGGAGAGTTCAGTAGTGTCACCCCAAGTGGATAGAGTGAGATCAGTGGTGTTTTTATTGAAGGTAGTAATGTTGACCGGACTTTGTCTCCAGCTATCAATAATAGTTTCGTAGCCTCGAGTGGCGTTATTGGAAACATTGAACGAGACAGGCGTACTGGAAGAAGTATGAGTCCAATGAGCGTAATAAGTGGTGTCACCACTAGGTGTGGTAGAAGCAGAAATTTGAGTACCGCCAGATGCGTCTGTGAACCAGCCATCAAAAGTCCAATTGCCGCCACGAGTGGTTGTAGGTAGTGAACCAACAGGACCGCCTTGATTGATCATACGAGTTATTGTATTGGTACCTTCAACGTAACCACCATTAGCGTCAAAGGTAATAGAATATTCATTGTTAGCGCCAAGCCTGATATACATATCGGTCAAAGTACCATTAAGTTGCCTTTGTGGCGTAGTACCGTCGGATTGAGGTGCAGCACCAAACCAGACTGCAGTGTTGAAGCGTTTAGAGTTGCCAGTGGTATCAAAGTATTGAGTTTCGGAACCACCATTCCAGGAATAATACATTACACCGTTTCTTCTGGTGATTCTAACTTGCTTGAGACCAGCAGCAGCAACCGTAGAAGACGGAGTGCCGTTACTAAACCTTGCAGTCAAATCGAAAGTGGCATCAACTTTGCGCATAACGAAGCCTGGATAATTTTGGGCCTGATTTTCTTCTTTGGAATTAACTAGAGTAGCTTGAGCGATATTGTCGCCGGCATCATAGCTGACAATATTGAAACCGATTTCGAAATCTTTGTTGTAATTGGTTGTAGAAAAAAGTTGAACGGCAGTGTCAATATAAGTCTTGGTCTTGTCGGCCGCGCAGTAGTCGCCAGAGATGACGCTAGTGCCGTTAAAGGTGCAGGCGTTGGTTTCAGCAAAGACAATGGGAAAATTAGTGGTATCTTCGATCCATCTGGCATAATAGATAGTATTATCACTAACGATAGTAGCGGGAGTGACCTCGGTTTCGTAGGTAGTATCGGTATACCAGCCAAAGAAACGATAATCGGTTTTAGTGGTGGTGGGAAGAGAACCAATTGCAGTGTTAGCTGTGACTTCCCATGGATTTTGACCAATACTAGAACCACCTTGCGTGTCGAAAGTTACCGTGAAAGTACTATCGGCTGTGACGTTTACCTCGAGCGTCTTAGTGGCGCCTGAAGTGGTGCCAGTCATGATGATGTCGGTAGTACCTTCTGATACGCCGGTGATTTCGCCGGTGCTAGAATTGACTGTAGCGATGCTAGTATCATCGGAACTAAAGGTGTAAGGCTCTAATTCGGTGGCATTGGTAACACCGATAGCGAGATGACCGCCGATTGGTAGAGTAAAGTCGTTATTAGAAATTTCTGCTAGGGCTACGGTTTTCTTCCACTGAGCATGGTAAGTGGTGCTAGCTTCGGGAGTAGTAGAGGTGGAAATTTGAGTACCGCCGGTTTCAGCTGTGAACCAACCCTGGAATAAATGATTGGTATAGGTGGTGGCAGGTAGGGAGCCAAGCTGAGTGCCTGGGGTGACTGACATGTCTGAAGGTTGGGAGCCGCCGTGCGGGTTAAAATGAATGATGTAATCTGCGACTGGGTCGGTACCTCTTTGTAAGTAGGGAAGAGATATTTCAATGACTGCACGAGGCGTGTTGGCAGTAGTGTTGGAGGTAACAGCGCGGCTCTGAGTCTGAATACGGTATTTGGTGGTGCCTTCCATGGCAAGCCAGATACCATCACGTCTAGCAGTGGTGGAGAAATTAGATTGTTCCATAAGGAATGTACATTTACCATCGGCACCTAAGCCACTAGGTAGGGTGTTACTATCATTGCAAACTTCTTGGAGCTCGGCGCGAGTCATGAATCTGGATACTCTAGTGCCGTCGATAATGTTGAGGTTAGGATTAGTCCAGGTAGAAGTAGTGGGTAACTCCGCAATGGCGGGATCGTATTGAAAATCGGCGTTCGAAGTGCTACGATAATGGATGAGCGAAGCGGTGTTATCGTTATAACTGATGAGATAGAATCTTTCGGTTGTCTCGTCGTAGGAGCCGTCATTGTTGACATCGCAATTATAAGCGTCGCCATAAGCCATAGTAGTAGAAGAAATTAAATTGCCATAGGTAATAATGCTGCTATCACCACTGGTGGTGTAGCCGGCGGCGCGACAACCTTGTGAAGACCTACTACAAGTTTCAGTATGTAGGGTAGAAGCGGCTTTACAAACGAATGAATCTTGAGTCCAGTTTGCAAAGTAAGTAGTTGTACTACTGATGACAGTGGAAGAAGTTAATTTTGTGCCAGTACCATTGGCGCCAGTATACCAGCCGTCGAGGATGTAGCCTTGTTTGGTCGTATAAGGGATGTCGTTGATGGGGAGGGAAGCGCCTTGGCCCACTTGTATGTCCGCTACGGACTCACCACCTTGAGCATTGAACGAAAGAGTAACCGTGTTGCCGGTGACATTGACGGTGATGGTTTTAGTACTGTGAGATCTAGTACCGGTCATAGTGATGGTGGCGGTACCAGCAGATACGCCGGTGATTACGCCGGTGGATGAGTTGACTGTAGCTATGGAAGTGTTATTGGAGCTGAAGGTGTAAGGTTCTAGATCAGCGGAATTGGTGACGTTGATGGTGGCCGTATCATTACGAGCGACGGTGATATTGTCACTTTCGAGTTGAGCTAGAGCTACTGATTTAGTCCAGTGAGCGTAATAAGTATCGTTGCCACTTGGTACGGTTGCGGCAGAAATTTGAGTACCACCAGATGCAGCTGTAAACCAACCATCGAAGAGACGATTGGTATAAGTGACGGTGGGTAGAGTACTTAGAGCATTACCGTCAGCTATTAGGTAATTAGTGCTGGCTGGTGTGCCACCATTGGCGTTGAAAGTAACATGATGTAAACTTTCATCAGGGTAGTCGCCTAGTTTGATATACATGTTGCTAAAGGTTGCTTCAATAAACCTCTTGGCATTAGTACAGGGATCGGGACTACCCGTACAATTGTCAGATGGATAACCACCAAACCAAGTATTTAGATCAAATTGTTGGGAAAATCCGGTAATATCTTGAAGCATAATTAAGGGGCCGTTGTTGGTGCTGTAATAAAGTACATTGTTGATACGATAAAGGTTGACGTCGGTAAGACCGGAAGTTGAAACAGTGGGTTTGATTTGAGTATCATTCATTTTTGAGTTGAATTCTATATCACGACCGTTTCTGCGTAAAACAAAACCAGGCGCTTTGCCATCGGCAGCGGTAGAAGACAATTTATCATTAACAAAAGTCTGTTGAGTTTCACCGGATTGTTGGTTGCTTGGATCGTAAGAATCAATGGTAAAGTGAATTTCGAAATCTTTAAGATAATTAGCGCTACTGTATAAAGGAATTTCAGTATCAATGAATTGGTTATTCGTGTATTTGGAACATTCTGTACCGGTGATATTACCACCAGTTTTGCCGTGGAATTCACAAGCCCCCATTTGACTCCAAACAGTAGGAAATGGATCTACTAGCCAAATTGCATAAAGTTGGATGTTGCTACCATCGACGGTTTGATCAATGCCGTATTGATCACTGGCATTATAAGTAGTGCCAGAACAGATTTGATTGCCAGTCGTCGGGTCGGTGGTGGTAGCTTCGTCGCACCAACCACCGAAAACTCGATCAGTTCTAATTGGAACGTTACTGCTTAAAGTTGTGTAACTGTCTGCTGTGGCAGTACCACCAGCAATTTCTGCAATTTGAGGGTTGGGTGAAGGCATATTGGTGACAGTGTCAGTAGTGTTGGTATTATAAGTGATATTGTAAGTGATATCATTGCCGACGGCGGTGATAACATAAGTATATTCGTAAATACCTGAAGGCTGCTCAAAATTAACTTTTGTGCCAAAGGCAATTGTATAAGTATTACTGGTTGAATTAGCGGCATTTGTAATGTCTATAGTATCACCTGAAGTAGTAGGAGGAGGCAAGAAATTACTATTACTGATGACGCTGCCAGAAGATATATATTGACTGGGCTTATATCCCCATTTGTTGTTATAAGTGATGTCGTTAATGAAAGTGTTTTCAGAGATAGCCGTTGTTAGGGGGTTGATAATATCATCATCTTCGTTAATTAAACCGGAATTGTCGGCTGCGCTGACAGTCAGAGTGTAGCCGGTGAAATTGTCAGTGCTGACAGAGATAGTAGCATCATTAGATTTACCAAAAGAACCGTTGGGCGATGGAATCAAATCTATAGATAAGTCATGTACATTGACTCCGAGAGAAATTACGCTGGCCTTAGCCGTGGCGTGCGTAGGTGTAGTTGACAAAATAGAACCAAAAATTGCGCACAAGGCAATTATCGGTAATAAAGAATATTTATGCCCAAAATGCGATAGAGTTCTAGTAATCAATTCGCGGAATGTATTATTCACTTAAACTCCCAATTTGCTATACATAACCATTATAACATACATATGCTTATTTTGGGCAAAGTTTTTTATGATTTTTGGAGTGTTTATAAGTGGTGATTCTATGATATAATGAAGAATATGAGAGAGTTATCAAATGAGTTAAAAGTAGGAAAGAAAATTGTAACCGTAGCAGGGTGGGTAAATTCACGTCGTGATCACGGAGGATTGATTTTTATAGATTTGCGTGACCACAAGGGAATTATCCAGTTAGTAGTGACACCGGATAACGAAAAAGCATTCAAATTGGCAGAAGCGGTGCGAGATGAATATGTATTGGAAGTAACTGGTGTGGTGCGTGAACGTGGTGAAAATTTGAAGAATCCGAATATCGAAACTGGTGACATTGAATTGGTGGTGAATGAGCTGGTGGTGTTAAATAAATCTGAGACTCCACCGGTAAATACGCATGATGATGGTGATGAATCAAGTGAAAAATTGCGCTTGAAGTACCGTTTTTTGGATCTTCGCAGACCTAAAATGCAGAAGATTTTGAAACGCCGTTCGGAATATATTAAGTACTTGCGCGATTATATGTATGAGCAAGGATTTACTGAAGTGGCGACGCCAATTTTGGCAAATTCATCACCAGAAGGTGCACGTGATTTCTTGGTGCCATCGAGGTTGCATCCAGGTAAGTTTTATGCATTACCGCAAGCGCCACAGCAATTTAAGCAATTATTAATGGTGGGAGGACTCGATAAGTATTTTCAAATAGCGCCGTGTTTCCGTGACGAAGATCCGAGAGCAGATAGATTATATGGTGATTTTTATCAACTAGACATGGAAATGGCGTTTGTAGATGACGGCGAAGTGGTGCGCCAAGTGCTAGAGCCACTTTATAAGAAATTGGTGACGGATTTTGCAGGAAAAGAATTAGTATTTAAAGATGTACCGAGAATTTCCTATCATGAAGCGATGGAGAAGTATGGCACCGATAAACCAGATTTGCGTTACGGAATGGAAATGATAGAACTAACTGAGGTATTTTCAAAGACTGATTTTAAAGTGTTTAAACAACCTTGTGTAAAGGCACTATGCGTGAAGGGTGGCGCGACGTTAAGTAGGTCGCAGATTGATGGATTTACTGAACAAGCGCGTAAATTGGGGGCTGGTGGTTTGGCATACATATTATACGAAAAAGGGGAAGCAAAGTCGCCAATTTTGAAATTTATGAGCGAAGCAGAAATTGTTGCAGTGAAAAAATTAACTGGGGCGAAAGATGGCGACGCAGTGTTCTTTGGTGCGGATGAGCGCGTGAAGGTAAATAAGGTGCTAGGACAACTACGCATAGCATTTGCGGATCATTTTGGCTTGAAAGATCCTAATAAATTTGCAATTTGTTGGATAGTTGATTTTCCGTTTTATGAATGGGATGAAGGAAATAATAGATTAGACTTTGGCCACAACCCGTTTTCAATGCCAAAGGGCGGCCTAAAAGCGCTAGAAGAAACTGAAGATAAATTAGAAATTATGGCCGACCAGTATGACTTAGTAGTAAATGGTTATGAGATTGGTTCGGGAGCGGTAAGAAACTATAGCCCGGAGATTATGTACAAAGCGTTCAATATATTGGGGTATAACAATGATTATGTAGAAGCCAGGTTTGGTGGAATGCTGAATGCGTTTAAGTATGGCGCCCCGCCACACGCTGGTTGTGCTCCTGGGGTAGATAGAATGTTTATGGTGCTAGAAGGCTTAGAGAATATTCGCGACATTGTGCCGTTTCCAAAGAATGGCGCTGGTGAGGATTTGATGATGGATTCGCCGTCTGAAGTGGATGCTGAGCAACTAGACGAATTAGGACTAGCGATAGTGTCAGAGGAGGAATAGATGCAAGAGCTTAAAAATTCGCTGGGTGATATAATTAGTGAACTGTTTGGAGTTGATATTGAACCAGAAGTGACGAGAGCGCCTGAAGGCGTGGAAGCTGATTTTTCTTCGAATGTGGCAATGCGACTGGCGGGACAACTGCATAAGGCGCCAATGGAGATTGCAGAGCAGATTGCCGGCAAAATGAAATTTGCGGGAAAGATGGAAGTTTCAAAACCAGGTTTTTTAAATTTTATATCACCAGACGAATATTTTATTGAAAAAATGGGGGAGATGAAGACTGATTTTGCAAAATCTATTGCCTGTGATGAATATGCTGGTAAAACGGTGGTGTGTGAATTTAGCGATCCGAATCCATTTAAAGTATTGCATGTGGGGCATTTATATACTTCTGTAGTGGGGGATGCAATTTCACGACTGATTGAATTTGCAGGTGGTAGAGTAATTCGCGCGAATTTTGGTGGCGATGTGGGACTACATGTAGCTAAAACTTTGTATGCCTTGAAGGACAAAAATACTGAAGATTTGACAATCGAGGACATTGCGAAGTGCTACGTGGAAGGTACGCGAGCTTATGAAGAGGACAAAAAAGCTCACAAAGAAATTATTCAATTAAATAAAGAAATTTATGCAATCTCGGAAGGTGATCTGCACGACTCAAAAGTTGCGGAACTATATTGGCAGGGCAGAGAGTTGAGCTATAAATACTTTGAAGATTTTTATGCAAAGATTGGTTTGAAGTTTGATAAATATTATCCAGAATCTGAAGTGGCGGGGCGAGGCCTAAAAGAGGTGCGCAAAGGCCTAAAGGATGGTGTATACGAAGAGAGCGATGGCGCCGTGGTCTATAAGGGTGAGAAGGAAGGCTTGCATACTAGGGTCTTTATTAATAACGAAGGCTTGCCGACTTACGAAACAAAAGATGTGGGCTTGATTTTTACAAAGTGGGACGATTGGCAATTTGATGAATCAGTAGTGATCACGGGAAATGACATTGTCGATTATATGAAAGTGGTGCTGGCGAGCGTAGGAAAAATGAACGCGGAATTGCCAAAACGCACGACGCATTTGACGCATGGCAATGTGAAATTACCTGGTAGCATCAAAATGTCTTCGAGAAAAGGGAATTTCTTGAAGGCAATAGACGTGCTAGACATGATAGCAGAAGCCTTGAAGCGTGATTATAAGTCGGAAGACTTTATGGTGGCGCTGGGCGCGACAAAATATGCCTTTTTGAAGTACAAAATTGGGGGTGACATCATCTTTGACGTGGAAAATTCGGTGAAAATGACCGGCAATAGTGGACCGTATTTGCAATATTCATGTGTGAGGGCAAAGAAGATTTTAAGTAATAAGAAGAGCGAAGCGGAATTGAAGAATATTACTAATGAAGAGAAGCCGTTGGTGAAGAAAATTATAGAGTATAGGGGCGTATTAGAAGAAGTGATACACGAAAAGGCACCACATAAATTATGTAATTATTTATATGAACTAGCACAGGAATTTTCAAGATTTTATGAAAAATGTCCAGTAGTGGGGAATGATAGAGAAAGCGAAAGGATGGAGATAGTGAAGACGTATTTGGATGTGATGACAAAGGGGCTGAATCTATTAGGTATTGAAGTGCCAGAGGAGATGTAGTGAGTAAAAAAGCGAATTTATTGTGGATTGATTTGGAAATGACGGGACTTGAGCCCGAAAAAGATCGAATTCTAGAGGTGGCTTGCATAGCGACAAGATGGGATTTGGAGTCTTTGGCAGAGATGACAGGCGTAGTAAAAGTGCCTTTGAAATTGATGGAAGAGAGGATGGTGGGGGGATTTTGGGAGAAGAATAGTGCCGCACGTGAAGCATTGATGAAGCAAAATGCAGAGGGGGTTGCGGCGAGCGAGATGGAAAAATTAGTCTTGAAATTTATAGAGGATAATTTTGGTAAAGAAATAATCTTGGCGGGAAACTCGATTCACCAAGATAGAAAGTTTATTGATAGGGAATGGCCAAAGGTGGCCGAGAAGTTGCACTACCGCATGCTAGATGTTAGTGCATGGAAGGTATATTTTGAAGGAGCTTTAGGCAAGAAATTCGTGAAACGTGAAGCACATAGAGCGCTCGATGATATCAAAGGGTCGATGGAGGAACTGAAGTGGTATTTGACGTTCATGAAGTAGAGGGTCTTTTAGATTTTGAAGAGAAAAAACAGGGGGAAGATACGTTATATATGGTGAATGAAAGAGCGTTTTTGGTGGTGCATAAAAATACCATAGAGGTGCGAACAGACGCCAAACTAAGAGAAGTGCTGTGTGAAAAATATGAGTCGGTGATGGAGTCGCGTTATTTTGGTAAGGGGGGAATTGAGATTGTGATGAGCGGACAGCTGACAGATAGCGAAGTGCGCGACTTGGTGCGACTGAGCTATGATTTGACAAAGATTTGAATCGAAAATTGAGGCCATGCTATAATAGAGTTAATTAATGAGGAGGAGCGTTATGGCTACTACAAAAAAATCAACTGATAAAAAGGAGGAGCCAAAAGGCGGTACCGGTTTGACTACGGCAGCGTTGGTACTAGGGATTATTGGCGCAGTATTTGCTTTTATGCCAGTGGTAAATATTTTTATAGCTTACCCACTAGGCGCATTGGCGATTATTTTTGGCGCAATTGGTGTCTATAAAAAACACGGCGGCAAAGCAATTGCGGGTTTGATCTTGGGTATTGCCACGATTGTAGTTGCAACACTTATGAATGTTTTGGTGTTTAATGTCGCAAATACGATGATTAATGATTATGCCAAGAAAGCTTCTGGTGAAGCTACCGATTACGTTTTGGAAAATGATATTGACGTGAGAATTGGCAAATTTACTGTGAAAGATGATGATAGCTTTGCGGATACGGCTTTACCAGTGACTGTGACTAATAAAACCGATAGAACAATCTCGGTGAATATCAAGATTGAAGCGGTCAATAGCGAAGAAGTAATCATCGACTCAGAAGACGTCTTTGTAGGCAGCTTGGGCGCAGGTGATACCGTCGAAGAAACGGCCTTTAAGTATGTGTTGGATGATGATAAAGACGCAATGAAAGCGGCTACTTATCGAGTTTCTGAAGTGTCTGAATGGTAATTTGAGACCAAAAAGTGCCAAGGGGGTTGGCACTTTTTTGATGAAATATTGAGATTAAGCTTGACTTTAGATTTTTGAGTGTGCTAGGGTGGTGGTGCCTTGAGATTTTGTGGGAAAAATCAATTAAATGAGGTATAATATAATTAACAATTTAAGGAAGGTAATATATGGCAAAAAAAGAAAGTAAAAAGACTGAAGCGGTGGAAAATGGTAAAAATCAAGCTTTGGAATTGGCGGTAGCACAGATTACCAAACAATTTGGTGATGGGTCGATTATGCGACTAGGTGAAGCGAAGAAGATTGATGTAGAACTATTACCGAGTGGCTCATTGTCGCTAGATTTGGCGCTGGGTGGTGGTTATCCAAAAGGTAGGATTATTGAGATTTATGGCCCAGAATCTTCTGGCAAAACGACTTTGGCTTTGCATGCAATTGCGGAGATGCAAAAACAGGGTGGCCAGACGGCATTTATTGACGCTGAGCATGCTCTAGACCCGGCCTATGCAGCCAAAATTGGCGTTAAGACTGAGGATTTGTTAATTTCACAACCAGATAATGGTGAGCAAGCTTTAGAAATTTGTGAGACCTTAGTGCGTTCGGGTGCGGTAGATTTGATTGTGGTAGATTCGGTGGCAGCTTTGGTGCCACAAGCTGAAATTGACGGTGATATGGGTGACGCACAAATGGGTTTGCAAGCAAGATTGATGTCGCAAGCGATGCGCAAATTGACTGGCATTATTTCTAAGTCAAAGGCGACAGTAATCTTTATTAATCAAATTCGCATGAAGATTGGCGTGATGTTTGGTAATCCTGAGACGACTACGGGTGGTAATGCCTTGAAGTTTTACTCTTCGGTGAGAGTAGATATCCGAAGAGTTGGCCAAATAAAAAATGGTGATCAAGTAGCGGGAAATCGCACTAAAGTAAAGATAGTAAAAAACAAGATTGCAGCACCATTCAGAACGGCAGAATTTGACATTATGTATAACGAAGGAATTTCAAAGACTGGCGATATTTTGGATTTGGCAGTGCAATATGACGTGATTGAAAAGTCAGGAGCATTCTTGAAATACAAGGGCGAGACGTTGGGTCAAGGACGTGAAGCAGTAAAGAAGTTGCTAAAAGAAAATCCAAAATTGATGGCGGAGATTGAGAAACAAGTACGCGAGAAAGCCGCTGAATAATGCATATCGACGAAAAATGGCAACTATATGCGCCAAATGGAGAACCGATTTCAGGAGTGGGGTGGGATTCGGCTCTTGACAATCCCGAAGGGGAGGCGACTGAAATTGTAGGCATAGCCGTGGTGTTTTTGTATCGTTTTTCTGAGAAAGGAGAATTGGAATTTTTGTGGCAAAAACGTTCTAAAAACGTTAATAGATTTGCTGGCTATTATGATATTTCGGCGGGTGGGCATATAAATTTGGGCGAATCAGTAGCAGAAGGCGCAGTGCGGGAATGCCACGAAGAAATAGGAGTAAAAGTCGCTAAGAAAGATTTGCAATTTGTAACGATGCGACCGTTTAATAAAAATCGATTTGCATGGATATATGCAGTGGACTGGACTGGTAAACCGGATAAATTTAAATTTAATGATAATGAAGTGTCAGAGGTCAAATGGGTGCCGTATGCAAAACTAGAAGATTTTAGAAAAAAATATTTAAAACCAGCACTCAGAGAAGATAGTTTGACTTTTGCATTCTTGAAAGAATGGCTGAAAATGCACGGGTTGATTTAAGGCGGCCACTTGATGGAGATTTATAGCTTAAAAGATAGCGATGCAAAGATTCAGGGGGAAGAAAACCTTAATGGGCAAAAGTTTGTGGTGACAGAATTGAGACAGGGGGTGAAAAACCCGAATCGAGTGAACGTGTTTATTGATGGTAAGTATGAGTTTTCACTAGATGTGACGCAGGTAGTGGAATATAAGTTGAAGAAGGGAATGAAACTCACGGCGGAGCAGGTGGCGGAATATAAGAAGGCTTCGGAATATGGAAAATTATATCAAAGGACATTAGAATGGGTTTTAACAAGACCTCGCTCGGAAAGAGAAACACGTGATTATTTAAGAAAAAAGATATATGATAAGAAATTAGATAATAATTATATAGAAAAGATAATTGAAAAATTAAAGTTAAAAAAATATTTGGATGATGAGAAGTTTGCGGAGTGGTATGTGGAGAATCGATTTGTGAAGAAGGGGGTGTCGATAAAACGGCTGAAGATGGAATTAATGAAGAAGGGAGTTAAACGAGAGTTAGCGGAAGCAACAATAAATAAAATAGGACGAGGTGATGAGACGGAAATCAAAAAAATAGTTGCCAAAAAGCGAACTAGGTATGATGATGAGAGATTAATTAGTTATTTGGTGCGTCAGGGGTTTGATTATCACTTGGCGCAAACTGTGGTTCGTGAGAATCACTGCGAAACGGATTGACGAAGTTAGGGGTGAAATTATCAGCATCGGCTTTCTTGAGAGCCTTTTCTTCGTCTTTGATGATGATTTTGTAATCATTGACTTCAACAATTTCATTGCGATGAATGGTAAGCTCGGGGTCCATAAAAGATTTGAGGGCGGGGCGTTTGACGATGATTTGAGCAATGATAAAAGTCTCAGAATCAACAACAAAGCTGAGAACTTTACCGAGATGAGAGCCACGTTTAGTTTCGACTTTTAGGTCTATGAGATGAAAGTTTAATGACATAACTTTGTCAATTTTAACAACATCAGTGCGTGAGACGAGTTCGTCATCGGAATCGATGATCATGCCAAGATCGCTGAATTCACGAATGGAACGAGTATCGAGAATGTCGCCGACCTCGCCATTACCAGTAGCAGGACCATTGACGGTGAAAGCGATGACTTGTAGTTTCTCTGGGTCGATAATAGGAGCAACAGTACGAGCGATGGGGCCACCAAGATGGAGACTGAGAACAGGGCAATTGATGACTCGAGAAACATCGATTAACATAAGTTAATTATACCATATTATTTTTAATAACCAGGGTGATATAATATATATATGGTGAAAATCGTTGCAGTTTCGGGAGGGGTGGACTCGATGGTGTTACTGGATATGTGTGTAAAGAAATTTGGGCGCGAAAATATAGTAGTAGCACACTTTGATCATTGCGCTAGACCGTCGTCAAGGACGGATAGAATTTTTGTACAAAAATTTTGTCAGGTGCGAAATATTGAATTTATGTATTCTGAAGTGAAGCGAGATATGAGCGAGCATTTATCAGAGGAAATGGCGCGAGATTTGCGGTATAATTTTTTTGCTCAAGTGCAGAAAAAATATAGTACAAACGAGATTTTGGCGGCACATCATTTGGATGACTTGGTGGAATCAGTGGCGATTAATTTGCTGCGCGGAACGGGATGGCGAGGGCTTGCCGTGATGAATAGCAGTAAAGTAAAACGACCGTTTTTAAGCGGTGAATTTGGTGAAATTTATGATCGAAGAGATATTTTAAGATATGCAGCAGAAAATGAGGTTTACTACCGTCAGGACCCGACAAATACCGAGGATACCTATATGAGGAATCGGGTGAGACAAGTGACTTTTATGATGCCAAGAGAAGAAAAAGAACAACTATTGGCACTAAGGAATAAACAGTGCAAGTTACGAACTGAAGTGACGGAAATTGTGAACGAAATCATGAGTGAACTGACAGGCGATGAAGCATGGCAAAAGACAGAGGGAGCGTTGGCGGTACCGAGGGGAGCGTTCAAGGAGATGGATGATGAGGTAGCGACGGAATTAATTAAAACGTTGGCGCGAGAAAGATTGGATTTAAAATGCACGAGACCACAACTGAAAGACTTTTTGTGGGCGATTCGTGAATATATGCCAGGAAAGGTGTTTAATTTACCGAAAAATAAACTGGTGAAGATGGGCAGGGATTATTTTGTAATATAAGCGGCACTTGCGTTTTTTCTGTTAAGTGTTTAATAGCTGATACGTAGAGTTTTAGTTTATTTCTTGTGGTATAATGAGGATATGATAACAGAGAAGAAAATTCGGAATTTTTGTATTATTGCGCATATTGATCACGGCAAATCGACATTGGCAGATAGAATGATGGAAATTACAGGGACGGTGAGTAAGCGTGAGATGAAATCGCAACTTTTGGATTCAATGGAACTGGAGCGTGAGAAAGGGATTACGATTAAATTGGCGCCGGTGACAATGAAGTGGAGAGGATATCAACTGAATTTGATAGATACGCCTGGGCATGTGGATTTTTCGTACGAAGTGTCGAGGAGTTTGCAGGCGGTAGAGATAGCAGTGTTAGTGGTGGATGCAACGCAGGGAATACAGGCACAAACATTGGCAAATGTATACTTGGCACTGGAACAAAATTTGACAATTATACCGGTGGTGAATAAGGTGGATTTGCTGGCAGCAGAAACAGAGAAGGTCAAAGAGCAGATAGTGAATTTGTTGGGGTGTGATAAGGATGAGATTATTGAAGTATCAGCAAAAACGGGTAAAAATATCGATAAGGTATTAGATAGGATAGTTGCGATAGAGGTTGCTGCGGGGTCGCGTCCAGCCAGCCCGTCGCCACGGGCGGCTGGCGCTATATCTCGCGCTGCCGCGCTCCGAAATACCCCGGAGCAACCCCTATCGCAAACCCCACTCAAAGCACTTATCTTTGATTCATACTTTGATGATTATCGGGGGGTGGTGTTGTATGTGAGGGTGTTTGAGGGAGAACTGAAGCGGGGGGATGAGATACGGATGATGGCGGCAGAGACGAATGGTATTGCGTTGGAAGTCGGGATATTGACGCCAAAAATGATACCGCTAGAGAAGCTGAGCGAGGGAGAGATTGGCTATATAGTGACAAACTTGAAGACTACAAGAGAAGCCAAAGTAGGTGATACAGTGACGTTGACGTATCAACCAGCAAAGGAGGCGTTGCCTGGATATAAAGAAGTGTTGCCGTTTGTGTATGCGGGATTTTTCCCAGTCTCAAATGATCAGTACAAGGACTTGAAAGAGGCAGTGGAGAAGTTGGCGTTGAGCGATTCGGCGCTAAGATTTGAACCAGAAAATTCGCCGGTGTTAGGATTTGGCTTAAGGATTGGCTTTTTGGGGCTTTTACATATGGATATTATCAGAGAACGACTGGAGAGAGAGTTCAAATTAGATTTGGTGGTGACGAATCCATCGACAAATTATCAAGTGACGCTGATGAATGGTGAAGAGATGGAGATAAAATCAGCGGGAGACTTACCAGATCAGACTGAAGTGGCAGAGGTTCGCGAGCCGTGGGTGAAGGGTGAAATTATCTTGCCAAAAGAAATGATTGGCGGAGTACTGGACTTGATTAATAAAAAACGTGGTCATCAGACGAATCTATCCTACATAGAGGATAGAGCAGTGATAGATTTTGAAGCGCCAATGGCGAATCTTTTGACGGATTTTTATGATCAGTTGAAATCAGTGACGAGTGGGTATGCGTCATTTAATTATGAATTGAATGGTTATAAAGCCGAAGATTTGGTGAGAGTGGATTTTTTGGTAGCAGGAAATCGCATAGACGCCCTGAGTGTGATGTGCCATAGAAGTGAAGCTGAAGCGATGGGGCGTGAAGTAGTAAAGAAGTTAAAAGAGGTGATACCGAGACAGAGTTTTGAAGTGGCTTTGCAGGCGGCAATTGGTGCGAGAATCATTGCGCGCGAAACTATTGGGGCTTATCGCAAGGATGTAACGGTAAAAATTCATACTGGTGACAGAGACAGAAAGGCGAAACTATTACAGAAACAAAAACGCGGTAAAGCGCGGATGAAACGATTTGGCAAGGTAGATATCCCCTCTGAAGCATTTACGGTGATGCTGAAACGCGATTAATATGATATAATTATAATAATTATGGCAAAAAAGAAGAAGTCGAAGGCTAGGGCCAAACATCGCAATAAAGAGGTAGAGGTAGAGCACGAATTACCTGGTGGTTTTTGGCGACAAGTAGGAGCTGTGCTGATGATAGCAATAGCGGTGGTGCTAGTTGCGACATGGTTTAGCAGTGGTGATACGGTGTTTGCCGAGATTCATAAAGTAGCAATTAATCTGATTGGTTTAGCGGCATATTTGGTGCCAGTGTTACTAGTGTATCTGGCGGTGAAGATTTTTCGAGCCGAGAATAATCGCTTATCAATAGCGGTGTGGTTGGCTTCGTTTTTGATGACATTATGGATTGCGGGGATAGCGGGGATTCCGACGCTGGGACAAGCGGATCCAACGGGCGGTTCGATTGGCGCGCTATTAAATGGTTTAGTGACGCAAATAATGGTACCGGGGATGGCAGTGTTTATATATTTGGTATTAGCGTTTATAACTGCTCTCTTCATCTTGCAAGCAAGCCCAACAGGAGTGTTTAGAGGAATTAAAAACGCATTTGGTAAGTCTAATAAGGAAGAAGACAAAAATGCTGAAGTTGCGACTGCAGCTAATAGCGCAGAAAAGAGTGGTAGATTTAAGATTAATCCCGGAGTAAGCGTGGCAGATACACCAAAGAAACGCGAAGCGGCGGCTGAGGCCAAGAAGCCGAATACTGCAGATATGGCTTTGGTTTCGGTGAGCGATCCAAATTGGAAGATGCCATCAGTTAACTTGTTGGAGAAAAAGCAATTGCCGGCGGATCCTGGTGATATTGAACAGAATGCAGCGATTATTCAAAATACTTTGGCGGAATTTGGTATTAATGTGGAAATGGAAGAGGCGAATATTGGACCGAAAGTAACCCAATATACCTTGAAGCCGCCACGAGGAGTGAATTTGTCGAAAATTGTGGCTCGCGATAAAGAACTAGCATTGAATTTGGCAGTAGATAAGATTAGGGTGGAAGCACCAATACCGGGTACACGTTCTGTAGGCGTGGAAGTGGCAAATGTGAAGCCGGCGGATGTTAGACTGCGTGGCGTGCTTGAAAGTGATGAATGGAAGAATGATACTAACCCATTGACGTTTGCGGTTGGTAAGGATATTTCGGGTAGATCAGTAGTAGCAAATCTGGCAAAGATGCCGCATCTTCTGATTGCTGGTACTACTGGTTCTGGTAAGTCGGTGATGACCAATACTTTGATTACCTCGCTCCTATATCGTAATTCGCCAAGTGATATGAAATTGATTATTGTAGATCCGAAACAGGTAGAAATGGCGCAATACGAGGATATTCCACACTTGCTTACACCAATTATTACTTCTACCGAGAAAGTACTTTCGGCTTTGAAGTGGTCGGTCAATGAAATGGAAAAACGTTATTCATTGATGGCTAAAGAAAAAGTAAAGAATATCGTTGATTACAATAAAAAGATGGCAGAAGATGGCGGCAAGGTGACCATGAAGGACGCTGATGGAGCTGAACAGCAACACGACGGCGGCAAGATGCCGTATATTGTGATTGTGATTGACGAGATGGCGGACTTAATGATGATGGCAGGGAAAGATTTGGAGCTTTTGATTGTGAGAGTAGCGCAAAAAGGTAGAGCGGCTGGCATTCATCTAGTATTGGCGACTCAGCGTCCAGAAGTAAAGGTAATTACTGGTTTGATTAAAGCCAATATCCCGGGAAGAATTGCATTTGCGGTGGGTTCACAGATTGATTCAAGGATTATGTTAGACAAGAGCGGTGCGGAAAAATTGCTTGGCAAGGGCGATATGTTAATGCTGACCACTGAAATGATGGGTAAACCACGTCGTATTCAGGGTGCATTTTCGAGTGACGAAGATGTGGCAAAAGTGACGAATTTCTTACGTGAGCAACAGGGGCCAAATTATAACGATGAAGTGGTGGCTCAACCAGTACAGATTAAGGGCTTGGGCCCGGTAGATGGTGGCTCGATAGGCGATTTGGGGCGTAAATATGACCCGAACGATCCATTAGTAAGGAAGGCGGTCGAGATTTCGTTGAAGAATGGTAAATTCTCGACGGCATCTCTGCAGACCTGGCTAGGAAAGGGCCATGGTTTTGTAGCAGGGCTGGCAATTTGGTTTGAAGAGATAGGGGTGATTGGCCCATCTAATGGCAACAAACCACGCGAAATGTTGATTTCTTCAATGGAAGAATTTGACCAGATAGTTGACAGTTTATAGAGAGCGTGATAAAATTTGAGTAATATTAGCTCAGCAAGTGGGTATTAGCCGTACTTGCTTTAACCAAAGGAGTCAGTAATGAAAGATTACGAACTTACGGTTCTGTTTCATCCTGATTTGGAGATGAACCTAGAGCCTTCTGTCGACAAGGTGAAAAAAATTGTCGAAGAAAACGGGGGAAAAATTAATAAAATTACCGAAGACGGCAAGAAACGCTTGGCGTACAAAATCGCCGACCAAGATTTTGCGGTATATTACTTTATGGAGATTAGTCTACCAGCTGAAGCACCCGGCAAGATTTCTTCAGTACTTAATATTACCGATGAAGTTTTGCGTTATCTCTTGGTAAGAGTAGATGAACGTAAACTAAAAATGTTGGCAAAAAAGACTGACAACAAAGAAGAAAGTGAGGGCAGTGATAGCTCAGATAAGGAGGAAGAATAATGAGAGGTTTTAGTAAAGCGGTTTTGGCGGGTAATTTAACCCGTGACCCAGAAACTAGAAATACGCCATCTGGTGCACAGGTAACTGGTTTTTCAATTGCTGTGAACAGAGTTTTTAGAGATAGTTCTGGTAATAAGCAAGAGAAAGTCTCGTTTTTTGATTGCTCTGCTTGGGGCAAAATGGGCGAAACTATTGCTCAATATGCAAAAAAAGGTGACAGTATCTTGGTTTCTGGCCGACTTGACCAAAGAAGTTGGGAAGATAAAGAAACTGGCCAAAAACGCTCTCGTGTAGAATTGGTAGTAGAAGATTTCAACTTTATTGGTAATAGGACTGGCGGTAATGCTGGCGGCAACGATGACACTGCAAGCGATAGTGTCACCGAGGAAGTCCCAGAAGATATCCCAGACAATATTGATATGGATGACATCCCATTTTAGGGAACAAAAGGAAGGAGAATAAATGAAAAAAATTAAGAGTGCCCCAGATCTTTACTTTGATTATCGTGATGTAAAGACTCTGCAACGTTACGTAGATACTTACGGCAGAATTGAACCAATTGCTAAGACTGGTTTGTCGGCCAAGCAACAGCGACAGTTAGCGGTGGCTGTGAAGCGTGCGCGTCATTTGGCATTGTTGCCGTTTGTAGCGAATAACTAATTTGTTCAATTTTTAAAAAAAGGGAGAAGTTATGTATGGACCAACAGATTTAAAGAAAAATGTGTTGATTACCTTGGATGGACAACCCTATAAAGTGGTGGAATATTCCCAGAAGGTAATGGGTAGAGGTGGTTCAATCGTAAACGTGAAAGTAAAAAATTTGGTCACGGGAGCGTTGTTGCCAAAGACTTTTAAAGGGCAAGAAAAAATTGAACCCGCAGAAGTAGAGACTAGAAAAGTGCAATACTTGTATCGCGATGATGAGAAATTTTACTTTATGGATCCAACTAGCTTTGAGCAATATGAGTTGATGGCGGATTTGGTAGGTGACGCAAAGGATTTTATGCGTGATGGCGATGAGATGGAGATTCAATTTTATAATGGTAACCCAATAAATTTGACTTTGCCAAAGAATTTATGGCTCAAAGTGACTTACACAGAGAATGCAGTAAAAGGCGATACATCTTCGGCGATTACCAAAGATGCAACTCTGGAAACTGGCGTAGTAATAAAAGTACCGGCGTTTATCAAAACTGGTGATGTAGTTTCGGTAGATACGGAGACTTATGTCTACCGAGAACGTAAAAAATAATTCCACGAGAGGGGAATTGAAGTTGCTAGGCGCGGTGGAAGCGTTTAGGTTTGATTTTCGTGGAAAAACAGTATTAGATATCGGGTCATCGACGGGCGGATTTACGGAAGTGGCGCTGAAAAAGGGGGCAGAGAAAGTGATTGCTGTAGAGAAAGGGACGAATCAGATGAAAGCGCCCTTGCGATATGATCCGCGAATCGAGTTACACGAGAAGACTGACATATTTGATGTTACTCTGAAATGCCTGAACGATTTTTCTCGAGGGCGCTCCGGGGCGCTAGCCCAAGTCTTATCCTCTTCGAAAAATGTTCAGGCATTTCAACCTAACCATAAACGTCCCTCAAAAGACTGTTTGCTAAAATCTCCCATAGATGTAGTGCTCGCGGATGTGTCGTTTGTGTCGCTGAGGCCGATTTTGTTGAAGGCGAAGGAGTTAACGGGAAAGAAAGCGGAGTTTTTGGTGATGTTAAAACCGCAATTTGAAGCGAAACCGGAGCAGTTGGTAAAAGGTGTGGTAAAGAATGAAAAAATCAGACGAGAAATTATCAAGGATTTTGAAAAATGGTTGATTGAAAATAATTTTGTGATTTTAAATAAGCGAGATAATCAATTGGCGGGCAAAAATGGCAACAAGGAAAGATTTTATTTATTAAAATTAGCACAAAAAACTTGATTTTTATAAAACTTACGGTTATAATGGTAGTATGAATTTGATTCACGGAGTGGGCGACTTCTTTGCTTTAGATGTCGGAACGAACTCAATAAGATTAGTACAACTATCTGGTGATGTGCAGCGGGGCTGGAATTTGCAGCATTTTGCTTATGTGCCAGTGGATCCTAAAATAATTCAAGATGATTCTGAAGTAGGGAAAAAGCAGATGGGGGAAATCATTTTGGGGGCTATGAAACAGGCTGGTATTACTACTAAAAGTATTGCGGTGGGTATGCCGGCAAATAAGACTTATACGGCGATTATTGATGTCCCCAAGCAAGACCCTAAAGAAATGACAAAAACCTTGAAATATCAATTGGATAAGTATATTCCGATGGCGATTGACGAAGCAAAGGCTGATTATGTAATTTTGGGTGATAGTCCTAACGATCCGAACCAAACTGAAGTTTTAATATCTTCGACTTCGATTGCAAATGCAGAAAAACAGATGGAAATGTTAGAAAATTTGGAATTGAATGTGGTTGCACAAGAACCAGAACCTTTGGCGATGGCGCGAGCTTTGATGCCAGTGGGAGCTCAGGATGCTCATTTAATTATTGATTTAGGCGAAAAGTCTTGCGATATCGTGATGATGTATTTGGGGGCGCCACGCTTGGTGCGTTCGATTCCTGGTGGCTTCTCGATGTTAGTTAAAACAGTGGCAGCGACACTATCAGTAAATGAAGACCAGGCTAGGCAATATATTTTGAAATTTGGTTTAGCCCAAGACAAGATTGAAGGCCAAGTATTCAAAGCATTAGACAGCGTACTAGAGAATTTCGCATCAGAATTGGTAAAATCGATTCAATTCTTTAGTGGTAAATACACTAATGCGCCAGTTGGCGGAATTGTGCTATCTGGTTTTGCTGGTGCGGTACCGTTTATGGCAGAATATATTGAAGCGAAAACTACGGTTTCGACTAAATTAGGAAATCCATGGCAATTAGTGAAAGCAACACCGGAACAACAACAGGCTTTACAACCGGTGGTTAATGAATTTGCGGTAGTAATTGGATTGGCTGAAAGGAGCAACGAAAATGTTTGAGATTAGTTTGGTGCCAGATATTAAAAAAGAGGCAATAAAAGCACAAAAATTGCGCAATTTGATTTTGTTTGTATGTATTATAATATCAACGACAGCTCTTGGTGTAATTATGGTATTATTTGCAATAAAAGGTGGCCAAGACATTTCTTTGACTGTGCAAGAGAACAAAATGAAAGAGATGTCTAATAAATTGGCAAGCTTTGATAATTTAAATGAATTCCTGACAATTCAAGATGAATTGGGAAATCTTGCAACTATTGCGGAGGAAGAGCAATCTGTGTCTAGAGTATTTAAGCTTTTGAAGGCAGTTTTGCCTACTGGTCCAGATACCGTGACGTTGTCTGAGATGATGTTGTCGCTAGAAGGAAACACTTTGACTATTGAAGGACAGGCTAATGCCGGAGAAGAACCATACATTGATTATAGGGTGCTAGAGTCGTTTAAGAAGAGTATTGCGATGACGCATTATGATTATGGTGATTATGTAGATGAAAAGAATAATAAAATTCCGGCGATGTGTTTGACCGAAGTCGGTGAGGACGGCAGCGCTTTGATGGAGAACGGTAGTAGTTATGCGATATGGTACAAAGGGGTAAAAACTTGTAATCCAGAGAAGCCAGACGAGGGGACATTAAAGATTGCCAATCGTGATACCAATAAGGATGAAAAAATTTATCGTACACCACAATTTGATAAGTGGTATAAAGAAAAGAAAATGACTTTGGACGGGCAAATTTCTAATGTAGCTCATTTTGAAAGTAAGTGTAAAACGTATTCCGGAACTTCGGTTGGTAATTCGGTACGTTGGGACACCGTAGATGAAGTTTGTTTAGTAGCACCGGACGGATTATTAGTGAGTGAATCTTCGAACGGCAGGGATGAAAATGACGAATTAATGTTGAGATTTACTGGCACTATCTTAATTGGAGAAGATGTTTTTAAGTCGAGAAATAATTTCTTGACAATAATTAGACCAAATGGACAAAATGTGACGGATTCCTATGAACAAATTGAAAATATGTTTGCTAATCGAGCTAAAGATTGTGCTAGTAATGACGCTGATTGCCAAGTAAATCCAGAAAGTAATAATAAAGAAGGAAACGATTAGAATGGCAAAAGATAACAAAAAAACATTAGCTATTTCTAAGAGCTTGAAGATTTCAAAAGCGCAACAGTATACATTACTAGAGGTGCTAATAACGTCGCTACTTTTGGGCGTGACGATAGTTTTGTCGATTTGGTTGGTAAAATATGTTGTTTTCAACAATAAACTTTCTGCTGAATATGGCAAAACGATTAGAGCCTACGAAGATACAATTATCAATATAGGAGTATGTAATCCGGGTGGCGATAAAAAATTAAGTGATGCTGAGTTGGCTTCTTGCGATCCGAATTCAATTAATATACAAGATATTCCAGAAACTTTAAGATATAATGTGTTGGTTGAGATGGCAAACAATCAAAGCTTGGAGTCGGTGGCGCGAGAGAGCCAGGCTGTGTGCTACGATGGCAATGAGAAGGTTGATTTTAGTAAAGAATATCAAAAAGCGACCTCAGACAAAGAAAAAGAACAAGCCTTGAAGATGATGAGTATGTGTTCTGCTTTGAGGGTGATACCAGATGCTTTGCCCGGACAAGAGAACCTAGAGGCAACGATGGCAAGCTTAAACCAAATTTTCTTGTTAACAGGAACAGAGCCGGAAACTTTGTCAGCAGACGATCAAGAAATGGCTGTAGTAGAAGATGAAGGAGCGGAAACGGATCCGACAAAGAGTTCTAGCTTACAAAAAATACCAATAACATTTTCGATGAAAGCTCCTTTGGTTACAGTACAAAAATTTTTAGAAAATTTGGAAATATCAATTAGGACTTTTCATATAAAAACTGCGAATTTTGAATGGAGTAATGGTGTGTTAGAGACAACTGTAAATTCCGATGCTTATTATTCGAATGACTTGAAGGCGCGCGAATTTGACAAAACTGTGTATGGTGGTGATAAAGCTACAGCTGTTGGTAGCTCTTCAGCGACAACAGGCGTAACGACTACGGAGGAAAAATAAATGAAACAAAGTGACATTTTAATGGTAGCTGTGTTAGCAATTAGCGGTTTCTTGGTCTCATTACTACTTTGCAATATGTTGCTAGGTGACCCAGAAGAGAATTCAAAAAGCTTTAAGACTATTAATGTGGTTTCGAACGAAGTAGATGAACCTAACTCGGAAGTATTTAATTCTAAGGCAATCAATCCAACAGTTGAAGTGTACGTAGGGGATTGTGAAGACTGGGATAGAAATGGCACAATTGATGATGCAGAGTGGACGGCTTGCCACAACACAGAGGAAGAAGAAAACTCTAATAATGAGAATAATGAGAGTGGTGGGGGAGGTGCTACTCTTGATCTCGTAAGGGAATAAAATGGGGCTTTTAACGAAAGAAGCCCAAGATCAAGTTTTGACGCTTTTGGTGAACGAAGGCTTGGCTGATGCTAATGTGGTACAACAAGCTCAGATTGAAGCGGAAAAGGTAAGAAAACCAATTTTGGCGATACTGGCGTCGCAAAACGCGGTAACTGATGAAGCTATAGCACATGCGACTGCAGTAGTTAATAATATTCCGTATGTGAATTTAAAAAATGTACGCGTAGAACAGGAAATTTTGTTGGCTCTGCCGCGTGACGTGGTGGAACGCTCAATGGCGATACCATTAGGTGAGCTAAATGGCCAATTGGTGGTGGCAATGCTTGACACTACAAATGTACAAGCGATTGATTATTTGGCTTCGGTAGCGCAGAAGCCAATTAAAACCTATATGACCTCCACTGAAGGGGTGCAAGCGGTACTAGAACAGTACAAGGGAGATTTTTCGAGCGTTAAGCAAGCAGTAAAGGCGACAAACAGCGAAATAGAACAGAAAAAGGCTCGTGGCGATATTAAGGTTATTAATGAGGATTCACCGATTTCTAGAGCTTTGAATCAGATTCTTGATTATGCGGCAAAATCGAAAGCATCTGATATACATGTTGAACCAACAGAAGAATCTTTGATAATTAGATGTCGCATAGATGGTGTGTTGAGGCAGATTATGGAACTGCCGAAGGCAATTGAGCCGGCCTTGATATCAAGGATTAAAATTCTAGCGAACTTAAAGATTGATGAACATAGAATCCCGCAAGATGGTCAGTTTACGGTGATGGCTGCAGGGAAAGAAATCGATTTACGTATTGCAATTTCACCGGTAGTATGGGGCGAGCAGGTAGTTATTCGTTTGTTGGATAAAAGTGGAACCACAATGAAAATTAATGAAATGGGTATGACCGGAAGACCATTGAGGGTAGTAATGGAAGGGATCAGCCGTCCGAACGGGATGATTTTGACTTCGGGTCCAACTGGTTCTGGTAAGTCGACAACGCTTTACGCTTTGATTTCGCAGATTAAAAACGAAAAGATTAATATTGTGACACTTGAAGACCCGGTTGAATACAAAATGGATGGCGTCAATCAGATTCAGGTGAATGAAGAAGCAGGTTTGACGTTTGCTTCGGGTTTGCGTTCGATTTTGCGTCAAGACCCAGATGTGGTAATGGTAGGTGAGATTCGTGATTCAGAAACGGCAAATTTGGCAGTACAGGCAGCGTTGACAGGCCACTTGGTGTTCTCTACGCTTCACACTAATTCGGCAGCCGGTATTTTGCCACGTCTCTTGGATATGAATATTGAGCCGTTTTTGATTGCATCGACTTTGAATACGGTAATTGGACAGAGGTTGGTGCGTCGAGTGGCAACAAAACGTGAAACTTATCAGTCTAACGAAATTGAAACCGGTGTCATTAATGAAGTAATGGAGAATTTATTACCGAAAACAAAAGAAGAAGTAGAAAAAGTGAGCAAAGATTTAGGATATCCGAATTTGCCGTTGGCGCAACAGTCGTCATATACTTTAGCAAAAGGAGTTGATGACAGGGAAAATCCAGGTGGATATTCGGGTCGCGCTGGTCTTTATGAAGCAATTACGGTAGATGAGGATATTCAGAAGTTGATTATTTCACATGCTACAGCGAATGATATTATGAAGGTAGCAAAGTCTAAAGGCGTGGTAACAATGCGTCAGGATGGAATTTTAAAGACGCTCTCTGGTATTACCACGATTGAAGAAGTCAATCGTGTGGCGAGTGATTTGGCATAATCTGGTAAGTGTGATAAGATAAAAAACGGAAGGGTGGCCGAGTGGTTTAAGGCACTGGTCTTGAAAACCAGCAGGTTAACGCCTCGCAGGTTCGAATCCTGTCCCTTCCGCCATAACTTGAAAAATTGAGAGCTTGCTCTCTATTTTTTAAGTTCAAGGAAGGTGGCAGGATATTTTATCCTGTCCATTCCGCCAAGAAATTGAAAATATTAAAGACATAAAAATGGTAGACCTAGTAGAGTCGAATTGGAACATAATCATATCGGATATGTACCGCATCAAGGGTCTACTGACTGTATTATATCCTACAAACTACATTCCTAGAAGTAGTAGAACCAGTATAGCTACAATGTAGAAGAAAGAGAGTTTTCCATCAGGTGGCGGCTCCCCACATAGCAAGCCATCCTGTGGTAAACTCTCTACTTTAGTTGCTCTTTTAATCTCTTTACTTGTTCGAGAACGCCATTCTTTTCATCTTCAATAATATAAGCAACAAATAGTGAATAGAGATTGTCATACCATTGCTCTAAATTATCACCAACTATTTTTATTAATCTATCGTCGCCTTCACGATTATCATGCCTAATATCTAAGCTGTTTAATAAGAAACGAATATCGGAACTCAATTGGCTTTTATCCTTCTTTAAGGCAACCTCATAGTTCTTTCCTATCGATGCCAATATCACTCGCTTGTTTTCGATATTTCCGATATTCGAACGATGATTATATTTCAAGATTTCTAGCGACAACGAGCTGCTTTTCACTAAGGATGCTGCTTGCTCTACTTTTGCATCCTTAGGAACGATTATCTTACCTTTTCCAACATTGATGATTTTGTGAGAGGTTTTCTCTAAAATTAAATCTATATTGTCCAAAAGTGGTTTATAAAGCGACTGTAAGCCATCATAGTCGGCATCGGCAGCACAAAGGATGAACTCTGCCAGGTTGAATATATCATCAAGCGTGGCATTCTTCTTGTTCAAATTAATTCCCAATTCATGCAATAAATCATCTAAATTAATACATGTTCCTTTGATTGGCAATCTATCAAAAACACGAGTTCCGATGTGGTGATAAATTGTCGAGGCATCTAATAATACGCCGTGAAAAGAAGAGCCATCATGATCAAAGCGATATCTTAGCCGAGCAAACTCATAGCTAGGATTAAACTCTTTCTCCTCCAGCAAATCATATATACTTTTTCGACTCATCAATCACTCCGTCGCTCTACTTTTACAATTCTATTTAATAACCCTACCGCCAGTAGTCTCTTCCCAGTATTTAGTTGGTAGGTTTGCTACACCCATGCCTCTCTGGAACATATCAGTAATTTCAGTAAACCTTAGCTTGTCTTCGATAAATGCAATTACAGCCATATGAGTTAAAAGTGTGTTTCTTCTGCCAGTATCAGTCTTCCATGTTTCGCCCTTATCATAAACGGCACGATAATAATATTTACAGTCTTCGTTCTGAGCCAAATAGTCATTATAGGCAAGATATGCCGGCACAGAACAACCACGAATTGCTTCTGGGGAAACTTGCAAACCGCTTAGAATATCCTCTTCTGGAGCGTATTCATACCAAGTCAATTCAACGTCGCCTTCATTTACTATCTGCCCAGTCTTGCTATCAACATCTTCATAATGAAGCGCACGAGTAGTCTTCTTGGCATCTATCATGTAAGCAATCCTAAAGAATAGGGTCGCAATATAACTCATATCGCAGGCAATGTCCTTGAAAGAATATAAGTCATCCCAGACATCCTTGAAACTTAAATCTTTAAGCCATTCACCATTAGGTAGCTGTAGCTTTGGGCGAAAATCCCAAGGTCTAACATTCTTGTCTCGTGCAGATTCTTTGCCCGGATATTGAATGTAAAGCTTTTCGCCAGTTGGATACTCTTTCATTAAAATTCTGCGCTCTATGCCGCCATAAGAAAGACCACTTTTATCCAACTTACTAAATGTGTTTATATTGAAAAGTTTCTTCTCATCACTTTCTCTTTTTAGTTCAGAAGAATACTCGATTCTCATTTTTTGCTCTCCTTATCCTTAATTAATAATTGGTAAGGTTCTACGCCGAGAGCATTTGCTATTTTCTGAATATTTTCCAACGAAACATTTCGCTGAAAGCATTCGATGCTTCCGATATATGTCCTATGTAAACCGCATTTATCAGCAAGCTTTTCCTGAGAAAGACCAAGCTCTAAGCGATATTTTCTTAAGTTTTTTCCGAAAACTTTTACTATATCCATAATGCTTTTCCTTTTACTTCATTTATACCCGCTTGCATTCTTTAGGTCTACAGACTTTAAGTAGCATTTTAAGTTTACGCTTATGTTTTGAAAGTGAAAAAATGTGATATAATGTAAGTAATATTATTAAGTGGAGGATATTCCGTGTCTAAGGAGAAAATTCGGGTCGTAGAATTGTTCGCTGGCGTCGGCGGTTTCCGTGTTGGATTCGAAAAAAGCTCTCCTATTTTCGATACGGTATGGGCTAATCAATGGGAACCAGGACAAAAAGGACAATGGGCTTATAAGTGCTACGTCAAAAATTTTGGCAACCCAGAGAAATGCTCAAATGAAGACATTGCAACCGTAATCGAAGAAACGCCAGAACATGATTTATTATGCGGCGGTTTCCCATGCCAAGATTATTCAGTCGCTCACACCGGCGCACAAGGCATCGAGGGTAAAAAAGGCGTTCTTTGGTGGTCAATCAATGATATTATCAAGCTTCGCCATCCAAACTATGTTCTACTAGAAAATGTTGATAGATTGCTTAAGTCGCCAGCAAAACAAAGAGGAAGAGATTTTGGTGTTATTCTCCGCTGTCTAATGGATGAAGGTTATTTCGTAGAATGGCGTGTCATTAACGGTGCAGAATACGGCTATGCTCAAAGACGCAGAAGGACTTTTATTCTCGCCTACAAACAAGGTACTAAACTGCATAAAGCTCTCGAAAAACAAATCGAAAAAGAAGACGGCATGAAAGATTGGATTCTTTCGGATGGCGTTTTTGGCACAGCGTTCCCAGTAGATAAAGATTCAATTAAACGCTCGAAAGAAGCCGATGTTTCAACTTATAAAGACCTCGTTGATTTAACCGACAATTTCTCAGCACAGCTAAACAATGCCGGCGTAATGGCTAATGGCAAAATACTTTCGATTGAAACTACTCCAATTTACGAAGAACCAACTACTCTCGCAAAAATTGTCGAAAGAGACGGCGTAGACAAGCACTACTTTATTTCTGATGACAAAATGGATAAATGGACTTATCTTAAGGGTTCAAAGAAAATCGAAAGAACGTCTACATCCGGCTACAAATATACATTCTCCGAGGGAGCTATTGCCTTTCCAGACCCGCTAGATAGACCAGCGAGGACAATGCTTACAAGTGAAAGCTCACTCAATCGCAGCACTCATGTAATTGAAGATCCTAAAACTAAGAAACTACGAAAGCTTACGCCTATTGAATGTGAGCGCATCAACGGTTTCCCGGACAACTGGACTAATACTGATATGCCAGAAAGACAACGCTATTTTATTATGGGCAATGCATTAGTCGTGCCGATTATCGAAAGAATAGCAAACGAGCTCACGAAAAGATTCTAGTGCTTGCAAAACTAACACTTAGTAATACAATCAAAGAAATAGGCTAAGTTAGTTCAGAGGCAATCTAACAAATTTAGCCTATTTTTAATGCGAAAAATATGCTGTATTTTTTACAGCAATCTACCTCTGTAAAAATCGGAAGAAAGTCGGTTAAAAATGCTGTCATTTTTACAGCATTTATCTCTATAAAAAGTGGACGAAATGTGGATGACTCTTACCGTGAAAGTCGGACGAAACACGGTCATATGACAATAAGAAGGCGGACGAAAGGTGGCTGCTCTTCACTTTTTATGCCGCTCATGGTATAATTATCGTAGTATCAATAGCGCTCATCTACGAAAGTAGATTGGGCGCTTTTTTATTGCCAATCGTAGGAGGTTAAATTGTCGAGAGGAAAATACAATAAGTCGCCGAAGAAAGAGAGCGGCTTTTTGTGTTCTGACAAGATGATTATTTCCCTTAAAGAAGCTCGAAAATTACTCGGCAAAGATGATTCCGAAAAGATTTCCGACCATGACCTTGCTGTAATGATTGGCTCAATGTCCAAGATGGCAGATTGTTTATTGAATGCAAAAATAGTTCCAAAGAATCATATGGCGGTATAATGGTAGTAATATGAACGACGGAATACGACGCACTGCCTACGGATATACTCGTGTATCTACAGACGAGCAAGTTCCAGGTGCATCGCTCCAAAATCAACGCATCGCCATACAACGATATGCAGATGAAAACGATATCGAAATAGTTGGTTGGTTTACCGATGCAGGCTTCTCCGCTAAAACAGCTCATCGCCCAGAACTTCAAAAGATGCTCGATAGCATTTACAAGAATAAAGGCGAAGTCGACCATGTAATCGTTTACAATGTTAGCCGCATCTCTAGAAATCTCGAATCATTTAGTAGAGATATCGGATATCGTTTAGCAAGCTGTGGTTGCACCTTACGCTCTACTCTCGAAGCCATTAATGATAAGCCCGAAGGCAAGTTAATGCTCAATATCGCATTATCCGTCCATCAATACGACAACGATGTTAAAGCACAAACCGTAAAAGACAATATGAGCTTACTCGCCAAACAAGGCTGGTGGATGTCTCAAGCTCCACTCGGTCTCAAACTAAAGCATGTTCTTATTGATGGCATTACGACAAAGGATGGCAAGAAAAAATATCACAATACTCTCGAAATCGATAACACCGACAACATTGGCGAAAATATCAGATTCTTGCTTAATCGTTTTTCTGAAGGAGATATCAACATCGCCGACTTAGTAAGACTCGCTCAAAAGATGGGCGTTAAATCAAAGAACGGAAAGCTTATTCAATTCACTACACTAAACGGCATTCTATTGCAGTCCGTATATGCTGGCTATAATTCATCGCCGAGACTACTAAAAGGAGAGGTTGTTAAAATAAAGGATTTTGATGGTCTTATCACGCTCGACACTTTCAATAAGAACCAACAAATAATCAAAGGCGATATGCGAGAACTTACACCAAGCGATAATGAAATGTATCCGCTCAAACATACTCTTATTTGTTCTAAGTGCGGCAAACCAATTCGTGCTAGTGCGCCAAAAGCTGGTAGTGGCAAGAAATCTCCACGCTATCATTGCTGCGAGCGTGGTCATAGTTCTATCGGCGTTGCAGAAATGCACCAACTATTTATCGACTATATGAATGAGATTGCACCAACTGATGGAGCAGTCAAATTATTTAGAGAGATCGTTAAACGCACATCAGCTAAAAAGCTTAGTGAAACAAACAAAGAATTAGCGAAATATCGTGAAGATATATCCAGTATCGACTCGAAGCTTAATAACGCCTTAGAAGCTCTCCTAGAAGGCAAAATCGACGCTTCTGAAAAGGCTAGGTACTCCGAAGCATTAGTAGAAAAACGAAGTCAAATTGAACAGCAAGTCGCTGAGCTTGAAAAAATTCAACGCATCAATGAAACCACGATTGCATATGTCTGCAATTTCATTACTAAGCCAGCCAAACTATGGCGTGATGCTGACCTTGAAACTCGCCAAGCGTTCCAAAAGACCATGTTTCCAAAGGGCTTACATTTCGATATCGTGGAACGAAAATTTGGAACGGAAGATTTAAGCCCACTCTACTCTGTTATTTGCAACAAAAAAGAGTCAAACGCTGACTCTAATTTCAGTATGGTAGTACCGGCTGGGATCGAACCAGCGACCTTAGGCTTATGAGTCCTACGCTCTAACCAACTGAGCTACGGTACCACTGGAGTTATTTTAGCATATTTATCTGAAAAAACCAAGTTGCTATATGAAAGAACTTGTGCTAAAATGATAGTATGAAAGATAGTGGGCAAGGTGCGACACAGTCGCTGAGAATAGAAACATTATTAGAGGAGTGTATCAAACGTAAAGCTTCGGACTTGCATGTTCAGGTGGGTTTGAGGCCACTTTTGAGAATCGATGGTGCTTTGACGCCTGTAAATGGTACGCCAGTTTTGACCAATCAAGTGGTAAAAAACTTGGTTTTTTCGACTTTAGACGAAGAACAACAGAAGATTTTGGCAAAAGATAAGGAGTTTGATTACTCGTTTGCCTTTGGTGAATTAGGGCGTTTCCGTGCTAATGCTTTTCATGAGAGAGGTGATTTGGCAGCGGCATTTCGTTTGATCCCAAATGAAATTAAGAGCATTAATGAATTAGGGTTACCTGGCGTAGTTGAAAATTTTGCTAATTATCCAAGGGGCTTAGTATTAGTGACTGGACCGACTGGCTCTGGTAAATCTACGACTTTGGCGGCTCTAGTTGATAAAATTAACCGAGAGAAGGCCGCACACATTATCACGATTGAAGATCCAATTGAATATACGCACAAATCTAAACGTTCAGCGGTCGTACAAAGGGAAGTCCACTATGATACGTATTCGTTTGCGGCGGCTCTGAGATCGGCTTTGCGCGAAGATCCAGATGTAGTGTTGATTGGTGAGATGCGTGATCTTGAGACGATTGCGGCGGCGATTACAATTGCAGAGACTGGCCACTTGGTATTTGCAACTTTGCATACTAATTCAGCAGCCCAATCTATAGATCGCGTAATAGATGTATTTCCAGCCCATCAACAACCGCAAATTAGGACACAATTGGCAAATATGTTGATGGCGATTTGTTCACAACGTTTGATACCAGCAATTGGTGGTGGTCGTGTAGCGGCAGCTGAGATTATGGTGACTAATAATGCGGTAAAATCCTTGATTAGAGAAGGTAAGTCACACCAACTTGATACGGTCATTCAGACCGGCGCGGATCAAGGTATGCAGACAATGGATAGAACTTTGGTAAGTATGATTAAAAGCGGCATAATAACTTATGATAATGCCAAGGAATATGCAGTAGACTTAGAAGAATTTGAAAGGTTGGTGAGAGGTTAAAATGCGTAGATTTAATTACGTAGCCAAAGATCCGAAGACTGGTAAAATCGTGAAAGGCGCGATTCAGGCTGAAACCGAGCATGAAGCGGGTCGTCTATTAGTGGACCAAGGTTTTGTGCCGGAAAGCGTACAAGACGAATCCAGTAAAAGAAGTATTATTGATAAATTAACAAATCGAATTACTTCTAAAGATAAGGTAACTTTTTCGAGGCAATTTGCGACGTTGATTGGTGCAGGTTTGCCGTTAGCGAATAGCTTAAAAACTGTAGCAGAACAGACCCAAAACAAAGAAATGCGTAATATTATCGAGGAAATTTTGGCGAGTGTAGAATCTGGTAAAACCTTGTCTGAATCTTTTGAGAAACACCCCAGAGTTTTTGACAATGTGTTTATCGCCTTGATACGTGCTGGTGAGAGTAGTGGTACTCTAGATGAAGCTTTGAATCGGGTAGCGAATCAACAAGAAAAAGACGCAGCAATGCTGTCAAAGATTCGCGGTGCTATGGTATATCCAGCAATTATTTTGGCGGTAATTATTGCAGTATTGGCATTTATGATGATTATGGTGGTACCAGAGGTGAGAGGTCTTTATGAAGATATGCACAAAGAATTACCTGGATTAACGAAGTTTTTGGTCGGATTGACGGATTTCTTTGCTAATTTCTGGTGGCTAGTGTTGGCGGTTTTGGTGATTGTAGTGTGGGGAATTATCCAGTACAAGAGAACTGATGGTGGTAAGCGCTTCTTTGACAACATGAAATTACATATACCGCTGTTCAAGGACCTATTTCTAAGACTTTATATGTCACGTTTTGCCAGGACTACTGAGATGCTGCTTGCGGTAGGCGTATCGATGCTTGACTCGATACATATTGGCATGAAAGCAGTGAATAATGTTGTAATTGAAGAACAGTTAGAAAAAGCCGCTGAAGAGGTTAAGGGCGGCAAAGCTTTGAGTGAATCTCTGGAAGGCAAAATGTATATATTGCCGTTAGTACCACAGATGGCAAATATTGGTGAGCAGTCTGGTAAAATTGACGAAATGCTAGGGCGAGCGGCAACGGTATATGAGACAGAGCTGGATGAAAGAATTGCTACAATTTCGACGATGATTGAACCGATTTTGATGGTAGTAATGGCAGCGGTGATTGGTGTGGTGCTTGGTGGTACGCTACTTCCGATTTACTCGCTCGTGAATAGTATTTAGAATTATGAAATTATTAGTTCTGTTAGTAATGTTTGTGCTGGGCGCGGTGTTTGGTTCGTTTGCTTGTTGTCAGGCTTGGCGTTGGCGTTACAGAATACAAGGTAAAAAACCATTAGGTAAACGTTCGGTGTGCATGTCTTGTAAATATACATTGAAATGGTACGATAATGTACCGGTAATTTCGTGGATAATGCTTCGAGGAAAATGTCGCAAATGTGGTAAAAAAATTGGTTATGCGGAGATTCTTTCTGAATTGGGACTAGGGACGGCTTTTGCGATGATAGGACACGTTTACGTGGTGCCAACAATTTATTATTGGACAGTATTAGCGACTAAACCGATGAGTTTGGCAATTTTAGTGGCGACTATAGTGTTGCTGTTGATAATGTTGGTAGTACTGACGATTTTATCGGTATATGATGCAAAATGGGGAGAATTGCCAGTTTTATTATTGGTGTTAGTAGTGAGCCTAGGGGCCGTCATATTGGGATTAAAGATATGGACTACGATATTAGATGACGGTGATGTCTTGCAGCTTCTGATTAGTGCAGTGAGCGGCGTAGCGATATTAGCTGGGGTGTGTTGGGCAATATACAAGGCTTCAAATGAACGCTTAATGGGGGGTGGTGACTGGATATTGGCTTTGGCAATTGCTTTGGCGATTGGGGACTGGTGGTTGTCGCTTTGGGCGATGTTTTTAGCTAATTTGCTGGGGGATATTATTATGATGCCATCTCTGATTCAAAAAGGGAATCATGTGCTGCATTTTGGGCCATTCTTGATGATTGGCTTTGTGTTGGCGATTTGGCTAGGTAGTGCCTTACCGTCATTATTTAATCTTTAATCAGTTTCAGAGTGAAATTTTTCGTGAACCTCGCGGAGGTGAGGGTCGGTGACATGAGTATAAATTTGAGTAGTACTAATATTAGAATGTCCAAGGAGGGCTTGAACCGAACGGAGGTCGGCGCCATTCATGAGAAGGTCGGTGGCAAAACTATGGCGCAAAGTGTGGGGTGTAACATGTTTAGTAATACCGGCGGCACGAGCGTATTTTTCGACAATACGTTCGATACTACGAGGGGTAATGCGACGAAAATTGCCGCTAGTATCTAAATCATTGGTACGTTTGCTATTGTTAAGAAAGAGAGCGGTAAGAGAATCAGTGCGAGCATCAAGGTAATCTTTAACGCGATCAGCGGCAGCTTGACTAATGAAAATAGGACGATCTTTGCCGCCTTTACCGCGTACCATGAATTCGCGACGACTAAGATTAATAGAATCACGATTGAGGTTGGTGAGCTCAGAAACGCGTAATCCTCCGGAGTAAAGAAGCTCAATAATAGCGCGATCTCTGAGGCCGTTTTCGTCATCTAAAGGAATTTGATTTAGCATTTTTTGCACTTCGTCGTAATGAAGGAAGGTAACTTGTTTGCGAGTGACTTTAGGAACATCTACTAAAGTAGGGTTAAGAGTTTCGATATTGCGGCGAGAGAGATAAGCAAGAAATCCGCGCAGGGCAATTAAATGGTAGGATTGAGTAATAACAGAGAGGTTTCGGCCGTCAAATTTGGTGCGGTTGAGGCGAAGACGATATTTGCGCAACAATTCGAGGTCAATATCTTTGGGTTTTAGTTCCTTCTTAGTAATTTCGCTAGTGATTTCATAAAAACGATTAAGATAAAGGCGATAATTTTCAATGGTGCGCGTAGAGCGACCTTTTTCAATTTCCAAGTGTTCAAGAAAATCTTCTATTAAATCCGATATGTACATATGATATAATTATCTCATAAATTGAATAAAAAAGGCGACTTTTGTTGCTAAAGAGGAGGAGTATGGGTAAGGAACAAGATTTAATTCAGCGAAGTTTGGTAGTTTTTAAACCAGATTCAGTGCAGAGGGGAATTGTGGGAAAAATCTTGCAGCGTTTTGAACAGGTTGGCTTGAAAATTGTTGGTATGAAGATGGTAATGCCAGATGAAGATCATTATCGTGCGCATTATGAGGACATTGGTGAAATGATTACACGTAGAGGAGAAAAAACTTTTCAATATAACTTGGCTTATATGACTACCGGACCGGTAATTGCGATGGTGTTAGAAGGGGTGGAGGCGGTGCCTTTAGTACGCAAAATTGTGGGCCCTACAGAGCCGAAATCAGCAGAGATGGGGACAATTCGTGGTGATTTTTCACATATGAGCTTTGGTTATTCAGATGCTAAGGGCATTGGAGTGCCAAATTTAGTGCACGCGAGCGGCAACGTGAGTGAAGCAAAGAGAGAAATTGCTTTGTGGTTTAAAGACGATGAGCTCTATGACTATTCAGATGTAAGAGCCAAGTTTACCAGATAAAATATGTTATAATGAGAATGTTGGCCTGGTAGCTCAATGGATAGAGCAGCTCCGTCCTAAGGAGAAGGTTGTGCGTTCGACTCGCACCCGGGTCACCATTCAAAGGAGGAGTAAAATAATGAAAAAATGTTTTGATGCAGACAAATATCTAAAAATTCAGAAGAAGAAGATTAAAGATCGCATCAAAATGTTTGACAAACTCTATCTGGAATTTGGCGGTAAACTGATTGATGATCAACATGCAGCGCGCACTCTCCCTGGGTTTTTGCCAGATCTAAAGATTAGGTTGTTGCAAGAGTTCAAAGATGACGCCGAGATAATTCTTTGTATTAATGCGAATGCGATTGAGAAGTCTAAGATTCGCGCGGATCGAATGATTTCTTACGAGACTGAGGTTTTGAGATTGGTTGAGTTTTTGCGTAGCCGTGGCCTCTATGTAAGCTCAGTGGTGATTACGCTTTTTGATGGACAAAAGAAAGCAGCTGATTTTGCTAATCGCTTGAAGGACTACAATATAGCGACATATTTTCATACTTTTACGAAGGGATACCCGACTGATGTTGATACTATTGTGAGTGAAGAAGGTTATGGCGCTAATCCTTTCGTCAAAACAAAGCGTCCCTTAGTGGTAGTTTCTGCTCCAGGGCCTTGCTCGGGTAAGCTTGCTACTTCTTTGTCGCAACTTTATCACGAATCAAAACGTGGTACTAATGCTGGTTATGCTAAATTTGAGACATTTCCGGTATGGTCTTTGCCCTTAAAACACCCCGTGAATATTGCTTATGAGGCTGCCACGGCCGATTTAAACGACAAAAATATGATTGATTATTTCCATCTAGAAAAATATGGTATTCCGGCTGTCAATTACAATCGTGATCTTGAAACATTTCCAGTACTGAAAGAAATTTTACAACGTATTACTGGTAAAACAATTTACTATTCTCCTACTGACATGGGAGTAAATGTGATTGGCGAATGTATCACTGATGATAAAGCTGTTCAGCGGGCCGCTAAAGACGAGATAATTCGACGTTTTTATCGCGCAGAAGTAGATTGTAAAAAAGGTTTAGTTGATTCTGAAGTACCAGAACGGATTAAACTATTAATGAATGAATTGGGGCTTTCCGAAGAAGATCGTGAGGTGGCAACAAAAGCTAATGAGAAACGCCAAAAATCTGGAAATCTTCCTAGCGCTTGTATTAATGTTGGACGACGCTATATTGTCGGCCGAAAAACTGGTTATCTTTCACCTGTCTCATCAACAATGTTAAATGCTTTGAAGACTTTAAGCCATATTCCAGATGAAGTTGATTTAATTTCTCCTATTGTATTAGAACCAATTCTTGAAATTAAAAATAAGACCTCTAATTTCAAGGAATCTTATCTAAGATTTGGTGAAGTCTTAATCGCGCTCTCTATTTGTTCAACTACTAATCCGGTTATTGAAAAGGTTTTTGAAAATCTAGATAAATTACAGGGGGCGGAGTTTCACGCTACGCATATGATTTCTGACGACGAGTTGGTCGTCTTGGCTAATCTTGGTATAAATGTGACCTCTGGTGTCGAGGTAGACATAAACTAAGATTAAAAATATGCTATAATATATGATATGAGTAAAACTCAATTTGATGGGCAACGCGAGGGGGAAAATTTGGAATTTATTTTTCGTAAACATATGATAACAACGAAGAAAGGACTGTTTTTCTTGGTGGTATTAGCGGTTTTGGGGTTTATGCCGATGCTGATATGGCCAGAACAATCAAATATGCTGTTTTGGGTATTTATAGGGGCTTTAGGGCTGGGCCTGTTGAAGCTATTGTATGATTATATGCTATGGTATTTTTCGATATATGTTGTGACTAACCAGAGAATCAGACAAGTAAATCAGAGGGGATTATTTAAAAAAACTGTGGTGGATTTGGGATTAGATAAAATTCAAACAGTTTCGTATAACATTCCTGGTATTTTTGGCGGGATGCTTGGTTATGGGACTTTAGTAATACAAACGCAAGTGGGAGATATGGTAGTAAGTACAGTATCAAAACCAGAGAAAATTTATAATAAATTGCAAGACGTAATAGGAGAAAACAATGACTAAGAAAAAATTGACCGAAAAAGAACAACTAGAAGAGCGCCGCGAAAAGGTATTAGCCAAGGGTCGAAAGTTTAAGTATCCTTTGCAATACGCAAAGCACAAATTAGTTTTTAATACCATCATCATAACGCTTTTTGCGATAGTTTTGGTCGTAGTGGCGGGATGGCTAATGCTTTACAAAACCCAAACTACTAGCGAGGTACTTTATAGAGCAACGCAAGTGTTGCCAGTGAGCGTGGCTAATGTGGATGGCAAGGAAGTGAAATATAGCGATTATTTGATGATTTACAGAAGCAGTTTGCAAACAGTGGAACAACAGAGTGGTAAGTTGGGTGACGATGAGGATGCGAACGCCGTGAGAAACGAATACAAACGTGCATCGCTCGATAATGCCGAAGAGTATACCTACGCCATGAAATTGGCTGAAGAAAGGGGAATTACGGTGTCAGATGAAGAGATTGCCGAAGAGTTTAACAAACATTTAAATATGGGTGGCGTAGAGAGAAGCGAGGAAAGCTTCTTAAAGATTTTGCACGATAATTTTGGTATGACAAAGAATGAATATGAAAGAATGCTCAAAATGTCACTCTTAAAATACAAGGTGATGGTAGAAATTGACGAAAATGCCGAAAAGATTGACAAAAAAGTGCAGAAATTATTACAAGAAAAAGGTGGAGATATGGCCGCGGTAGCAGAGGAATTGGGGGAAGCTGTACAATATGAAGAGACGGGCGGCTTGGTGGACAACAAGAATATTGACGGCGGTAGAGCCACTACCGCACAGACTTTGAAACCGGGCGAAATAAGTGAAAGATTTATCTCTACTAGTGGTGATGGCTATTATTATATAAAATTGATTTCTAAAACTGATACACAAGTAAATTATGCGTCGATTAAAGTTCCGTTTGCCAAATTTGATGAGGACATGAAGAATTTGCGCGACAATGGCGGAGTTAGGGAATATATTACGATTGAGTAAATGGTGATATAATGGGGGTATGCGGGTGTCGTATAACGGCTATTATGTATCCTTCCCAAGGATGAGATGAGGTTTCGACTACCTCCACCCGCACCATTAGGGGTTGTAAGAAAAAAGAAAATAATATATAATGGTGTCAGGTTGGGTTCGTAGCTCAGTTGGTTAGAGCGCTGCCCTGTCACGGCAGAGGTCGCGAGTTCGAGTCTCGTCGGACCCGCCACAAGAAATGTGGTATTGAAAAAATACCACTTTTTGTTTTGTGCTATAATAGATTTTGGATGCCGTTGTAGCTCAGCTGGCAGAGCAGCTCATTCGTAACGAGCAGGTCGCTGGTTCGATCCCAGTCAACGGCTCCATTTTTTATGATTACCAGGCGCCGCCGCCGGAGCCGCCAGAACCGCCGCCAGAGAAGCCGCCACCAGAGCTGGAGCTGTTAGGGCTGGACGCCATGCTGCTATTAGCGGAGGACATAGTAGAACTGATAAACGAACCAAACATCACCATATCAAAGGCATCAGGGCCATCGTACCAGGAAGGTGGCTCCATGGAGATGCTCTCGAATTTCTTAATCCATTTATCAGAAACGCCGAGAACATAAGCAAAGGGAAGAATATTGTAAAAGAATTTGGGGTCTTCTTCTACCATGGTTTCAATGCGATCTTTTTCAACGGTTTGAAGGAAGTCTTTGAGACCGCGAAGTTTACCAAGCATTTCGGTGCCGTATTTGGTGCGTTTGGGAAGAAGTTTCTTGAAGATTGTCATACTAATAATACAGGCAAACCCATAAAGAACTCCAAATAAACAAATTTGGTCATGCATAACGGCATAGAAGTAATCAGCAATGAAGTTGTCGGGCGTGCCGTAAAGAGCGATTGGTAGAATAATAATAATAGCCATGACGGCAAGAATCATTAAAGATATAAAGATAGATTTACTAGAAGCAGATTTTTCAAAAATTTTGTTTAAATTGTCCTTGGAGTTGATATCAGATAAAATGCTATTTACGGTGGTATAGAAATGGTTTTCAAGGTCTTTGGGGGTGACTTCTAGGGGAGCTTTTTCGCTTTTACTGAGGGCGAATAGGCCATCCATAAAGACGCGCTCGTTAGTATTTTTGCCGGTATAATTTTTTAATTTAGTGATTTTGAAGGTTTTTTTGGTACTACCGAGAAAAGTTTTTTGTTCAACTTCGGAAATCTTGAGATAACCTTGATTGGCGAGGTAAATAAGAAGAGAAGTAACATCGCTTGAAGTAGCACGCCCTTTGTAAAGGAAGCCGGCGTCGAGACTGTTTAGGTCTTTGGGTGGTTTGTACTCAACGACGGCAGCGACGTAATCATCGCGACCAAACTTAAACCAGAGATAAAAACAAATACCAACGAAGATGGAGGGAATAACAAAGAAGAGAATATAAACTAGTGGATTGTTGCTTGGTGATGGGGTGACAAAATAACCTTCGGGGAGTTCTAGACGGATGGTAATAGCTTCGTGTGCCTTTAAGGGGCCATCGTAGGAGCCGGAAATGGTATTGTTATCTATGGAGTAGTGAACTTTGTTGGTAACGGAACCGGTGAGACCGGAACTAAATCCGAGCGTGCTAGAATCAAAAGCTTCTGGTAAAGTGATTTTAAAAGTCACTTTGTCGGTAGGGGTTTCCCAGTTGTCGCTGATAATATTAAAATAAAGTTCATCTTTATCGTTGAGCGGATCTCGACCAATGTTGTAGTTGTATTTAACAAGATAGGTGTGTTTACCGGTGATTGTTTTATCGGCGGAACCAATTTTGATGACGTAATTACTATTTTCGACTTCGGTGGTGTAATCTTCACTGACTGATAGATTAGTAATACGAGCGTGATTAGTGGTTGTGGTGCCATCGAGGCGCCGAAGGGTGTTAAATAAAGGTAGGGTCATATAAATACCGTGATGCGGAGTGTCAAAATCAGCAATAATGGTTTCGGAAATGTCAAAGGAATTATTTTGATTAACTTTAATATCCACATCGTGAGAATCAAAAGTATAACCACTGACATTTGAAACGGCAGAAGCCGGAAGGGCGTATAATAAAGAAAATAACAGAGCAAGACCAAAGAAAGAAACAATACTCTTACTTGATAATCTAGGCTTTTCCATTGTTTATATTATAGCATGGAACGATCTTATAAGAATAGGATAAAAGTCATAATTTTTATGCTATAATGAGGTTATGAATAATGATAATTTTGAACAACAATTTGCCAAAAACGTTCAGCAACAAGTGAGCGTTGCGCCACCAACTTCCAGTGTTACTAACCAAAGCTCGACGAGCAGTACGCCATCTGCACTTCCTTGGGTTATTGTGGCGATACTTTCCGCAGTAGTTCTTCTTCAAGTAGTGGTCTTGATAATTGTGCTTATCAATTTTATTCCCGAATCATTTGGTGAATCGACGACCGAGACTGATGAAACCTCGGTTGTTTCTAGTGATTCCAACTATGTCTATGATGATGAAGAAAGATTGGTCGCTTTTAATGCTGTTTGCACGAACGAAGACAACGGTGATAACTTTACGTTCTCTGTTGATCAAAAATATGCATCGCCTAATGGTTCTGGTACCTATTCGATTGTCAGAGATAGCGTAATTGTTCTTGATGATGATAAAGATAAGGTGTTTTATTATGACGGTATTATTCTGGCGGATGGTTTGACTATTTACGATTGTGAAGAGTACAGTACCGAAAATACTAGTAATACTGAGAATACCGAAGATTAAATTTAATCAGAACTGGTTTTGATATTGATTTGATTTTGGCATTACAATATTGTCGATATGTAAAAAAATTGGTATAATTTAGATACCTATATGGAAGAAATAAAAGAAAATTTGAAAGAAATCATAAAAAAACATCACGATTTGATGTGGTTGATGGCGCTGCTTTTTGTGGGTAGTTTAGGGCTTTTTATCACTACCTTGGTGACGTTGAATCCTAATGTCTCGGTAACTAATGTAGGCTATGGTGATATTGGCGGTTATCGCACTGGTAATTGGGTGAATATGTTAGCATTTGCGATATTCGCAATTATCTTAGGGATACTGCATAATTTATTAGTAGTAAAGGTTTTTCGTAAAAAGGGAGATGGTCTAGCAAAAGTATTGGTAGTCACTAGTATATTTTTGCTAATAGGAGCATTTATAGTGCTGATTAGACTTCTAGGAGAAGGCTAAATGAGTAAAGATATTGAAATCCCAAGAGGGAAAAGAACCAAGAAATACCGTTTTTTTGAAATGTTGCCAGCGATGCTGAGTTACTCGTTGGTGATACTATTATTTGTTTTATCAATTATTAATCCGTTGCTTGGTGCAATTTATCTTTTGCTGATTATTGCGTCTACTTTAGTAAAAGCGGTAGGGACGGCCTATCGTACTTTACAAGGGTATAAGATTGTCAAGAAGGCACAACGCGTAGATTGGGCGAACAGATTTAATGATTTAACAAAACCGCACGATGCTTACGAGAGGTTGTATGGTGTAAAATCTGAAGCTTACGATTTTGATCAACATGTACAGAACCTGAAGCTATTATCAATTGCTGATAAGGGCAATCATCCAGACCCAAAAGAAGTTTATCATGCAGTAATAATGGTGGCTTATAACGAGGGAATGGAAACCTTGGCGCCTTCGATTCAAGCAGTGGCAGAGACGACTTTTGACAACAAACGGATAATTTTTGTGCTCGGATACGAAGAGCGTGGTGGCGAGGAAATTGAGGTGACTGCTAAGAAGTTGAAGGAACAATTTAAAGATACTTTTTATGAATTTTTGCTAGTGAAACACCCAGATGGTATTAAGGGCGAGATAAAAGGAAAGGGCCCAAACTTGACTTGTGCGGGTGAGGCTTTAACTAAATATGTTGAGAAGAAGAATATACCAGTAGAAAACGTAATTATCACGTCACTAGATAGTGATAACAGATTAAGTAAGTCATATTTGGATTATGTAGCGTATGAATTTGTAGTGAACAATAATCGTCAACACATGAGTTTTCAACCGGTATCACTATTTATGAATAATATTTGGGATGCACCAGCGCCGATGCGTGTGGTGGGAGTTTCAAATTCTTTCTTTAATATTATTACGACGATGCGCCCACATGCGATTAGAAACTTTGCTTCGCATTCGCAACCCCTAGCGGCACTAAAAGGGATGAATTTCTGGAGTAAGCGCACGATCGTGGAAGATGGCCATCAGTTTTGGCGCAGCTTGTTTTATTTTGATGGGGATTATGAAGTGTTGCCAATTAGAGTGCCGATTTATCAAGACGTGGTAGTGGGGGAAACTCTATGGGAAGCTTTGAAAGCGCAGTTTGTGCAGTTGAGACGCTGGGACTATGGAGCTAGTGATGTAGCCTATGTAGGGGTAAGGTTGTTTAGCAAAGACCGTAATATGCCATTTTGGCCACTATTTACGAAGTTCGTGAGATTACTGGATGGACATGTGATGTTGGCGGTGATGGCGCCGGTAGTGGCGTTTGGCGGTTGGGTGCCAATGTTGATGAATCTGGGAGCACGTTCGGCAGTGGCTTATAATTTGCCATCGGTAGTAGGAATCATCCAGACAGTGGCGATGATTGGTTTGCTCGTGACGATTTTAACATCGATGAAGATGCTCCCCAAACGCCCGGAACGCTATAAGAAAGGACGTTCCGCATTGATGGTGTTGCAGTGGGTGTTGATGCCGTTTGTGGCGATTTTGTATCAGAGTGCAGCGGCGTTTTATTCACAGACTAGATTGTTTTTAGGTAAATACATGGAGAACTTTGACGTTACGCGTAAGATAGTAAAAAAATAACCCTACCTTAAGGCAGGGTTATTTAGTAGGCGGAACTATTTTTTATTAGCTTTTTTGAGCTCTTCGGCAATTTCGCGAAGCAGAACAAGCTCTTCTTTTTCGCGTTTCTCTTCGGCTTCTTCTTTCTTCTTAACAACGGCGTTTTTAGTGCGGTTGATAAAGCGAATTAGAATAAAGATAGAGAAGGCAATAATGAGGAAGTTAATAATAGCTTGAATGAAATTACCATAGGCTAAGGTGACAGAAGAACCTTCGTCCATGATGTTTGGTACGGTGATCGATAGAGTAGAAAAATCAATACCACCTAAGACAATACCAATAAGAGGCATTAAAATATCGTTAACTAAAGAGTTAACAATAGAGGTAAAAGCGCCGCCTACGACGATACCTACGGCTAAGTCAATCACGCTGCCGCGGTTGATGAATTCTTTGAATTCATTTAAAAATTTGTTATTCTTGACTTTTTTGACAGTAGCAGTCTGCTTAGCGCGCTGCTTGTCTAAGCGTTTCTTAATTTCTTCTTTATCCATAATGAGGATATTATATCATATTTTCAGGAATTATTAAAGTTTTCGTAACTTTCTAGAATAGAAGTTAAGCTAGAAATAGATTGCTCTAGAATATCAATAAGCTTTTCGCTACTGATACGTTCAAGGATATTTTCTTCGAGTGCGATGATAAGGTTGATTTCAGTAGATATGGAATTAATGTAGGTGCGATCATAGAGACCATTGAGACGGGCTTCTTCGAGTTCGGCTTTTAACGCTTCAATATAATCAGTTTCTTCTTCTTGGATGCCCGCAGGGATGTTTTTGGTGGTGAAATCATAAGCTTCGGTTAGATATTCTGTGAGTTGAGTGTCGGTATTTTTTAGAATGCCGGAGAGAGAGGAATTGTATGAACGTAAATTGGCATCTTTGAGATACGTATTGCAATCTTCGTCTAACATAGCAGTAAGATTGGTGAGGCGGACCTCAAGTTGTTCGGCGAGGTTGCGACCCTTATTAGCAGCGCTGCTGAGAATATTACCAACAATAATAAGGAGAATGAGAAGGATGACACTGGCTCCAATAATACGAAAGAGTTTAGACGACATAATGTTTTTGAGATCAAATTTAGAAGCTGGACCGCTAGGGGCGGTAGTCGCGGAAATTTGATCTAAGTAATCTTGTCCATCCATAAGCATTATTATAGCACAAGTCGATATGATATACTAGGATTATGAATGACGTGAAGGAGGAAATCAGAGAGCGTTTGGCGATAGAGGATGTGGTCGGGCAGTATATAGAATTGAAGCGCGCTGGTAGAAACCTAAAGGGTCGTAGTCCTTGGGGGGTCGATAAAACACCATCTTTTATGGTGTCACCAGAAAAGGGGATTTGGCATGATTTTTCGGCTAATAAGGGTGGTGACATCTTTACTTTTGTGATGGAAGTGGAAGGGATTACTTTTAAGGAAGCTCTAGAAAAATTAGCGGCGCAAGCGGGAGTGGAACTGAAAAAATATAGTGGTGGTGACGCCAAGGTAGCAGAACGCAAGAAACGCGCTAGTGAAGCTCTGGAATATGCCACTAAGTACTATCAATTTTGCTTATCGCGCAATAAAAAAGTGTGTGAATACGTATTTTATAAACGCAACTTGAATCGACAGACGGTGAAAGATTTTCGCATAGGTTATGCACCGGCGACCGGAAAAGCTTTGATTGAGTTTTTAGAAAAGAAAGGTTTTAAATTAGAGGAATTAGAAGTGGCGGGACTGCTAAACCGCTTCAAAACGGACTTGTTTAGAGGGAGAATGATGGTGCCTTTTATCGATACGAATGGCGTGATTGGCTTTACGGCGCGAGTGTTGGATAAATCAGAACCAAAATATTTGAATACGCCAGAAACGATACTATTCAATAAGTCACGTTTTATCTTTGGCCTAGCGCAAGCCAAAGAAGTGATTAGAAAGAATGATTTTGTGGTGATAGTGGAGGGGAATATGGATGTGATTTCGTCGCACCAGGCGGGCGTAAAAGAAGCAGTGGCGACAAGCGGAACAGCAATGACGGAGAAACATCTGAAGATGCTGTCGCGACTAACTAATGATATAAGATTGGCTTATGACGGCGACGAAGCAGGCGTGAAAGCGACTGAGCGAGCGATTATGTTGGCGGGAGATATGGGGATAAATTTGTCGGTAATTTCGGGGTATGGTGATGCGAAAGACCCGGACGAACTAATCCAAAAAGACCCGAAATTGTGGCAGGAAGCAGTGCAGAATAAGATGCCGGCGGTAGAATGGTTATTGCAGGAATATGGGCAAAAGCTGGACTTAAATAGTGGGGATGGTAAACGTGAATATTCAGACATGGCAATGCGAGTGATTGGATATTTGGGTGATGCGGTGGAGAGAAAGCATTACGAGCAATTAGTGGCAGATAAGTTGGGTGTAACAGTAGAAGACTTGCTTAACAAGAAAACGCATGATAAAAAACAGAGAAGATTTTTGAAAAAAGTGAAAAGTGATAGTAAAAGTAGCCAAATGAGAGCGCTAGAAGATAATTTATCGGCTTTGGTGGTATACGGTGGCGTTGATGTTAAAGGGATTGATTTACCTGAAGACGAAACTAAGTTGGCGGAGTTAGAGCTAATTTTTACAAAAAAATATGGAGACTGGAAAAAGGAAGCATTGGCAAAAGAAGCCGAAGAATTAAAGAAAAGATTAGTAGAGTATGAGAAAAAAGCGAAGATTATGGAGCTAAACAAAAAATTAGAACAAGCTGAGGGTGACGAGAAATTAACTGACAAAATATTACAAGAAATTACGAAGATCCAAAAGAGGAAATAAAAGGTTTGCTTTTTTTAGCAAAAGCTATTATAATGGTGGGTAATGAAAGTTGACGAAGACGATATTTTGAAGCACAAAAATGTAGTGATTGAGTCAGATGAACCAGACAATGGTGATTTGGCAGCTGAAGAAGATTTATCGAGTGAAGATTTAGAAATTACTGCCGAAAATGTAGATGCATTTGCGGATGATTCAGTGAGATTGTATTTGCGCGAGATTGGTCGCGTGCCACTGTTAACACCAGAAGAAGAGATGGAATTGGCAGAAAAGGCCAAGAATGGCGACAAGAAAGCCAAGGATAAATTAGCCGAGTCGAATATGCGCCTAGTGGTATCGGTAGCGAAACGTTATAGTGGTAGGGGGCTAGACTTCTTGGATTTAATTCAAGAGGGAAACACAGGACTTTTGAGAGCGGTAGAAAAATTCGATCCGGACAAAGGCTTTAAGTTCTCGACCTATGCGACTTGGTGGATTCGCCAGGCGATTACTAGGGCGATTGCTGATCAAGCGAGAACGATTCGCATCCCAGTACATATGGTGGAAACGATTAACAAAGTGCTGAGAGTAACTCGTAAATTGACCCAAGAATTGAACCGTGAGCCGACTGTAGAAGAAATTGCCAAAGAGATGAAGATGGAGCCAGAAAAAGTCGACTACGTGATGAAGATTAAGCAAGATATTGCATCGCTCGATGCTTCGGTGGGGCGTGATAGCGACGACGAAGACTCGGTGCTGGGTGATTTCGTGGAAGACGAAGAGAGAATTACGCCAGAAGATGCAGCGGCAAACCAGATTTTGAAAGAAAAATTGGCAGGGATTTTGTCGACTTTATCAGAACGCGAACAGAAGATTGTGAAGATGCGTTTTGGTATTGGTGGCGGCAAACCACACACTCTAGAAGAAGTTGGTAATGAATTTTCAGTGACAAGGGAGCGTATCCGCCAGATTGAAGCTAAGGCTTTGTCTAAATTGCGCAAGCACAAAGACATCAAGAAATTGCACGAATTTTTGAAATAACTGTGATTTTGAAATGAAACGAATAATTTTAGTGTATAATCCAAGGTCGTCGAAACAGGCGCTAATTAAGCAAGAGGTGCTGGATAAAGTATGGGAGTTGAAGGGTTATACGGTGGGTAAGTATGAGGTGCGTCCAACTAATGTGGACGACAATGCGAGCGTACTAGCAAAGCTACTGGAAGACGACGATATTTTGATTACAGCGGGTGGTGACGGTACAGCAACAATTGGATTAAATGGGGCGATTTTGAGTAAAAAAAGTGTTCAATTGGCAGCTTTACCCTATGGAAACTTTAATGACCTAGCGGGGATTTTAAAGGTAAAAACTATAGAAGATATCGTTGGCGGTAAAACAGGAAAGCTGTGGCCACTGGAGGTGAAGATTGACGGTAAACATTGGCGATATGCAGCTTGTTATGTGACGATGGGATTGTTTGCTGAGTCGACGAAAATCTTTGATGTACCAAAAATACGACACAAATTGAGAGAAGAAAAAGGCCTGAAGCGGTTAGTGTATTCGGTATGGGTTTTGAAGGATTGGTATTTTAAGAATCGCAAGCGAGAATTTTTGCCAACATTTACACTGAATGGGAAAAAAGTAGAAGGAATGACAGATTATTTGACAGTGAACGGAAAAACAATGGCTAAAATGATGCGTGGAGGGCAATATTATAGTGATGCGAAGAAATTTGGCGTGCGATGTGAGAATTTGGCGGGCTTTTGGTCTTTAGTTTGGTTTATGATGCGAAGTATTTTAGCGAAAGTGCCAGTGGAATCGTCTAATGGCGATGTACTAGAGTTTGTTGGTGAGAATGAACTGGAAATCCAGGCGGAGGGGGAGTATCAGCGACTCAAAAATGTGAAAAAGATTGAGATTAGAAAGTGCGAAAACCCAGTTCGTGTTATACTAAAAGCATGAAAGATGTAAAAATTTTAGCCGTAGTGGGGATGAGCGGCAGCGGCAAATCAATAGTGGTGGATTATCTGACGGAAAAAGGTTTCCCTAAGGTGTATTTTGGTGGGATGATTTTGAAGGAAATGGAAAAACGTGGGATTGAGCGAACAGCGGAAAGTGAACGTGAGTTTCGTGAGATGATTAGAGGAACCGAAGGTAACGATTGGGTGGTGAAACAAGTCATAGAAGAAGTGCACGATTTGATAGAAGCTGGGCAAAAACGTATAGTGTTAGACGGAGTGTATTCCTGGACGGAGTATGTGACTTTGAAGCATGAATTCCCGGGAGAGATTACGTTCTTAGGCGTAGTGGTGGACAAACATTTACGACACAAGAGAGTAAGCATAAGAAAAGAGCGACCGTTTAACACGGAGGAAATTCAAGAACGCGATCGTACCGAAATTGAAAATATCGAAAAGGGCGGTCCGATTGCGATGGCAGATTATTACGCTTTGAATAATGGTACAGTAAAAGATTTGCATGCTCGCATAGAGGAAATTTTGCAAGAGATTGAGTTCTAGTGATATACTAGAAGTATGAAACGATTAGTCATAATTGACGGGAAGTCGGTATTCTATAGGGGGTATTATGCGATGGGAAATTTATCGCTCGCGGATGGTACGCCAACTGGTGGCGTGTACGGATTTGCAGCGATTGCGATGGAAATTGTAAAAGATTTGCAGCCGGATAGAGTAGTGGTGGCGTGGGATTCCAAAAGTTCAACTGCAAAACGCAAGGAACTGTATTCGGAATATAAGGCTGGACGAGTGAAACCAGGTGAAGATTTTTACGCGCAGATACCACTGTTGATAGAATTGGTAAGTGGCCTGGGCTGGGATTTTGTCGAGTGTGATGAGTATGAAGCAGACGACATCATTGGCGCGTTAGCTAAGCAAGCCGACGATGCATTGGAGTGGGAGACTTATATTATCTCGTCTGATTTGGATATGCTGCAGATCGTGGACGAAAACACAAAGATGTACCGAATTTTGAAGGGCTTTAGCAAGCTGGAAGAACTTGACGTGTCAGCAGTAGAAGCGAAATATGGAATTAAAAAGTCGCAATTTTTGGACCTCAAAGCACTGAAGGGTGATGCTTCGGACAATATTCCTGGCGTGCCGGGAATTGGCGAGAAGGGTGCAGCGAAATTATTGAATGAATACGGTAGCTTAGATGGAATTTATGAGCATATAGATAAAATCAAAGGCTCAGTGAAGGATAAGTTGATAGCTGGTAAAGATAGCGCGTATTTGTCGTATAAATTAGCAAAGATTATGGAGGATGCGCCGGTGAAACTAGAGGAAGTGCCGGAGTTTGAATACAATCCAGCGGCGACAAAAGAAGCGCTGGAAAAGCTGGAATTTAGATCGCTAATACGACGATTTGGGCTGGATAAGGAAGCTTCACCAAATGATTCTCGGCACGCTCACTCGGGCCTGTCGTCACAGGCCTCGTTCGCTATATTGCGCTCCCCGTCGGGCGCAAAATACCTCGAATCATCTGGTGAAGCTTCCCAGTCGAGCGCAAAGAGTCGAGAACTATTAGATGCAACTTCCATTAGCTCTATCATCGAGTGGGATGTGAAGGGGGAGATGCATAAAGACGAAGCGATAGCGAAGAAGATTCTGGCGGGAGCGGAGTTTTGGGATTTGAAACAAGGTAGTTTCTTGCTGAACCCGCTAGAGAGAAAAGAGGAGCATTTAGAAAAGGAAAAATTGACAGAATACCAGAGGCAACAACGGGAATTTGAACAGCAACCAAAGTTGGCAAAAATTTTGACAGAGTTTGATTTACCACTGATACCAGTGCTTTACAAGATGGAAGAACAAGGAATGTTGATAGATAAGGCCTATTTTGCGCAGCTAAAAAAAGAATTTGAACAGCAAATAGGGAAAATTGAACAGGAAATTTGGGCTTTGGCGGGCGGACAGTTTAATATCAATTCACCTTTGCAACTGTCGGAAGTGTTGTTTGACAGGTTGGAGTTGCCAACTAAGGGAATCAAGAAAACTCAGCGAGGCTACTCAACAGGGGCGAAAGAGTTGGCAAAACTGAAGAATCATCATGCAATTATTACTTTGATTATGGAATACCGTGAAGTGGCGAAACTACTGTCAACCTACATTTCGCCGTTTCCGGGTTTGACAGATGACGAGGGAAGAATCCACACGACCTTTACGCAAAATGTGACGGCGACCGGGAGACTTTCGAGTTTGAATCCGAATTTGCAGAATATTCCGGTTAGGACAGAGGAAGGGAAACGCATTAGGACTGGCTTTGTAGTGCCGAAGGGCAAAAAATTGGTGTCGGCAGACTATTCACAATTTGAATTGAGGTTGGCGGCGGTGTTGGCGGGTGACCAAAAGTTGCTGGATGACTTCAATGCCGGAATTGATATTCATACTAAGACAGCGGCGGAAGTGTTTAAAGTGCCGATGGATAAAGTGACAAAACAGCAACGCAGGGCCGCCAAGGTGGTGAATTTTGGAGTGCTTTATGGAATGAGCGCTAAAGGTTTGGCGGATGCGACGGGGATGAATATCGGAGAAGCAAAAAAGTTTATCGATAAATATTTTGAGTTGAGACGTCCAATTAAGGAATATTTGGAGAAAATTTTGAAACAGGCGCGTGAACAAGGATATGTGGAGACTTATTTTGGTAGAAAACGCCCGACGCCGGATGTGAAATCGCCGAATTTCTTGATTAGAACCGGTGCGGAACGAGCCGCGCAGAATATGCCAATTCAGGGAACAGAGGCCGATTTGATGAAGCGAGCGATGATTAGAGTTGATAAGGCGTTGCCGGAAGGGGCAAAACTGGTGTTGCAGGTGCACGATTCTTTGATGGTGGAGTGTGGCGAAGGATTGGTGACGGAAGTGAAGAAGATATTGGTAAAAGAAATGGAGAATGTGGCGCCAGAGCTTAATGTGAAGTTGATGGTAGAGGTAAAGGTGGGAGATAACTGGGGGGAAGTATAATGCCGGAATTGCCAGAAGTGGAGACGGTGCGCAGGGGGCTTAAGAAGTATATTCTGAATAAAAAAATTGTTCGAATTACCGTCCTCGAAAACAAATCTTTCCAGCCGGTCGTAAAATGCCAAAAATTATTAGATAAGACCATCCGAAACTTGAGACGGTTTGGAAAAGCATTAGTTATAGATTTGGACAATGGTTATTCGTTGATGATACATTTGAGGATGACGGGACAGTTGATTTGGCGGGGCGACAAGGGAGAATTTGCAGCAGGGCATCCAAGCGAAAATTTTGTGGCGGAATTGCCAAATAAACAGACGAGAGTAATTTTTGAATTTGAAGATGGTAAATTGTTTTTTAACGATCAAAGAAAATTTGGGTTTGTAAAATTAATGCCAACAACAGAGGTAGAAAATGACGCTTTCATCAAAAAGTTAGGACCGGAACCGTGGGATATGGATGAAAAAGAATTATACAGGCGCTGCCAAAGACATAGCAAGGCACTGATTAAGGCGGTTTTGTTGAACCAGGAAGTAATAGCAGGCTTAGGGAACATTTATGCAGATGAGGCATTGTTTGCGGCCGGGATACACCCTGAACGAAGAGCTGGGAGTTTGTCTGAAAGAGAGGTGGCAAAAGTTCTGACTGAAGCAAGACGAGTGATGGAGGCGGCGATTGATTCGGGCGGAAGTACAATGGCAACTTATGTGAAAGCGGATGGGGCCAGGGGGAATTATTTGGATAATTTTGCGCAAATTTTCGGTAAACAGGGACAAAGATGCCCGAAATGTGGAAAGGAAATAAAAAAAATTAAGGTGGCGGGACGTGGTACACATATTTGTCCGCATTGTCAGAAGAAAGGAAAGCATGATTAAGATATTTTATGGAGATGACAGAATAAAAGCAAAATCAGAAATAGATCGTTTTTTGGGCGAAAATTATGAAGTAATAGAGGGGGGAGAACTGAAAATTGGCGATTTGCCGAACGTGTTTAAGGGGACATCGCTGTTTAGCGAAAAGAGAGCAATTTTGATTAAAGACATCAGTGAAAATCAGGCGGTTTGGGAAAAGGTAGCGGATTTTGTCGATACGGAACACAAAATAGCAATTCTAGAAACGAAGCTAGACAAAAGAAAACAGGGCTACAAGTTGCTGAAATCGGCGGGCGTGGAAATGAAAGAATTTAAATTGTTGGATCCGCCAGAGAAGAAGATGGTGTTTGATATCTATGAAATGGCTTTGAAGGACGGTAAAAAAGCAGTAGAAATGTGTAAAAAAATTGAGAACACAAGCAATCCGTATATGTTTGTGGGACTAATGGTGTCGCAAGCTTTGAAAAAATATGAGTGGCGAGCGGGGACAAAAGAAAAGAGAGCCCTCAAAGAACTCTCTAAACTCGATATGCAAATGAAAACTACTTCGATGCAGCCTTGGCTTTTGGTGCAGGCTTTTTTGCTGCGGGTTTCGCAGCTGTAGATTTCTTGGTAGCTGTCTTAGCCGTAGTAGCCTTGGTGGCTGGTTTCTTGGCTGGAGCCTTCTTGGTAGTAGAAACCTTTTTAGCTGGGGCTTTTTCGGTCGGGGTTTTCTTAGTAGTGGCTGGCTTATCGGCAGCAGTCTTGGCGTTTTTCTCAACCTTTTTGGCTTCTTTGGCAACTACGCCGGCAGCTTTAGCAATCTGATGGAGGGCAGCTTTGCGACGGGAAGCGGTGTTGAGCTTGATGAGGCCTTTTTTAACGGCTTTGTCGAGCTCGGACTGGACAGTAGCAAGATTTTCGCCTGTAGGAGTGTCACGGAAAGCCTTGATAGCGGTCTTGATATCTTTTTTGATTTGCTTATTGTGCTCGGTGCGCTTGACAGTTTGGCGGGCAGCTTTTTTAGCAGATTTGATAATTGGCATAATTTTCCTTTAAATTAATAAACTTTTGGATAATTATACCGCAAATTGGGGTAATTGTAAAGGATTTTGGGGTAGACAGATGAAAAAGTTTATGCTAATATAGTTGTATAAAAGGACAAAAATAGATATGAAAGACGAAGACACCAGACCACCAATTCCGCCAATCACCCCGACAAATGGTGATGAGCCTGATGCTCCGGATGTAGCAGATGCACCAGAAGCACCAGAAGATGAAGCGCAGGTTGCTCAGCCAACCAATGCGGATTTTATCAAACAAATAGTTGCAAAAATTACTAATTCAGAAAATATTTTGGTGGCTTTGTCGCGCAATCCCTCGGTGGATGAGATTGCTTCAGCGGTAGGTTTGGCGCTTTTCTTGGAGGACGCTGGCAAGCATGTTACGGCGATTTATTCTGGTGAAACACCAAATGTCCTAGAATTTTTGAAACCAGAAGAAACTTTTGAAGACAACACTGATAGCCTACAAGATTTTATTATTGCACTTAGCAAAGAAAAAGCTGACCACTTACGCTATAAAGTGGACGGCGATTATGTAAAAGTTTTTATTACGCCATACAAAGCCAAAATAGATCAAGATGATTTGGAATTTTCGCATGGTGATTACAATGTTGATTTGGTAATAGCATTAAATGTCCCGACGGCTAGCGATCTTGATGCGGCGTTGAGTGAACATGGCAGGATTATGCATGATGCGTCGGCGATAGATATCACTACTGGTGAACCAGGTAGATTCGGTGAAATTGAATGGAGCGATCCAGAATCGAGCTCGATTGGTGAGATGGTAGCGAATTTGTTGACGGTGATTAAGAAGCCGGAAATTACACCAGTTGTGGCGACAGCGCTTTTGGCGGCGATGATGGCAGCAACTAATCGTTTTGCTAGCGAAAATACTAAATCTACTACGATGACAATGGCAGCGAAACTGATGGAATTAGGCGCTGACCAACAATTGGTAGCGATGAATGTGATGGAAAACAGCGAACCAGAATTGATTGGTGCGGTAGACATTGAAGAAGCCCCAAGTCAGAAGAAAGTCAAAGATGATAAGACTTTGTTGATGGTAGGGCATGAAAATGAAGAATTAGAAGGCGCTATTAAGGAAGCCGCAGAAGAAGCGGCTGCGCCTAAAGAAGTAAAAAGTGAAGCGGTAGCTAAGACTCCAGCGGAAGAAACGCCTGAAGCTGAAGCAGCTCCTGAAGGCGCAGAAACTGCTGAAGTCACTGAAACTACTGAGGCGCCAGTAGCTGAAACGTCTGAAGCGCCTGCACCTGAGACTCCTGAAATTGTATCAGAAGAGAACGTGGCTATGCCGGAAGTAGTTGAAACAACGCCCGAGGGAGTGGCGCCTGAGGGACCTGCTGTCGCGGAACCCACACCAGCGGAATCTGCACCAGTAGAGCCTGCGCCAGTGACAGAGGAATCTGCGCCTACAGAATCAATGGTAATACCAGAAGAACCAAAACCAGAAGTGGCACCAATTGAATCGTCGGCAACACCGGATTATAGCCAGATGATGTCTGAGGCTTTGGCGGAATCAATACCAGAAGGTGCGGCGGCTACACCGATGCCGATTGAACCAATAACTAGTGGTCCGGCTAGCACGACTGATGATTCTGAAAAGAAAGAAGAATCTAGCAATGAACCAGAATCACCAGAAATGGCAAGTGAACCAGCGGCTTTGCAAGACGATTCATATGTATTTGATCAAGCACCGAAAACAGTAGAACCTTTACCTGATTTACCACCACCACCGGCGCCACCGATTGATTTTGGTGCAGCACCAGGTGGCGATCAGTTATCTTTGCCACCAACGCCAGATGCGGCTACTAGTGAATCTTCTGCAGCGATGCCACCAGTTGATGCTATGGCACCCGAACCTGCAGTTGAAACTACTGCTCCGGTTGCTGAGCCAACTCCGATGACTGAACAGCCCCCGATTGCGGAGCCTGCCGCAGCAGCACCTGCAGGCAATGCTTTAGAACAGTTACAACAAATGGCGGCACCAGCACAAGATGTAGAAGCGCCGACTTTGCCACCGATTGAATCGGTGCCTGGAGCGATTCCTGGTGCTGAGCCATCAGCGTCATCAACACCCGAACCGACAACTGAATTAACTCCTGATGTACCACCTCAACCGGTAGACAACGGATCGGCTATGCCAGATGCTTTCCAGATACCAAATTTGCCACAATAAATGAATGAAATCTTATTGATTGATAAACCGGCGGGAATATCGTCTTTTGGTGTGGTAGCAAAAGTCCGACGGCGACTTTCGGAAGAAGTTGGGCATAAAGTGAAAGTGGGTCATACAGGTACTTTAGACCCTTTTGCGACTGGACTTTTGATTTTACTGACAGGGAAGGCAACAAAACGGTCTAATGAGTTTTTGAAGCTAGATAAATGGTATGAAGCAACGATACGATTGGGAGCCGAATCGACGACTGGAGATGTAGAAGGAGAAATTAGTGAAACCACTGGAGTTTCTGAAGTGCATATTGACGCCGTGAAGGCGGCTTTAGAAAAATTTACTGGGAAAATTGAACAAAAAGTGCCGCAATATTCGGCGGTGAAAATTAATGGGCGTAGGGCTTATGATTTGGCGAGAAAAGGCGTAGAAGTGGAAATGCCAACGCGTAAGGTGGAGGTATATGCGCTGGAATTAGTGTCATACAAGTGGCCAGATTTAAAAATCCGCTGTCATGTGTCGAGCGGAACGTATATTAGAGCGCTGGGTAAAGATATTGGGAAAGAATTAGGTGTAGGGGGATATTTGACAGAATTAAGACGCACACGGGTAGGAGATTATAAGGTTGAAGACGCGAAGAAATTGGGGTTGTAAGAAGAAAAAAAGTATGGTATAATGCGGGATATGATTACAAAAGAGAAGAAAACAGAGGCGATTTCAAAACTTGCAAGGGGCAAGAGCGATGTAGGCTCTCCTGAGGTGCAAGTGGCGATTTTGACTGAAAGAATCAAAGAAGTGACTGAACACGTAAAAGAAAACAAGCATGATTATATGGCGAAACGCGGCCTGATGCAAATGGTAGGGAAGCGTAAAAAGTTGCTAAAATACCTTGAACGCACTGATTTTGAATTGTACAAGAAAACTGTTGCGGCTTGTGGCTTAAGGAAATAATAGAGATAAAATAGTCAAAATAGTCAAAACTCCCCGTGAGGGGAGTTTTGTTGAGGGGAAGGAAGAGATAAACATTGCTACAGACATAAAGAATATAGGTATGTGCTAAAAGATAGAATGAATGATATAGAAGATAGGATTAAAGAAGTCTTGCAACAATGCCTATCAGAATTTCGTTAATTATTCGTCAAAGAAGCTTTTTTGAAGTTCTTTGGCGAACTTGTTTAAAAACCTCGTCATTACATCGTCTTCATCTTGAACTCTGTAGTCAACGATGAAGTCAACTAGGATAAAATTGTTTCCATCCTGCTCATAACGAACGGGGTTGTAGGGAACAACGCATGCCCCTTCTTTCTGAATGAATTCTTCCTTTATGTTAAGGAGTATTTCAATAATCGGGTCTTTGTCCTCGGTTGTCGAAATTTCACCTTTGAAGAGGGTTCTCCATCTTTGGGCGCTTGTGTCATAACCCAAAAAGATGATTTCTGGAGGCGTTTTCATTATCTATCACACTCCTTCCTAAAAGAGCGAAAATGGTGCAGGCCACCATTAAACCTGTTACTAGGGTGTAACTTTTCTTATTATATCACACTTATGGAAAAATGTCAATAATTCTCAGCACGAATTTCGAAGTAAGAACGAGGGTGATCGCAAACTGGGCAGACTTCAGGGGCGACGTCGCCAACGTAAATATGACCACAGTTGCGGCATTTCCAGACGGTGACTTTGTTGCTCTTGAAGACAACATCGTGCTCGACGTTGTCAAGAAGTTTGAGATAGCGATTTTCGTGTTCTTTTTCGATGGCGGCGACAGCTTCGAATTTGTCGGCAATCTCGTCGTAACCTTCGGCGCGGGCATCTTTGGCGAACTTTTTATACATGTCGGTCCATTCGTAATTTTCACCAGCGGCGGCGGCTTTTAGATTTTTGTCAGTATCAGGGACGGCGCCGTCGTGAAGAAGTTTGAACCAGATTTTGGCATGTTCTTTTTCGTTGTGACTAGTCTCGTCAAAGATAGCAGAAATTTGTTCATAGCCGTCTTTTTTGGCCTTGCTAGCAAAATATTGATATTTGACGCAAGCTTGGGATTCGCCGGCAAAAGCGGCTTCGAGATTTTGCCAAGTCTTGCTACTTTTATCTAATTTTTTCATAAGAATACTCCTTATTTACTACTATTATCTCATAAAATGGGGAAAATGGGGTAAGATTTTAGAGATTTTAGAAGATGTGCTAAAATAAGGGTATGGCAATAGATAGAATTGTGGATACTGGTGCGCACGAGGAAGATGCCGAAGAAAAAAAGACAGAGGTGACACTGAGACCGACGAATTTTGATGAATATATCGGGCAGGAAAGACTGAAAAACAATTTAAAATTAGCAATTGATGCAGTAAAAAAACGTGATGATGGGACGACTTTGGATCACGTGTTACTATATGGGCCACCGGGGTTAGGGAAGACTACAATGGCGAACGTGATTGCGCATGAATTGGGGACGAATTTGCGCGTGACGGCGGGGCCAGCGATTGAACGGGCGGGGGATTTGGCGTCGATTTTGACGAATTTACAAGATGGTGACGTGCTGTTTATAGATGAAATTCACCGATTGAGAAGGACGGTGGAAGAGGTATTATATTCGGCGATGGAGGATTACAAATTAGACATTGTGATTGGTAAGGGACCAGCGGCGCGAAGCGTGCGACTAGATTTGCCGCATTTTACGGTGATTGGTGCAACTACGAGGACAGGGGCGTTGGCGGGGCCTTTGAGAGATAGATTTGGCATAATTCACAGATTAGAATATTACGAAAAGCCAGAGATTGAACAGATTATTAAGCGAACGGCAGGGATATTGGGGACGACGGTACGACCAGATGCGACAGAATTATTGGCAGAGAGGTCAAGATTGACTCCGAGAATTGCCAATAGATTATTAAAACGCGTGCGCGATTATGCGGATGTGAATGGAGATGGTATTATTGACCTCCCAGTGGCACAAAAAGCATTGGATTTGATGGAAATTGATGAACTGGGACTCGATCCGGCGGACCGCAATATGTTGAGATTGATGCTAGAAAATTACGAATCACGCCCAGTGGGATTGACGACGATTGCCGCTCTCACAGGGGATGAAACTTCAACAATTGAAGATTATTATGAACCATACCTCTTGAGATTGGGATTAATTGAAAGGACGCCACGGGGGCGCAAAGTGACTGAAAAGGCAAAAAAACATCTAAATCAGCGATAATGTGGTACAATAGGGGTAATTCAGGGAGACTAAATTATGAAAAAAGATTTAGTAAATTTACATCATGCGAGGAGTCGACAAGATTTTCCGGAATTAAAACTGGAAGATGATGAATTTGTAGAGTTGGCGCTCAGGCGCACGAGAATAGGAATAATTTTAATCTGGTCAGGAGCAGTAATTGGCGGCTTGCTGCTGATGCTAGTGCTGGCGATTTTTGGCGTTTCAAACACCATGAATGCTGACACTGAGCAGTATTTGATGTTCTTGCTGCTGGCATTACTTGGGGTAATGTTGGTGATTGCGCTGGTGGCGACTAAAGTCTACAACGGTAACAGTATTTATATTACCAATCGACGCGTGATTCAACTCGAGATGACTTCGCTATTTGCGAAATCGAAAAATGTGATTGACCTGGTGTCGATAGAAGACGTAAGTTTCAAACAGACTGGGGTGATGCAATACCTGTTCCGTTATGGCACTTTGAGAATGGCGACGGTGGGCGACGAAACAACTTATACGTTTACTTATTTGGATAAACCAACAGACGAGATGGATGTAATTACGCATTTACTCCACGTAGCAAAAGAGAAGAAAGATAAAAAAGATTAGATTGGTCGGTGTTTAGTTGACGCGATTCTTTTTGGTGTAGATGTCTTCTTTTTCAAGAGTAGCGCGGAGGGTGTATTCTTTGCATTTGCCGTTTTTGCAGTTGGCGGGCTCGTAGCTATAGGAGCTGCCTTCGGTACCAAGATTGATACCATCGGGATCGGTAAAGAGAGCAGGGTCGATGACTTTGAGGTTTTCTTCGGAGATGGAGTCGGGATAATAACCATTTTCGGCGAAGAAGCCTTCTTCGAGAGCATAAAACATGGCGTTGATAGCGGTCTTGCGCTGATCGTCGCGGTTCATAGCATCGACATTAGATTTTTGGACGAAGAAGAAAATTAACAAAAGACAAGCAAAAGTACAGACGACTAAGAGTTCAATGACGGTAAAACCTTTTTTGGTAGTATTCATAAACACATTATATCACATTAAGCGGCGTTGGTGTGAACGGCGGTGACATCGTCGAGATCGTCAAGGGCGTCGAGGAGTTTTTCGAGTTTTTCGGCTTGGTCTTCGGGAACAGGAACGAGATTGTTGGCAACATATTGGAGTTCGGCGCTGGTGACGTTCATGCCGGCATCAAGGAGAGCTTGGCGGACTTTCATTAAATCAGAGGCGGCGGTGTAAATTTCGATGCCATCATCGACCTCTTCGGCATCTTCGGCACCAGCTTCGAGGGCGGCCATCAGAGCATCTTCGCCTTTGTCAGAAATAATAATGACACCTTTGCGGGAGAATTGGAAGAGGACAGAACCAGGATCGGCGAGACGACCACCGTTTTTATCAAGAGCGTGGCGAACGGCGGGAACGGTGCGGTTTTTGTTGTCAGTAGCAGCTTCGATGACGATACCGATGCCACCAGGGCCGTAGCCTTCGTAAGTTTCTTCGGCTAAATCAGCGGAGGATTTGTCTTTAACCCTAGCGATAGCACGTTCGATATTAGCCTTGGGCATGTTAGCAAGACGAGCCTTTTCGAGTACCATGGCCAGGGAAGGATTCATGTTGGGGTCGGTGCCACTACGAGCGGCGATGGCGATTTGATTACCGATTTTGGTGAAAAGGGCGCCGCGCTTGGCATCAACGACGGCTTTTTGGCGCTTAGTAGTAGCCCACTTGCTATGTCCTGACATAAAAAACTCCTTTATTTCTTTTATTATAACATACGCGTATGATATAATGGAAAAAGTTGGGTTGCTAGCTCAGCTGGCTAGAGCGTCTCGTTTACACCGAGAAGGTCAGGGGTTCGAGTCCCTTGCAACCCACCAAACAATTTATAAATTTGTTTTTTATTTATCGTCTCGCTGTTTACTAAGATAGAAAGCTTCTTTAATTTTTTGGTATATTGCTTTTGGTTTGCCGTCAGAATCAATAATCTGAGCGTCCATGGAGTTGCCTTCTTTATCAATGCAATGATACCAGGTTAGAGCATCGCTGTTGCCCCACGTAATGAATCCATTTGCTATTTTGCTATAAATTTCGACGAAGGCTTTTTCTAATTGTTCTTTACTTCCGTCTTTCATGGTATCTATAAAATCATACTCGGTGATGTAAATTTTCTTGCCTCTGCAAGCATGTTCTAATTTTGCTGCAGACTTCTTAATATCCCATTCAGTCAAGGGAACATCAGGGCCTTTTATGAAATCTGAATAATGAGCTTGCAGTCCAATACCGTCTAGTATTTTTATGCCATCCCTCTCCTCGATGCGCTTTACTTCTTCGAGGATATTTACTATTCTATCGGTTTTACAATCGATAAACTCATTATATTCATTGTAGATTATCTCTGTGTTCGGAAAATTCTTTTTTACGATTTTTAACACATCAATGTAATAAGGGTCGCCGTTTTCTGGGTTTTCTCCAATAACATTTTTCCACCAAGAATCTCTTAGGGTAGTTTTTTCTGGGCCATCGTTGAATGCGATTTCGTTTAGTGCCTCCAATTGTCTCAAATCATACCCATTCTCTTTAATAAATTTGGCGAGATTCGAAGCATAATCATCTAAGAAACTTAGAATCATTCTTCGTTTTAACGAAGGATCGGTTACATTATCTACTTCTGCTTTTAGATTATCCGGAATTGCATCATGCCATAAGAAAACATGAAATTTAATTTGTTTGTCGTGCTCTTTGGCAAAATCATAGATATCTTTTAACATAGAAAAATCGTATTTAATTTCTGGGTTGATTTGTATTTCGTCATCATCACTCAATATTTGTTCATCAAAAATCTTTTGTCCTTTTGGGACGGTGATGTACATGTTGCCTTCATAGTCATCATTGACTACATTTACGTCATTTATAAAAGTATCGTATAGATTTTTCACGGATGCAAAATTTAGTGATTCCGCCCCTCTGTGAAATTCTGTAGGAGCCAAATCAATTAATCTCTGATCTTCTGTTTGTGTTTTTAACAAAGTATTCATTTTTTCTCTATCACTAATGAGATAATCAGCTAATTCGGAATTAAACGCGGTTTCTTTTTCTTCTTCTGACATATCGCTTTGTTCTATGTTTTCATATAGTCGAAAAACATTGACCATATAGGCTTTGTATGTTTCACCAAAATAAGGCTCTGTGTTTATTGGCTCTTTTTCCACCGTGGACTCCTTTTCTTGTTTTTCGTTAGTGGGCATCTTATTATCGGCTAATGCTGCTACGCTCTCCCACTCGTTAGTTTGCATATCGTTTGAAGTTTCTGTCGATGGTGGTGGCTGGTTAGGTGCTACCATTATGCTTTACTCCTTCTGCCTATTATAGCATATTTAAAGTGTATGAAAAATGCCCCCTACGGTGTTGCAGGGGGCATTAATCGTTTTTGGATTACCATGAGTACCATGAGCGGAAAGCTTCCGTCATAGCCTTTTCGGTCTCAGTCCCGTCGTATCCGGCGCTTTTCAACCACACTTCTGTATAGTCTGGATGCGTCTTCAGATACTTCCATTCCGTGTATTTCATTAGAGTTGGATCTTTGATGTTGCAAAGAATAGCCTTTCTGCACTCTGCAACATAAACGATCATTGGCCGTTTTCTGGATGGTATTGGTGGTGCCACCGCTTCGGCGTTTCGGAATTCGCCATCTAGAAAGATGAAGAATCCTTCGTCTCTAGCAAAATGGTCGTTTTCTCTCTCGCATGGGAAGAGTGGCTTGTTTACCGCTTCTTTGATAGAAGAGGTAAGAATGTCTACGATTTCGACGAATTCGTCAATCCATTCTTCCTCTACTTTTGTCGAGAGCCCTACCTCTTGCCTCTTTTTCAGCTCTTTTCTCTCCTCTTCGAGCTCTTTTTCCCAGTACTCCTTGTAAAGGGTGAGATTATCCCATCCAAGCCAGATTAGATCTTCCTGGCTGGAAAGATCGAGCACTTTCAGTAAGTACCGGTAACGATTCGGTATTACTTTTTTGTAGTTGAATGACATATGTGATTTCCCCCTTCCATATGTGCTTTAGAAAATAACAGATTACTGCTTAGCAGCGTACGATGTACGATGTATGATTTTGTTCTTACACCCTACGCTGCTAAGCATCTTGCTGTGATACCCAAAAACGATTGTAATGTTCCACAAGTACCAGGGGCACTCGTGTTTTATATTATATCATACTTGTTTGTGGCTGTCAAATATGCCCGGTTAGTAACTTTGCCGCTTCTTGATATTCTGCGTGTAGGTGCATTAAATATATAAAAGGGCATGAAAATACCCCCTACGGTGTTGCAGAGGGTATTATCGTTTTTGGATTAGTCGGGATATCTCTCAGCGAATGCCTCCAGCATCTCTTCTGGGAACCACCCGGCGCTTTTTATCCAGATTTTTGTGTACTCCGGATGGTGCTCTAAGTATTCGAACTCAGAGCGTTTCATTATTGTTGGGCTGATATCGTTGTATGCTCGAGCCCGACCATCTCTTATGAAGACGATTAATGGCCGATCTTTTGCCGGCATCTCCTCGCTTACGACTTCAGCATTGAGGAACTTGCCGTCGTCGAAAACAACCAGATATTCGTCTCTGATGAAGTGGCCTCGCTTTCGCGCACATGGCAGAATCGGTTTGTTCTCGGCGAGAACTGTAGCGTCTGTGATAAGATCGATAATTACTTCAATCCTATCAATCTTTTTTTGCTGTTCTGCCACTTCGCGTTTAGTGTTTTCGCTGAGCATCTTTTTTAATCCTTCGCTGGAAAGCTCTGGCGTTTCCTCAAGCTCTTCGAGCTTTTTATTGAGTCCGTCGAGCTTTTTAGTCTCGACGTCTTGCCAGATTCTCCATTCTGACTGGATCCATAGCAGGTTTTCGATTCCAAGAAAGACAAGCTCTTCTTGGGTCGAAATTTTAATACGGTCGCGTTTAAGTGGTGGTACGACCTCTTGATAATTAATTACAAACATTGTTTGTCCCCCTTCTTTTTACTAAAAAATAACTGATTACTGCTTAGCAGCGCAGGATGTACGATTTGAATCTTGCATCTTGCGCTGCTAGGCAGCTTTGCTACGGCATTCCAAAAACGATAGTAATGTACATAGACGCCTACCCGAGTCTAGCTTTTTTATTATATCATACTTAGTAAAAATTGTCAACCTTCGAAGTACTCTTGTAATTTTGGGGGTTGTCTTATATACTAAAGGTAAATAACCTAGAAAAAGGAGGATAATGTTTAATTTGAAGGGAAGAGTAGCTGTAGTCTCGGGGGCGTCAAGTGGACTGGGCAAACAAATGGCGATGGCTTTTGCGAAACAGGGAGCATCGTTGGCGATTTTGGCGAGGCGTACAGACAGATTAGAAGAATTCAAACCAGCATTGATTGAAGCAGGAGCGCCAGAGGTATTGGCGGTGAAATGTGACGTGACCTCCACAGAAGATATTGATAATGCAGCTAGAGAAGTAGAAGAAAAATTTGGTAAGGTAGATATTTTGTTAAATTGCGCAGGGGCCTCTAAGGATAAGGGCGTAACTGAAATGACTGACGAAGAATGGGATTTTACAATTGCGACTGATGAGACTAGCGTGTTTAAGATGACTAGGGCGTTTGCAAAGATTATGCAGAAGAATCATTACGGTAGGATTATCAATATTGCTTCGATGTATGGTTTAGTGGGAAATACCGAGATCCATACAGTGGCGTACCATACTTCTAAAGGGGGAGTGGTGAACTTTACTAGAGCAGTAGCAGCTGAATTGGCACTAGATGGCATTACTTGTAACGCGATTTGTCCTGGCTATTTTGAGACAGAATTGACTAAAGAAGTGCTAGATACACCGAAGTTCCAGGAATTTGCCAAGGCCCACGTACCGATGCAAAGATACGGGCAGCCAGGGGAACTAGATGCAGCAGCGGTGTTCTTGGCCTCAGAAGAAGCTTCTTATGTAACAGGACTAATTATGCCGGTAGACGGTGGCTATACGGCGATCTAAGGAGTTGAAAGGAGATTTGTAGATGGAGAAAATTGAAAAAGCCAGACATACTTTGAGCCACGTACTGGCAGCGGCAGTAAAAGAGCTGTACCCAGAGGTGAAATTTGGGATTGGGCCGGCAGTTGAAGACGGATTTTATTATGATATTGACTTTGGCAAGGTGAAGTTATCAGAAACGGACTTACCAAAGATTGAGAAAAAGATGCGCGGTATCATTAGTCGTGGCTTTGAGATGAAACGACGTGAAGAGTCGCGCAAAAATGCCCTTAAATGGGCTTCAGAAGGCGCTCAGACGTATAAAACCGAATTAATAGAAGATTTACCAGCTGATGAGAAAATATCGTTCTATGACCTCGTAGTGGGCTCAGACGTGCTTTTTTCGGATTTGTGCAAGGGGCCACACGTGACAAAATCCTCTGATATAGGGGTATTTAAGTTGACTAAGGTAGCAGGTGCCTATTGGCGAGGCGACGAAAAGCGCGAAATGTTGACCCGTATTTATGGGGTGGCATTTAACACTGAGGCGGAGCTAAAGGAATATATGGCTCGCCAGGAGGAAGCTAAGAAGCGTGATCACAGGAAACTGGGGAAAGAGCTAGATTTATTCTGTTTTTCAGATTTAGTAGGTTCGGGTTTGCCGTTGTTTACCCCTAGAGGGACGATTTTGCGCGACCTTTTGAACGATTTTTCCCAGGGGTATCGCTTGAGGTGCGGCTATCGTAAGGTGTGCATTCCCCATATTGCCACGATTGACCTCTATAAGAAATCAGGACATTATGATAAATTCCCAGAGATGTTTAAGTTTATCAGTGATGAATCAGGTGATGAATTGGCGATTAAGCCGGTGAGTTGCCCGCATCATAGTCAGATTTTCGCTAGTGTACCGCGTTCATATAAGGAGTTGCCGGTGAAATATCTAGAAACGACTATGGTGTATCGCGATGAGCGCAAAGGGGAATTAGGTGGGCTTTCTCGAGTACGGTCGATTACGCAGGATGATTCGCATATCTTCTGTACTGATGATCAGGTAGCTGAAGTATTTGGCGAACTGATTGAGTCAGCCAAGGATTTGTATAAACGAATCGATATGAAATTAAGCTTGAGATTGTCGTTTAGGGATGATGGCGATGGTTATATCGGTGATAAGAAGATGTGGCAGAAGGCAGAATCGGCAATCAAATCAATGGCGGACAAGTTTGAGATGGATTATTTTATCGGTGAAGGTGAAGCCGCAATGTATGGACCAAAGATGGACTTTATGGCAGTAGATGCACTGGGCAGGGAATGGCAATTAGCAACTGTACAGTTAGACTATGCTTTACCAGAGAGATTTGAACTGGAATATACCGATAAGGACGGCACCAAGAAGCGACCGATTATGATTCATTGCGCCTTATTAGGGGCGATAGAGCGCTTTATGAGTATCTTTATTGAACATACGGCGGGTTGGTTCCCCTTGTGGTGCGCGCCAGAACAGGTAAGAATTGTAACGGTAAACGATTCAGTATCTGAGTACGTAGGTAAGATTCGCAAGGTACTAGATGGAGTAGTGCTAGATGAGCCAGTGAGAAATAACGCTTTACGTTACGAGGTGGATGATAGCGATGAGAGCCTAGGCAAGAAGATTCGCAAGGCAGTAGATATGAAGATTCCAGCGATATTAGTAGTAGGGCCAAAAGATGCTGCGGCTGATACGGTGAACGTGAGGCTGCGTGATTCCGAAGAAACGGTGAAATTGAGTAAACTAGCGGAGTATTTGAAATCGTTATCGTAATCTTGGGTCCGACTGGGTCGGGTAAAACTGGGGTGGCGATTGAAATCGCACGAGAGATTAATGCGGAAATTATTTCGGCTGATTCAAGGGCGATTTATCAGGGAATGGATATCGGGACAGCGAAGCCAAGTGTCGAGGAGCAGAAGTTGGTGCCGCACTGGGGAATTGATTTAGTAAGACCAGGGGAGAGATTTACGGTGGCGGATTGGAAAGAATATGCGGAAAAGAAGATTAAGGAGATTGAGGAAAGAGGGAAGATAGCGATGGTAGTGGGCGGTACAGGCTTATACATAGATGCACTGGTGTATGATTACAAATTTGGTGTAGGGGCTCCTGATCGCAGTAGCGTTTGTATAAATTATTTGCTCATTGGGGTGAAAACTCCTTCGGTAGAGCTAAGAAAACGATTAAAGAAACGAGTGGATAAAATGTTTACTCAAGAGTTGTATGACGAAACAAAAAAGCTGGTAAAAAAGTATGGTTGGGGGAGCCAGGCGATGAAAAGTAACATTTATCAATATGCGTGGAAATATTTGCAGGGCGAAATGAGCTTAGGCGAAGCTAAGGAAAAATGCTTTTATGCGGACTGGCATTTGGCTAAAAGACAGATGACTTGGTTTAAACGAACGCCGGAAATCACATGGCTGGCACTTGAAAAAGTTAAGCCTCATGTGCTAAAATATATTCAAGATGAGTAAAGAAAATAATACACCAGTCGAAAAACTTTTCGGGTCGAAAACACGAGCAAAACTCCTTAATTTATTCTTTGAGAACCCGAATAAATCTTATTATGTGCGCGAGATGACCAGGGTGATTAATGAGCAGATTAACTCGGTACGTCGAGAACTGTTGAATCTAGAAAGTATAGGGGTGATTAAAAGCGAAACTTATGATAATAAAGTTTATTACTCGGCTAATCGTAAACACCCATATAGCCATGCGCTAAATGAGATTTTTACAGCAAAATTTGATACAACACGTGAACGTGATGTGCTCAAGAGCGGTTGGGATGAATACATTCGTCCAGTTAAGAATTATTTAAGGGCGCTTTTGATTACCAATCGTCTTCCTGGTCAGGAAGGGGTGGATATGTTGATAGTTGGTGATGATCGCACTAAGAAATTAACCCATTGGGCCGGCGTAGTAGAAAAGAAACAGGGTAAACCACTGAATTATGTAATCATGAGTGCAGACGATTTTACTTATCGCAAGAGCGTGAGAGATCGTTTCGTGTTAGATATTTTAGAATTAGAGGTAAGTGATCTGATTGATCCAGAAAAAATTATAGGAGATGGAGATAAAAATGTTTGAAATCGAAAGTAAACGCCCAGAAGAAATTACAATTATCACCAAACAGGCTAAAATTGCGTTTGACACAGCTGATTTTGCAATTGATGCTGACCTTGGTGTGGGTAAAATTAGGGGAGCAGGAGAATTTGAAATTGGTGATGTAGCAATTAGAGCGATTGCGACCGAGAGTAATAAGATTATTTATGATGTTGAGATTGGGGGTGCGCATGTCGGAATTATCGGTGGTTGCGAAGAAGGATTAGATGATTTAGGGGTGGCTGATATTCTCTGTACGTCATCGGTACGAGCAGTACGTGAAATTGAGCCCAAACTGGTAATTGCGATGGGCAATATTGATGGTATGGTGACAGAGCTGAAATTGACCGCAAAGACTGAGAAGAAATTAAAAGTAAAGAACGTAGATGCGCTACCAGCGACGTTAGAAGTTGTGGCGCTGAATTAAGAAGATGACAGAGACAATTATAGGGTTGGTGGTATTATTAGCGGTAATTTTGATCTCGATGATGTTGCACGAGTTGGCGCATGGCTATGTGGCATATTGGCTGGGTGACGATACCGCTAAAGAAAATGGCAGATTAACATTGAATCCTTTGAAACACTTGGACCCATTTATGTCAGTGCTATTACCGGTGATGTTGTTTATTGCGGGCGGACCGATCTTTGGTGGCGCCAAACCAGTACCAATCAATACTCGCAATCTGAAGTTTAATGAATGGGGATTTGCTCTGGTAGCGATTGCAGGGCCGCTGATGAACTTTATATTGGCATTTATCGGGTTTTTGATTAGTTATTTTGTCGGTTGGTGGGTGGATGACGGATTGATGGGGTTGATTGCGCAGGAATTTGTGATGGTGAATTTAGGGTTCGGAATTTTCAACTTGATTCCAATACCACCGCTGGATGGTTCAAGAGTGTTATACGCAATTTCTCCAGATGGCGTGAGGGTATTTTTGCAAAATATGGAACGATGGGGGATTTGGCTAGTATTGATATTAGTGATGGTGTTTGCCAATGTGTTATCTACAATATTGATTAATGCGATGAATGGAATATTGCACGGTTTTTACTTCATTGTTGGCGCGTGACGTGGTATAATAAAGATGTACCTCTTGGTAACGACATGATTTTCCTGAATAATCATGTTAAAGGGATTTCGTGGCAGATTTCCGTGGAAGTCGCGCATAAGATTTTACCCACCTTGTAAATATTACGGGGAAAACAAAAGTTATCGGAGGTACAACTAAGGTGGGAATATGAAGCAAAGAATTAGAACAGTCGGGATTATCAAACAGGGAGACAATTTCTTGTTTTTGAAGCGAGCACAGGGAAGAGCGATTGAAGAACCCACCTGGGAGCTTTTGACTAATAAGATACAATTTGGTGAACAGCCCGAAGAAGCGATGCTAAGAGCCCTGTTTGAATTTCTCGGGGTGCATGCTACTAAGGTGACCTTGAAGGACGTGATTACCTTTATCGCGCCTGAGGGAGCGAGCCAATTGAGTAACTTGTATATAGTATATGAGATTATACTAGGAGAAAATGAGCGTCTGGTGCCGATGGAACGCTATTCGGCTTATAAGTATGTAAATCCAGACGAATTAGCGAAATTGAAAGTGGATGAAGCGAGCCTATCGGTGATTGATATCGAAAACGGACGTGATAGTTATGAAGATATACCTTATCAGGCGGCGGCAAATGGTGCTACGGTGTATGTAGACGGCAGTTCTAGGGGTAATCCTGGGGCGGCTGGTATAGGTTATTATATCGTGGGGCCGGATGGTCAGATTATGGAGCATGGTGGCGAATTTATTGGTTTTGCCTCGAGTAGGGAAGCAGAGTACCGAGCGATGAAGTTAGGAATAGAGAGAGCTAGGGCGTTAGGTCTCAAGACAGTGCGCTTTGTAGGTGATAATTTGATGGTGATTAATCAATTGAATGGCATTTACGAGATAAAAAACAATGATTTGTTGCCGATTTATAAGGATATTCAGGGGATGTTGAAAGATTTTGAGGCGGTGGCGTTTGTGCATGTAAAACGCTCCCAGAACCAACATGCCGACAGAGAAGCTAATCTGGCGGTGGATAGACATTTTGATGAAAAAGTGATAAAATAAGGGTGAGCCTGAAAGGCAACCGCTGGTTTTTAATCAGAGGAAAGTCCGGGCAGCACAGGACAGAATAGTCGCTAACGGCGACCGCCCGCAAGGGTAGGGAAAGTACCACAGAGACAATGTTTCCTCTTATGAGGTAAAAGTGAAAAGAGTGAGGTAAGAGCTCACAGCGTTAGATGGTGACATTTAATGGAGGCAAACCCTATTTGCTGCAAGGAGTACTAAAAAACCTTGGTCCGAGGATGTACGCTCACCGCTGGAACCATAGAGCAATTTATGGTCTAGATAGATGGTTGCTAAGCCTGCTTGCAGGTTACAGAACCCGGCTTACTGAAGGCTCATTTTTTGTGTGAGTTGAATAAGGAGCAAAATAAGACCTTTTCGTAAAGCGACTTGAATTGAAAAAATGTCATACATTGGCAAGCCGAGAGAACCGTCCTAGCGGACGAACCTCTCGGTTGCGTCAAGAATATACATTTTTTCAATTCAAATCTAAATGCTTACAAAAAGGCTTATTTCTGCTCCTTTTTAAAACTCACAAAACCCCCATTATATCGCTCCCCCTATAAACTTAACAAAATCCTCGTAAAAGCTAGTTTTACTTCTCTGCGGCATGTCTTGTTGCTTGACGGATGCTACTGGGGTTGGTATTATTATAAAGTATAGTAGTGATAAAAAAGGAGGAAAAATGATAGGCGAGTCATTTCCATCTGGAGAGCAAACTCCGAACGAACAAACAAATAAAAATCAAGACGAAGAAAAGCCCCTTTCCTTTGATGAGCATATGAAAATGGATAAGGCAATGCAGACGGCGCACAACACGCGAGCCGCTATGCGTCCTAGCGTAAAAAACAGAGGAGAACTCGGAGAAAACATGCATTGGATTTCTGATGCTCATGAAAAAGTATATGACAAGCTAATGAATGGCGAAAACCTTACCGGAGAGGATACTTTTGGTATTTTAAAGGAATGTCTTTATGTTGACCCTGAAGAAAAAGATGATGTTTGTGAGTTATTGGATAAAGTCGGGATTACTGAAGGTGAAGAATTTGATGTAAAATATGGTGAGACGCTTTATAATCAAGATGGTAAAACTTTTGAAGTTCCGTTTCAGATGAGCTTTAAGAATAAAGATGGTAGTTTTACGAAAATTGCGGCGTATGGAGGAGAGCGCAGCCATTGTGATGTCAGCCATGGAAGAGGAATTGTCGTAACTAAAGGGACTGCTGAAGAAGGCAACAACGTTGGATATGACGGTCCTATGAAGCACTATTCTTCAGAAAGTCCTGACAGAACTAAAGTGATTGGTAGTTATAACAAAGAGAGTGGAGTACATTTGTGGGATAAAAAATAACGAGATTTAAATTATTCCAGTGCATCAAAAAGCCTACCTTGCAAGGTAGGCTTTTTTACAGAGTATTTATTTTGCTTTGCTCTCGGTGTTAGTTTTTGGTGATTCGATAATACCCTTTTTCTTGAGGGTGCGGAGAGCAGAGGTCGAGACGTTCATCTTGACCTTTTTGCCGTTGATGACTAGGGTTTTCTTTTGAATGTTGGGTTTGAAAACTTTGCGGGTCTTGTGTTGCGAAAACGAAACGTTGTGACCGTACATTTTACCCTTGCCGGATACTTCACAAATAGCCATTTATTTCTCCTTTACGGTGTTAACGATTGCTTTGAAAGCCTCGGGATTGTGAACGGCAAGCTCAGCGAGCATCTTGCGGTCGATTTCGATATTTTTGGCTTTGAGGCCAGCGATTAACTGAGAATAGGAAAGACCGAGCTCACGCGAGGCGTTGTTAATGCGGGTAATCCAGAGGGCGCGAAGGTCGCGTTTCTTGTTGCGACGATCACGGTAACTGTAACGAAGTGACTTAATAACACCTTGTTTGGCGAGGCGATAGCTGCGGGTGCGGTAATGCTGCATGCCCTTGGCTTGTGATAAAATCTTCTTGTGTTTCTTGCGTGCAGGGACGCTGCGTTTAACTCTCATCTTAAGCTCCTAGTGCATTCTTAATGTTTTTAGCGTTTTTACCGCTGATAGAAGCGGTAGTTTTGATATTGCGCTTTCTGGCCTTGGATTTTTTGGCTAAGATATGGTTGCCAAAAGCGCGTTCACGCATAAGTTTGCCGGAGCCGGTAACTTTGATACGCTTGGCGGTGCCTTTATGAGTTTTTAACTTAGGCATATATTTCCTTTCGTTTAATTGATATTGAAGAAGGTACAAACAGGGAACCGTGGAAGTAGGAAATTACTTCTTCCGTATTCCGACTGATAAGTTGCGTCCGTTGAAACTGGGTTTGCCCTCGACAACGATGGGCTGAGTAGCCTCAATGGTGTTAAGAATCTTGGTGAGGATGGCCTGGCCAACATCTTTGTGAGCCATTTCGCGTCCTCTGAAGATAACCATGATTTTGACTCGATCGCCATCGGCGAGAAAACCGTTGATCTTGCGGACTTTAATGTTAAGGTCGTTGTCGCTAATCTTAAGGCCAAATTTCATTTGCTTAAGCTCGGATTGTTTCTCGCGAGCCTTGCGGCGATTTTTGGCTTCTTCTTTCATCTTTTGGTACTGAAATTTGCCCCAATCGATGATTTTAACGACAGGCGGGGTGGCGTTAGCGGCGATTTCCACTAAATCTACTCCCTGATCTTGAGCAAGTTTGTAAGCTTCTCGGCTAGACATAATGCCGAGCTGCTCTCCATTAGCGCCGATTACGCGAACTTCAGGATAACGAATTTCTTCGTTGAGTTTGGTGCGTGAATTTTTACTAATGGGTGTATTCCTTTCTCTTGATTTAACCTGATGGTATTATAGCAAAAATTTTTGGGGTTGGCAAGGGGAAAATGTTAAAGATCGAGGATTTTAGGCAGGTCGAGAATGTAATTGATGAAACGAGGGGATTTGGCGAGGTCGAAATTTGTGGTTTTGCCCCAGCAAACAATCGAATAAATGACAGCACCGTAGTAAGCGTTGAGAGTTAAGGTGGAGACATGGCGGTGCGAATTATAGGTGTTTTTATAAGCGTACGGGATGATTTGATTGAGGAGATAGTGATTGTCGCGACGATTGGCGGTCTTAAAATAAGAACGATTTTGATAGACAAATAGGAAGAGGAAAGTGAAAACTTTGTGAGGAGATAATTTGTCTTTTGGGGTGTTAATGATGAAGTTTCGGAATTCATTAATGAGGTTATCTTCCAGAGAAGTAAAGGCCTGATTAGGGTTGCGGTAATGACGATAAAAAGTGGGAGGCTTGAGGTGAGCAGAACAACAGATATCTTTGACCTTAAGAGTGATGACGCGTTGCCCCAGGAGGGAATTGAGAGCGGTTTTGATTTTGTGTTCGCTTTTTTGGTAGCGAGCATCTGATTTATTGGTTTTTGTGTGTTGATTTTTATGTTTCATTTTTTTATTATAACAGATATCCTGGGGTCAGGTTTTGATGTGAGCGCGAAAAGTAAGAGCCTCGGCAAGATGGTGTTTTTCGATGTCTTTTGAATTTTCAAGATCGGCAATAGTGCGAGCAACTTTGATGACTTTGAAATAACCGCGAGCGGAAAGATCAAGTTTTTTAGACGCTTCAAACAAAAATTGTTCAGAAGCTGTTTTCAGGGGTAGAAGCTTGGTAACTTGGTAGGAGGAAAGTGAACTGTTGTAAAAATTATTCTTGCCATAACGGCTATATTGTCTCTGGGAAGCGCGTTTTATTGTGTTTTTTACATCGTTATGTTGGTGATTTTCACTAGAAAGTGGTTTTGAGAGTTCAGAATTGTCGACTTTGCTAACGTTTACGCAAATGTCGATACGGTCAAACAGAGGACCAGAGAGTTTTTTGTGATATTTTTGGATTTCTTGAAGAGTACAAGTGCATTCGTGTGTGGGGTCGCCAGCGTAGCCACAGGGGCAGGGGTTCATGGTGGCAATGAGCATAAAATCAGCGGGGTAGGTGGCTTTTTGATTGGCACGCGAGATGGTGATATGCTTGTCCTCCAGGGGCTGACGAAGAGCTTCGAGGATATTACGGGGAAATTCTGGGAGTTCATCAAGGAAGAGTACACCATAATGTGAAAGTGAGATTTCTCCAGGGAGAGCGTTGATGCCGCCACCGATAATAGAAGTGGCGCTGGCGGTATGATGGGGTGCTCTGAAGGGGCGGGCAGATACGATGTTATCAGTGAGATGAGCGAGAGAGTGAATTTTGGTGATGGCAATCTGTTCTTCGGAGGTGATGTCGGGGAGGAGATTCATGGCAGCTTTAGCAAGTAGAGTCTTACCGGCCCCTGGTGGACCAGAGATGAGAATGTTGTGATGACCGGCAATAGCGATGGCAATGGCGCGTTTGGCGAAGTCCTGACCGCGGATGTGATCAAGTAAAACGCTTGTGCTATCTGTTGTAGTATTTTTTACAATATTAGGGGTGGACAGATGAGTAATGTCAAGTTGTTGTTTTAAAAACATAAAGAGCTCTTGGAGGCTAGAAATGCCAATGATTTCAATGCCATTAACAAGTTTAGCTTGAGAAATGTTATCTATTGGTACAAAAATACGTTTAAAATGAGACTTTTTGGCACATTCGACGATATTGATAACTCCGCGAATCGGGCGTATTTTGCCATTTAACGAGAGTTCGCCGGCAAATAGACAATCAGCTATGTCGCGGGGTAAAAGTTGCCGAGAGAGCACTAGAATGGCCAATGCGATAGGTAAATCAAGACTGGTACCATTCTTCATGAGTTCAGCTGGCGCTAGATTGATAGTAACCTTTTTGTCAGGGAAAGAGAAGCCAGAATTGACTAGGGCGGAGCGCACACGATCTTTGGCCTCATTGATGGTTTTATTGGCCATACCGACGATATTAAAAGCGGGGAGACCCCTGTTCATATCTCCTTCAACCTCTACGATTGAACCCTCGTACCCGTCCGGAATGGCAGAATATACTTTTGCTATCATGGCAAGCAGGGTAGCAAAACGAATTTGAAAAAGCAAGCTTGAGCTTGATACTTTACAAAATATCAGGGGTGTGGTAAAATAGTAACAGTTGGGGCTGACAAAGCTTAGACGGACCATTAACAGATATCAGGCGTGTCGAATGATACCGTAAGTATTGAATAAGTGCTAAAAACACTAAAGTCCAGCATGTTGCTTACATGCCGGCCTATGCCTAAAATTATATAAATTAGGCTGGTTCTGGAGCGAAGTTTCATAAACTTCAGAATTATCATAACTTATGAAGCTAAGGTCGTGGATGTGACGAACTATGACACGAAAATTTAGTCATGGCGTTAGGCAGTTTGGTCTTTTGCAGCTGCTTAAAACTTGCCAAAATGAAACAGAAGACTACGCACGTAGAATGGTATCCAAGTGATGATTCGGACCCGGAGGCAGTATCCGGCAGCTCCACCATTTTTTGTGTCAAAAAATAAAAAATGATGTGAAAATGGCCTGTGGAAAACTCGGCAAAAAAAGTAAAAAAATTATGCAAAAAAGTATTGACATAAGCAATTTTTCGCGATATTATAGAGGTAGCTTTTGAATAAAAAAATTATACAAAAGCCAAAAATAAACATTATAGCCAAAATAACTCCACACTCTACAAAAGACCGGCCTTCCTCGCAGTTGCCGGTCTTTTTCTATATAAAAACGATCCAAAAAGCCATAAAAAATAAGCAAACGAAGCTTTTGTGCGTGACTTAAATTGCAAAAATCTCATACACTGGCAAGCCAAAAGAACCGCCCTGCGGGCGAACCTTTTGGTTGCGGCAGGAATATAGATTTTTGGCAATTTAAATCAAAATACTTACAAAAACTTGTTTGCTTATTTTTTAAAAATATGTTGACGACAAAATAGAAATAGGTGCTTTTGTGAGTATTTGTTAAGTTAGATTTGAAACGAAAAAATGTATATTTTTGACGCTCGCCAAATATGACATTTTTTCGTTTCAAGTCCACGAACAAAAGTGCCTATTTCTGTTTTGTCTAATATTATTGTTGTGAGAAATACAACACTAATGCGTAGGAGGGAAACGGAGGATTGTTGTAAAAAATACTCGCCAATATGCTCAAAATGGTATTGCTTTTTTGGTGAATATATGATAGAATCAAGATAGCCTTTACAAAAACAAACATAAAAATAAAGGACAGCACATGAACAGAATAAGAACTAAACCATAGCCGTTCGGCGGGCTAAAAGGTAGTTTCTAGCCATAAATTACACCTTTAAAGTGCAACTTTTGGTAAATTTAGATATAGATTTTCGGATTTGTATTTAGAAATATTAGGAGGAGCATTTGAAAGTTAGGAATTACCTAAAGCTCGCGGAACAGTGGACTTTTCCACTGAGCTGCTATGAGCGCACTAGAGTTTTATTTATCAGCACCTTAGACATAACTTAGATAAATAAAGCAGCTAGTAAGGACTATGCTTCACTATACGTGGAGCGGTCAAAGCTAAGAGAGTGCACTTGAGTTGCGGTCTAAAGTAATTTTATAAAGCGCCGGATAACTCAGTGTCTCTCTGGCTCTATATATCGGGGGAATTCTTGGGGGAAATACCAGTTACAAAAAAATCGCAGAATATGCTATAATGAGCTTATGTCTAATAGAGCCGTATTAGTAGCAAGTTTATTAGCAACTGCGATTATTTTGATTATGTTGAATTTTACTACCCCGACTGGCCTTGGCCCGTTGGGGATTTTGCTGTTTTTTGTGCTGGTTTATATAGTGATGTATGGGGTGGCAATGCTGGTTTTAAAGATGTTTCGTAAAGCCCTGGGAAGAAAGGGTTTTAGCCGTAAAAGCTATTTGTATACAGCGGTGTTGGCGTTTGCGCCGATTATGTTACTACTAGCGCAGTCGCTGGGGTCGTTGACTTGGTTTACGTTGATGTTGATTGTATTATTTGAATTTTTGGGCTGTTTTTTGGTGTATAAACGGGTATAGTATGGTAAAATAAGCATATGGATTATAACAAAAGCGGAGAACAGGAAAATACGGGAGAGCGCCTAGAGGCACCGGATTTTGAAAGCCTAGAGAAGGTTGGTGAAAATAGCCCAGAGAAGCATGAATCTCAAAACAAGATAAAGCGTCCGCATGAGGAAGCGCCAAAAGTAGAAGCAACAAAGAAATGCAAACATTGTGGCTTCGAGATTAAAGCAGATGCAGCGTTTTGCGCAAAATGCGGAATGCCGACGTTAGAACAAGATGAGTTGGCGATATCCGAACATGATAAACCAGTAGAAGAACAGAATCCAGAAATTGCGAGTGACGGCCACAAACTAGAAAAAGAGTGGGTAGAGAAAACCAAAGAAGTAGTCGATAAAACAAAGGATGATCCCAGAGAAGAAGAGATTCAAGTGGGCGAACTCAAGGCAGATTATCTAAAAAAGCGCTTTAATCGTGCTATAGGAGATAAGAATTAGCTATGGATGGGTGGGTGCCTGGATTGGTTGGAATAGGTATAGTGGCGCTAGCCGGTATAGTATGCTGGACGATTTATTTAGCAAAAAGAAGGGAATTTAAAAATTACGAGCGCGGCCTCAAGATGATTCCGATGATGATTCATTTACCACCATCTACTGACGATAGGCATGCTAAGGGCAATGAGGGTAGAGATGAACGTGATTTGGCGAGCGAGGTGATATCGCAAGCTGAAGTGATGTATTCGATAATTGCTTCGACGGTGACAAAGGGTGTGAAGGCAAAAGTCTTTGGGCAACGCCATTTGTCATTTGAGATTATAGCCAACGAGGGAGTAATCAAATTCTATACAGTGGTGCCGACGGTGCTGACCGAGACGGTTAAGCAAGCGATTTTGTCAACCTATTCGACAGCAAAGGTTGAGGAAGTAGAACCAGAAAATATATTCTCAGAGGAAGGCAAAATTGGTGGTGTAGCTGGTGGTGAACTGACATTAAAGAAAGAGTTTATTTATCCGATAAACACTTACGAAGATTCAAAACGTGATGCGATGGCGCCACTTTTGACAGCGATGTCTAGCACGAAACAGGGAGAAGGGTTAGCATTACAGATAATAATAAGACCAGCTTATGATAAATGGACCAACAAGTCGAAGGCTAAAATTGAACAAATTAGGGATAAGAAAAAATCTTCTTCGGCGGGATTTTCGGGCAAAGTACTAGATTTAACAATGGATGTAATGCGAGCACCATTTGAAACACCGCAGGAACGTGAGAACGAAGAAAAGAAAGAGGAAAAACCCCTGACAAATCTACAGCAAGAAGAGATAAATGCTATTGAAAATAAGATTAAACATCCTGGTTTTGAGGTAATGATAAGAGTTGTAGCTAGCTCTAAGGTCAAACAGCGCTCAGAAGCGATGCTGGGGGCTGTGGTAGCAGCATTTTCACACTTTGACTCGGCGACTTATAACGGATTTCGGTTTGCCCAAGCGCGGGATACAGAGAAATTAGCGACTGACTACATTTTTAGATTCTTTGATCAAAAAAATCGTAGTACTATATTAAATAGTGTAGAGTTGGCGTCGCTGTTTCATTTGCCGGAGCAAAACGTAATTCCGAATAGCCAAGTAGAAAGACAATTAACTAAACAAGTAGATGGGCCAGCAAAAGTGCCAACTGAAGGTGTAATTCTGGGCGTGAATGAATTTAGGGGCGAACAAAAAGAGATTAGATTGCTCGATAATGATCGCAGACGCCATGTTTACATGATTGGCTCTACCGGTTCTGGTAAATCAGTCTTGATGAAGAACATTGCTTATCAGGATATGTGCGACGGCAGAGGCTTTGCGTTCCTTGATCCACACGGTGATGCGGTAGAGGATTTGATGGGTATGGTGCCAAGAGAGCGTATTGATGACGTAATATACTTCAACCCGGCAGATATGGAACGACCGGTGGGCATGAATATGTTTGAATTTACTACTCCGGATCAGAAGGACTTTATTGTCCAAGAGGGGATTAACATGTTACAGAGCCTGTTTGACCCGTCTAATCAGGGGTTTTTTGGACCAAGAGGTCAACACATGTTCCGTAATGCAGCATTACTTCTGATGTCTGATCCTAAGGGCGCGACATTTGTTGATATTCCACAATGTTTTACGGACGTAGAATTTGTAAAATCGAAACTGAAATATGTAACAGACAAGGCGGTATATGACTATTGGACAAAAGAGTTTCCGCAATCACAGAAATCAAATGATGCAGGCGAAGTAATTACATGGTTTACTTCGAAGTGGGGACCTTTCTTGGCGAACACAACGATGCGTAATATTTTGGGACAGACCAAATCGGGCTTTAATTTGCGTGAAATTATGGATAATAAGAAGATTTTCTTGGTAAATCTTTCGAAAGGACAACTTGGTGACATTAACTCACAACTTTTGGGCATGATATTAGTGATGAAATTCCAAGCGGCGGCGATGAGTCGAGCGGATATGCCAGAGAGTGAAAGAAAGGACTTCTGCCTATTTGTAGATGAGTTCCAAAACTTCTCAACTGAGAGTTTTGAATCGATTTTGTCAGAGGCGAGGAAATTTAGATTAAATCTCTTTATCGTAAATCAATTTATGACGCAGCTAACAGATAAGATTAGAGAGGGTGTACTGGGTAACGTGGGTACGTTGATGTCTGGGCGTTTGGGCGTGACTGATGCGGAATTGATGGAAAAGGCTTTTGCGCCGACTTTTAATGCCGAAGATTTACATAAACAGGCAAACTACCATGTGATATCAACGGTGATGATGTTTGATATGCCTTCGGCACCGTTTACGATGCGCCTGTTGCCGCCATTGGCGAAACCTAACAAAGAACTTGGTAATAGCTTGAAAGAGTACGCGTCGATGAAGTATGGTAGAACCAGGGAAGAAGTAGAGGCGGAGATTCAAGAACGCTGGCGCGTGGAAAAAGCTGAAGCACAGCCTTCGACAGAACCACCAGCAGAACCACCAGCAGAACCGCCAGCGGAACCAGAATCACCAGCGGAGCCAGAACCGCCCTCTGAAACCCTTGAAAATTAGCTACGGTTGGTGTATAATTATATATAGTTGTTAAAAATAAGAGGTAATTATGTCTGAAAAACAAAAAGGTGGGGCGGGAAATTATGATTCGTCTGAAATTAGGGTATTAGAGGGCCTAGAGCCGGTGCGTTTGCGCCCTGGTATGTATATCGGCTCTACTGGTTATGATGGTTTGCACCACTTGATTAAAGAGATTGCTGATAACTCGATAGATGAGGCAATTGCTGGTTATGCTAATAAAGTTGAGATTACAGTATTAAAGGATGGCGGAATCAGAGTAGATGATAACGGGCGTGGTATCCCAGTAGATATTCACCCCAAGACTGGTAAGTCTACCTTAGAGACAGTGTTGACGGTACTCCATGCAGGTGGTAAGTTTGGCGATGGTGGCTATAAGGTATCCTCAGGTTTGCACGGTGTAGGCTCTTCGGTGGTAAATGCGTTATCTACCAGTATGAGCGCCGAGGTTTATAGAGATGGCAAAACGCACCATATTGATTTTGATATGGGTAAGCCAACCTCAGAGCTGAAAGTTACCCAGGGGTCACCGAGAGAGAGTGGTACTTCGATTTCCTTTTATCCAGATCCAGCGATTTTTACCGAGACGGTAGATTTTGATTTTAATTGGATTGTAAATTATGCTAGACACCAAGCTTATCTGACGAAAGGAATTTTGATTTCAGTCAAGGATGAGCGTACAGGTGCGGGGGAATCGTTCTACTTTGAAGGCGGTATCAAGAGTTATGTAAAGAGATTGAACAACGGCAAGGAAGTCCTTTCAAATGACATTTTCTACGTAGAGAGGAAGATTGAGAAGTCTGAGGTGGAGATTGCCGTACAGTATAATGATAGCTTTGCTGAAACTCTGAAGCCATTTGCCAATAACGTGTTGACGCCGGATGGTGGTATGCACGTAGTAGGCTTTAGGACGGCCTTAAACCGCACTATTAACGATTATGCGCGCAAGAACGGCCTCTTAAAGGAAAAAGATGATAATTTGACTGGTGATGATATTAAAGAGGGTCTGACGGCGGTGATTTTGGTGAAATTACCAGATCCACAGTTTGAAGGTCAGACCAAGAATAAGTTAGGTAACCCAGAGGTTAGAGGATATGTCGACAAGGTAATGAACGAGTACTTCTCTTATTACCTCGAGGAGAATCCGCAAGTTGCCAAGAAAATTGTTAACAAGGCTACTCTGGCAGCTAGAGCACGCAAGGCGGCGAGAGCGGCGCGTGATAATGTAATTCGTAAGGGAGCGTTTGAAGGATTGAATTTGCCTTCGAAGTTGGCAGATTGTTCCTCAAAGAGCGCCGAGGATTGCGAACTCTTTATCGTAGAGGGTAATTCGGCGGCTGGTTCAGCTAAGGAAGGCCGTGACTCTAAGATTCAAGCGATTTTGCCACTGCGCGGTAAGGTGTTAAATACTGAGCGCGCCAGGCTTGATAAGATGCTGGCCAATCAAGAATTGGTATCATTGATTAAGGGTCTCGGTGTGGGAATTGGCGAACAATTTGATATCTCGGGGTTGAGATATCACAAGATTGTGTTTATGACTGATGCCGACGTAGATGGTTCACATATCTCGACTTTGCTTTTGACCTTCTTCTTCCGTTATATGCCTGACATTATCAAAGAAGGCCATGTATATCTAGCAAAGCCGCCACTATTTGGTTTAATCAAAGGAACGGGCAGCGGGCGCAAGATTGATTATATTTATGACGAAGATGAACTAGAAAAAACTTTGACAGAGAAGATTGCCGAGCGCAAAAAGGCTGGTACTAAGGTTGACGAAGAAGCGGAACGCTTTAAACAAGCTGGTTATACTGCTCAACAGAGGTTTAAGGGTCTAGGCGAGATGGATGCAGCACAACTCTGGGAGACTACAATGAACCCCGAGAATCGTATTTTAGTCAGAGTAAATATCGAGGATGCCGAGAAAGCAGATGCGATATTTACGAAGTTGATGGGCGACCAAGCAGAGTTACGCAAGAACTTTATTCAGGCACGAGCGGCGACAGTTAATTTGGATGATTTGGATTTTTAAGGAGGCAATATGGCAGAAGAAGAACAATTAAAGAATACTCAAGAACCAGGAATTGAATTTCGCACTGTTGAAAATATGATGGAAGATTACTTCCTGAGATATTCGATGTCGGTAATTGTGGATCGCGCGCTTCCGGACGTACGTGATGGTTTGAAGCCAGTAAATCGTCGTATATTATATGCGATGAACAAGAACGGCTGGAAAGCACCACATGCGACAGTAAAATCAGCCCGTATCGTTGGTGAAGTGATGGGTAAATATCACCCGCATGGTGACACTTCGATTTATGATGCGATGGTGAACTTAGCTCAGAACTGGAAAATGCGTTATACCTTGGTGGAAGGTCAAGGTAACTTTGGCTCGATGGATGGCGATGAAGCAGCAGCTTCACGTTATACCGAGGCACGTCTAGATAAAGTAGGCGCAGAACTCTTGGCTGATATCGAGAAGGACACAGTAGATTTTCGTGATAACTTTGATGGTTCAGAGAAAGAACCGGTGGTTTTGCCGTCGGCAGTACCAAATATTCTCTTGAATGGTCAGATGGGTATTGCAGTTGGTATGGCGACCAATATTCCACCACACAATCTCGGCGAACTAGTAGATGCTACTGTAGCCCAGATAGACGACCCTGAGATTTCTCTAGAAGATTTGATGAAATACGTCAAAGGTCCAGATTTCCCGACGGGAGCAGAAGTTTATGGTGGCGAACCGATGCGCCAAGCTTACGCGACTGGTAAGGGGTCAGTGACGATTCGCGCGGTCGCAAACATCGAAGAACGTAAGAATGGCCGTTATAACATCGTGATTACCGAAGTACCATATGGTATGAGCAAGGAAGGCTTCATTGAAAAAGTCCGTGAATTAGTACTAAGTAAGAAACTCGATCATATTGCCGATGCCAGAGATGAATCGGCGCGTGGCAAGGTGAGAGTGGTGGTAGAGCTCAAGAAAGACGCCTTCCCGAAGAAAATTTTGAATCAACTTTACAAGATGACAGGATTACAGACGACTTTCCATTATAATATGTTGGCGCTAGTTGATGGTATTCAACCGAGAATCTTGGGACTCAAAGAGATTTTAGCGGAGTTTATCAAGCATCGCCAGAAAGTAGTACGTCGCAGGACTGAGTTTGATCTCAAGAAAGCCAAAGAACGTGCGCATATCTTGGAAGGCTTGAAGATTGCCCTTGATCACATTGATGAAGTAATCAAGGTAATTCGCGCTAGCTATGACGATGCCGATAAACAGTTGATGAAAAAGTTTGGCTTGAGCGAAATTCAGGCACAGGCGATTTTGCAGATGCAACTGAGGCGTTTGCAGGGGTTGGAACGCGACAAGATTGAAGACGAATTGAAACAACTACATGAATTGATTGCGAAACTAGAGGCGATTTTGGCAGATGAGAAGGAAGTCCTCAGAGTGGTAAAGGAAGAATTAATCGCCGTGAAGGAGAAGTACGATGATCCACGTCGCTCGAAGATATTTAAGCACGAGGTGGGTAAATTCTCGGAGGAAGAATTGATTCCAGAAGAAGAAAGCGTGATTTTGCTGACTACTGAGAATTATATCAAGCGAGTACCACAGAATGGTTTCCGTCGCCAACACAGAGGTGGAAACGGTAAGCGTGGCATGACTACTAAGGAAGAAGACGTGATTGCCCAGATTGTAACGGCAAATTCGCATGACTTCTTGTTGTTCTTCACTAATCAAGGTAGAGTATTTAGATTGAAGGCTTATGAGGTGCCACAAGCTACTCTAGCGGCCAAGGGTACCGCAGCAGTGAATGTATTGAACATGCACCCCGAAGAAAAGATTACCGCGATTATCAAACAGGGAGACGACGTAAATAAAGACGGCTTCTTGTTCATGGCGACCAAGAAGGGCACCATCAAGAAGACGCCGATGGATAATTACGACAATATTCGCTCGACTGGCTTGATTACAATTAAGCTGGATGAAGGCGATGAACTGAAGTGGGTACAGAGTACGACTGGCAATAATGATGTCGTAATTTCAACTTCGGCTGGCCAAGCGGTGAGATTTAACGAGAAAGATGTCAGGGGTATGGGTCGAGCTGCGAGAGGAGTGAGAGGCATCCGCTTGCGTCCGAAAGATGAAATTGTGGGTATGGATATCATTGTCGATGATGAACAGAAATTATTAGTGGTGTCAGCTAATGGTTACGGCAAGGCGACTTTGGCAAAGAACTTCCCAGCGCACCGACGCGGCGGCGTAGGCATCAAGGTGGCAGCGGTGACAGCAAAAACGGGGCCAATAGTAGCGGTGCATACGATGGATTTAGCAGCCAAGGAGGTAATTATGATGTCGACTAAAGGTCAGGCGATCAGAGTAGCTACGAAAGAAATCCCAACTCTGGGCCGTGCTACACAAGGCGTAAGGATTATGAAGATGGCTGAAGGCGACTCGGTAGCTTCGATTGGTATTGTCTTGCCGGAAGACGAAGACAAGGACGAAAAGTCCGAAAAATCTGAGAAATAGGACGTTTTTGACACTTTTTATTGAGGTTAAGCTTGACTTTTGGATTTTTGTTTTGCTATATTTCCAGCGTTATTATCAAATAATGTAAGGAAATATTATGAAAAAGCAGGTTTTGGCGAGCGTATTGCTCGCAACATTGATGGTGGGCGTAAGCGCAAATGATAGTTATGCGGAATATAATGAATACCGCGGTGATGTGCCAGAGAATGGTGGCGATATGAGCTCGCCATTTGTAATTACCGAGGTTAATTTACGCGATAACTATTTAAAAGTGATTTATAACGGCGGAATAGAAGGGGAAGTAAAATTAAGGAATGTAGATCTTTTAACCTGGAAACCGGGGGCGGCTGGAGGTAAAGATAACGAAGATTATCTAGATTGGGTTTTGCCATCTATCCATTATTCGACACCCTCTTATGCGTACGTCGTGTACAACAAATCACACTATTTGTTTGGTAATAAGTTTGCCAAGGGGGTAGAAGAGATGATTGGAAGTAGTGAGATGCACAGCCCGCTCTCTGATAGTCCTAATATGAAACTTTATTATTCAATCTATGTTGGACCGAATACACAGCAGACAAGTTTTTATACGGGTAAGATAAATTATGAACGCTGTGCTGGTTCAAGAGTGTTCAACAGGGAAGAAATGACCTGTAAGGTAGAGACGAAAGCTAATGGAAATGGCATTCAATATCAGCCGTATGTAGTAGCTACAGGGGAGAGAGTGGAAGTGCCAGAAGATTATGATGTGGTGCCAGATGAAAACGAAAATGGTACCAGCGATGTTTCTGGTGATAATTCTGGTGGTGGTGCGAGTGGCGATGGGAGCCAAGACCAAAACCAGAGTGACACGCAAGCATCTGTAGAGGCAAAATCAGTAGAATATGCCATTGCGACTTCTGGGGCGAAGAGCGTTGGTGTGATGGCGACGACCTCGTCGACTGGAGGAGAAATGATAATAGCGACCCCAGTTAATAAAGGAATGTCTAAGGAGACTACTGATACTGGTATGGCTGAAGTCTTGAGCGCGTCTCTTGGTGAAATAGCGGATGACGATAGGGATGACGTGAACGGTTGGGGAATATTAATCGGCGTACTGGGTGCGATAGGGGTAATTATAGCGGGTTGGTGGATATTTCTCTTGATAAAACGACGTCATAAGGATGAAGATTAGTGTGGTATAATGAAAACATGGAAGCCATAAAGATTATTATTGTATTTGTTTTGGGGTTTTTACTGGCGCAGGCAATTAAAACAGTATTGGCATTCCCAGATTTCAAGAAACAGAAGGGAATGAGAGATAAAATTGCTTTTGTGGTGCGCTCAGGAGGCACAGTGTCTGGCCATACGGCAGGTTTTACTGGTGTGACGATGTATTTGGGTTTATCGCAAGGGTTTGATGCACCAATTTTTGCCTTGTCGGCCTGTATGGCAATGATTGTGATATATGATGCGCTCAACGTACGTTATGCAGTAGGAGAACAGGGAAAGATTATCGAGAAGATTATCTCGTATTATCATATTAAAACCAAAAAAATCCGTATTGTAGAAGGGCATACAATACCGCAAATTATCTTGGGAATTTTATTGGGGGTGTTGATTGCATTAGGCGTGTGGTGGGTATTTTAGAGAATCCCTGAAAAACCCCTTGACATTTAGAGAAAAGTGCGCTATAATGGTAGCAGTCTGAGAACTGCGAGTATGTTTTTTAGCAGCTTAGAAAAACCTTAACAGTTTAGTTGTGCAATTTATTCGTCAGTTCATTTTTTATGAGTCTAAAAAGATTCAACTTTAATGGAGAGTT
>JAFWIX010000009.1 GCA_017514665.1 Candidatus Saccharimonadota bacterium | reverse complement strand
TCTCGTCGAAAAGGACATTTTGGTCAGAAATATGGTTTCGAACCTTGAAATTGATGCACAAAAAAGGGTGATTTACAGATATAAATCACCATTTAATTTCATCTTCGAACCTGAGTTTTCCACAGGTTCCCCTGTTGGTGAACCGGGTGGGGCTCGAACCCACGACACCCTGCTTAAGAGGCAGGTGCTCTAACCAGCTGAGCTACCGGTCCACTCCGCACATTATACCACAAATCTAGATAAGACAAAAGGGGTAAATTGTTGGATGCTTATGCTTGCATATAAAACGGATGTTTGCTATTATAGGGTAGCACTCTTTAAAGAATTTGGCCGTAGAGTGTGGATGTTAACAAGGAGATTTAAGATACATATGCGTATCACCTTCAAGCGAGCGCATGCTCGCAAAAAGGCGCAATTTCCTCCTGCCCCATGGCAAGAGTATATTGAGATCTAATCTTGAGGTGCGCCAAAAAAATACCGGCTTAGCCGGTATTTTTTATTTAATCTTGGCGGCTGAGCTTGGCGTTGATAAGATCACTCATGTATTCAACGAAATCTTTTTTCTCGGTATTAATAATCTTAGCTTTACCTTCACTGTTATTAGCCCAGTCGATAAACACACCATCCATAAAGAAGGCTGGGGTGTAATAGATTTCTTCACCGGCATTTTTGCCCATGGCAATATCAAAATTCACTTTGGCAGCAGTAGCATCGCTCTCGGCGTCGGCGAGAAACTTATCAACATCACCCTTGTCACCAGCCACTTTCTTAAAATAATCGGTGAAGTAAGCGGTGCGCTCGGCGACATCAGAAGAGAACCATTCGTTTTGATTTTTGAAAAGGAGTTCGCCGTATTCGGCCCAGTAACCTTGGAAGCCAGCAGCTTCGGCGGCTTGAGAAGCAGCTTTGCCATTGGTATGATATGACAAGACGTAACTACGCTGGACTATAGCAATGTCATCTTTGTATTTTTTGGCTAATTCATCTACCTTGGCGCGAACTGAAGCGCAGCCTGAGCATTGATAATCAGCATATTCAAAAATGATAATATCGGCGTCTTTATTGCCCTTGACGTGGTCTGGGATGTTGCCGTTGTCTTCATTACCCCCAATAATTGTGCTAGGGTCATATTGCTTGTAATTAGCATTATTCCCCGCGTCTGAACTTTGAAGCTGCAACCAAGTGAAAACTCCTAAAATTCCGATAACCACCACAACAATAACAATTCCAATAATTCTGTTCATTTTACTCCTTTTGCTTTTATGTTATAATAATTATATCATATGAATACGTTTTTGAGTAAAATGATGCGGAAATTTGTAGGGTGGTTGGACCCCAAATTGGCGCCATATCGATCAAAACAACCGCCTTTTACCCCTAAAGACACTAAGCAATTGATAGATGTATTGAGGCGCACACCAAAATCGGTGTTGAGCGCACGCGAACGCGATATCATCGCAGCGGCGATGAGTTTTAGTAATCAATACGTGAAAAAAATCATGATTCCAGAAAGCGAGATAGTGTACGTAAAAGCGCGCGAAATGTTGGGGCCATTGACGCTAGATAAACTTTATAAGTCGGGGTTTTTGCACTTTCCGGTAATTGATAGCAAGGGTGAAGTGATTGGCGTTTTGCACACTGATGCTTTGAATAGTTTGAAAGTAAAAGAAACCGACACGGCAAAAAATTTGCTAGACCCTAGAGTATATTATGTGCGCAGCGACTATACTTTGGAGCAAGCGGTGGCGGCGTTTATTCGCACGAATTGTTACTTTTTCTTGGTGATAAATGACGACGAAAAAATTGTAGGGCTTTTGACCTACGATGCATTGATGTCATATCTCTTGGGTGAAGACCCAGTGGATGATTTTGAACATGATGATAATAGAAAGTTAGTAGCAAAACGCTAGATTATGGTTGTGCCAAAGTGAAAGATTTGCCGCTATCTGGCTCGCCATATACTGATGTGGTTTTACCATACATATTACTGGTAGTATTGCTAATATTATTCCCATTGGTTGGAGGAATAGTTACAGACCAGTTGGTGGCGGAGTGGCCGGCAGATTGAAACATATAATCCATATCCGTCACGCTAGAAGTGTTCCAACCGGAAAGATCTAGGGTAAAAGTGGTAGCGTCGAAGCCGGCGTAAGAGAACATGTCATTCATCCTTGTCACGCTAGAAGTATTCCAGCCGGAGAGGTCTAGGGCGAAAGTGGTGGCGGAGTAGCCGGCATAAGAGAACATGTAACTCATATTTGTCACATTGGAAGTATTCCAGCCGGAGAGGTTTAGGGTGAAGGTGGTGGCGGAGTAGCCGACAGATTGAAACATGTTGCTCATATTTGTCACATTGGAAGTATTCCAATCAGAGAGATCAAGAGTGAAAGTGGTGGCGAAGCGGCCGGCGTTGTGGAACATATAACTCATACCTGTCACGTTAGAAGTATTCCAATCAGAGAGATCAAGAGTGAAGGTGTTGGCGGAGTAGCCGGCATCATAGAACATGTAGCTCATATCGGTTACAATGGAAGTGTCCCAATCAGAAGTACCGGAAATTTCAGAAAGATTGAAGAAGAAATAGAACATAAAGGATGAGTCTGGAGACAGGACGATTTGTTCCCCTTCAGTGTAGAAGTGCATGATACCAGCATTGTTGGTGTTATCAAAGATGATGTAGATTGGGTTTTTAGACTCAGAGGAAGAAATGGTGTTGTCTGCAGATGGAATAAAGCCGGTAGGGGCAGGGGTTTCGAGGTGGACGTCAATGGATTTAATGAGGGAGTCGTTCGTGTCATAAGCAGTAGTAGTTCCAGCAGCTAGGGATTTTAGTTTAGCGTTAACGGTTTGGCCGGTATCTAATCTAGCGGTATAGTCTGGTAGAGCATTAGTAATAGCAGTAAAGGTAATAGAAGTAGTGTAAGTACCAGAGGCCTTAGAAGTATCAGCTTTAGCAGCAAAGGTAAGGTTGGTAGTGGAAGTAGCGGCGGGAGTATCGGTTTGTTTGATGATGTGATTAGGAGAATAGTCTGTTGGATCTGCTTCATAATCAAGGATAGGACAATAGTTAGTAGAACAGTTATAGCCTCCAGTTTCACCAGATTGATCGGTACCACCAGTATAGCCCCAAGAGTTTACGGGGAAGTTAGCAGAACTGTAAGACTGGGATAGAGTAGGGATAGTGGGGTTAGGTGTAGTGGCAGTATTAGTGAGAGAGCTAGAAGAGCCAGAAGTAGAATTTAAGTATAAGGAATAGCCAGTGAGATTATTAGTAGAGACAGTGACATTAGCTGAAGTAGTACAAAGACTAGCAGTAGAGGGATTGCAGTTATTTAGGACTATTTCGCTAGGAGAACTAATGGTTAAGACATCGTTAAGGCTAACAGTGAATTTGCTACTTACATCGGTAGCCCCTACTGATTCAGAGAAATCTACGTTACTACAAACAACAAAAGCTCCTAGAAATACCAAAAAGGCACCTAAAGAGAGGTGAAAAAGACGTTTAGAATGACCTAAAGTTTTACTGCGAATGAACATAATTTTTTATGTTTTTACCTTTTTAAAACCAACTATGACCTTTTGGTTCGTTTTTATTATAGCTTAAGCAAGATGGGAATGTCAAGGGCTTTTTGAAACTTTTTGCAAAATTATTTTATAATACCACCGCCAACACAAACTTTGCCGATGTAGAGCACGGCTGATTGACCGGAAGCGGGGCGCTTGATGGGTTCTTTGAAAATAATTTTATGACCGTCAAATTCACACGGAATTAATGGAGCGCGATGGCGAAGTCGCACCATTAATGAAGGTGATATGCTTTTTCGAGCCGCGTCCGCACGGCCCGTCGCCACGGGCGTGCGGCGCTGATTCTCGCGCTGCCGCGCTCCGAACTCCCTCAAAAACACATCACCTTCATTCCTAACAATCACATCCTCCAATTCGAGCTCGGTGGTCCAAAGAGCGGGATGATTGAGGTCCTTGCTGACGTAAAGTATGTTTTTGATAAGGTCTTTTTTAACTACATAATACGGCAGACCGCCGCCGACGTAGAGACCGTGGCGCTGGCCGATGGTGTAAAAAATCGCACCTTCGTGGTGGCCGAGTAATTTATTAGTTTCCTGCTCGCGAATTTCGCCGGGTTTGATATCAATATAACTTTTGAGAAAATCCTTCATGCCGACTTCGCCGACAAAGCAAACGCCCATAGATTCTTTTTTGTGAGCATTGGCAAGGCCATGCTCGGCGGCAATGCGCTTGACTTCGGGCTTTTTAAGATGACCAATTGGAAAGATCGTACGCGACAAAGCTTCGTCACTAATGCGGTAGAGAAAATACGTTTGATCTTTGTTCTCGTCCACTGCTCGGAGTAGTGTAGGAGCGGGTGACGCCGCTTGGGGGACCCCC
>JAFWIX010000008.1 GCA_017514665.1 Candidatus Saccharimonadota bacterium | reverse complement strand
AGCCTTTAGGCTTATTTTTACTCCATATAATATTTGGTAACATCAACATTAGTAAAAATATTAAACCTATATATGAAAATCCAAAGTGAATATTCATTAACTCATCTCACTTCCATATTGTAATTTGTTATTTAATCGGAAGGTTGTATGTATGAAAACCATCAAAACGGTCTGGAAAGTTAGACATTGCACCTGGACTTAATATCGCCTTACCAGAGTTTCTGCTGATGTCTTCTAGTGTTTCAATAACGCTTTTCTTATCTGTTTTACCAGAGAGAGTTTTGTCGACTCCGGCACAGCCTAAGAAAAACTCAGTCAAGTCTGATTCTTTGTTTCCAGAATCTAGCAACTCGTCCCATATCTCGCTTATGTGTGTAGTATTAGAAAATCTAATGCCAAATTTCTTCTCGAGTTTATTGATGAGGTGAACGGTAGGATAGTGATAGAAAATGGACATCTTCTTTCCACAAACCTGGCAAACTTTTTCGCCCGTTGGGTGAATCTTACGCATGACTTTTGCATATACGCCTGGTTCAATTTTAAACCCAAGCTCTCTTGCCTTGTTTTCGCACCATTTAATGCGACCCTGCCTAATTGTGGAAGTCTTATTGGCAACTACCCAGTTTAATGAGCCATCTAAACCACGCTCGATAGGTAAGCCCTTATAATTCGGGTGTGCTGCTATAAACTCCGTATATTTAATAAAATTTGGATGCCAATTTTTTGATGCCATAGTGTCTACTATTGTAGCATATAACAACATGAAAATCAACCTAACGCAAGAGTAGAATACTAAACACCAGCCCGTCAGGACTGGTTATTTTCTTGTGCTTAAAAAATGGCTACCTACTTGGCTTTTGCCCAAACCTCATCAAGTTCTTCGAGCTTTTTAATCCTAGCCTCAGACTCGTCTTTCATTAACTGTTTGTGTTCTTCTTCGTTTAGGCTCTTAATCCAGAGTAACTCTTTCATTTCACCAGTATAGAGCATTTCGTCAGCCTCAACTTCCATAAGGTTTATGCGATTGTCGACCTCGTTGTCTGGCATATCTATTTTCGGCATCGAGCGATATCGAGGTATGCCTTTCTTATCTAAATATTTCATTAAAACTAGTTTTTTCATAAACTAATTTTTGTTCTATTGGTAATTTTGATTGTTAGACGAGGCTCGGTAGCATATCAGGAGTTAGCTCTACAATCGTTCCGTCGCAAAGCTCTATTTCGCCATCAATTTCACACAGCTCGCATTCTATATTCGTCATAGTAAATTAATTATCCCCCACTTAGTCCCCGTAATATGGTAAACGGCAAAACGGACAAAACGGCATTTATGACATACTTATTTAGATTCTGGGTCATAGTCCTCTAGTCGTTGGCGGATGTCTTCCTTGTAGATGGTTAAAGCCTGCTTAATTTTGCCCAGCCATGAAAAGCTATAAAAAAGACCCCGAGTAGGGGTCCTTTTGTTGATTTAATTATTTGGTTGTTTTGACGTTAGCTTCGATAACCTTGGCGATATCTTTGGTATCTTTTCTAATCATAATCATGTCAATAACGGTAACGATTGAGTGTACCATAATGACGATACCGGCGATAATCATGATCGAAACAGACGAGGCAAATGGGTTGAACAGGATAATAACACCAACTACCAAATCAATAATGCCGAGAATTAGCAGTAAAACCCAGTTTGGTATGGCTTTTCTGGCAACGATAGCGACATTGATAATATCAACACTTGATAAGATGATCCAGATGCCAAGCGCAATAGCAAAGATGGTAGATAAAATGTTTGGCATTGCGAGCAAAATCAGACCGATTATAATGGACAATATGCCAGACATGACACCAAAGAATGGAGTATGAAATTTGTTGGCGGTAAAGGACAAGGTTATTAATACAATGCCGTGGACTATGATGTAGATACCAACTATGATACCGATGGCCTGCAACGATATATCTGGTACAAGGACCATGATTAAACCAATAATAAAGGCGGCAATTGATGATATGATAATAGACGCCGTCGTTTTTCTAAAAAGTTCTTTCATTTATGCTTCCTCCTTTTTTCTATTATATCGTGATACGAGTTTTGTGTGCAATTAATGCTTATAATTTATTAGAATGAACAGCCACTGGGGCCACTAAAGACACCGCCTGGAATCAAGAAATTGAGTAGGCTCCAGAGACAGGCATAAAGCGCAAGGCCGATGATGATTCCGGCAATACGTTTTTTGGCTTTGATAATTTGCTCTGGGTTGCTGGTGGCTGACATATAAGTAATAGCAGAAATAACCATACCGACAGTAGCAGCAATACCAACCCCAAATGTAAGGACAGTGAGGATGATATTTAATACCATATAAACCCCACAACCCTCCTTGTCTGCTTGAAGAGTTCCAAAGAAGGTGGTATTGATATCGGTGTTGCCCTCGTTCCTTTTAGCTAAACTACTAATAGGGTACTTGTCTGCGTTAGTTTCACGCTTTCTGTGGACTTTTCTGGAAGTGGAACTATCGCTTTGGGAGCCGATAGGCTCAAGATGGTATTTGCTGTATGGATACTTATAAAGACTGATTGAATTGTAGCTACTAACAGTAAAATAAATAGCTCCAGTGTCGCCATCTACCATGACGTCTTCAGTCTCGCCAGCAACATTTAACGATAACTCTTTGACTTTTTTGCCGCTACTTTTTTTATAAACATAAATTTTGTTTGGAGCAGATTGAGCTTTTAAGCGATATTTACCATAAATGGCAAAACCTTGTGAGATACCACCTGGCGATCTGGGATTTTCGGTCGTAACTTTGTAGCAATTTGATTGACTCACTTGGTTGCCAGAAAGGTCAAAACACCAACGATGCTTTTTTCTTTTAGCGCTACCAGAGTCAAAAACCCAAAAGTAGTTTGATCCCCACTCATGATCGAGAACGTTACCGTGTCCAAGCTTTTTGTCGCCATTCTTTTTTCCGTTTATTTTCTTGCAGTCGTTTGAAATTTTGTCACCAGAGCGACTACATCTATACAAAGTAATGTCATTATCACTGGGGTGAATAGTATAGATGAAATAGTTTTTGGTGATAGTAGCACCCTGAGAGTGTGCTTTGATTCCTGTGGTAAATATTGGACTAAGAGCGCTAACTGGAGCGATTGATACAAAAAAAGTGAAGAAAAAGAGTGAAATTACAAAAGTGAAAATAGTCAACTGATGGGATGTTTTAAGCATAAGATGAGTTTATTATACCATATTTAAGAGAGACTGTGATATAATAAAATTATGTTTAATTTTATTCGTATTCACAAGATTATTAGTGCCATAGTGGCGGCAAATTTGTTAGCGATAATTATAATTGCCATTATGTTTATAATACATATTTCTAAAACTGCGACGATAGATATCAAGGTTGTGCCGACTACCGCTACAATAAAACTAAATGGTCAAACTTACGAAAACAACGTTTCGCAAAATTTGATTCCTGGTAAATATGTGGCTGAAATTTCTATGGAAGGTATGCAAACAAAAACCGTTGAGATGGATTTAGCAACTGACGATTTTTATAAGCTGCAGGTTTATTTATTAGACTCAAACAGCACATTCAATTATTATGAAACGCACCCTAGTGAGGTGGATGCACTAGAACAGTTGGAGTCGAATGATGAAGCTCTGAAAAAGTTTGTTGATAGATACAATAAAATATACAGCATTGTAGATCAACTACCATTGCAGCTTTACAATCGCACTGATGACCCGGCGACTACTTGGGGGGTGTATGTAGATCAATACGGCACTTCAACTAGCAACGAACTGGAAAATACCGAAGATAACTTAGCTTCTAAGTGTCCGACAATTGTATGTCTAGAAGCCTATGTCAGCAATGCTAGTAATGACATTGTGTACGATTTAATTCGAGAAGCTGGCTATAATCCAGACGATTATCAGATTACGTTCGGTGAAAGCGAATAACTTAGTGCGTTATTATAGTCAGTTTGTGCTATAATTTTACAGAGATGAGAAAAATAGCCTTAATTGTGAGCTTAGTTGTGCTAATTGCGTTGATAAGTGGCTTTTTGTTAATTAAAAACAAGGGTTCTTCTGACGATAGTGTTGTGATAATTACAACATCTTTTCCGGAGTATGACTTTGTGCGAGCGGTGACTGGTGAGGCACCAAAGATGTTGTTGAAGCCTGGCAATGAAATCCACCATTTTGAGCCAACACCGCAAGATATTATTGATATTAAGAGCGCTGATTTTATTGTGTATGGCGGAGGAGAGTCAGAAGAATGGATGGACGATTTATTAATGAATAACGATATAGATGATAGCAAAATTTTAAGTCTACTAGATATAGTGGAGCCAGATTTGAATGGCGATGAAGAAGATGAACATGTATGGACGAGTCCAGTAAGTGCTATTGAGATTGTAGAAACATTAAGAGACGAATTGAGTGAAATTTGGCCAGAAAAAGCTGAAGATTTTAAGAAAAATACAGATAAATATATCGCCGAACTTCAGGATATTGATAAAGAGTTTCGTGCCGTGGTGGATAGTGCTAGGACAAAACAGTTAGTATTTGCCGATCGCTTCCCCTTTTATTATTTTGCGAAAGAATATGGATTGAATTATGTAGCGGCATTTCCTGGCTGTGCGGAGCAAACCGAAGCAAGTAGTAAAACGGTGGCAGAATTAATAGATAAGATAAAAGCCGATAATCTAGGAGTGGTACTGAAAATTGAATTGAGCAACGGTAAGCTAGCAGATGCTATTGCGAATGAAACTGGCGCAAGGGTGATGGAATTAAATAGCGCGCATAATGTATCGCAAGCAGATTTTGATAATGGCGTGACCTATGTTGATATTATGCATAAGAATGTAGAAGTTTTGAAAGAAGCGCTGAAATGAAAAATGAAATTTTAAAGTTGGAAAAATTGACGTTAGGATTTGGCGATAACATCGTGATAAAATCGGCAGATTTGAGTATTAAGCAGAGTGACTTTGTTTGTGTGGTGGGCGCGAATGGCTCCGGTAAAAGCACGTTGATAAAAGGTGCTTTAGGATTAATAAAGCCAATGAGCGGTAGGGTATTTTTAAAAGACGATTTGAAAATTGGTTATTTACCACAAGAAACTAATTTTGAAGTGAATTTTCCAGCGACGGTGCGCGAAATTGTGATGTCTGGTGTGCTCAATAAAATGGGGCGCAGAGTTTTTTATAATAGTGATGATTATAAATTGATGACAGAAAAATTGAAGTTATTAAAAATTGTGGGAATTCAGAAAAAAACTTTTAGTGAACTGTCGGGTGGCCAAAAACAAAAAGTGTTACTAGCGAGGGCTCTGATGGCGACTTCGGAGTTATTAATACTGGATGAGCCGTCGAATAATTTAGACTATAAATCAAGACAAGAGTTTTACGAAATTTTGTTGAAGTTAAATCATGAAGGTTTGACTATTATTATGATCACGCATGATTTAGATGTAGAAGATTTGATTGGCAATAAAGTGGTAGCGATCCAAAAGGGCGAAATCAAAGAATTTACGACTGTCAAATATTTGGAGAAGTTTAAATGAACTTATTGATTGAAATGTTTGCGTATGATTTTATGTTGAGAGCGCTTGTGGTAGGCGTAGCGATAGCGTTGGTGGCGGCGCTGATTGGTGTGCCATTGGTGTTGAGGCGTAGTTCGATGATTGGCGATGGGTTATCGCATGCGGCGTTTGGTGCGTGTGCGCTAGCTCTAGCAGTTGGTGTGATGCCAACTATCCCGGCGCTTATTATAGTACTCTTGGCGTCATTTTTAATTTTACAAATTAGCCGTAATCGTAAAATTTATAGTGATGCTTTAATTGCGATATTGTCAGTGTCGAGTCTAGCGATTGGCGTGTTGGCGATTTCGTTAGCGGGTGGAATAAATATAGACTTAAATAGCTACCTATTTGGTAGTATTTTATCGGTGGGTTATGAAGACGTGGCAATAAGCTTAATATTAGCGCTTATCGTAGTAATATTATATATAGTACTTTTCAAGAAGATTTTTGCGGTGACTTTTGACGCTGAATTCGCAAAGTCAATTGACATAAAGGTTAATTTATATGATGCAATTTTTGCCGCGATTTGTTCGGTGGTAGTAGTGATTGGTATGAAACTTTTGGGTGCATTATTGGTATCGGGATTGATTATTTTCCCAGCGCTAATTGCGATGCGATTAGTGAAAACTTTTAGAGGCGTAGTGGTAGCAGCAAGTGTTATTTCGATAGTAGGATTTTTATTGGGCCTAATTTTGTCGTATGTGTTGGCGTTGCCGACCGGCGCGACAATCGTAGCGGTAGATTTAATCTTTTTGCTTTTGGCGATAATCCTCGATCGCTGCTGTTAGCGCTTCATGACCAAGCACTGAGCAATGAAATTTATGTTTGGGTAAATTGCCAAGATAATTGTCAATATCTTTGGCGGTGATTTTAAGAGCTTCGTCCAAAGTCTTGCCTTTGGCGAGCTCGGAAAGTGCGCTAGTACTAGCGATAGCGCTGGCGCAACCATAAGTCTTCCATTTAATATCGACGATTTTATCGTCTTTGATTTTAAGGAACATTTTCATTTGGTCGCCGCAAATAGGATTGCCGACGATTCCCTCGGCGTCACGAGAAAACCTTGATTCGTCACCCATGAGAAAATTACGGGGATTTAAAAAATGTTCTTTGACTTTTTCGGAATAAACCCAATCCTCGGATTCTTGCTTGGTGGTCATTTGGCTCCTTTCGTTTGAATAGTGCTGATTTGTTGGAGATTATTTATAATGTTGGGTAAGACTTTCGTGACTTTGTTAATATCTTGTTTAGTAGTGTTGAGACCTAAGGAAAAACGGATTGAGCTGTGCGCGACTTCGGCGTCATTTACGGTGGCCATAATGACGTGACTAGGTTTACCGTCACCAGCGGCGCAGGCGGAGCCGGTAGAAATTGCAATGCCGGCTTTGGCGTCAAGATAGAGCTGAATAGACTCGCCTTCGGCAGCCTCAAAAGATACATTCAAAATATTAGGCAATGATGGCTGAGCTGTATTACTACTACTGAATGGGATTTCTTTTAAGATGCGCGAGGCGAGTTCATCGCGCAAGGGCGCAATTTTTTCGGCATATAGTTTTGGAATATTGTGTTCGTAAGCATAACGAGCGGCGGCGCCAAAGCCGGCTATATTGGCGGTGGCGTAAGTACCAGCACGCTTACCATGTTCTTGATGGCCACCGATGATAAGAGGAGTAAATGGAGTGCCGTCTTTGATATAGAGCGCACCGACACCAATCGGGCCGCCAATTTTGTGGGCGGAGATGGTCATATAGTCGATGTCTAAATCTTTGACGTTAATAGGAATCTTGCCAAACGCTTGAGTAGCATCGGTATGAAAAAGTATGCCGTGCTGATGAGCGAGCTTAGCGAGATGCTTAATATCTTGGATAGTTCCCAGCTCATTGTTGGCTAACATGATAGAGATTAATTTTGGTGATTTCTTGAGGATTTTTTCAAAGGAACTATTTTTAATCTTACCATGTTTGTCTACAGAGATTTCTACACAATCACAGCGGGCGCGAGCGGACTCGAGCACGCTGGCGTGCTCGATGGCGGAGACCGCCACCGATTGCCCGGCGAAAATATTAGTTACAGTGTTATTGGACTCCGAACCACCAGAAGTAAAGATGATTTCGTGCGGCTGAGCGCCAATCAGCCGGGCAATGTCCGCTCGCGCCTCCTCTATAATCGCGTGTGCGCGATGCCCTGGTGTATGCAGAGCCGAAGCGTTGCCTGGAAAATTGTTTAGTACATCTAACATCGCCTTCTTAGCTTCAGGTAAAATAGGACTAGTGGCTGCGTAGTCTAGATAAATCATATTATTCGGTTTTGATAATTTTACCGTGATCGAGGTGGAGCAAGCGTTGGTTGCGTGAGCCGCGGAATTTACAAGTCAGGTCGCGTTGAGCAAGAATGAACGGACCGTCGATTAAAGCATCTAGCGAGCAGAGAAAGTCCCATTCATCACCACCACGTTCACGGATAGCTTCGTAAGTGTAGCCAGTAAATGACCAGATATTCCAGCCTAATTCTTTGCGAGCCCAGTCGGCAATTTCTTTGCAAGCGACTGGTTGCAAGAAAGGTTCGCCACCACAAAACGTAATACCGGCTTGACCTTTTAATTTGCTTAAACGTTCTTTAACTTCATCTACGCTGACCAGAAAACCACCTTCAAGATCCCAGGTCTCGGGGTTTTGACAACCACGGCAGTGAGTGCGGCAGCCCTGTGTCCAGAGTACTGCACGCAAACCATAGCCATTTACAATATTGTCATGTTCAATTGGGCCGGACAGACGAATGTCCATTATTTTTTCCCTTTCGAGGATGCTTGGGCGGCCTTGGCGGCTTCACGAGCGGATTTCTCGGCCACAGTGTAACAGCCATCGACATTGTGTTTGACGCGAGCCGCTTCTTCGGCTTTTTTGCCATCATTCCAGCGCTCCAAAGAGCCTACTAGATAACCAGTGATACGGCGGAGACGTTCGAATGGCACTTCACCGTCAGTTTCGAGGCGGCCACAAGATGGGCAGCGTTTGCCTTCGATAATGCCAGAGAAGCCACAAATGGGGTCGCGATCAACTGGATGGTTAACGGAACCGTAGCCAACGTTACAATCGTGCATTTTGCGAATTACCGCTTCAAACGCTTCAATGTTGTCACTAGGATCACCGTCTAATTCAATATAGGTAATATGACCAGCATTACAAAGAGCGTGATATGGTGCTTCGATTTCGATTTTATCGAAGGCAGAAATTGGATAATAAACTGGTACATGGAAAGAGTTAGTGTAGAATTCTCGGTCGGTAACACCTTTGATTTTGCCAAATTCTTTACGATCGATGCGAGTGAAACGACCAGCTAAGCCTTCGGCTGGGGTGGCAAGTAAACTGAAGTTTAACTTGTATTTTTTACAATATTTATCGCAATTTTCACGCATGTGAGAAACAATATCGAGACCGAGTTCGCGCGAATCTTCGTCTTCGCCGTGGTGTTTACCGGTCATAGCAACTAGAGTTTCAGCCAGACCGATAAAGCCAATACTGAGTGTGCCGTGCTTGATAACATCACGCAGTTTGTCGTTTGGTTTTAATTTTTCACTACCGAACCAGTTGCCTTCGCCCATCAAGAATGGGAAGTTGCGAACATGTTGATTGGCTTGAAACTCAAAACGTTCTAGAAGCTCATCTTTGACCAGGTCCATTTTTTCATCAAGTTCTTTATAAAAACCTTGCCAATCGGCTTCTTTGCGTTCGCCGAGACAAATACCATGCTTGATGCCGATGCGAACAAGGTTGACAGTAGTGAAGGAGAGATTGCCACGACCAGTGACGATACCGTCACTTTCGGGGAAGACAGAGCTAAAGACACGAGTACGACAGCCCATGGTAGCGATTTCGGTGCGATAGTCACCCGGTTTGTAATATTGCAAGTTAAATGGTGCATCTATGAATGAGAAATTAGGAAAGAGACGTTTAGCTGATACTTCCATACTGCGCTTAAAGAGGTCATAGTTAGGATCTTCGGGATTGTAATTGATTCCCTCTTTGACTTTAAAGATACTAATTGGGAAAATTGGTGTCTCGCTATGACCAAGACCGTTCATGGTAGCTTCGAGTAGGTTTTTGCTAACTAGGCGACCAGAAGGGCTAGTATCGGTACCAAAGTTAATTGAGGTAAATGGTACTTGAGCGCCAGCACGTGAGTGCATGGTGTTGAGATTATGGACGAAACCTTCCATAGCCTGGAGAGTTTCGCGTTCGACGTCTTCTTCTGAAGCCTTAATGACTTTGACTGGAACTTTGGCTTTTTTCAATTTTTCGGTGTCACCAAATTTGATGTCGTCTTTGATTTCAGCCTTGACTGGTTTAGATGCGAATTCATTATATCTTTTGAGATTGCGCTTCAAAGCTTTGCGGAAGGATTTATCAACGCCTGGCGCCATAGCATAGTCAAAGTTAGGAATAGATTGACCGCCGTGTTGCTCGTTTTGGTTGGCTTGCAAGATGATAGCGGCAAGCGCGGCATAGCTACCAATAGAATTAGGTGTACGTAAGTGTCCGTGGCCAGTGTTAAAACCGCCATTTTCAAAAAGAATGAACGGGTCGGTTTGGCAGCAGGTCAAGGTACCAGTGGCGTAAAAATCGAGGTCATGAATATGAATGTCGCCATTGTCGTGGGCCTTGGCGTGTTCGGGGCTAAGCAACATGGATTTTGCAAAGACTTTAGAACCTTCAGCACCGTACTGGAGCATTTTGCCCATAGCGGAGTTACCGTCGACGTTGGCGTTGCCGCGTTTGACATCAGAATCTTCAGAAGCATCAGCGCAAGAGATTGTATAATAAATTTTCATCAAGTCGGATTTGGCGTCACGAATACGACTACGCTCTTGGCGGTAAGAAATATAGGCTTTGGCGGTCTTTTTGAAAGATGATTCGAGCAGAACCTGTTCAACGATGTCTTGGATTTGTTCAATGCTAGGCGTGCGAACCTTGATAGTTTCCTCGGCACGCTTGACGACTTTTTCGGTGAGCGCCTTAGCACGATCGCGTTTAAATTCACCAGTAGCAAGGCCGGCTTGAGTAATAGCGTCGGTGATTTTTTCGGGATTAAAATTGACAATTTTGCCGTCTCGTTTGATGATTTTTTTGAACATAAAAATAGACCTCCTGACATACGTTCTTTTAATTTGTTATTTTTTAATTTTTGACCTTGGCACTACATTTAGTGTCTTAATGGTATTATATGACACTATATATAGCGTGTCAATAGAAAAATGGGTGTAAAATTTACAACATTAAACAGAGTCCAGCGCATATTCGCCAGCAGATTTTTCAATAATTTTGAAATTTGCTAGCAAGCGTTGATCTTCCAAAAAACGTTGGTACCATTTGCCTTCGGTCTGCCAATATTCGCTGTCGTTTGCTACACAGTTACCGCCATTAATCCAACCTTCTTGGCCTTTATCGTTGGCAATTTGGACGAGTTGAGCAACATCGCCGGCAGCAGTTTGCGAAGCAATAGAATTAGAAGCGAACCAATCGATAATAGAGTCGCCGGGAGTTTGATTGTGAAGATATTCAGCGGCGGCACCGTTATACATACCTGGATGGTCAATGATGGTGCCGCAGATTTTAAGTTGATTTTCGAGATTGCTGCCAGATTTAATTGTAGGGGTGAGGGTAAATTCATCGGATTCAAATTGACCGCCAATAGCGATAATGTGTTTGATGACGTTTTCGATACTTTCATTTAAAGTATCTGGATCAGTGCCGCCGTGTGGTAAACAGTCGCTGTTGCCGACGGCGGTGACGCTTTCGAGCCAAGGACAAGTACCGAGTTCACTGTCGACATTAGTCTCGGCGATGGCGCTAGCAGAAGGTAGAATATTAGTAACGCTAGAGGAAAGCAAAGAACTGGTTTGAGCGACAACGCCAATAAACGAACTGTTATGATTGGCGACGGCTAATGGAGCGAGATTATTATAAAGCAAACTACCAAGAAAAGTGTATTGGCTACTAGTGTCAAAAGGATTGAGGTGAGCGCGCTCATAGGCAGCTTGATCGGCGATGGCGCTTTCTTTGACTTTATTATAGCTGGCAAGTTTTTCGGCACTCATGTAAGAACTGCCGCCGGCGCGTGCCCAGGCGTTTAATTCACTATTAGCACCGTTAACAATACCAGCGCCCACAGCGGGGCCAGTAAGTGTGTCAAGCGCGGCGTATTGCTCGTCAATGGTGTCGGTGGCATCGTCAATATATTGGTCGATCCATTCTGATACGCCAATAGTGACTAAGGCGCCGCCGATGATGCCGGTGCCAATTTTAACAAAAGACGAGGTACCGGCAGTAGCTATTGATACTAAAATCCCAGCACCACTTGCAATAGTAGCGGCAGTGGTGCAAGAATGTAAATCATCAATAGCATTGCCAGCTTGACTTGTGAGCTTTTCGATATTGTAATTTGATTCAGTAGCGACAGTATTGCCGTAAATGCGTTGAACTTCAGGAGCGTCCATAGCAGTTTTACCATTTTCATCTGGCGTAGTGAGGAGATTTGAAACTTGATTGATGGGGCTATAGTTCCCTTCTTCTGCCTGGGCCTTTTGAATGGCTTCGAGAATTGAGAGCAGCGGATAAGAAGTGGCGCGTTGAGACTCCATGGTGTGAGCAGCGAGGGCGGTAGAGACGGCGAATTTGGCGCATTTAGCGCCTGCATTAATGCCAAGCGCACCAGTAGCTACAGATAGGTGGTTTTTGATTTGCTCTTTGGTACTTGCTGAAGAAATTGAACTATCTTTGGAACGTTGTTCGGACTCGCTGTCGGCAATAGTCTGGCCGTGGAGCTTAGGGCTACGTTTTTTGACGGTTTCTTTAATTTCTTCTAATTTAGTATTCTCGTCAACATTGTCTTTAGTGTTATCCCAATCAGCAAAAACATCACGACTGATGCCGAGGCGTTTTAAAACCTTTGCGGTAATAGCATCGTAGGCAGTGCTGTAGTGTCCAGCTGTAGATTCGGTAGCAGTGGTAAATTTATCAACAAATATAGCGTCGTTAAAAGCTTCATCTACGTTGGTGGTACGGGCGTTATTATTACCGTCGGCATAAGTAAAAGTTTGGTTTTTAGTATCTATTTTAATGCCAGCGGCCTCAAAATCAGTTTTCATTTTGTCGCTAACTTTGTTGGCTTTGATGGCAAATGTAGTAGCGATTTTGGCGCGAGCATGATTGGCGACCCAGGCGACATCGTATTCTTCGATAATGCGCATAGCTAATGAAGTTGGCATTACGGCCTGAGCTACTAGAATAAGGCTGCCGCCTCCCAGCAGCAAGGTTATTAATATAGCTGTAATGAGTGGAGCCTTGTGATTAATACGAGATTTCTGCGAATTTCGGGTTTTTCTATTACCGACACCAGTATAAACGAAATCAACAGCCTCAATAGTCTTTAAGTCTTGTGGCTTTTTGTTGTTTAAAATTCTGGACTCTTGTTGTTTAAGACGAGAAGTTGCTTTGTTTACGCGCGGTGACATATCATATATATTATAACACAAAATACTACTTTTTGCCAGAGTTTGGTGCACGCACAATACTGGTAGAGCCGGTGATGGAAATGTTGGTGTCGGATAGATTTGGATCAATGTTAAGACTACTAAAATTGATTTTGGCTGGTCGTGGGCTGACTCCAAGATTAATGGTATTAGAAGTGCCGCGAGTGTCAGAATTAGAATATGGGATGAGTGTAAGTTCGCTGAGGTATTCAATATTTGAAATAGTCAAATCATTTTCATTAGTAAAACCTAGAATAGTATCATTTAATGATACTAGAGTTTTTTCGGTATTTTGAGTGGTGAATTTAACTCGATAAGTATTATCGTCTGTTGGCTCGGCGACAATATCACTGATAGTGGCAGGGGCTTCGGGATTTTCTGCTATAACTACATTAGCAGACATGGTGCTAGAATAGCCTTGGTTATCAACTACTTTGACTTGCATGATGCCAGAAATTGGTGAACTGTAAGTATGGGTGATAATTGGATTAGTACTGCTAGTTTCAAATTCGCCGTCAAAATCTAAATCCCATTCGTAATGATTAATGGTGGTGGAAGCGGTGCTAGAGGAAGCATCAAAAGTTAATGTATCGCCAGCTAGGCCATAGTAACTAGCGTTTTTAAGTATGGCGATAGGGCGCTCAAGAATGTATTGGGTAGAGGTGCTGTATTCGTCAGCGGAACTAAAAACGGCGCCGTTAGTTGCAGTAGTAATTTCGGTATATTCGCCGGTTTCAGGAGTAATCACATAGAGATTGACGGGATCGATTTCGAGAGTGCGGGCAATAACCATTTCCTTGGTGACGCCATTACGATCGGGGTCATGGAACCCGGCATCAGAAATACCGATGATGGTTTTGTTGGCGCCCTGGTGCCAATTTAGATGATTGAGTGCATAATAAACACAAGAAAGGTAAGATTCGGGAGAGTCGCCACCACCATAGGCTTGAAGTCCGGCAAGCTTGTATTCAAAATCATGCAAAGTACAAGTATCCAAGTTGCAATGAACTACTGGTATGAATGGATCGTGAAGATCGCGATATTCGACTAAGGCCACATGACCACCCTTAGCAAAAGTTTCACGCGCAAGTTTTAAGGCTTCTTCTTTATAAGAATCAATCATACTAGCCATGGAGTCGGTAGTGTCAAACATGATTACGGTATCTTGATTAGTTTTAATATTGGTGCTAGCGCCACTAATAGTTTCAGCTGGAAAAGCCTCGGCAACTTTGTTGGCGATGATGTAGCTAGCATGGAGATAAAGATTGTCGGAAACGTAACTGAGGTGGTCGTCGAGATTAGATTTCATGCTGCACATAATATCGTCGTTGTGGCACCAAACACCGACTTTGTCATGATACTGGTGAGGTTCGTATGGTCTATGACTACCTAAAATGCCGTCATAATCACGACAATTAGGGGCATAGACACGATAATTAGAGAGGTTTTGGCCGAGACAGGCTTCGGGTACAGTTCCCTGCCGTGGTATACCTTCGGGCAGATAAATTTTGGGATCACCAAAAGTTGCAGCATAGATGAGATTGTCGGCCGGGATGAGAGATTTAGAAATGGCTTTGCTGACAACTTGGGCACCTTGTGAATAACCACCTACGACGAATTTGGTGTAAGGACAGGCTTTGCTGGTCTTTTCGATATAATTTTGCAATTCAGCGACACCTTCGTCAACGCTGTCACCGTAGGTAAAAGAATCGCCTCCACCAATAGCAGCACCAATTAAATTTAAAAAACCACTAGCCGAGCCGTTGACGGCAGCAGCGGGATATTTGTGGCCGTTTTGTTCAGTAGCGCCGAGTTCGTAAAAACCGTATTTTAATTTAGTACCTCTGAACATTTTATCTAATGAGGTGCGCCAAGCGGATTCGTCATCAGCACCAAGACTAGAACCTGAGCCACGAGCAAAGATAAAGCGTACGTCGTCACAGCTGAATACATAGGCGTTACTAGGCGTAAAACTGATTAAAGGTGTAAAGGCGATAATGCCACAAAGAAAGATTTTATAATAGCTTATTTTCATAAAAGCGCACTCCCGATTATTTTTTTGATTTTCGGGAGTGTAGCAAATTTAATTGCGGAAATCAAGCGCTAGCTTGATAAATTGCAGAAATTAAATTTTAGGATTCTTGAAGCTCTTTGAGCCTGGGGTATTCTTCGATAAGGACTTTGACGCAACCAGCGATAGGGATAGCGATAATAGCGCCGAGTAAGCCAAAGACATACATACCAATAGTGATAGCAATCAAAACGATTACTGGCGGTAGCTGCAAAGCATTGCCTTGAATCTTGGGTGCGATAAGGTTGTTCTCGATTTGTTGATACAGAATATAGAATATTGCAAAGACTACGCCAGCTAATGGGTCGCTGAAGAAGATGATTAGTGACACCAAGATACAGCTGATGATTGGCCCGAACATTGGAATGAGGTAAAAGATAATCATGATTAGACCCATTGGAATAGCAAGATCACTAGAAAAACCAAAGGTTAATGACATTACGAATACTGCCAGTGCGGTGACACAACCATCTAGCACGGCAACTAAGAGTTGCTTGGAAACGTAGGTAGCTATGACCTCTTTCATGCGTCTGACTACGTGGCGAACAGCTAAAGTCTTTTTCTTTTTGTGAGCATCACGACTCTCGGAGCCAACTAGTTTCCAAAAACCAGCCATTAAACTGGATCCTTCTAGGAGGAAGAATAAAGTTAATACCAAAACTAAGATTGTAGCTGTTACAACAGAGGCTACTGTACCGATGCCGTTGACGATGGTGCCGCCAACATTGCTAAAAATCATATCAGAAAAATTTTGCAGAGCGTTGAAAATTTCGCCTTTCAAATCTTTGATGCCGATATTTTCCCCGAAGCTATTAATTCCCTCCCAGCCACCGACGGTATTTTGAAAGGTGTCCGGCAATTGACTGATAAACTTGCTAGTTTCGCTGATAACCACCGGCCCGATAACTGAAATTATTAATCCGATGACGACGATTACGATAGAAAACGCCGCAACGGATGAGAGTGCTGGGCGGTCTTTACTTTTATCAATTTTGTCAATGCGACGAGCTAAGGGTTGGATTGCAATAGCGAGAAAGGCTGCAATACCAACAATAATTAAACCGGTTAAGGCTTTGTCAATAAAGAATATGGCTAATACAAAACCCAAAATTACCAGCCAAAAGCGAATAAAAGTTTTGGTGTCAACTTCAATTTTTCTACTCATGTATTTATTATATCACACAGTGAATCTTTTTAAGATTTTTTAAGAAAAGTGTTATAAAATGAAGACATGAGAATATTATATATAGAAGACGAAAAATTGTTGGCTGAGGCAGTGATCCACTTATTGAATAAGTCAGATATTATGGTTGATTGGGTAAGTGACGGTGAAACTGGATTAGAATTGGCACTAAAATCAAATTATGATTGCATAGTATTAGATATCATGCTGCCAAAATTATCAGGAATAGATATTTTGAAAACAATTCGCGATCGTCGAATAAAGACGCCGGTGATAATGTTGTCAGCGTTAGGCGAGGTTGACGACAAGGTCCGCGGCCTTGAACAAGGTGCGGATGATTACCTCGGCAAGCCCTTTAAGGCTGCCGAGTTAATTGCGCGTATTAACGCGCTTTGTCGTCGACCTCCCCTCCAGGCCACTAAGATTTATACTTTTGGTGATTTGACTTTTGATGCTAATAACCGTACGCTTAATGGGCAAGCTTTGACTAGCAAAGAAGCTGATTTGATGGAAATTTTAATTAAAAATCCCAACCAAGTGCATAAAAAATCTGCATTGCTAGCATATATTTGGGGTAACGAAGCTATTACTGAAGATAATTATGTTGAAGTGTATATCAGTTATCTACGTAAAAAATTACGTGAACTTAAATCGTCGGTACAGATCAAAAGTTTGCGAGGCTTGGGTTATAAACTAATCGAAAAACAAAATGTTTAGTAAGCTACGTAATCGTTTTATATTGACCAATGTGATTTTCTCTACGGCGATTTTGCTGATTTCCTTTGGTAGCATTTATTATGTCGCAGCACTTACTACTGATAATCGACCGCCATCGCCAGATGGTTCACCTAGCTATACTAACGATGTACATAATATCATTAATGAGCGAATTGACATCGAAAGGCGCGCTTCGTTAAATACTTTATTGATCACTCTGATTGTAGTTGGCGGATTGATCGAATTTTTGGTAGTAGTGTTTTCGTATTATTTTGCTGAAAAAGCGATTGAGCCAGTTAAAAATGCCTATAATTTACAAAAAACATTTATTGCCAACGCTAGTCATGAAATCAAGACACCGCTAGCTAGCATCCAAGCTAATTTAGAGGCGGCGGATATCACCGATAATCGTTTTATTGATAATATCGAATACGAAGCCAATAAATTGGCGCATTTAAATCAAGAATTATTGCAATTAGCAAAAGCCGACAATATCAGTGAGGCTACAACTGTTGAGGCTGATTTGAATAAATTAATTGATGAAAATCTCAAACCATTTATGCCAAGAATCGAAGAACATAAAATTAAATTAAATTTTAAAAATAATAAAGTTAAGAAAGTAAAAATCAATCAAAATGATTTTAGTCAAATTTTTAATATTCTGATGGATAATGCGATTAAATATTGTGAGCGACGTATAGATATTAAATTGACTGACGATACTTTAGCGATTACAAATGATGGTGCAAAAATTAAAAAAGCCGATGAAGCTCAAATTTTTGAGCGATTTTATCAATCAGATAAATCGGCTGAAGGTGTGGGTCTGGGCCTTTCAATTGCGAAGTCATTAGCCGAACGTAATCATTGGGAGATAACTGCGTCAAGCAACAGACTCACAACATTTTCAGTTCATTTTAAGGTTTAGCCAAAAAAGATCATAAAATTGTGATTTTGGTGACGCACTCTAATAAAGTTGCTAGTTATGCGGATGCAGTGTATAAACTTTCGCGCGGTAAATTGACTAAAATATAATTACCATTCGATTTCGGGGAGATTGTGATTTTTAAGAAATTCGTTGGTTTTGCTGAAATGGTGGTTGCCAAAGAATCCAGCGTGCGCAGAAAGTGGTGATGGATGGACACTTTCCAAGATTAAATGTTTGGAACTATCGATTAAGGGTTTTTTGCTACGAGCGTCTCGTCCCCAGAGAATAAACACCAAATGTGGGCGTGTATCATTTAGGTATTTAATTGTAGCTTCAGTGAAAATTTCCCAACCTTTGCCGCGATGACTACCGGCTTTATGAGCCTCGACCGTTAGCACATTATTTAATAACAATACGCCTTGTTCTTGCCAATGGCCAAGATAGCCGGAATTATTGTAATGTTTGCCGATGTCATTATCGATTTCTTTATATATATTAATAAGTGATGGCGGGATGGGTTGTGAGGATGGTACTGAAAAAGCGAGGCCATGTGCGGCGCCCGGAGTATGATATGGGTCTTGTCCTAAGATTACTACCGACACTTTATTTAGGTCGGTAGTAAAAGCGGAAAAGACGAGGGATTTTTTGGGAAATACGGTGGTATCTTCATAAGCTTTGTGCAAAAAATCGCTGAGTTCTTTGAAATAGGGTTTGTCAAATTCAGATTTTAAAAATGGCTTCCAGCTCTCGTGCATTTTAAGCCTTGTATTCCCAGATTGGGCCGGTAGGAGAGTCGTTAATAATAATATTGTTTTCTTCGAGCTCTTGACGAATTTTGTCAGCAGTAGTGAAGTCTTTGTCGGCGCGAGCTTGCTCGCGTTGTCTGATCAAATCTTTCAAGCTGTCTGGAATATCTGGTGTGTCGTCAATTAGATTGAGACCAAATAATTCATCGACTTTTTGCCAATCAGCTAGCGTAAGCTCGCTGTTGTCAATCAGCGAAAAAGCCGCAGCCGAATTAAGATTGTCGTCGAGATGTTCAAGAAGTGAATTTTCAAACACTTTTTCCGATGGAGTAAAGCTTGGGCGTACCGCCCCTTGGGACGCGGCGACAGCGCCCTTGAGCGCTCCCGAGGAAAAGTCGTTTGGAAGTTCACTATCTTGGTATAACAACGCAATGCGGTTGCGCCAGTTAAGGCGGCGCCTTTTGGCGGCAGCGAGATCATCGAAGGTGAAGTTGCGCTCGCTTTGATAATGCCCTTGTAAAATCCACATTTTGAAATCTAGAGGCGAAAAGCCACGTTTCTTTAAATCTTCTAAAGTGTAAACATTGCCAAGAGATTTAGAAATTTTATTGCCGTCGATGGTAATAAAATTGCAATGAAGCCAAAAACGACTGAGTTTGGTATCAAAAGCGGCTTCACTCTGAGCGATTTCGTTAGTATGGTGTACTGGTATGTGGTCAATACCACCAGTATGAATGTCGATTGGTTCACCAAGTTCGGTATGAATAATAGTGGAACATTCAAGGTGCCAACCTGGGTAACCGGGACGGCCAAGATAATCCCAGCGCATAGCATGAGTTTCGTCCGGTCTGATAAATTTCCAAACCGCAAAATCTGAAGGGTGAAGTTTTTTAGCATTAAATTCTACGCGCGCACCAGCTTGTAAATGTTTCAGGTCTAATTTGGCAAAATCGGCGTAGCGAGAAAAATGATCAGTGTTAAAGTACACGCCATCTTCCAGCTCATAGGTGTAACCTTTTTTGGTTAGTAAATCTACTAATTTGATATCTTGCTCAATATAATCAGTAGCACGAGTAATTTTGTCTGGTTTAACGAGATTCAAACTATTATAGCCTGCAAGAAAATCTTTGATGTAATATTCGGCAATTTCCCAAACGGTTTTATTTTCGCGAGCGGCGCCTTTTTCGAGCTTGTCTTCGCCTTCATCAGCGTCAGACGACAAATGACCGACGTCAGTGATATTGAGAATGCGATTAATTTTATAATCGTTGGCTCTAAGAGTGCGAATTAATAAATCCCAATAAATATAAGAGGCATAGTTACCGATGTGGGGATGGCTATATACAGTAGGGCCACAAGTGTAAATTTTGACTTCGTCTTTATTTTCGGGGACGAAGGGTTCGATTTTACGAGTGAGTGTATTATATAGTTTCATGTTCGAGAAAACCTTTTAGTGCTACTTTTATTTTATCACGTTTTGAAGGTGAAATATCGTGTTGAGCAGTGACTTGTTCAAGTTTAATAAAATCAGGATTGGCTTTAGCGATATCATTTAGATTGGCTTGTAATACTAGTGGATCAAAACGACCGTGGATAATAGTAGTAGGAATGGTTAACTTTTTAAATAATTGATAATTTTTGTGATTTAGAACGATATTCTTCATGGAACGTTCGAAGGCGATAGTTTTGAGATATTCAGCACGAAAACTGGAAACTTTTTGTACGAAATTGGCAAGAGTTTTGATGATTGGATCCTCGGCGATTTTAGGTAAAGTGCCGTAGGACTTTTGATAGAATTTGTCTGGAAGTTTGGCGGCTTCGCTCGGTTTTAATACTGGCGGTGATACCAAAATGAGACGAGAGATTTTTTCGGGATGCTCGGCGGCAAAATTGGCGGCGATTAATGATCCCATAGAGTGCCCGACTAGGACAATTGGGTTTTTAATATGTAAATGCTTGATGGTTTTGAAAAGCGCGCGATTATATTCTTCATAATCGTATTTTAGCCAATTGGCGCGAGGAGATTTGCCAAAACCTAGTAGGTCAACGGTGACAAAGCGAAAATTTTTGAGCCCAGTATCTTTGAGAAATAAATTGATAGTGGGGCGCCAAGTGCTGGAAGTGGCTGCGATTCCGTGTAAAAAAATAACCGTGAATCTAGCGTTTTTGTTACGCGAATCAAAAGTACATTTTAATCTAATGGGGCGCTTTAGAATTTTGTACCAGAAATAAGTAACTATGTCGTAAAGTTTAGCTTTCATTTTGGGATAATAGTTTCGGTATTAAATCGATCAAATCAGCGAGGACGGTTTCGTAGTTGGTGTCATAGATACGAAAACCAGCAGCATAAGGGTGTCCACCGCCACCGAAAAATTCAGCGATTTTGTCAGCGACGGGGGCTTCGGTGTTGGTGCGGATTTTGCCAGTAAGCTTGCCGTCTGGGTAGGTTTTGATAGCAACACAGACCTTGACGTTTTCGACCATGCGCATTTCTTCAATAATCAGAACCCCTGGATTGTATTCGTCAGAATAGCTTTGAATGTCATCAAAAGGAATCAAGACTGTAGCTAAAGTGTCATCGAGCGAATAATCAATGCGCTTGATGAGGTCGGCTTTGTAGTTTAGGATGCGCTTGGATTTTTTCATGAATTCACGACGACGCTCTTCGAGTTCGGTGATATTGGCGCCAAGATCAACTAAATTCGCCACATCGCGGAAAGTTTCCGAAGAAACTGAAGCGCTAGTCAGGCCTAAGGTGTCGGCGAGAATGCCTTGTAACAAAGTTTCGGCGATAGCTTTGTCGATATCGAGTTTTTCGGAGAGGGCGATTTTATAAATTAAGCTGCAGCATGCCGGTAATGGCTCGATGATGGCTTGATGCGGAAAATCTAAATCGTCTGGAGTTTCGTGATGGTCTAACACCAAGACTGGGGCAGTATAGAGACGGTTTTTGGCGGCCGAATCGTTAAGAGTCTTGGAAAGTAAAATACTGGCGGCGGTATCAACTATGATATAGCCGTCGGCTTTGTAATCAAATTCATTGGTGACAATTCCCCAGTCAGAAAAATAACGTAAATATTTAGGAATGTCAACTGGACAATATAGAGTAGTCTTAATATCTTTCAATAGATAGCTCAAAGCAATAGCTGAACCGAGCGAATCGCCGTCAGGATTCTCGGCTTGAATGATGCAAATCTTTTGCTTGTCCTTGATAAAATCCGAAAATATATTGTACATATCTCTATAATTATAACATAATTTATGGTATACTAAAATTATGGAAATAGTTATGATTATAATTGGGGTGGCGATAATAGGGCTACTGGTGGTTTTGTTGATGCGTAAGCCGAAGGCTGATGTTGATACCACCAAGCTGGAAGAGCGCTTGATTCGCGTGGAGGGGCAGTTAGATAAAATCAATCCAAAAATTGAACAAGAGTTCCGCGAAAATCGCAAGGAGATTACTGAGAATTTGCGCCATATTGAGAGTAGTAATGAGAAGAAACTCGATGAAATGCGCGAAACTGTAGATGAGAAGTTACAGAAGTCGGTCGAAAAACGATTTAATGAAAGTTTTAAAACGATATCTGGTCAATTGACGCAAGTTTATCAGGGCTTAGGCGAAATGAAAAATCTGGCAAGTGGTGTGGGTGATTTGAAAAAAGTAATGGAAGGTGTAAAGACGCGTGGGATTTATGGTGAAGTGCAACTTGGCGCAATTATCGCTGATATTTTGACGACTAACCAGTATGAAGAGAATATTATTACTAAAAAGGGTTCAAACGACAGAGTCGAATTTGCAGTAAAAATGCCCGGCAAAGACGACACAGTGTATTTACCGATAGATTCAAAGTTTCCGGTCGAAAATTATTCGCGCCTGATTGCCGCCTACGATGCTGGCGACAAGGAGTCGATTATCAAATCACAAAAGGCTTTGGCGACGGATGTCAAGGAACAAGCGAAAAAGATTTCAACTAAGTATATTGATCCTCCCATGACAACAGATTTTGGCATGATGTTTGTGCCAACCGAAAGTTTATATGCGGAAATCTTGCGTATCCCGGGACTTTCGGATGAAATTAGACAAAAATATCACATTACAATCGCTAGCCCATCGACTTTGCCGGTGATGTTATCGGGGCTCTTGATGGGGTTCAAGACGGTAGCAATCGAAAAACGCTCTTCGGAAGTCTGGCAAATGCTGGGTGCGGTAAAAACGCAATTTGGGAAGTTCGGTGATTTGTTAGAAGGTGTACAAAAGAAACTACAAGAATCAGCTAATAAAATTGAAAGCGCCAAAACGACTTCACGCCAAATTGAGAAGAAGCTCAAAGACGTCGAATCACTTCCAGAAAGCGACTCGATTAAATTAATCGGCGAAGTAGATAATTAGAAAACTAAAAGCAACTTTTCGGGACGCTCCTCGCTCCCGTCGTTACGGGGCTCGTCGCTTCGTCCTCGTCGTAACTGCGGATGCCCCGAAAAGTTACTTTTTAGTTTTCTCTTATAATTCCGTGCGATTTTCGAGTGAGGCGCTGAGAGTAATTTGATCGGCATATGAGAGGTCGACGCCAAGCGGCAGACCACGCGCAAGACGTGTCAACTTAAGTTTGGGATATTTTTCGCCAAGTAGTTTTTGTAATAATAGGGCAGTTGATTCCCCTTCAACTGATGGATTGGTAGCAATGATTACTTCTTTTACTTTGTCAGTCTTGATGCGAGCGATTAATTCATTAATATGGAGCTGGTCGGCCGTGATGCCATCAATGGGCGAGATGGCGCCACCGAGGACGTGATAGGTGCCTTGATAGTCTTTGGTCTGTTCAAAAGCGTAAATATCAAGGGGTTCCTCGACTACTAAAACGGTGGTTTTATCGCGCGCATCATCGGCATAAAGTGGCGAAATTTTTTCTTTGGCGTCGATTAAGGCAAAAGTTACTGGACACGACTTGACGCCAGAATGAAGGTTTTTGAGAGATTCAGCGATATTATCGGCAAAACTGGAAGAATTTTTAAAAAGATAATAGGCATAACGTTCAGCAGTACGCGAACCGACGCCCGGCAATAATCCGAGCGCATCGATAGCGTCTTGCAGGGCCTTTGGTAACATTTACAAACCAAGATTACCGAGACCACCCATGAGTGGCTTCATTTTTTCAGTGGCAATTTCTTGAGCTTTGGCATAACCATCGCGCATACAGTTCTCAATCCAGCGCTCTAACTCGCGAATATCGTCAAAGTCAATCTTTTCAGGATCTAGTTTGACTTTTTTAATTTTTAATTCAGCGCTAATTTGAACAACCACAGCGCCATCGCCGGCTTCAACTTCAACAATTTCGTTTTTGAGTTCTTTTTGCGCTTTGCGCAATTGATTGACCATTTTCATTTGGTCCATAGTTTGACCCATAATTACTCCTCTTCGTTAGATGTATATAAATATATTCTAGCAGAATTGTTGGATTTTGGCGAGGTGATAATACGATAAAGTTTACCTGAATTATTGGCATTGCTAAATTCACCCAGTGTAGCAAAATTATTAGAATGGGTAACTGGAATAGTATTAACGACATTAAAATTGGCAGTTTCATTGAGGATGCGGTAGAAATTATATTCAGCTTCAGGGTTAATTACTAGAATGTCGTCCGGATTGACATTTTCGTAAATTAAACTAATGTCGTTATTGAATTGGTCGGCAACGTTGGGTGTGTAGCGATAGCCGAAGATAAAGTGCGACATGTCGGAAATAATGATGATGCCAAGCAAGAGGCTAATTGGTAAGATGGCAAAAATACGAGCATAAGGATTCTCGGGAAACAGATTGTACCATTTTTCTAGAATGTAACGTAGGCCGTGAGCGATTAAAATGGCAAATGGTAGGATTAAAAGGATTGCCGCTTCGGGACGTAGGCCAGCCAGCACAATCGAAAAGATAATAAAACAAGAAGCGATGGCATTGCGTGAAGCAAAAAATCCTTTGGTGGTTGATAATAAACCAACAAAAGCTAGAGCGAAAGAGCCAAGGCCGATGAGTGGAGAAAGAAAAGTGCTTTCGACGCCACCACCCCAAGCAAAGAATGGCGCAAAGGCGAGTCTGAGATTACCAAAGAACGAATTCATTGAAAAATTGTCAGCCAGTAGCAAGCTTGAAGTGAGCGCGGGTTGTTTGATGCATAGCATGGTGAAAGTGGTGAACCCGGCAACGATGATTACTATAGTGGTGAAGAGAGCGATTTTGGAGAGTTTTTTGACGGTAAAACGTAAATGTGGATTAAAGATGGCGAATAGAATAATAAATATGGCGAGATAAATTAAATGTGGCGTGAATAGCGATAGTAGAAGAGCAAAGGCAAAAGTAAGGGCATAAAAAGAACTAGGATGCTTGTTGCCTTGGATTTTAGAGCCTAGCCAAAGAAGGAAAGTCGGCCAAAATACTAACATAATTAATGGCGTACCAGAACCAGTTAAGAAAAGAAATGGCGCAGAAAATACCGTGATTACAGAGGCGAAGAGCGCAACATTGCTTTTAAACCAACGATTAAGTAGTAAAATTAATAATAATCCTAATAACAGACCGATAAAAATACTAGGAAGCTTGACTGAATAAATTGATAAACCGAAGAGCAAAATAGCAAGTTTCTGTAATAAATGATAAGGTAAATCAACAATATTGCCGTCAGCGAGTGAGGTAAAATGAGTGTTAAAAGAGGTGGTGGCCGATTCCATTTCAGCGGCGGAAAGACCAGCTGGAGTGAGAAATGGCAAAAATATTACAGTAGCAGCAAAGGCTGAGCCTAGCAAAATATATCCGAGAATAAAACGGTAGCGGTAAAGCCACAATCTAGAAATAATAATTTTCTTCACGTAACCATTATACCATATTTTAACGGGTTTTATCTAAAGACATAAAGCGTAGTAGCTCTGGATGGAAGTAGAGCTCAATTTTACCAACGGCACCGTGACGGTGTTTAGCGATGAGAAGTTCAGTGATGTGAGTTTCTTCGTAATCGTCGTCATTTTGGCGATAATAATCAGGGCGATGTAGGAACATTACAAGGTCGGCGTCTTGCTCGATGGAGCCGGATTCGCGTAAATCTGAAAGTACGGGGCGTGGATCTTCCCTGCCGGTGACATTGCGAGATAACTGAGCAAGCGCAACGACGGGGATTTCAAGTTCACGCGCTAGAGTTTTGAGACCACGAGAAATTTCAGTTACTTCTTGGACGCGGTTACCAGCATAACGGTCAGAACCCTGCATAAGTTGCAAATAATCTACGAGAATAATGCCAATATCGTGATCATGAACAGCGCGGCGCGCTTTATTACGCATTTCAAGAATCGTCATATTTGAAGTGTCGTCGATATAAATTGGCGCTTCGTCCATTTCGCCGAGTGCGTCGCCGATTTTGGCAAAATCATCGTCATTGACGTTGCCGGTGCGCAATTTCCAATTGTCGACACCAGAAACATCAGAAATCATGCGATCGACAATTTCATTAGCGGCCATTTCCATCGAGAAGAATAGAACACCTTTTTGGTTAATAGTCGCAATATTATAAGCCAAATTTTGCGCAAAAGTAGTCTTGCCCATGGCGGGGCGAGCACCCACGATAATTAAATCGCCTTTTTGGAAGCCAGCAGTTTTTTTGTCAATATCGGCAAAACCGGTTTTGAGACCACGTAAGGAGCTTTTATTTTTATGCAAATCTTCGATGCGATCATAAGCATCAGTTAATAAGTCGCCGAGGGGGATATAGTCAGATTTGACTGTTTGATCGGAAACCGCAAAGAGATCTTTTTCAGCACGACCGACTAATTCATTGACTTCAGCATCGTCAGAATAGGCTTTTTCGACGATGGCAGTACCAGCATCGATGAGACGACGACGAACTGCAGCTTTCTCGATGAGCTCAGCATAAGCTACGGCGTGCGATGCAGTGGGTACGAAGTTGGTTAGCTCGGTAAGATATGGTGCGCCGCCAACAGATTTAAGAGTTTTTTGCTTGCGTAATTCAGCGGTAAGAGTAAGTAAATCTATGGGTTTATGTTGATCGTAAAGCGACAACATAGCTTTGAAAATTTTGCTGTGCCCAGGTTCGTAAAAGTCGGCGGGAGAAATTAGATTGGAAATTTCTGGTAAAGCAGCATCAGAAAGCAACAGCGCGCCGAGCAAAGATTTTTCGGCGTTAACATCTTGGGGTGGGATGCGACCTTCTTTAGAAGGGGCTTGATTCTCCATTTTTAACCTCCTGTATATCTCCCATTATAGCAGAAATTTTGGAGAGCGTGGGGTCTTTTTTGTCGAGTTTTTGATCTGGTGATTCGACAACAATATTTAAATGAGTGATTTCAGTGAGGAATTGTTTACGTTTGGGGTTACTAATTAATTTATAATTAGTAGGGTTAGGTGCGTAAAGATAAAGAGTCTTCCCTTCTAGTTTATAATTGAAATTTTTGAGCATAGTGGCGACGCCAGTATTTCGGCTTTTGACAGCATCGAGAAAATCTCGCCAATTAAAAGTGATGTTATTAGTCGTGGGTATATTAGTTGGTTGAGTAGGAGTCGGTAGGGTAACAGATTTGGGCGCAACGGCCGGGGTTGGTGGCACAAAATTGATTGTGTCGCCAAGCAGAGCTACGGTAAGTTTAGCTTCGAGGAATGGTGGTTTGATATTAGCGAGTTTTGACAATAAGTGCATTAGTTCTGGTTGAGGATTTGCTAGGATATATTTGATTAATTCTTCGATTAGGATATCGATTTTGATGCCAGAATTTAAAATTTCTTCTAGCGTTGTAGTAACGCTAGTAAAGTCGTGGTTTTTAGAAGCCGCGAGGAGATTTTTAAGCAATTGATTATCTGGCAATCCTAGTGCGGCAATGACGTCACTAGCGGTAATTTGTTTTTGGGGGAGTGCGGAAACTTGGTCGAGTAGAGACAATGAATCACGGAACGAACCGCCACCACGTTCGACGATGATCTTTAAAGCGGCTTGATCAATTTTTAATTTTTCTTTTTTAACAACTGCGTCGAGAAATTTGAGCATTGTATCGGCGTCGGCGAGTTTAAAATTATAAACTTGAGCGCGTGAACTGATGGTGATAGGAACTTTATGGGCATCAGTAGTAGCCATGATAAAAATGACATGCGCAGGCGGTTCTTCAAGTGTTTTGAGTAAGGCATTGAAAGCAGATTTGCTGAGCATGTGGACTTCGTCAATGATATAAATTTTGTATTTACCCTTAACTGGAGTAATGATAGACTTTTCGCGTAACTCCCTAATGTCGTCGACACTAGTGTTGGAGGCAGCGTCAATCTCGATGATATCAAGATACTCATCTTCAACTTTATAGGAAAAATCATTAATGGTATGAGCGAAAATGCGAGCCACAGAAGTCTTGCCGGTGCCGCGGGGGCCAGTAAAAAGATAGGCATGAGAAATTTTGTTGGTCTTAATAGCTTGTTCTAAGGCATCAGTAATCTGGGACTGCCCAATGACATCCTTTAAAGTAGTTGGACGATATTTGCGATATAAAGCTAAACCCATTAAAGCGCGGCCTCAACAGCGGCCCACGTAGCGTCTTCGTTGTCGGCAGGAATGACCACAGAGGCTTGAGCACCTTCTTTGAGATGGAAGAAAGTGACAGAAGCATAGAGAATTTCGTATTCGCGACCAGCAACTTCTACATAATATTTGTCGTCGTGATGGACTAGAGTACCAATGACAGTTTTGCGTTGAACCGGGCCGATTTGCTTGTAGAGGAAGCGGCCTTCGGGTGTAATGGTAAGCTTCAAAATGTCGCCTTCGACGAGCTTAGATTTGCTGGCATAATTAGCTGGTACTGGATAATTCTTGCCGTCAGGACCAATCATGATTTGGCCATCAAAAACGCCTTCGATAATTTTGCCTTCTTCGTCGGTGACAATAGTTTCGCGTGGAGCAGTAATAGAATCGCCATTGCCGAGCACAGATGTCAATAATTCTTTAGCAGCAGCTAAATTGGTTTCGGCATCATTAATAAGATTTCGTAATCTTTTTATTTGTTTTTCTGGTAATTCAGACATACCTCGCATCCCGTCTGTTAAATATAATATTAATATTATATTATACCCTATAGGTATTTTTGTCAACATTTTTGCAAAAAATGAGAAAAAAAGTTTTCCACAAGCATTACAGAGAATGCTTGTGGAATGTTGTAAATAAAACAATCAGCTAACTTGGGTTGACTTAAGCGAGTTCGACGGTAGCGCCGGCTTCCTCGAGGGATTTCTTCATAGCTTCGGCATCTTCTTTCTTGACTTTTTCCTTGACAGTAGCAGGAGCACCATCAACGATAGCTTTGGCTTCGCCAAGACCAAGACCGGTAGCTTCTTTGACGGCCTTGATGACGGCGATTTTTTGAGCGCCAGCATCTTTCAAGACGACGTCGTATTCGGATTTGCCTTCATCGGCAGCGGCGGCATCACCACCAGCGGCAGGAGCAGCAACTGCAACAGCGGCGGCGGCAGCTGGCTCAATGCCGTATTCGTCCTTGAGGACGTTTTTGAGTTCATTAACTTCGAGAACAGTAAGCTTTACCAGTTCTTCGGCTAATTTCTTAATATCTGTAGCCATAATATTCCTTTCAGATTATATATTTGATAAATTAAGCGGTTGCTTTGGCTTCTAGGCCGGAAACAATTTCGGAAAGACCGCCGGATAGACCGGAGACGGAGTCGGTGACCGGAGAAAGCAATTGTGCCACCACCTGAGCGATAAGTTCGTTTTTGGTGGGAAGAGCGGCTAGAGCTTTAATTTCGGTGTCGGCAAGATTGGCGCCAAGATCGTTAAAACCACCAGCGATTTCGAGCGCTTGGTGAGTTTTGGCGAATTCAGCGAGCACCTTGGCCGGAGCGACTTCGTCTTCGCTAGACACGGCATAAAGCAACTGGCCAGTAAGACCAGTGGTGTCGGTGTCTTTGTAGATAGCAATTTCATTCATTGCAACTTTGACTAAGCGGTTTTTGACGACTTTGATTTTGACGCCGGCTTCGCGTGCAGCGGCGCGTAAATCTTGTAAATCAGCGACCGAAAGGCCTTGATAGCGTGCATAAACCGTAGTCTTGGCGTTACCTAGAAGTTCGGTTAAATCGGCAACCAGAGATTTTTTCTTATCTTTTGATATTGCCATAATTATCCTTTTGAATTAAAAAGCTAGCTGATTGTTAAAATACGTCACCAAATAAAACAAGAATTTGCCTCGGTAGCATGATTAAAGGTATAAACCTCGCCACTGTCTTTGGTAACTATGCTAATTATAGCACAGATTGATTAGTTGTACAAGTTTTCGATTTGAATGGAGGGGCCCATAGTAGTGGTCAAATAGACGGATTTAACATAGGTACCCTTGAGAGAGGCAGGTTTTTGGTTCTTGAGGGATTCAAAGAAAGCTTCGGCGTTTTCGAGCAGTTGCTTAGGCGTGAAAGAAGTCTTGCCAAGACCGATATGGACGATAGATTGCTTATCAACGCGATATTCGACTTTGCCGGCTTTGGCTTCTTTGACGGCCTTTTCAATATCAGTGGTGACAGTGCCAGCTTTGGGGTTTGGCATCAAGCCTTTAGGACCAAGCAAGCGGGCATATTTGCCGAGTTTGGGCATGTATTGTGGGGTGGAAATCAAAACATCAAAGTCAATAGTTCCCTTGTCGAGTTGACGAAGAAACTCTTCATCTTCGGCGATGTCGGCGCCAGCAGCTTTGGCGGTTTTGCAAACATCAATTGGTGCAAAAACGGCAACACGTACGGTTTTACCATTACCATGAGGCAAGACTAAGGTTGCGCGGATGTTTTGGTCAGCTTGACGCGGATCAACACCAAGGCGTACGTGAGCTTCCAAAGTAGCGTCAAAATTGACGGCCTTGCTCTTGATGGCTAAATCGACGGCATCTTTTAATGAATAAACTTTGGTAGAGTCGATTAATTTAGCGGCAGCTTGGTATTTTTTACCACGACGCTCAATGCGAGGGCGCGTGATAGGAGCGGCGCCTTTAGGTTTGGCCGCTTCTTTGGGCGCTTCAGCCTTGCGGGCTTGGCGTTCTTCCTCGGCCTTTACTTCTTCGATATGTTTTTTAGAACGTTTACCAGATTTGGCAAAAGTTTCTTTAGTGTCTTCAGCAGTTTCAGCGGCCTCTGAAGCCTCCTCGACGACTGCTGGAGCTTCTACTTCTGGAGCAGATTCCTCAGCAGCTTTATCTTTGATATCTTCTTTGGTCGTTTTATCTTCGGCCATATAATCCTTTCTGTGGTGTTAGCGGGTGTTACCCTCCCACATATTAAAATTTATTAATCTACAACTTCAACGCCCATGGAACGAGCGGTGCCGGCGATAATTTTGACGGCGCCATCCATATCAATGGCGTTTAATTGATCTTTCTTAATCTCGGCGATTTTTTCGAGCTGGGCGCGGGTGATTTTGCCAACTTTGTCAGCGTTTGGCTTGCCACTCCCCTTCTGGATGCCGATTTCTTCACGGATTAAATCATCAACTGGACGGCCAAGACAAACCCAATCAAAACTACGATCATCGTAGACTTTGATGTGGACGATGACGTCCTTACCCATATAATCTTTGGTAGCTTCGTTAAAAGGATTGATAAAATCCATCATATTGAGGCCCCATTGACCCAAAGTGGAGCCAACTGGAGGTCCGGCGGTAGCTTTGCCGCCTGGAATACGAAGTTTCAAATTACCAATAGCTTGTTTTGCCATAATTTCTAATTTTCCTCTCTAGTGCGTAACATTAATATTATATCACAACTGTTTAACTTGTAAAGCGTCTAGCTCGACGGGTGTCTCACGGCCAAACATTGGTACCATGACTTTGAGTTTGCCTTTGATTTGATCAATATCAGAGATAGTGCCGTCAAAGCCCTTAAATGGACCGTCGATGATGTTGACGACTTCGCCAATTTCGTATTTGACGGTGTAGCGGGGATCTTCGACGCCCATACGTTTCTTGATTTTGGCGATTTCCTTTTCGGAAACTGGGGTAGGTTGGGTACCATTACCGATAAAGCCGGTGACACCAGGTGTGTTGCGAATGATATACCAGGTTTCATCAGAAAGTTTCATTTCGACCAGTACATAACCTTGGAAAATTTTGCGATCAACTACTTTGCGCTTGCCGTTTTTGATTTCAATTTGTTTTTCCTTAGGGACGATGGCACCAAAAATTTGGCCTTTCATGTCGATGTTATTGACGCGCTGATTGATGCTTTCGGCGACTTTGTCTTCGTGGCCGCCATAAGTACTGATAGCGTACCAGGCGCGAGTATTGTCATAACGATTAGCTTTTGCCATATTGCCTCCTTATCCGAGTAGATTGTTAAATATTAGTGAGAATAGTGCATCAAGTAGCACAATAAAAGCAAAGAAAATTGCACAATAAACTAGCATAGCAAGAGTCATTTGCCAGGTGTATTTGCGGGTGGGCCAATGAACTTGGCGGAGTTCACCCCAAGAATTACGGAAATAACGCCCTAGACCAATGATGGGCCTAAGTAAAATAAAGGGTTTTTTGGTAGTGTCTGTCTTGGCTGGTTTGACTGCCTTCTCTGCTGATTTGACCGACTTAGCCGGCTTAGTATTTTTGGCCGAAATTTTGGTGGTTTTGGTTTTTTCAACCTCTTTCGGCTTTTTTTCAGCAGGGTCAGTAGCTTTAATTTTAGTGACTGCCATACTTTCCTTTCATTAAAAAAAGTCTCTCTAGACTTGTCAAGATTATAGCACAGATTTTAATTTTAGTAAATATTAAAAATGCCCCGACTGAAGTCGAGGCTGTGAGTTATTGGTTACGGTTGGTGTTAGTTAGATTAACTTGGAAAGTAGAAAAGCAAATCGCTAAAATAACTTTAGGCCAAAAACCAACGATATTGAAACCATCCAGGCAGGCACTAATAATGTACATAGCAATGACATTCGCAAAGAGAATGGCAATCATGCCGATAACGACGGAGCCGATATCGCCGGCTAACAAGCCAATAGCTATGCCACCGAGACAAAGTAAGCCGATGACTACCGTGGTTATGGACAATAAAACCAGAGCAATTACTAAAGTTTTAAAGTCGGCAATCTGGACGATTGCCGGAAACAGTTTAGATGTCGCCCATAGAATTGCTCCACCAAGGATTAAATTCATATTTTTTCACCCCCTTTATGTGAAAGAACGATAACTCAGTTTTTGATATTATAACATATTCCAGAGAAAATAAGAATTTATATATTGACAAAAATGACGAAGTGTGGTATAATTAAAGGACGCTAACAAATAGTTAGTGTGTCGATCATTCGTTTTTTGTTGCCGAGGGGAGGTGATGGCAATGGATGAGACAAAGAGGGCCAAATTGGTCGAAATGATCGAGACTATGCCCCGCGAAGATTTTCACAAGAAAATCGTAAGGGGTGTGGCTATGGCTTCGGCTTTTGGCCGTCTGATGTCGCTTGGCATTGACGGCTTGTCGGAGGCCGACAAGATTCAGTTGAAAGCTGAGCTTGTCAAAGCCGGCATGCCGGTAGAGAGCGCTGACGAAGCGCAGCTCGTTTGCGTGGCGATAGCTATCGCCGATCGGGCAGGCAAGCTTCGTTAGTGTGATTTATTTGCCCCTGCTTGCAGGGGCCTTTTTTAATAAAATCCCATACGATTCTGGCGTTGCTGATGATATACTCGTTTTTGCACTTCGGAACTAAAAGCTATGCCATAATATTCTTCAACAATATCGCGATCGTAACGCATGATTTGAGAGACGGCGGGAGTCTGCTCTTCTTTATCGCGTATATCACTGGTCCAGAAATTACGTACCGTAAAGGGGCGAGTTTGATATTTGCGCGCTAAATTATTTAAACCGTTAAGATGTCTAATAGTCTGATTATGAAAATAAGTTCGTTGCCTTTCGTAAGCTTCATAGCCATAGTCGCGCACCTCTTCGCCGGTCATGTATTTGAAGTCCAAATGTTTAATGACTGATGTATAATAACCTTCTAGATATTTAAGATCAGCTTCTCTGTCCGGGTCGTCGGATTCAGAGATGGCCTTTTTTAGAGCGGAAGCGCGTTCTGGATAAAAGTTGGCGGCTTGAGCTTCAACAGTTTTATGTAGATCTTCCTCTTTGTGATAGGCGATCATAGGCTGTTTAGCGTCAGCCTCTTGTTCAAGAGTAAAGTTATTTGAATTGATTTTTTGTTGAATGATTGTCAATTGATCCCCCACTAGGTCTTCCCAAGTTTCTAATTCTTTTTGTGATAGTTTACCATCGGAACGTTCAAGTTGTTGAGCGAAAAGTAGTTGATAATTTCGAACTTCACCGGATAGAGCCTTAACATCTTCCATTATCATTGATTCGAATTGTTCGTCGCTCATAAAAACCGGCGGCTCTTTTTCTGCTTTCGGGCTAGTATTTGGAGATGATTGAATTTCTTCCGTCATGATACCTCCACTTGTTGATTATTTGTTGGCATCTACTAAGAAATCAAGGGTTTTTTCGATGGTGAGACGATTTTTGATATCGGTACGAACTTCGGGTTTTTTGAGATTTTCTAGGGCTTCAGGAGATTTCTGGTAAACGTCGCGTAGTTCGGCGATTTTGGCGTCGACTTCTTCGTCTGGTACAGTGATTTTTTGATCACGCGCGAGGATTTGTAGAACTAAAGAGCCCTTGACACGCTCTTCGGCGACCCTGCGAGCTTCTTTTTCCCATTCTTCTACAGTTTGACCGGTTTGTTTGACAAAATCCTCAAAGCTAGCACCACGTGAAGCGGCGTTTCTGGTGACATCGTCTTTAATGACGCGAAGTTGGTCGTTGATGAGAATTTCAGGGGCGGAAACTTTGGAATTTTTGACTAATTCTTGCACCAGAGCTTCTTTATATTGTTCAATGGCACGATGTTCGTTTTGGGCTGCAAGATTCTTCTTAATATCGGCCTTTAATTCGTCCATGGTTTTGAAAGGACCGCATTTTTTAGCAAAGGCGTTGTCTAATTTGGGTAACTTAATTTCGTTGACTTGTTTGACTAAGATTTCAAATACTACTTTGGCGCCAGCAAGGTCTTTGACTGGGTAATCTTTGGGAAAAGTTAGGGGTAAATCAAATTTGTCACCAGATTCGTGGCCAGCTAGACCGTCTTCGAATCCAGGGATAAATTGACCGGAACCGAGTTCTAGGTGATGGTCTTTGGCGGAACCGCCATCAAAGGGTTTGTCATCTTTTTTGCCGACAAAATCAATAATGACTTCGTCGCTTAATTTAGCTTTGCGTTTGACAACTTTTTTCTCGGCGTATTGTTTTTGGATATTAGTAACGATTTCGTCGACATCTTTGGCGGTAACTTTAGTGGTTGGTTTTTTAGCTTTTAACCCTTTAAATTTGTTGATTTTAACATCAGGGATAATATCAGCGGTAGCAGTGTATTCGATCATTTCGTCAGGGACGTATTTAGTGACGTTGACTTCTGGTACTACTAGGGGTTGGCTAGAAGCTTCGTGAAAAGCGCTGGGTACAGTGGTGCGAACAGCGATATCAAGAGTATTGTCGGCAATAGCACGGGGGTCAAGAGACTTTTCGGCAACTTCGGCCGGCGCTTTGCCAGCACGAAAACCAGGAACTTTGGCGTCTTTGGCCAGGCGTGCGATTGCTTTTTTGCGAGCTTCTTTTAGGTCCGCCGCATCAAGGACCACTTTAATTTCTACCCGAGTATCGGATAATTGCTTCTTTGTAACTTTCATGAGACTATTTTATCACAATTTCAGGGAAAATAAAGGGTTATTTGGTGATGATACCATGATTGTAATTGGCGCGCAAGCGGCGGATTGTGGTGACATTATGAGCACCAGTTTTGATGTCGGAGCCGAGAATATTATTGGGGTCAAAAACTTGTTTAATTTCTTTGAATAATTCTAGCTCTTTTTCGGGTAGCTTGAGTGCGAGAGCTTTTACGCAGCCTTCTGGACCACCGCCGGTGATTGAGCCTTCGTGTTCTTCGACTAATTTGGCGTAAGCTTGAATAAATTTAAGGGCGAATTGACGTCCGGAAATTTGGTCAAATTTGATATCGGGGCGTACTGAATAATTATTGGAAGTAAATGAACCAAAGAACGGAAGTTCTACATCAAAATCGTTTTCTAATTGTTCAAGCTCGGTGATAAATTTAGCCAAATGTTCAGATGAAACAAAGGTGTCGTCGACGATTGGTGCTCTTTCGCCCTTGGAACTGTTAAGAAAATTAGTAACAGCGTTGTGAAATTCGGCAAAATCATTAGTGTTGTCATTGTCTTCGGCTACTACGCGGATACTCTCAGGGAGAAAATCTAGGCATTCGCGGATTTTTTTCTTAGCAGTACGTGGCTTGTCGTCAAAACCGACCAGTACAGTGTAGCCAGCACCAAAACGATGTGGAAAGATTTGAGGCTTTTTACCGTTCTCTACTGCAGTTTTGAGGATGCGATTGTCGTAAATATTGACCATCAGGGGTTTAAGATTTTTAGTAAAGTTCATAAAGTCTATACTAGGACGGATGGTTTTGAAATTGGCCATAAGAAAATGTGTATGTGGTCTAAGAACAGCAGGATGTAAAATGACTTCGGTGATAACACCGAGAGTGCCCTGGGCAGAAAATAGTAGCGGCAAAAGATCAAAAGTCTTATTGTTTTTGACTAGAGAGACAGTGCTGTAGCCAACGGAGTCAATGACTTTATTATCTCGCTTCAAAATGGCCTCATAATCATTAGTAAGTCGATCGATAGTGCGATAAATTTCGTTTTCGAGATTGATACCGGTCTTTTTACGGTCGAGTGCGTGATGTGAAACAATTTCGGTACGTAGTAAATCGCCGTTGACTAGAGTTACTTCGGCACGATCAACAAAGTTTAAGATGCCACCGTATTTGACGGCGTAATCATCGCTATAGCAATTACTGATTAGACCGCCGATAGTTTCGTGCTCGTGAGCGGCAATAGGTAGAGTAAGGCCAAAAAGGCTAAGTGCAGAGTTGATTTGTCCAAGCGTAGCGCCAGCTTGAACGCGTACTAGACGGCTGCGTACATCGATTTCTTGAATTTTATTGAGTTTGCGAGTAGAAATCAGCATACCATTGGTGGTGGCGGCGCCGGTTTTATCGTGACCGTTGCCACGCACTACGACGGGAAGTCTGGTGCCGCGGTTGGCGAGCTGATTGGCAAAACGCAATAATTTGCGCACGTCATCGGTAGTTTCGGGTACAGCAATCAAGTCTGGTATATTTTTGATAATAGAGCGATCACCATCAAAAGCATAGCGAATCGTGAGTTTATCAAAAACATTACCGACGATATTTTGATTCAAATACTGAGCAATTTTATCCACAGATATTGACCCACCTCGTTTAAATTAGCTTACGTTTTATTATAGCACAGGTTTTGCGGATTTAAAAGATTTTTGCTATAATTTGTCTAAGTTCTTTTTATAAGCCCGGATGGCGGAACTGGTAGACGCGTATGCCTTAGGAGCATATACCACATGGTGTGCAGGTTCGATTCCTGTTCCGGGCACCAGAGTTGATGAAGACAGAATAACAGGTTTTGTGAGCATTTGTTAAGTCAGATTTGAATTGAAAAAATGCCACCCGTAAGGGAGCATTTTTTCGATTCAAGTCGCGAACAAAACCTGTTATTCTGTCTTGCGAAAGCTCTTGCGATTCATAACGAGGTTGGTAGCGAGAAAGACGCTGACGCCGGCGAGAAGTGCAGTGAGGGTAGTATCCATAGGGCCAGTAGTAGGAGTAGTGGAAGCGGAGCTAACGCTATTTGAAGAACTGCTAGAGTTAGAAGAGGTCTGGGAGCCATTATCAGGGATGGTAGTAGGATTATTAGGGGTAGCGGTAGTAGTCTTGGAAGGTTCTTTAGCTACAGTTTCAGTTTCTTCGGTTTTTTGATTAGAATCATCAGAATCAACCACAGCGGTAGTGGCCTCGCTGTCGTTACCCGCTGCGTTGCGTTTGTTAGCGTTATTAATTGCTACGATTACCACCCAGGCAAGTAATAGCACAATAATTGCCACCATGACGATAGTGACGATGATGATTTTGCGCTTTTGCTTGCGCTCATATTCATATGGATTTTCTGCCATAATTTAACTCCAATTAACTCTAATTTTTGTTATTATATCACAAAATTAAAGTTTTTGGAAGACCGAAATGTTGGCATTAGCATAAGAGGTGTGCTTGAGGAGGCGAAAGCCGTTCAGTAAGGGTGTAATTTGGCCAGGATGTGATAAAACAAAAATGCCATTTTTGTCTACTAACGGCAGTAGATGTTCGATAATTTGTGGATTGTAATTGTCGTAGGGCGGGTCGGCGATGACGAGTGTATAGCGGCCGTTTAAGGAAAGCTTTTCGACGGGTTTTTCGAGTACCGAAGTGATATCTTCTAGGTCGAGGGCCTTGATATTCTCGCGAATGGTGTGAGCGGCGGTGTGATCTTGCTCAACGAATACGGCATTTCTGGCGCCCCTAGATAAAGCTTCGATGCCCAAAGCACCGGAACCAGCAAAAGCGTCAAGGACGTTATCTAGGGCGCCTAGGGGGGCAATGATATTGAATAGTGCCAGGCGTTCGCGCGCACCCATAGGATGAGTAGTGGAATTTGCTGGAGTTTTGATAATACGTCGGCGGAGACGGCCGCTAGTAATTTGAATAGTGTTTGCTGCAGGTTTTTTGGGCACGTTAAGTCTCCTTTTGGTAGTTTTTTATGGCTTCGGTCCAGGCGAGAGCGATATTTTTGACAATTTCGGGTAATAGGATTTGCTTGACTTCGACAGCGAGTTCGGTGGTCCAACCTTTTTTCAAGAAACGATGATACATATCGAGACGATAAATTTTGTTAAGTGATTCGAGGAATTGGTGCTTGAGATCTAGATTTTGCAATTCGGCGTCGGTGAAATTAGGATAGAGAGATTTATAAGACATAGCGGCGGTGGTGACAGCGACACCATATTCGAAAGCCACGTGTTTGTTCATATAACCGTTGGCGCCCCAGTAAAGCCAGTTGTTGCGGGCAGTCTCTAAGGGGCTTTTTCCGTGCATGATTCCCTTGATGGGTTGGCCGAAAATTTTGATAAATTCTTTTTCGGTCATCAATTCTTCTTTGGCATCAGAAAGTGGAAAATGATGGGCGGGCGTAAGGCCATCGGTAATAGCGTGAGCGAGCCAGGCAGCTTCGAAGCTGGCGCGAATGATATCATCGTTTTTGAGAGCTGCAGTGAGATTGTATTGATGGTCTAGCGCAATATCTATAAGGGTATAGTCGTCGCTATTAGGTAAAATAAAGTGAAGCGGTTCATCGACGCCTGGGCTTTTACGTTTGAGGCCGTCAGGACCTCTGGCGCCCTCAAAATAGACGATTTGGCGACTGGTGGGAAAATTAATTGGTACTGGAGTAATTTTAGGTAAAACTCGGCGGGCGGCGCGATCGAGTTTTTGATGCGTACCAACTAATTTACCAGTGCGAGAATTTTTAGAAATAAGAATCGTCGAATACATTAGTTTAAAGTCGTTAATTGCTGATATTTTTTGATATCGTGGGCTAACTCTTCGTATTTTAGCATATTGTCGGGGTGTTTGGCAAAATTGCTAGCGTATTTACTGGCAAGAGCAATAGTGCGAGTATCGGCGAGATTGGCAATTTGGAGATTTAAAATACCGTGTTGAAGTGCGCCGTAAATTTCCCCTGGACCACGTAGTTTGAGATCGACTTCAGCAAGATAAAAACCGTCGGTGGATTTTTCGATTTCTTTAAGGCGTCGAGACGGTGCGTGATCTGCCGGGGTAATCAGAAAACAAAAACTAGCTTGGTCGCCGCGGCCGACACGACCTCTGAGCTGATGGAGCTGAGCGAGGCCGTAGTTTTCGGCATCCATGATAACAATGGCGGTGGCGTTTGGTACGTCCACGCCGACTTCAACTACAGTGGTAGAGACCAAGATGTCGAGTTTGTGATTGGCGAAATCGGTCATTACTTGGTCTTTTTCGGCGGACTTCATCCGGCCGTGCAAGAGACCGATTTTAGCATGCGAAAAGATAGTCTGGAGGTGCTTTTGTTGGCGCTTGACAGAGGTGGTTTCTTGGGTAGGATTTTCTTCGATGCTAGGGCAAATCCAATAGACTTGCTGGCCTTTTTTGATAATTTCGTTGATTTTGGGATAGAGATCTGGTTTTTGGTTAATTTCTGAGATGATTTTGGTAGTGATGGGCTGGCGTCCCGCTGGCAGCTGATTGATGATAGAGATGTCAAGATCGCCAAAGACGGTGAGTTGCAGGGAGCGTGGAATAGGAGTGGCGGTCATACTCAAGAGATGAGGCGCCAGGCCGTCGGGAGATTTTAGGAGGAGTTTTTGGCGTTGATTGACGCCAAAACGGTGTTGTTCGTCAATAATACAGAGAGCGAGTGAATGAAAGGTAGTATCGTCGGTAAGTAAAGCGTGGGTGCCAATTACGAGATCAACTTCGCCGTTTTTGATGCGTTTTTTGAGTTCGGTTTTATGTTTGGTGGCGCCGGTAAGGAGGGCGACGGAGATACCAAGGGATGAAAGCAGTTTTTCGAGCTTCTCGGCGTGCTGAGTGGCCAGGATAGCAGTGGGGGCTAAAAGCGCGGCCTGGCAGTGATTCATAGCGGTTTGGTGAGCAGCGATGGCGGCTACCACCGTCTTACCGGCGCCCACATCCCCTTGCAGGAGACGATTCATAGGGGTAGATTTTTCGAGATCTTGGAGAATGTCCCAGGTAGCGCGACGTTGAGCATCGGTAAGTTTAAAGGGTAATTTACCAATAAATGACTTAGTTTTACTAGCGTCAAATTTCAGAGGTAAAGACTGAAGTTTTTGATTCTCCTGGCGATTAAGTTTGGCAGCAAGGATGTATTCGAAAAGTTCTTCGTAGGCCAGATATTCACGTGCTTCGATAACCTCTTGGGGATTTTCAGGAAAATGAACTTTATAGAGAGCTTCGGCGCGGGCGCTTTGTTTGACAAATGGCGGATTTTCTGGTGAGCTAGGTAATAAATCTGGGATTTTGACAAAATTAGGACGTAAATTTTGTAATAATTTAACAAAGAAAGGGGATTTGAGGGTGCTGTGAGCTACGTAGATGGGGCTAAACGCGCTTTTTGCGTCAATATCGCGTGCAAGGGCGGCAGAAGGCGAAGTAAGCTGATAACGGCCATTTTTAAAGTCATAAACGCCCTGGAAGTAATATTCCTGTTTTTCGTCGAATTGACGGGCGCGATAGTTTTGGTTAAACCAAACTACCCTGATAGAGCCAGTATCGTCGTAGATAATGCCTTCGGTAATACTGAGGTTGCGGTGGCGGGCTCTCCTGGTGGCGAGACTTTTGATTTTACCTCTGACAGTGATTTTGCCAGGGCGAATTTCGCTGATATGACCAGCTACTTGATAATTGGCGTAATCTCGAGGAAAAGTGTAAATCAGGTCTTTGAGGGTAAAAATACCGACTTTATGGAGTCTTTCCGCGGTCTTGGGGCCAACCCCTTTAACCTCGGTAATTGGGAGCGTAAGATCCATTTATGCCGCCTTTTTGCCACTGTGTTCATCGCGCCACTTGGCGATATTGCCATGGTGCCCAGAGAGGAGAATGTCAGGGACTTTCATGCCGCGAAATTCGGCCGGTTTGGTGTATTGGGGGTATTCGAGATTATCACCATCAGAAAAAGATTCAATATCGGCGCTAGTCTCGCCGCCAAGCACCCCTGGAATTAGGCGGGTAATCGAATCAATAATACAAAGAGCTGGTAATTCCCCGCCGGTGAGAACGAAATTACCAAGAGAAATTTTGTGGTCAATTATCGAGAGAATGCGTTCGTCATAGCCTTCGTAGTGAGGACAGAGGATAATATAATGTTTGTCGGTGTCGGCAACAAATTGGCGTGCTAGGGCTTGATGCCAAGTCTGACCAACAGGGGTGGGGAGAATAGTTTTAGCGGATGGCTCTTTTTTCTTAATTTCTTCGATGGCGGTAAAGATTGGCTCAGGACGGAGCAACATGCCATCACCGCCGCCATAAGGGGTGTCGTCGACGGATTTGTGGGGCCCGAGGCCATAATCACGGAGATTCACGAGGTCAAATTCGACTAATTGATTTTTTTGAGCCTTAAAAAGCATCGAGCTGTCAAGATATGGCTTAATAGCCTCCGGAAACAGAGTAATAATCGTGAATTTCATAAGTAAATTATACCATAAAAAAGGAGCCCGTTGAGAGGTTTCTCTGGCTCCTTTCCCCGCTGGTACGCGCCCACCCTTGGGGCACATTGGTTTGTTTTAATCCGCTGTTTTTGTTTGAAGTCTCCACACTCCACTTTCAGTGGAACCCCGTGTGAAGCGTATCAGCTTATGTTTATTCTAGCATAAGCGACTTGGCTTGTCAAGAGGTTTTATTGTTCAATTAAGGGAAATTCTTTGCCGGCGATAGAAATGATAGATTCAGGGGTGGCTCCCTGGTTGGTGAGTTCGGCGCGAATGCCGAGCTTTTTTATAATGTCGCGGAGGCGATTTAGACTAGCGTAGTTGTCGAGGTCGGTGCGGCGGGCGAATTTTTCAATTTTTTCGCCAGTGACGATGAATTTATCATCTTGTTTGGTAACCTGCCAAGTATCTTTGAGCTGTTTATCTGATAGCTTGATGACCGGAATGGCACCAGTACTAAAATTACTTTTTCGGGTCGCGTCGGCGCAGCCCGTCTTCACGGGCGCGCCGCGCTCAGTCTCGGCAGCAGCCTGCGAAAGCCCCTCAAAAGTATTTTTAGTACTGGTGTTATTCGCTCGCGCAGATAACACTTCGTCCTTCAGCTCACGTAATAGGTCGTCGATTCCCTGGTGGGCCTGGGCGGAAATGGTGAAAACTTTGGCGTCAGGATTGATTTTGAGGATAGCCGCTTGTTGCATTTTGATAATTTCGGGGTCTAAGCCTTCACATTTAGCGAGAGCGACTATCTCGGGGCGGTTTTTGAGATCAGAATATTTGGCGAGTTCGTCGCGAATGGTTTGATAGGCCTTACCGGCGTCGTCATTATAGACATCTATTAAGTGTAATAAAACTGCGGTGCGATCAATATGGCGAAGAAAAGCGTGACCTAGGCCCTTGCCTTCGCTGGCGCCCTCAATTAACCCTGGAATATCGGCAATTAGCAAATCTTGACCGTCGATGGTAGCGACACCAAGATTAGGGGTGATGGTAGTAAAGGGATAGTTGGCGATTTCGGGGGTGGCGTTGGAAACTACGGAGAGAAAAGTAGATTTGCCAGCATTGGGGAGGCCGACTAGACCGACGTCGGCAAGGAGTTTGAGTTCGAGTTCGGCTTCGAAAGCTTCGCCGGGCTCGCCGACTTCAGCGATGCGAGGAGTTTGGCGAGTAGAGCTCTTAAAATGCGCGTTGCCAAAACCGCCATCGCCACCGTGAGCAATCACGGCCTGCTGACCGTCTTCGGTCAAATCGGCTAATAAATTACCTTCTCGATAGACAATAGTGCCGATAGGGACTTTGACGATGAGGTCGCGGCCGGAGCGGCCGGCGGCGCGTTGGCCGGCACCGTTTCGGCCGTTTTCAGCCCTTAAAATCGGATTATAGCGAAAATCTAGGAGAGTATTAGTGTCTTTGTCAGCCTGAAAGATGATGGAACCGCCCCTGCCGCCGTCACCGCCGTCAGGGCCGCCTTTGGGGATATAAATTTCATGTCGAAACGAAACGGCGCCATCCCCGCCCTTGCCGGCTTCAAGTTTAACTTTGGCGGTATCAACAAACATGAACCTCCTAATGGATATAGAGGAAATTACCAATTTGGTTAGCGGGAATGGTAGATTCGGTAACGACGTTATAACCAGCGTAGTTCATCTCTTGAACAGTAATAGAACCGTCGCTATTGACGCTAGTGACAATGCCGACGTGACCATAATAGCCGGCACCGGTTTGGAAGACGGCACCATAAGCCGGCGAATGATCAACTGTATAACCAGAAGCGGCAGCTACACGAGCCCAATTACGGGCGTTACCAAGGGCACCACCACCTGGCATGGGGCGACCATGAGTGTTACGCCAGCCCCAGGCAAACCAAGTACAGTTTCCTGGTACCATTGGATTGCCATTGCTAAAACCAGAAAGATTAGGATAAATGCGGTGTAAGTTTTCGCGACCAGAAGAGGACCCATAGTAAGTATAAGTATGAGAATAAGTGTTGCCACGGCGAGTAGATGGTGCTACGTATTCGGGGCGCTCGGTTTCTGGCAAGACGCCGCCGGGGACAATGATTCTAGCACCAGCGGAAATATTGTTATTGAGCGCGATTATATCAGAGGCGGAGGAGCCGTATTTTTCAGCAATTGATTCGGCGGTTTCACCTGGCTTGACAGTGTAAACAATACCTGGAGTGCCGCTGATGGCAAGTTGTTGACCTGGAGTGACGTCGGTACTAGTAAGGCCGTTAGACCAGCGAATTTGATCGGTAGAAAGACCATATTTGTGTGCAATAGAATCCATAGTTTCGCCTTCTTTGACTGTATGGACGCAAATACCCTGGCAAATATCAGAAGTGTCAACAATATTAGGTTTTTCCACTACATCAAAACTAGTCTGACTAGTGCTCTGCATAACAGAAATAGTTACGAAATTGGATGAAACGGCATCAGTACTAGCGAGCTGCATAGTATCAGAGAGGTTGGCGACCATGTAAAATTCAGAAAATTGGTCGACCGAAACCTGATAGTCATTGTCGACTACTGAGGTCATACTGACGCTGCTAGTGTTGTTGTTGGAGTTTTTGTCTAGCGAACCAACAAAAACTAACCCTAAAATTACCACCATTGCACTAAAATAGGGCAAAATTTTTAAGATTAGCTTTTTTGCTGAATACTTTGTCATAATGAAGTTTTACAGAGTTCCTGGCAGTGTTCGGCAACGTTCTGTTGATGCTCAGAATCTGTATGGCTATAGTATACCACGCCATCATCTCCTGTCAAGAAGAACAGATAGTCGGTATCGGTGGGAGAAGCGGCGGCGATTAGGGCTTCAACGCCGGGATTACAGATGGGACCATAAGGTAGACCGGCGTAAAGACGAGTATTATAAGGAGAATCAATCTGCAAAACAGCAGAGTTATCGGTGTAAGTCTGACGATCAGGGTCGACGAGATCAGCTGCATATTGTGCAGTGACATCACTGCCAAGCAGCATGTCAGCGGCCAAACGGCTATAAAACACCTGCGCGACGGTAGCTTGGTCGGCGCCAGTAGCTTCTTTTTGCACCATACTAGCTAGCGTAATTCCCTGATAAAGATTTAATCCGTGCACCTGGTAAGCTTCAACTAGATTATTTTCGGTAACAACTTTATCCATAGCTTCAAGAGTAGTGCCGATGATGTTTTCCAACTCTTCATTTTTGTAGAATTCATAAGTATCGCCAAAGATATAGCCTTCGAGAGAAGCTTCGGCTGGCTTACCGGCGAGAACTGGATATTTTTCGTAAACTGGGGTGCCGTCTTCGTTAGTTGACGATGGAGTCGCGACGGCAGTAAAAGCAGCGTCGATATCTTCGCTAGAATAGCCTTGGTCGACCAATTTTTTCTTGATAGAGTTTAGGGTTTCTCCAGGGATGATCGTAAAAGAAAATACGTTGTCGTTGGAGCCCTTTATAAGCTGAGTAATAATTTCGTCGGTAGATTGGGTAGGTTTGAATTTGTATTCACCAGTTTGGAGATTTTCGTGACCGTGAGCCAGATGATACTGGATATTAAAAACTAAAGCACTACGAATCAATCCAGCGTTTTTGAGGTTATTGCCAATTTGTCCAGTGCTTTCACCTTCTTTGACGGCAAAAGTGATATCTTTGCATTCATTCGGAAGTTCTTCGGCTTCACTTGCGCAACTAACATTAGCGGCTACTGGTAAAAGATTGATACGATAATAGACAAAACCAGCAATACCGGCCAAAATTACTATAGCAGCAATGGATAACAGAATATTACGTAAAAGATGAGATTTTTTAGAAGGTATTTTTTTTTCGGCTTTTTGAGTAGAGTGACTATTTTCGGTATCGCCGGTAAAGCTCTCTAGAAAATCTTGAAGGATGATTGCAGCTGCTTCGGCGTCAATTTCACCTTTTTCGTATTTGCGCTTGCGAGATTTGAGGCGTTCCTCGGCTTCTACTGAAGTAAATGATTCATCCTGGAAACGAATTTTAGCTTCGGGCATGACAGTTTTGAGGCGAGTAGCAAAGTTGCGCACATAGGCACTTTGAGCGGTCTCTTCACCTTGATTGCTGCGTGGTAGACCAATAACGAATAAATGAGTGCCGTAAACCCTCGCAAAGGAAATAATTTGTTGGAGTTCGGTACCATCGACTTCGACAACACCAGACGGAATAGCAACGCGAACGTTGGAATCCGCCTTAGCCATACCAATACGTTTGGAGCCAACGTCTAGAGCGATAATTTTCATTCTTCTACTACCTCCTCTTCTGCATTATTGTCTGAGCTATTAGTTAATTCGATGTTGACACGGTTTGGATCGTTGGGAACGGAACGGACCCAGAAGAAGTTACCATCGATTTTGACATCAGTGACACCAGTAATAGATTTAAGCATGGATTGAACTTCGCCGATTTTGCGACCTTTGGCTTTTTCCATTACTTCTTCGTTAGTGATTTTGGGACCAACTTGGAGAGTAGTTTTGAGTTTAGCAGACATGCCGTTGTCGCCTTTGACGAATTGGTCGAAACGCGGATTACCGATAGAGTAAATTTCGCGATCGTCTGGAAGTTCAACTTTGCTTTTGACGAACTGTTCAATATCACCTTTATCTACGGCAAGCATGGTAACTGTAGTAGTGACAGTTAAAGTAGCGTTACCAGAGCACTCTTCGTTGACGGCTGGGCTGGAGCTGACATCGGAAACTGAAACATTAAAGCTAGAATCAATTGGATAGAGATTATCAGAGAAGGATTTGAGGAAATCTGCTTTGATTTCTTCTTCGCTCTTGGATTCAATGCCAGATTTGGCTTTATCGACATCGGCCTGAGTGACTACAGTCTTAATATCTGAAGTACCGCCAGAGATAGAACCGCCAGATTCAACTAAGACGCCACCAACATTAGATGACCAGCCGGAGTTTTGGGCGCCTACGTTGTATTTATCGCCCGGTTCGGCGGCGGTGATATTAATATTAGTGCTAACACGGCAACCAGAACTAAAACTACTGCCCGGATCGCAATGTTCGTCGTTTTTGTCCCAACTAAGCGAGGAAGCTGTGGCGGCGTAATATGACATACCACCGTAAGAGAAACTAGCGCCAGCAGGAATACTAATAGAGCCAGCATCATTGAAGTAAGCGTAAACCTTGATTGAGCCGCTAGCTTTATTGCCGACATCTTTCTTACCGGTAGCTTCAAAATTGACAGTGTCTTTCTTTTCTTGTTTTTGCTCTTCAACGTAGAATTTACCCTCTTCGACATTTTTCTCGGATTCATTTTGGGTAAAGGTGACACTTTCATTAAATGGCTGGCCTTCAGTTTGAACGGAGACTTGGATATCTACTTTAGGGGCGATAGCGAGAGCCCAGACAAGAAAGGCTACAATGGAAACGAAAAGTGCAGCACCGATAATGATAAATTTGCGATATTTTTTGATATCGGGAACCTTACCGCCTTTTTTGCCTTTACCGCCCTTATTGTCGGATTTCTTCTCGGGTTTTTCTTCATCTTTGTCGTCAGCTTTGGGCTTATCTTCGGATTTTTTTTCAGCATCGGTGGTTTTTTCGGCAGGTTTCTTATCGTCTTTATTGTCGTTTTCTGGCTGGTCAGACATATCGTCAATAACTTGTTCGTTAGCCATCAAGGCAGCGACATCTTCGTCGGTGGGAACTTCAGGGCGAGACTGTAAAGTCTTAGCAACAGGAATTTTGGCAGCAGCAGCCAATTTAATTAGGGCTGGATCAGTGGTAACTAATACTGCGGCCTTTTCGTTGTCGCGCGCCGTCTTGGCAATTAATTTGATATTTACAGCGCTACGCAACACCCCAGCCTTCTTAGGTGGTACGAGCGCGACGACTTTTTGCTCAGAATTTTTGAGCTTGGCAAGAATGTCAGTAATGTCATTCTCGGGTTCAATATAAATAGTATCTTTATTCATATAATTTTAATATACCACATTTTATAATGTTTGTGTTAAAATAAATGTGTGGGTATATTAGATTTTGCTAAAAAACCAATTACAACTTCTAAAACCACGCCGACTAACGCTGGTGAAAATACTAGCGCAAATGCGGTGTTGGCTGAGTTGGCATTAAATAATATTACGGATGGTGTATTAATTATTGATAGCAACGGCGCGATTAAAATGGCCAATCCAGCTGCTTTGACGATGCTGGGACAAAAAAATGCTAGTGATATAATTGGACTTGATTTTAATTTAGCGATTAAGTTGGAAAATTCTGAGGGTATGCCGCTTGAAGGCGAAAACAATCCTTTGGCGGTGGCAGCGCATAATAATACTGCGTTTTCGTCACGTGAGTTTTTGTTAGCGAGCGTAAATGCTGAACGCCAAATGGGGATAGCGGTGAATTTGATCCCCACTGGTGGCGCACACGATGACAGAATTATTACTTTTAGAAATATTACCAAAGAATTAGAAGAAGAAGGCGCGCAGATGGAGTTTATTTCGACCGCAAGCCACGAAATGCGTACGCCGGTAGCGTCGATTGAAGGTTATTTGGCGTTAGCTTTGAATCCACAGACGGCGACGATTGATGCTAGAGCACAGCAATATTTGAATCAAGCGCATCAAGCTAGTCAGCATTTAGGACATTTGTTTAGGGATTTGCTTGATGTAACTAAACTTGATGATGGCAAACTAAAGCCGCGCTTTATGCCGGTAGAAATTGTCGAACTAGTTAAAAAGATTGCCGACGAACATATTCCGGAGATTGAAAAACATCATCTGAAATATAGTTTTGGTACGCCTGACGAAGTGTCCAATGATACATCGCGTCGAGTAGATCAAATTGTATACGGCGCGGTAGATGTTGATTTCTTGCATGAGGTTTTGGACAATTTGATTGAAAATGCCGTGAAATATACCAAAGAAGGCGGCGCTGTCTGGGTGAATGCCAGAGGCGATGGCGAAAAGATTTTGATTAATGTGACTGATACTGGTATTGGCATTGCACCAGACGACTTAAATCATATTTTCCAGAAGTTTTATCGTGCTGATAATTCGCAAACACGCACAATTGGTGGCACCGGCCTCGGACTTTATCTTGTTAAAACGCGTGTAGAAGCGATGGGCGGACGCGTTTGGGCCGAGAGTAGCTTCGGTGAAGGCACAACTTTTTATGTTTCTCTACCCAGAATTTCAGAAGAAGAGTATAATAAAAGGAAGTTGGCTTTGCAAAACGAAGAAGCAATGATGGCGAAGCCAGTACAGCCGCCACCGCAACCAACTGCATCGCAGGTTCCAGCGCAACCTGCCCCGCCGACACAATCAGTGCAGCCTGTGCAATCTGTACAACCCGCACCACCCGCACAACCTATACAACCGGCGACACCACAACCCCAGCCTCAGCCGGCTACGCCACCACCCGTGGCACCCCAACCACAAGTTCAACCCCCTAATCCGATAACTAATCAACCACAAGGAGAAATAAAGTGACAAAATTAATGTTAGTAGAAGACGACACCAGCTTACGCGAAATCTATAGTATTCGCTTGGCAGCTGAGGGGTATGAGATTATCTCCGCTGGTGATGGCGAAGAAGCTTTGGCAATTGCTGTCAAAGAAAAACCAGATTTGATTTTGTCAGATGTGATGATGCCAAAAATTTCGGGTTTTGATATGTTGGATATTTTGCGTTCTACGCCAGAAACTAAAGACATCAAAGTAGTAATGATGACGGCCTTGTCGAGCGAAGACCAACGTAAACGTGGCGAAGCTCTAGGCGCAGATCGTTATTTGGTTAAATCACAGGTTGGAATTGAAGATGTAGTAAATGTAATTCACGAAGTGTTGGGCGATCGTGACCCGGTAAATAACAATGCTCCGGCTGATCAAACTGCTCCTGCCGCACCCGCCACTCCAGCTGCTCCAGCTGCTCCGACCGAAGTAACTACGCCAAACCTAAATGGACCAACCGCAGGATAAACTTAGATTAAATAAATTCCTAGCCGAAAGGCTAGGTATGTCGCGGCGTGAGGCTGATGATGCGATTGCTAGGGGTAAGGTTTTGGTTGATGGTAAACCAGCAACTCTTGGGGTGAGAATTGACAAAACTACTGAAGTATGTTATAATGACAAGGTAGTGCCCTTTGAGGCCGATTTTTCTTATATCTTGCTTAATAAACCAGTAGGTTATGTATGTTCAAGGCGCGCTCAAGGTGATGCGCCAACAATTTATTCTTTATTGCCGGACGATATGCAACATTTAAAAACTGTAGGTAGGCTGGATAAAGATTCTTCGGGTTTGATAATTTTAACTAATGATGGCGACTTTGCTTATCAAATGACACATCCGAAATTTGCTAAGACTAAAGTATATGAAGTGGAGTTAGACCGTGCTTTAGAGCCGCTACATCAACAAATGATTAGTGATTTTGGTGTCGAGATTGGTGATGGTGTATCAAAATTAGGATTAATGAAACTAGATAATTCGAGATTAAAATGGCAAGTGACGATGAGCGAGGGGCGCAATCGGCAAATTAGGCGAACCTTTGACGCGCTTGGCTATACGGTCACCAAGCTACATCGCACACAATTTGGCCCATATAAATTAGAAAATTTAAAAGAGGGGTCAACTAAACGATTTTTGCTCGGGAGCGCTCCGGGCCGCTAGGCCAAGTCTTACTCCCTCGCAAAAATGTTTAGCTTGACCTTTTTTAATTTTGCAATAGCTTAGCCAATTTAGCGCGGATACCGCTGTCTTCGTCGCCGTTGAGCGTGTCAAGAGCAACGCGAAGGAGCCCCAAGGCGGTGATATAAGAATGATCTAATTTAGTAGAAGTAGTATTGTAAATACCCGGAATGTCGATAGCTTCGACGAGATGAATGACGGGGCGACGCGCAAAAGCGAGGTCACCAAACCAGTTGGTGGTAGCAAGTGCTTCTTGTAAAATACTTAGGCCGGCACCACCGCCACAAAGCAGAATGCGTCCTGGTAGCATTTCGGAAACGTTAAATTCTTCCAAAGTGATCTCAACGCCCGAAAGCCAAACGGCGAGGTTGCGGGCAAGTGCGGCGTAGATTTTTTTGCGGATTTCGGGTTCAATTTTGTCAGTTTCGAGAGAGAGTTTGTATTCTTCGGCAGTATTGAAATCAATACCGAGTGATTCGGCAATTTGATGAGTAAAACTACGACCGCCAATGCTAAACATCTTGGTGCCTTCGACACCGCCATCGTCGACTACGGCGATATCAGTGGTGCCACCACCAATGTCCATGACGATACCCGAAAAATTGCTGTCAACTTCTTCGCCGAGGCAGGCGCGACAGACGGCAAATGGTTCTACGGCTACAGCGAGTAATTCGAGATTCAATTCAGCGCAAACCTTTTCGATGGCTGAAATATGAACTAGGGGCGCAAAAGCAGTATAAAATTGAATAGTGACATCTGAGCCCTTAAAACCAATTGGATTGCTGATTTTGTAGCCATCGATTTGCATGGAGACAATGGCGGAATTAATTAAGCGGACTTCAACATTAGGATTATTGGTTTCGACTGCGACTTCTTTGCGGGCTTGCTCGCCGGCCTTGGCCTGAACGCGGTCGATAATAGAATCCATTTCTTGCTCGGAAAGTGGTTTATTGCCATTACTGCGGCGATAGCGAATAGTAGAAGTGTTACCTTTGATTAGTTCGCCAGCAATACCTACGGTAACTAATTTGCAAGTAATACCGGCTTGATTTTCGGCTTCAGTGAGAGCTTTTTCACAGACACCAATTACGGCAGGGATGTCGGCAATTGCGCCGGCATACATATTGCTTGATTCTTGGTGCGCGCGACCGACACCGACAATTTCGAGTTGGCCGTCTTTGGTTCTTTTGGCAATTACGGCTTTGACAAATTCAGTACCAATATCAAGCGCGAGAATAGTATTCTCGTCGGCTACTGCGGGTGCTTTATCAGACGAAATTAAACTCATATGTTTATTATACCACATGTGATATAATATTGTTATGGTTATTTCTGACATTCGCGCCAGACAGGTGTTGGACAGTCGTGGGAATCCGACAGTAGAAGCGGATGTCTTTTTGGAGAATGGCGCTTCGGGGCGCGCAATTGTACCTTCGGGCGCTTCGACCGGTGTATCAGAAGCCTTGGAATTACGCGACGGAGACGAGCGTTATTTTGGTGGTAAAAGCGTGCAAAAGGCAGTCTGGAATGTTAACAACAAGATTCGCGATGTATTAGTTGGTAATTCATCCGACCAAATTATGGTTGACGAAATGATGCGTGAGCTTGATGGTACAGATAATAAATCAGAACTTGGTGCTAATGCGATTTTGGCAGTGTCGTTGGCTACGGCTAAGGCGATGGCTAGAAGTAAAGGTTTATTGTTTTGCCAATATGTAGCTGAGCTTTCTGCTACTAAGGGTATGACCTTACCGCTGCCAATGATGAATATTATGAACGGTGGGGCGCACGCGGATTGGTCTACTGATATTCAGGAATATATGATTGTGCCACTGGCGGCCTCGACTATTAATGACACTTTGGAAATTGGTACACGAGTGTTTCGTGAACTAAAAAAGATTCTCAAAGAACAGAATTATCCAACTACGGTAGGTGACGAAGGTGGTTATGCACCAAAAATGGGCCATGGTAATGAAGAACCATTAAACTATATTGTGACAGCGATTGAAGCGAGCGGTTATACTCCTGGTGAAGACGTAGCAATTGCGCTTGACGTAGCGGCATCGGAATTTTATCAAGATAAAAAGTATACATTTAAAACTAGCGGTCGCCACAAAAGTACTGAAGAAATGATTGAATGGTACAAAGAATTGATTGAAAAGTATCCAATTATTTCGATAGAAGATGGTTTGGATGAAAAAAATTGGGGCGGTTGGCGTAAGATGACGGCGGAGCTTGGTTCGGAGATTCAATTAGTCGGTGACGATTTATTTGTGACAAATACTAAATTATTAGAACAAGGCATCGAAGATGGTGCAGCAAATGCGATTTTGATTAAACCTAATCAAATTGGTACTTTGTCAGAGACGATTGAAGCGGTGAAAACCGCCAAAGAAGCTGGTTACAAGACAATTGTATCGCACCGTTCGGGCGAGACCGAAGATACTTCGATTGCACATATTGCAGTGGGTCTAAATGCTGGGCAGATCAAAACTGGTTCAATGTCAAGAACAGACAGAATTTGTAAATATAATGAATTATTAAGAATATCCGAATATTTACCCCAGTTAAGCCTGTGGAAAAATGTCTAAATTATTTATTCAATAGCTTAAGTAAAGCAGCTTCGTTAATAATGGGGATGTTTAGCTTGGCGGCTTTTTCGGTTTTACTTTTGCCGGGTTTATCACCGGTGATGAGTGCGGTAGTAGTCTTGGTGACGCTGCTAGTAACGGTAGCGCCAAGTGCGCGTAGAGCGTCTTCAGCTGCTTCCCTACCCATGCTAGCGAGAGTGCCAGTAATAATATAACTTTGGCCAGTAAGCGGTAAAGTAGAGACATCTTGGTAATGTGGTTTCATACCTAGATTCTTAAGCTCTTGAAGGATTTTGAGATTGTCTTCGTCAGCAAAATAAGCCAAGATAGATTCAGCGACCACTTCACCAATATCAGGGATTTCCAATAATTGGTCCGTGGTAGCTTCGGTGAGGTTTTCAACAGATTGAAAGTGATTGGCAAGCGCCGTGGCGGTCTGGGCGCCGACATGACGAATGCCGAGAGCAGTAATAAATTTGTTGAGCGCGGGAGTTTTGCTGTTTTCTATAGCAGTGATCAGATTTTGGGCGCTGAGCTCGGCAAAACGATCAAGTTTCGCAACCTCACTAGCGGTCAATTTATAAAGGTCAGCGATAGAATTAACTAGTCCGGTATCAACGAGAGCGGCAACGTTTTTACTACCTAACACTTCGATGTTGAGGGCAGGTTTGCTAGCGTAATATTCGATGGCGCGCTTTAAGATAAAGTCATGACTTTCACCTTTGACGCGATAAACGGCTTCGCCTTTTGGACGTTCAAATTCTAATTCGGGATACTGAGCCTTAAGAGCTTTTTGATAGTCGAATGGCTCGGTATGGTCAGGGCGAAGAGTAACAAGGACTTCTTTGATTTGTGGAATAATATCACCGGCTTTGTAAATAATTACAGTATCACCAATGCGGACGTCAAGGCGGGCAATTTCGTCGGCGTTGTGTAGTGAAGCATGACGAACAGTGCTACCGGCGACTTCGACAGGGTCGAGAATGGCGACTGGTGTAGCGGCACCGGTACGCCCAATACTAATAACGATATCGCGAACTTTGGTAGTGGATTCTTCGGCGGGAAACTTAAAAGCAATGGCAGCGCGAGGAGTTTTGCCGACAATGCCGAGAGATTTGTAGATTTTGCGATCATTAATCTTGATAACCATGCCGTCGGTGTTCCACGGAAGCGACTGTCGATATTCGTCGAGCTTTTTAATATACGCAAAAAGTTTTGCAATGTCATTTCTTTTCCATACTACATCTTCGCTGGAAGTGCGGAAGCCGAGGGTGCGAAGCATGACGTAGGCCTCGCTGTGAGTAGGTAAATCTGGAGTGACGAGGTCGTAAGCGATAAATTTGAGGGGGCGTGAAGCGGCGATTTTGGGATCAAGTTGGCGAATAGTGCCAGCAGCGAGATTGCGTGGGTTAGCAAAGGGCTTCTCGCCTTTTTTTGCTTGTTTCTCGTTTAATTTAGCAAAATCTTCTTTAAATATGACGATTTCACCGCGGACTTCGACAGGTGAAGTTTCGCTGATGCTGAGTGGAACATTTTCGATAGTACGTACGTTCATAGTGACGTCTTCGCCAACTAGGCCGTCGCCACGCGTTACAGCTCCAGTAAGTAAGCCATTTTTATAGTGGAGCGAACAAGCTAGGCCGTCCATTTTGATGTCGGTAAAAAGTTCAGTAATTTTGTGTCCTAGTATTTTTTCGTTACGAGCGAGCCAGTCTTTGATTTCCTCTTCAGAAAAAACATCAGCAAGACTAATCATGCGCTCTTTGTGCTTGACTTTTTTGAATTTGTCTAGAGGCTTGCCGGCAACGCGTTGTGTAGGTGAATCAGGTGTGATTAATTCGGGGAATTCGGCCTCGAGTTGCGACAATTCGTGTTTCAAAGAATCAGCGGCAGCTTCGGTCATGATAGATTCGTCAAGTACATGATAGTGATAGCGATAATCATTAATCAATTCGCGTAGCTTAGCAATACGCTCAGTGGCTTCAGTCTTCTTCATAGTCTAGCATCCTACGATAATATAGATAGAAATAAGTGGCGACGTAAACAAAGGAGAAGCAGGTAGTAATGAGCAAGAACACTGGAACAATCGGTATGCCGGTCATCCAGTCAAAACTACTCTTGAGCCACATATCGAGAAGAATAATGGGCATCATGATAATAGCAAAGAAGAAGGCGACGACAAAAATCAGGAAAATAATACGAATGATAAATTTGATACGGCGACCAAGCATAAGATCAGAGGCAGTAGAAAGAGCGGTAAAAGGGCGCAACCCTGGGGCGGTAACGGCAACAAGAGCAATTAGTGAGCTGGAGAGCCAGTATCCAGAAAGAATTAACATGAGTGAAGCGAACACAAAATAAACTAATGCATAAAATGGCGTGGCGAGAAATTCAGTAGAAATGGCGGCGGAATAAGTAATGATGACGATGAAAATCGGTATCATCTGTAGAAAAATTACGGCCAGAACTATTAAAGTGGAAATCAATGGTGCGCAAGCGTTGTAAAAAGCATCACGCAGCTTGACTTTTTTGCGAGCCAGAAAATGGCGAACTAGATAGATTGTAACAAGCCAAACAACTAGAAAGATAATTACTACAAAAACTTGCTCGACGTCACTAAAGCCACCGGTTAGGCCGCCGGTAGCGATAGTAGAAACTAAAAGCAGACTGGCTTTGGCAAAATTATTGAGATTTTCGGCGCCAATGTCGGAACTAGTAGAATCAAGAGTTTCTTGGAAAGTGACATAAGTTTGTTCGCTCATCAAGCCAATCAAGAAGATGTTGGCGATAACCATGATTAGTATTAAAAGGCCGAAAGTGCGGAAACGATGTCCTTTAAAGAGCATGCGAAAAGTGGCAAAAGTGTGCTCTAAAAGGCCTGGTGGAGTGAATTCGCGCAAATAATCTTCACGATACGAGCGTTTAAAGGATTTATGAAGCTTATTGCCGGATAAAGTTTGGCAAAAGTGCAATTTGCGGACATTTGTGCTTACGAGCACAACGAAACGACGAAGCCCGTGACGACGGGCCCGAGGAGCGTCCGCAGATTGCGCTTTTTGCGAACTTTTGTGGCTAGAACGTTTTTTTGCCATCTTCAAGCCTCGCGATGCGTTTTTCAATGGGTGGATGAGTACTGAAAAGATTGCTAATAGTGCCCTTTTTGAGCGGATTATTGATAAATAAAGCTTCAGTAGAAGAATTTTGTTGACGCATTGGGCGAGCGTGAGTGTCAAGCTTTTTAAGAGCAGCAATCATGCCTTCAGGGTAGCGCGTAATGTTGACGGCTGAAGCATCGGCAAGGTATTCGCGCTCACGCGAGACGGCCATTTGTGCTAATAAAGCCGCAATTGGCGCCAAAATGGATGTAGCGATGACAATAATAAAGCCAAGCGGACTACGATCACTACTGTCGCGACCGCCAAAGAAGAGCATACGGGTACCGATATCAGCGATAAAGCCAATTACGCAGACTAAACCAAAGACGATAGTAGAAACGCGAATGTCGTAGTTTTTGACGTGAGACATCTCATGCGCCATGACAGCGGTGAGTTCTTTGTTATCCATGATATCGAGAAGACCGGTGGTGGCAGCTACAATGGCGTGTTGGGGGTCGCGACCGGTAGCGAAAGCGTTTGGCGCGGGGTCGTCAATAATATAGACTTTGGGCATTGGTAGTCCGGTGGTGATGCTCAAATTTTCTACAGTATCCCAGAGTTTAGGGTTGTCTTTTTTCTGAATTTCATGGGCGCCAGTCATTGCGGTGGCTAGTGAAGCGGAGAGAAAATATTGTATAGCAGCATAGGCAGTAGAGGCGACGAGCACCCAGATAGCAATTCCCCAGTCGCCGTAAGCATAAGCAAAAGCGCAGCCAATGCCCGCGATTACCACGATAAATCCAATCAGGATAATCCAGGTGTTACGTTTATTGGCTGCGATTTGTTTGTACATAATATATTAGAATTTAACTTCGGGAGCTTTTTCGATCTTGGCTTGTTCAGAAGCTTCAACCTCATAATATTCGCGAGTCTTGAAATGACCAATGATGTTATTGATGAAGTTGTATGGGAACATCTTGATCTTGGTGTTGAGCTCTTTGGCGCCGTTGTTGTAGAAGCGACGAGCAGCTTGAATTTTTTCTTCGGTGTCTTGCATTTGAGTTTGTAGTTCCTTGAAGTTATCGCTAGCTTTGAGCTCCGGATAAGCTTCAGCAATAGCAAAGACTTTGGAAAGTGCGCCTTCGAGAGTTTTTTCAGCTTCAGCAGTAGTTTTGACAGATTTGGCACTCATCACAGCGCTACGAGCAGCGGTGACGTTTTCAAAAGCGGTTTTTTCGTGTTTGGCATAACCCTTGACGGTCTCGACAAGATTAGGAATCAAATCAGCGCGATATTTGAGTTGGACAGTGATGTCTGACCAGGCTTCGTTGACGCGCTCGTTGAGCTTAACCAAACTGTTGTAAGTACCCCAGAAAAGGGCGATTAAAATGAGGACAACCCCACAGATAATTAATATTACCATTTTATTCTCCTGTTTATGGTTTTATTATAGCATACATAAGGAAATTTGGACAGAAAAAAGCCCGCTTTAGCGGGCTGGCGAGTCTCTGTTATCTTTCAGAGACTCTAGTCGTAATTGACGCTTTTTTATGCGGAGACAATTTTTTGCCTATCCAGGCCAGGATTTCAGTCACTACGACAGGGTCAAAATCTGGCGACTGGCAAGCGACCTTGATTTCTATGATACCGCGAGCAAACAACTCTTTGCCCGAAGTAACTATCAAGATACCTTTGGATTTTTCATCAATTTCAGAGACGAAATCGCTCCATCTTTTGAAATTGTTGATGAAATACCCATAGCATCTGCCTACAGGATATCTAACGTTTACTTCGAAGGGTTTATTTGCTGGGCCTTCGATTTGAAAGAGGAAATCTGGATGTTCCTCATTCCAATTGTCCGCAAATTGCTGAATAATAAGGTTCATATTCCACCTCCCTTGGTGAATAACTAAAAATAACGGGTCTTTTTATATTAACATGTATCTTGATAAATGTCAATACTAACGATGCTAATGGTTGCTTTTTGGGGCAGTTTGTTGTATAATGATAAAACTAGTTTATCGTTTTGATAAAAGTACCTTTAAAATAGAAGGGATATAGGGTACTTTTGGATTTTTGCGAGGAGGATGAAAAAATGGCAATGGTAGATTTAGAGAAGACGGGAATATACAACGAGATGGAAAGGACCATAAAGGTAAAAAAGTTTTTGGATGATTTGCTCGGAAAATATGAGCAAGAACCAAAAGAACCATATAAGAAAGAAAGAATGGCTATTTTCTGGACAGTGCTTAGACGCACTTTAACGCCAGAAGAAGAGCAACTAATCTTTAACTTCATTTATGGGTTAAAAAAGAACTTGAACGAGAAAGAAAATTTTCTATTTATTTTAGCGTGTGCTAAATTAAGAGGTAGTACTGTCTGCGTGAATACCTTGAGTACAAGCGAAGAGGCCTTGAAGTTCTTAGGTAAAAAAGAAATAACACAAGTTCAGGATGACTTGCTGTATAAGAACTCAAGGGCAATACTGGAGCGCGTTCAGAGGCTCGAAGATGGCCCCTGGATAATCGGTGGCCAGATTTGGTTTTAAGATAATTCCCCCTTCTATGGTGGCTCTCTTGGAGAGCGAAATCCCCCTGAGCCGAGCTTAGGGGGATTTTTATACTTTTATACTGCTAAAGCCCCGTAGCCCAGATAACCATAATAGATAAAGAAGATAATAAGCATCAATGCTCCGTCGATACGAGAAATTTCGTGCCCTCGCCTCGCTAGAATACAAATCAAGAACGAAGAAAGAATTAACATCGTAAGATCGATAACTTCGAAGTTATCTGGCGTGATCCCACCGGAGAAAAGAACCGGCAAAGCAAGTACAATACAAATGTTAAAGATATTACTGCCAACGATATTGCCGATCAAAAGATCGTTTTCGCCTTTTCTGGCGGCAGTGATAGTGGTGACAAGCTCGGGCAGAGAGGTACCCAGAGCGACGATAGTAAGCGAAATGATACGCTCAGATATACCGACGGTAGAAGCAATAGTAGAGGCGGAATTCACTACAAGTTCACTACCGGCAACGATACCAGCTAGGCCAACCAAGACAAATAGGATAGATTTGCCGAGTTTATATTTGGGTTTTTCGACCTTTTTGGCTTCTTTCTTGTTTTTGCGAGCAAGAGAGATGAGATAATAGAGAAAAATACCAAAGAAAAGCAGGCAAATAATAGCGTCAGCGCGAGAGAAGGTATTAATAACTGCCTCAGATAGATCAACATCTAGAAGTAAAATTATCAAAGCAGTGGAAATTAAAAGGAGCAGAGGTAATTCTTTAGAAACAGTGTCTTTTTTGACTTTGATAGGGCAAATGATGGCCGCAATACCGATGAGTAGGAGTACGTTGATGATATTGCTACCAATGACGTTACCAATTAGAATATCGGTGCTACCATTGAAAAATGAAGAAAAAGACACCGCGAGCTCTGGGGCGCCGGTGCCAAAAGCCACTATAGTAAGGCCGATTAGAAGTTTACTAACTTTGAAATTGGAAGCTGCAGAAGAAGCGCCATCGACAAGCCAATCAGCGCCCTTGATTAGGAAAACGAATCCAGCAGCTAGTAGAATAAATTGCAGTAAAATTTCCATATAGATGCCCAAATACATGGTGCGGGCGATGAGACTCTAACTCACGACCTCTTCCTTGGCAAGGAAGCGCTCTAAACAACTGAGCTACGCCCGCATGAGCTTATTATAGCAAACTAAAATTAAAAAAACAAGGATATAGTTTGTTTATAGAGGGGGTAATTTTGCTTGACTTTTTTAGTAATCTGTGATATAATAAAAGAAGTTGATTTTATAGAGATTAACTGGGACGTTAAAATGAGTGTTTATCTTAGAATTTGCGTTTTTTCTTCTGTGATTAATATATTCTACGGTCTAGCTTGGCTACTACATGGTGAGAGCAGCTAGGCTAGACCGTGGAATACCCGCGGCAGTTAATGAAGTTAGTGCCGGCGGGCCTTGTACGTAAGGAGAAGGAAATGACAGAAAGATTGGAATTAACGGGAGAAAACCCAAGCAGTGATATCCTTGATGCGCTCGAGGGTGCAGAGGATAGAAGGTTATATGGACTGTGGAGCATTCTTTGCAGTGCTATTTTGTATGCGGAAACGGATGCGTGTGGATTTGCATCGGATACAAAGGTATTCGATGATCTCTTTAAAGGAGAAGACAAAATCACTTTCAGAGTTTTGTCTGCTCTTATCAAAAGGTACGCAGATGGTTGTGCCATCAAAGTGTGCCAGCTTCATGAAGACCACATTTGGCAGAGCTGCAAAGACGCCCAAAGAGTCCTGGTTGAAGCAGACAATCCCGAATTGATTGTCGCTCCAGGAAGCCGGTTCATGGCGGTACTGACTGACGCTGATTATGGTCTAGATCTGTGGATCTGGGACCTCAACGTTACGAGATAAACCGGTTCGTTCTTTAAAACCCTCGACTCCGGTATTGGATAAAGTCGAGGGTTTTTCATTTTTTAAAAAAATAGAAGCCACAAAGGCTTCTATTTTCGAAAGGATTAATGTTAGCTGTTGTCTGCGCAATAAACACCGTTTTCAAGGATGTAAAGAACGGAGTATTTACGTGGTTGATTGTTAAGAGCTGCCGCTTGACCTTCAGTGCCGCAATGAGTACCAGTTTGAACATGAATTATATGGTCTACTGCTCCAGCATTTACGGTTAGTGCACCAGATGCGATAGCGACACCGTATGGTGTACCATCTGGATCAAGGAAAGAATTAGTGGTAGCGGAAGCTTCATTGAGGTAATTAGACACTAATCCTGTGGCAGTATTTCGCTGATTGGCGCCATGGTTGAGGGTGGTGGTATTAACCGCAAAAGTGCTTGTAGTGGGCAAAGCGCCATTATTATTAGATGAGTAATTGTTTATTGCTGTTGCGACCCTTGCCAAATCGTCGCGACGCTGAGTATCACGTTGACTACGCTGCAGAGCTGGGAGAGCGATAAAGACCATCAAGAAAATAAGGCCGGCGATAGCAAGCACCAAAACCACCTCGATGATAGTAAAGCCTCGCAGAGTGCTTTTTTGACTTAACATTTTTGCTTGTGCCATTTGATTTAATTCCTTTCTATGCTTAAATCTTAAGCTGTTTTTATATCTTAATATAAGCATAACTCATTTCAGCCAAAAAAGCAAGAGTTTTTTGGCAAAATTTAACATATTTGAAAAATGCGGTATAATAATATTATGAACGCAGTGCTCGGAGTGTTGGTACTAGTAATCATTATAGCGGTAGTTCTGATAGTGGGGGTGTTTTTGGTGACTGGTTTGACTGGGGCGCCGTATGTACCTACTCTGAGAGACAAATTGCCTAAAGCCTTTTCGGAACTTTATAAAATGAGCGAAAAAGATTTGTTGATAGATTTGGGTTCAGGTGATGGCGGCATTTTAGAGGAGGCTAATAAAACTGGCGCGAAGTGCTTGGGTATAGAAATTAATCCAATTTTGGCATTAATGGCAAACTGGCGTTTTCGCAAAAACCGCAAAGTCAAGGTCAAATGTCGTAATTTTTACACTTTTCAGTTCCCTACTGACACCACGGTGATTTATGCGTTTGCCGAATCTTTACACATTAGATCAATTTATCGCAAAATTCAAGCCGAGGCAAATCGCCTAGACAAAACTTTATATTTTATTTCCAATGCATTTGATGTGCCTGAAGTAACAGAAGAGAAAAAAGTCGGCGCTTTTTATTTATATAAAATAGAACCGGAAGATTAAAAAAGCTCCGGCATTAAACCGGAGCTTTTTAATGAGCTTATTTTTGCAAGGCGACCTTCTTGTTGTATTTGGCTTTGCCAAAACCAAGGATTAACCAAAAGATATTTGGCAAGAAGAACAAGCCAACGGCAAATCCACCGCCTTTGCCAAAAGCTTTGGCAGTGCGAATGGCATACATAACTTCTACAATCAAGAACAAGATAGACTCGACACAAACAGTCAAGACAACCACTGGGCTCAATTGAGTCTCGGTGGTGATTTCTTGTGTGGTGTTGCCAGTAGAAACCATTGACACGACTTCAGCGATAACTGCGACGGCCAAACAAACCCAGAACCAGGTAGACATGCCGACAATTTTATATAAAATGTAGACATTATAGACTGGGATGAGAGCCTTCCAACCCTTTTCTCCCGCCTTTTCAAAAATTTTCCAGCTTGCGATTACTACGAGAACGTAGAATGCAATGACCATGAGGAAGAAAGTCAAAAGACCCGCCCCGGTCAAGGCTGCTGCTGTTGGTGACATAATATAACTCCTTGTTTAATATACTTTTATTTTAAGGTTTATTTTAAGAATTGTCAATAGGTTTATGCTTATTGCCAGTAAGATGCCAGTGGTCGCCGTACTCGCATTTATAAACGTCTAATTTGACGTGGTGGTCGTATTCGGCGACTTTGGCGGCAATTTCGGCCTCTTCTCTGGTTGGATAAGAGATTTTTTGGCTGTCACCAACCCAGCATTTGGGTGGGTTATATAATAAATTATTGTGTTTTCGTGTCATAATAAAATGGAGCCGTGACCGAGACTTGAACTCGGGACCCCTTCCTTACCATGGAAGTGCTCTACCACTGAGCTATCACGGCGTCTCACTTCGTTCGCCGCCCTGGAGCGTTCCCAAGGGGCAAACACGGCCTAAAATTGGTGGAGCATATCGGATTCGAACCGATGACCTCTTCAATGCCATTGAAGCGCTCTAGCCAACTGAGCTAATGCCCCAAAGTGCTCCCCACGAGTATTATAGCATACTTTTTAAAAATAGTGTATAATTGTCGGTATAAAAAAGGAGGAATAATGGCAACTTCGAAAAAGGAATGGGATGAATACTTTATGTCTGTCGTGCATGCGGTGGCGCAGAAATCCAAGGATCCGTCTTCCAAAAATGGTTGTGTGATTGTCGATCGAGATAGAAGGATTGTTTCTTGTGGCTACAACGGTTTACCACAAGGCGCTGATGAGTCGAAATTAACCCTAGAAGATAGGCCGATGAAATACTATTTTGCCATTCATTCTGAGATGAACGCGGTGCTTTTTGCTAAACGAGATTTAAAAGGTTGCACGATTTATAATCAAATGGCAACCTGCGAAAATTGTTTGAAATACTGCTTGCAAGCCGGAATTAAGCGTTTTGTGTACGAAGAATTGAGAGTTCATTCCTTTAATAATGACAAATCGTCAATGACTACTATCGATACAGATGAAGCAGTAATTCGACTGTTGGCCGCTTTACCAGAGGTAGAAACTTTAAATATCAAAAATGGCAAAACTTATACCCAAGATATCCTAGATTCTTACGATAAGGATTCAGAAGAGTATAAAAGATTAGCTAAATGGATTTAAAACAAAAATACCCTTATGAGTAAGGGTATTTTTTGTAAATAAGCTTAACGCTTGCTGAATTGTTCGCGGCGACGGGCTGAGTGCAAGCCGTATTTCTTGCGTTCTTTTTCGCGCGGATCGCGTTTCAAGAAGCCAGCTTTCTTTAGTACAGGGCGCAAATCGGGAAATTCAGTCACTAGAGCCTTAGAAATGGCTAGTCTGATAGCGTCGACTTGGCCAGCCAAACCACCACCCGCAACTTTGACAGTAATATCAAAGGCATTTTGTTTTTCCACTAGAGCTAGCGAATCGGTGATTTCGGCAAGGTAAGTTTTGTTGCCAGAGAGATATTCTAGCGCTGGTTTGTCATTGATAGTAATATTACCCTTACCGGCAAAAAGACGAGCACGAGCAGTGGCAGCTTTGCGACGGCCGAGCCCATAAGTGTATTTAGTCTTAGCAGCGGTCATTATTTAATCTCCTTTGGGTTTTGTGCAGCATGAGTGTGTTCGGCGCCAGCAAAAACGCGGAGGCGCTTCAAACGTTCAGCGGCAAGTTTATTCTTTGGTAACATTCCCTTGACGGCGTTTTTAATAACGTGAGCGGGGTCTTTTTCGATAACCTCTTCGAGTTTGAGCTCTTTGAGTCCGCCTGGGTAACCACTGTGGCGGCGATACATCTTGTCGGTCATTTTATTGCCGCTAACTTGAACTTTTTTGGCGTTTACAACAATTACATAGTCGCCATTATCGATATGTGGCGTATAAGTAACTTTGCTTTTGCCCATCAATTTGTCAGCAATGATGACGGCAAGTTTGCCTAGTGGCATAGAAGAAGCATCAATAACGAACCATTCACGGTTGATTTCGGATGATTTTTGGCTATAAGTTTTCATTATTTAGCCTCCTTCTTGGGTTTAAACTCAGGGTCGATTTCGTCAACAAAAGAGATGGTGCCGAGTTCGGCGTGATCGCCTTTGCGAAAACCAGCGCGCTCAATGCGTAAGTAACCAGAATCGCGCTTGATTTGGGGTGCAACGACATCCATTAAGAAGTTGGCGGTATCGATATTATCAAGACGAGAGATGATTAAGCGGCGATTGGCTAGCCCGCCCTTTTTGGCGAGCGTAACTAGTTTTTCGGTACCACGACGCATCTCTTTAGCCTTGGCAAGAGTAGTGGTGATTGATTGATTTTCGATTAACGAGCACATTAACCCACGCATTAATGCCCGACGTTGATCGGTCTCACGGCCGAATTTGCGGCCTTTATATCCGTGGCGATGCATATTAAATTAACTCCGTTATCTTTTCTTTAACTTCGTCTAAGGCCTTACTACCAAAACCGCGGAGTTCTTTCATGTCTTGCTCAGAGAGCGCAATGAGTTCACGGAGGGTTTGGATATTATTATTAAGTAAAGCATTAGTGGTGCGAGCGGAAAGATCCAAATCTTCGATTGGCACGTTGTAGCCGACTTCTTCGTCAGTAGTTTCGCTACCTGGAGTAACACCAGATTCAACAGTGGTGCCACCAGCGAGAGCGGAATATTGATTGACGAGGATTGCAGCAGCTTCCTCGAAGGCTTCTTTAGGTGTAATAGTGCCATCGGTGTCAATAGTAATTGAAAGTTGCTGCAGATTGGTATCTTGGCCAACGCGAGTGTTTTCAACCTTATAGCGAACGCGAAGGACTGGGCTAAAGACCGCGTCAATTGAAATCATGTCGCTGTGGACTTTTTCCTTAGCAGATTGGCTCATAGAGAGGTAGCCAACACCGTTTTCGACGACAAAACGCATCTTGAGGACGAATTTAGGGTCGTCGATGTGACAGATGACTTGGTTAGGATTACCGATTTCGACATCAGCAGGAAGCTTGATGTCGCCAGCAACCACGCGAGGATCGCCATCTTTTTCGGTTTGATTGCTGCCTTTGATTTCAAGGCTGAGTTCAACTGGTTTGTCGCTGTGAACCTTGAAACGGATATTCTTGAGATTGAGCATAATATCAACAACATCTTCGCGAATGCCAGGAATGGCAGTGAATTCATGAGTGCTGCCTTCGATACTGAAAGCGGTGATAGCGGCACCTTTGATACTAGAGAGCAAAACGCGACGCAAGGAATTGCCGAGAGTGTTGCCGTAGCCATAGTAAAGTGGCTTGATGACAAATTCTGCACTGTTTTCGCCGAGTTCCTTGACCTCTGCTAATTTTGCTTCGTGAATAGCTTTTGTAGTCATATATTTCTTCTCCTTTAGCGTGAGTAGTACTCAACGATTAATTGTTCATTAATGCCCACCTCAGCCTCTTCGCGCTTCGGTAGTCCAGTGATTTCGATAACCATTTTCTTAGGGTTGCTCTTCATCCAGCTGAGCGGTTGGTTGTTGGCGCCAACGATATTTTCAAGATTCTTGAAATATTCGGTTTTGGCGGAACGTGGTCTGACTTCTAATTTGTCGCCTGGATTTAAACGAATTGATGGGATATCAATACGACGACCATTCAAAAGGAAGTGGCCGTGACTGACTAATTGACGAGCTTGACGACGGGTAGCGGCAAAACCAGCACGATAAACGACGTTATCGGCACGGCGTTCCAAGAACTCAAGGAGCTTGGTACCGGTGAGGCCGTCAGCCTTTTGGGCTTCTTTCATTAATTTAGCGAATTGTTTTTCGAGCAGGCCATACATGCGGCGAACTTTTTGCTTTTCGCGGAGTTGAGTAAGATATAGACTGCCACCGCGTTGACGCATGTCGCCATGTTCACCAGGGATACCTGGTTTCTTGGCCATGATTTTGTGAGCCTTGGGAGCTAAGGCATAACCTTCGCGACGGCTCTGTTTGACAATTGGTGATTTATCTCGTGCCATTATGGTTTCCTTTCTCCTTTAGGACGCACACCGCCATGTGCGATAGGGGTAGTGTCGGTGATGCTATTAATAGTGATGCCGACGTTGGCGACAGTACGAATAGCACTGTCGCGACCTAAGCCGATACCTTTGACAAAGATGTCAGCAGTATGCATGCTATGATCTTTTTTGGCGACTTCGAGAGCTTTTTCGGCAGCTACGCCAGCGGCGTAAGCGGTGCCTTTCTTGGAACCACGAAAACCGTTGGCTCCGGCTGATGAAGCAGCCAAAGCTTCGCCTTTTTGATCAGTAACGGTAATAATAGTATTATTAAAGGTGGCTTTGATGTGCACCTGACCGTGATTGACGACACGCTTACCCTTTTTAGCCTTCTTGACCTTGGGGGTAGGAGTCGCTTCAGCGGTAGCTTCAGGAGCATCAGTAGTAGTTTGCTTGATTTCTTCTTCTGACATATACTCTCCTTAAGTTTTACTCGCTGCTTTAGGTTGTGCGCCACCGACCGCGATAGCTTTACCCTTACGAGTACGTGCGTTCGTACGAGTACGTTGACCGTTGACCGGTAATTTCGCCTTGTGGCGGATACCTTTGTAGGAATTGATATCCTTGATACGTTTGATATTGTTAGTCACGAGGCGCTTCAAATCACCTTCGACGGTATATTTCTTGGAAATAATGTCGTTGATTTTTTGTTCGTCAGCCTCGGTGAGATCTTTCACCCGAGTGGTAGGCTCGATTTTAGCCTCCGCAAGGATGGCTTTTGATGTTGTCTGTCCGATACCATAAACATAAGTGAGGGCAATCCACACTTGCTTATCGGAAGGGATGACAACGCTTGCAATTCTTGCCATATTTTCTTAACCCTGCCTTTGCTTATTTTTAGGTTTTTTCTTATTGATGACACGAAGTACACCCTTGCGGCGGACAATAATGTCATCAGGAGAAATTTTTTTAACACTAGCACGTACTTTCATAGTGTATAAAAACCTTTCGTTTAATGTTGTGATTTTTACAACACTTCTCGAGATATAGCGTCGTAATTATAACCACAACGGTTGATATTAATCTTTAAGGCGGAAGCTGATTCTACCCTTCGTAAGATCGTAAGGAGTTAACTCAACCTCTACCTTATCGCCTGGCACTAAGCGGATATAATTTTTGCGCATTTTACCGCTCATGTGCGCGATAATTGTATGACCATTCTCAAGCTCCACTCGAAACTGAGTGTTGGGCAACGCCTCAACAACGTGCCCTGTGAGTTTAATCACTTCTTTTTGGCTAGCCATAAATTACTTTCTTAGTGTAGCACAGATTTCAGGGTTTGTAAAGGGGTTTTATTAGGAATTTTAGGTGCCGGGAACTAAGCACCTAACTGAATAGCCGCGGCTGCGATTGTAGTAATTGGACGGATAGGCATAGCTAGCATTGACGTAGAGGTATCTCATATCGTTAGCATTATTGCCCCAAGTAGAAGACCAAAAGCTGCCGTAGCTACCCTGAGTGTGCGCCGAGCCACTGTTGAAGTAGCCAGAAAGCGGCGTAGACAGGTTGTATTGGAGACTGCCGGAATCGGTAGCAGTTTGATTGTCATTGTATGCGGTAAGTAAGGCTTGGTATTCACCGCTACTAGTGGAGGTAGGCATGCGCCAATTCTTAGGGCAGATATCATACTGGGCATCTTGAAGAGTGCTAGTATCATCTACGCCAGCATTTTGGTTATAGCAATAGTTACCAGCCGAAGCGGCACAGTAGTTATAATAGACACCTATCTTACCAGAACCAGAGCCATAAGTAACTGAAGCTACAGTGTTTTTATAATCAGCATTGGCTTTGGCTTGGTTGTAGGGATTTGAAGTATGGCTAGAATCCCAGATTTCAAAGCCGCTACTAGCGTATCTGTCTCCTGCGGCACGGTTGCCGCTCTTAAGAGATGTGAGAGAAGTAGAATCTACGTTGGTATTAGTGGTGGTGAGGGAGTTAATAACAGTAGAGTTAGTAAGGTCTAGTCTCATATTGTCTAACATCCAACAGTTATTGTCTGCTAATTTAGCTACTTTATATTCTTCATTATCACGGGTATCTACTACGGTGTAGGTAGTGTTGGATTCAGAATATAGCGGAGTATCTGCACACATATTAGCTGTGATATCTTGCATATCCATACCGTCTGTGATGGGATGAGGAACATAGTTAGTCACAGCAGTAAAGGTTACTGATGTAGAATAAGTCCCCGAAGGCTTAGTAATATCAGCTTTAGCACCAAAGGTAATAGTAGTGTTAGAAGCAGTAGCGGGAGCATCAGTGACTTTAATAGCATGATTTGGTGCATAGTTAGAATCATCAGATTGATAAGCGAGAATAGGACAATAGTTAGCAGAACAGTTAAGTCCTCCAGTTTCTCCGGATTTATCTAGACCACCAGTATAGCCCCAATAGTTAGTGGGAAAGGAACCTGAAGCATAGGCTCCAGTAAGTGTTGGAATAGTTTCACTAGTAGCAGCATTAGTAAGACTATTAGAATAACCAGAAGTGGCATTTAACTGTAAAGTATAGCCAGTAATATTATTAGTACCGACAGTAACAGTAGTATTAGCAGTACATAGAGTATTAAGACTAGCACAATTAATGGTAGTAGTGTCTGGTGTAGAGATATTAATGACTGTAGCTACATTTAAATCTACTTCTGTATCAGTGCTAGCCTGAGTGGCATAAACAGAACAAGAAAAAATACTCACCAAAAAGGTAAGCATCAGAACAGAACATGTAACCTTAAGCTTGTTCATGCGACTATTATATCGCGCTTATGATAAAAGTGTCAAGAACTATTCGGTGCGCACGGCACGCGTAAATTGACGAGAAAGATAGGTTTGGCGAGGTTGTGACCATTCGCCGGTACAAGTAATCAAGGTAAGCGACTCGGTGGCGTCTTCGACTGGGCTTTGTTGGGCGGTCTCCATATAGGCGTCAGCATCATCTAATGATATAGTAACGTTGTCGACGACTGAGTAGTTGAAGATAGCGCCATCGCCACGCTCAATAGTAATAATGTCGCCTTCCTTGAGCGAAGGAGTATATTTAAAGACACCGACTTTAGTGGGGCCACCATTGTGACCATCTATCAACATAGTGCCGGGCTCGCCTGGTTTAGCAGATAAGCCATACCAACCGACGTCAAAAATACTACGCGGTGTGGCAAGTTCGCCTTCGTTATTAATGCCTACTTCGAGAACGCGTGCTTTGATATTTAATTTTTCAATAATAAGAAAACGCGGACGATCAGGAGCTACGGTATAATTATTTAAATCATCTTCAGTAACCTCAGTTTCATCAACATTATCATTAGCGACAATGTTGGACGAAGCGCGCTCACTGCCCTCTTGGTCGTGGTAATAATTCCCTTCCCAAATCATCACGCGGAGTAGAAATAGAATAGCAGCAAGCCCTAATAGCCCCCACAAAATGCGAGGGATATAACCTTTGAAGCGTCTAATTTTGAATTTTCCACCCGTAAACATATTATTCGTACTCGTCATAAGTTACCATTAACGCGCGGGAATTGAGCTGGCGGATGCTTTCGAGGGCAACGGTGACCACGATAAGGAGACCAGTACCCGAAATCGATAGACCAATCGGTGCGCCAGTGATGATAATGAAGATATAATCAGTAATAAATGGCAACATCGCAATCAAACCAAGCGCGATGGAGCCGAAGAGATTGAGACGATTGATAATACGAGATAAGTAATCGGCGGTTTTGAGGCCAGGGCGAACGCCCTCAATGAAGCCGCCTTGTTTTTGCAGATTATCAGCGATTTCTCGAGTGTTGAAGATAATAGAAGTATAGAAATAAGTAAATAATACTACTAACAAGAAATACATCACCGGGTAGAAGAACCATTGAGCGGTTAGGCCATTTGGATACATATTAGCGTAAGTATTGGCGGAGGGCGCAGAAAAGAGACTGACTAGTGTAGCACCAAAACTGTTATTAGGATTGGCCGAGACCATAACTTGACCCATTAGTGACGGCAAAGAAAGGAAGGCAGTAGCAAAGATGACGGGAATTACACCAGCGGCGATGAGTTTGATTGGCAAGATGGATTTGATACCACCATAGCTACTATTACCATGGACACGTTTGGCGTAATTAATGGTGATAATTCGCTGTGCTTCGTTAATCTTGACCAGAAAGTAAATTACTACTAGCATGGCGACGACGAAACCGAGACAGATCCAGAAGATAGTTGGGTTGACTGGCAACTCAAACCAACCAAATAGTTGTAAGGTGCCAGCGGAAGTGTCAAAGAGGGCGTTGCCAAGCGTGGTGAGAGTGGCGGGAAGCTGGGAAATAATAGAGGCAAAGATCATCATAGAAATACCATTACCAATGCCCTGCTCAGTGATTAATTCACCAAACCACATCAAGAGTGTAGAGCCAGCAGTCATGGCAATCACAGAGAGCACCCAGTCGGCAGTGGTTGGTTCGAAACTTAGTGTAGCCCCTGATGATGTGACTGATTGATAAAGAATAAAGATGTAAGCAATAGACTGAATGATTGCTAATGGCACAGTAACAATACGCGTCCACTGGTTGATTTTGCGACGACCAGTCTCGCCGTCACGCGACAATTCTTCTAGGCTAGGTATAGCCTTAGTGAGAAGCTGGATGACGATCGAGGCGGTGATGTAAGGACCAAGACCGACAAGAATAATCGAAAATGCAGTCAAGCCACCGCCAGAAATCAAGTTGATGAAGCCACCAAAGTCAGATTGAGCAATGAGATTGGAGATGGCGTCTTTGAAAGTAGCAGCATCGCCCAAAGGCACTGGGATATGTGCGAGCAAGCGATAGGCAACGATAATGCCAAAAATCACCAAAATACGCTTTAGCATATCCTTGTTTTTGAACGACCGGAAAATATTCTTGAAATTCATATACTTCTACTATTGTACCACAATTGTTATTTGTTGTCTTTAGTTTCGCGCTTCAAACGTTTTGGTACGGCAACCTTAGTAAAGGAGCCGCCAGCTTTTTTGATGGCTTCAACTGCGGTTTTACTAGCAAATTGAGTATTGAGATCAATTTTAGCAGTTAATTCACCACGAGAGATGATTTTGACCTTCTTAAACGGATTCTCGATGAGTTGTTTGTCAGCAAGGGTGAAATTGTCGATCTTGCCGGTCAAACCATTTAAGCGATCAGTGTAAACTATAGTGGCCTTTTCATGAATAGATTTAAAGCCTTTGAGTTTTGGCACGGCTTGCATGAAGGCTTTTTGGCCACCCATAAAGGTAGCTGGCATTTTGCGATGGCCAGTACGAGATTTCTGACCTTTGGTACCACGACCAGCGGTTTTACCTTGCCCGGCCGAAATACCACGACCTTTGCGAGTAGGACGAGTATTTTTATTAACAGTTAATTCGTTATATTTCATTATTTGTCCTCCTTCTTGGCGGGCGCTTTCTTAGCAGGCGCTTTTTTGGTGGCTTTGTCGGCACTTACCCAATCAGAACGTGGTACTTGCTGTCTTAAGCCTTCGATTACAGCATAAGCAATGTTGACTTTATTGGTAGAGCCAAGAGATTTGGAAATCAAATTTTTAACACCAGTGAGACCAATGATTGAACGCACTACGCCACCGGCAATAACACCAGTACCAGGAGCAGCTGGCTTCATCAATACGTGAGCACCAGTAGATTTGGTCTCGACTTCGTGACAGATGGTTTCACCATCCATAGCAAATTCGACTAAGTTTTTCTTAGCAACAGCGGTAGCTTTCTGCACGGCGGAAGTAACATCAGCACCTTTGGCTACACCAATACCGACTTTGTTTTTGTGGTTGCCGACGGCTACGAGGGCCTTAAAACGCATGCGGCGACCACCTTTAACAGTACGAGAAACACGGTCGATATTAATAGTGACTTCTTCAAACTCTTTGGGGGCACGCTCTTCGCGACCACGGCCACGACGATCACGACGATTCATGCGGCGGCCAGAAATATCACGAGTCTCTTTGCTGGCAGCGACTTCGTCGGTCATCTTGAGGGTGCCGGATTTATTGATAACTTTTGCTTTTTCTTCAGGCATATTAGAACTCCAATCCTTCTTTGCGGGCGGCGTCGGCGAGAGCGGACAAGCGACCAGCGTAAATTAATGAACCACGATCGAAAACAACGGTTTTGATCTTAGCTTTTTTGGCTTTTTCGGCGATTTCCTTACCGATAGCAGCAGCTAATTCGGTTTTAGTACCTTTGAGATTACTACCGATAGTAGTAGCGTAAGCCAAGGTAACACCTTTGTCGTCATCAACGAGTTGAGCAACGATATGCTTATTGGAAATATTGACAGTAAGGCGTGGGCGTTTGGCGGTACCATGAATTTTGGCGCGAGTGCGATTAGCGCGATAAATAGCTTTCATTATTTAGTACCTGCCTTTCCTGCCTTGCGAAGAATCACTTCGTCGACATATTTAATGCCTTTGCCTTTGTAGGGTTCTGGCTTTTTGAGACTGCGAATTTCAGCGGCAACTTGACCAACTTTTTGTTTATCAATACCAGAAACAGTGATAATCATTTTGTCGGTCTTTAGTTCGACACCTTGTGGCGCAGTATATTTAACTGGATGTGAAAAACCAAGTGCCATCTCAATTTGCTGACCACCGCCAGATAGACGGAAACCGACACCGTTGACTTCAAGTTTTTTCTCAAAACCTTTGGTGACGCCGGTAACAGCATTATTAAGTAAGGCGCGTTGTAGGCCATGCCAAGCACGTGACTTGGGTTCGTCGTCTTTGCGGGTGACGACAATCTGGCCATCTTTGACCTCGGTTTTAGTATTTGGTTGGACCGGGACGACGAGCGACCCTTTAGGGCCTGCGACGGTAATTTCACTGTCGCCGACCGTGATTGTCACTCCCGCCGGAATTTCGATGGGTTGTTTTCCGATACGACTCATATCTTCTCCTTTATTAAATTAATAAACCTTGATTAAAATTTCACCGCCTAGGCGTAATTTTTTGGCTTCGCTGCCGGTCATAATTCCCTTGTTGGTGGAAATTAGGACGATACCACGACCAGATTTGACGGTAGGAATATCTGCAGCGGCGCTATAAACGCGACGACCGGGTTTGCTGATTTTTTTGATTTCAGTAATACGTGGGTTGGCGCCAGTGTTATTGATGGTGACGTGAAGAATGCCACGTGGTTTGGCGTCTTCAACTTTGTAGTCGGCAATATAGCCGGCTTTTTTCAAACTCTCAGATATGGCGACTTTGAGTTTGCTGGTAGGAACGGAGATTTCGTTTTTACCCACCATAATAGCATTACGAATGCGAGTGATGAGGTCAGCGATTTGATCGGTTGATTGTAATGACATATTGCTCCTTTCTACCAACTACTCTTGGTTACACCAGGGATTTCACCCTTGCTAGCTTTTTCGCGAAAGTTAATACGGCTAAGACCGAAATAACGCATATAACCACGAGGACGACCATCTAACATATCGCGGTTTTTGAGACGAGTGGGGCTAGAGTTGCGTGGTAGTTTTTGCAAACCTTCCAAGTCACCCTTAGCCTTGAGCTCGGCGCGCTTAGCTTGATATTTTTCGTACATCTTGCGACGTTTGGCATCACGAAGAACGGCAGATTTCTTGGCCATATTATTTGCCCTCCTTCTCAAATGGCATACCAAATAGTTCTAACAATTTAGTGCTCCCTTCTTTTGAACCATTTTTAATAATAAATGTAACTTCTAAACCGTGCAATACAGCGGCGTCTTCGAAAGTGATTTCCGGGAAGACGGTTTGCTCGGTAAAGCCGAGGCTGTAATTGCCCTGACCATCAAATGATTTGCGGCTGACGCCGTGGAAATCACGTACATGTGGCAAGGCGACATTGATCAAGCGATCAACAAATTCATACATTTTGTCATTGCGTAAAGTAGTGAGGTAGCCAACCGGCGCACCCATACCTTTGCGAATCTTGAATGTAGCAATAGATTTCTTGGCTAAACGCGAAGTACTAGCTTGACCAGTAATCTTGGCGAGAGTTAACGCGACAGTTTCGGTATAGCGCTTGTCTTCACGTTTTTTACCAACACCACAAGATACGACAACTTTTTCGAGCTTTGGTACTTGATTAATATTCTTCAAACCCAATTCTTTCTGTAATTTGGCTCGATCTTTATTATAAAGCTCTTTGAGACGTGGAGTATAATCAGACATTACTTGGCTCCTTTCTTGGTCTTAGTAGCTTTCTTTTCAGATTTCTTCTCTGGTTGCTTGGCGGCGGTAGTCAATTTAAGATTTGACAGGTCAATACCAAGATGAACAGTCTTTTTGCCGGCTTGGCGGAATTGACCGGCGCTGACGTGACGTTCACGCACGCCGATGTTTTCGACTAAGGCCTTGTGGTTTGAACGGTCCATTTTGACGATTTTGCCAGATTCGCCTTTGTGCGAACCTGAGATGATTTTGACGGTATCACCGGTTTTTAAATTCTGTGCCATTATAGTACCTCCGGTGCTAAGCTAATAATCTTGTTAAAACCACGTTCGCGGAGCTCCCTAGGGACTGGCCCGAAAACACGGGTACCTTTGGGAGATTTATCATCATTAACGAGTACTGCAGCATTATCATCGAAACGGATGGTAGAACCATCGGGACGGCGAATTTGTTCGCGAGTACGGACGATAACGGCGCGTACGACAGCCTTTTTCTTGACGTTGCCAGTAGGTGAAGCCTCTTTGACGCTGCAAGTGACGATATCACCAACGCGAGCGTAGCGAGCGCGGGTGCCGCCGAGAACACGGATTACGCCGAGTTCCTTGGCGCCACTATTGTCGGCTACTTTGAGGCGAGTTTCTTGTTGAATCATTAGGCTTCCTCCTCTTTCGCGATTGGTTCAGCGACATCTTCTTTGAGCTCAACGGTGCCGTGGGCTTTTTCGATGACCTTGACTAATTTATAGCTCTTGGTCTTAGAAAATGGACGGCAGGCAGTGATTTCAACTTTGTCACCGAGGCCAGCTTCATTCTTCTCGTCATGAGCAGTATATTTACGGGTCTTGGTGTATTGTTTGCGGTAAAGTGGATGAGTCTCGCGGCTAGCGATAGAGACGGTGATGGTCTTATCACGCTTAGCGGAGGAAACAATACCGATAAGTGTAGTTTGAGCCATTAGAACTCCTCTCTTTTGATTACTTTAGTGCGTACGGGTAATTTGTGACCGGCAAGACGAAAAGCTTCTCTAGCTTGTTCTTCGGTAACATCAGCAATTTCAAACATTACAGTACCAGCCTTGACCTTGGCGACGTCATATTGTGGTTCGCCTTTGCCAGAACCCATCTTGACATCAAGTGGTTTCTTACTAACTGGTGTATGTGGGAAAATACGAATCCAAATTTTACCACCACGTTTGACGTAACGAGTAATGGACTGGCGAGCAGCCTCGATTTGGCGAGCGGTGACACGTTCGTTGTCGAGCGACATCAAACCCCAGTCGCCGAAGGCTACGGTATTGCAACGAGTGGCAACACCATTGTTTTTGCCTTTACGAACTTTGCGGTGTGGGTATTTCTTAGGTTTTAGAATTGCCATATTATTTCTCCCCCTTGTAGATCCAAACCTTTACACCAACGATACCAGCAGTGGTAGGAGCGTGACAGACGTGAAAATCAACGTCAGCACGCAAAGTGTGTAGAGGTACGGAGCCTTCGATAAATTTTTCACGGCGAGACATTTCGGCACCGTTGAGACGACCAGCGACCTCGATACGGACGCCTTTAGCGCCAGCGTTCATAGAGGATTGCAAGGCCATCTTGACAGCACGGCGGAAATTCATGCGTTTGCCAAGTTGAAAACCGATGTTCTCGGCGACTAGCTTGGCATTTAATTCTGGTTTCTTGACTTCTTCGACGTTGATACGAATTGGCCCTTCGACAAATTTCTCAAGAGTTTTGCGGATTTCATTGATGCCAGCACCTTGTTTGCCGATAACGGCACCAACTTTAGCGGCATAAATGGTAATTGTGGTCAGATTGGCAGAACGTTCAATCTTGACTTTGGCGATAGTCGGGCGGCTCTTAAAGCGCTCCTCGATGATATCGCGAATCTTAGCGTCTTCAACTAACCAGTGGCGGAAGTCGGTTTTGCGGGTGAACCACTTAGACGACCAGTCTTTGCTGATTTGGAGACGATAAGAGATGGGATTGACTTTTTGGCCCATTACTTTTTCTCCTTTTCTGCTGCTTTTTCTTTAGCAGCTTTTTTAGCTTTTTCTTCACCTGCAACTTCGACGAAAATGTTGCTGCGGATTTTTTCAAACGGTAAGGCGCGACCGCGAGAAGCGGGCACGTAACGACGCATGCGAGTACCGGCAGTGACGGAAATGCGTGCAATACGAATGGTTTTTGGGTCAATCGATACGCCAGAGTTATTAATTAAATTAGCTTTGGCGGATTCGATGGCCTTTAAGATAGGACGAGCTGCACGACGAGGGGTGTGTTCAAGAATCACAATCGCATCAGCCACATAGCGATCGCGTACCAATGATGCCACGACGTTAGCTTTGCGCGGTTGGCATTCGATACCCTTGGCGTAAGCATGAGCAAATTTAGTGGTCATGATTATGCACCTCCCTTAGCAGCTTCAGCGGCTTTTTTGCCACCGTGGCGTTTAAATTTACGGGTAGGGGCAAACTCGCCGAGCTTGTGACCGACCATGTTTTCACTAATGTAAACTGGGACATGGACTTTGCCGTTATGAACGGCGATGGTGCGACCTACCATTTCAGGAGAAATAGTAGATTGACGTGCCCAAGTCTTGATAACGGTACGATCTTCGGCAGAGAGAGCCTTGATTTTTTTGTCTAGCTTGTAGTCCACAAAGGGGCCTTTTTTCAAACTACGTGACATAATTTATCTCCTCTTTCCTTCGTGGCGACTACGCACGATATATTTATTAGTTTGCTTATTGCGACGGGTACGGTAACCGAGTGCCAGCTGACCCCACGGAGTGCGGGGAGCTTTGCCAGAACCGTGACGACCACCGTCACCACCACCGTGTGGGTGATCGGCAGCGTTCATCACGACACCACGTACGGTGGGGCGGATGCCCTTGCGACGACGACGACCGGCTGCACCAATCTTAATATTCTGATGTTGAACGTTGCTAACAGTGCCAATGGAAGCTTCGCAGGTAGTGAGTACCTTGCGGAATTCGCCAGATGGCATCTTGAGAGTGGCATAACCATTTTCTTTGGCCATCAATTGAACTGCGGTACCGGCTGAACGGGCGATTTGAGCACCGCGACCGGGAGTGAGTTCAATAGCGTAGACCGTGGTACCGACTGGAATTTGCTCAAGTGGTAGACGATTAGAGTTTTCAATAGTAGCTTTTTCACCAGTAGTGAATTTACCACCTTTTTTCATGCTAGTATCGGCAATTACGTAGTAGTAGGTGCCTTTTTGATCTTTGACGCGAGCAATGCGAGCACTGCGATTAGGGTCATATTCAATTTCCTCTATAGTGCAAGTTAAATCTTTTGGCAAATTATAGGTAACAACGCGATAATGACGCTTGACGCCGCCGCCACGATGACGAACGGTGATGCGACCTTGGTTGTTGCGACCAGCGTTTTGTTTCTTCTTGCGAGTCAAGGATTTGAGCGGTTTGCGAGTAGTAATCTGATCAAAATCTTGAGTGGTCTTTTGGCGCTGTGCCGGAGTGGTAGGATTATAAGTCTTAATAGCCATTATTTCTTCTCCTCTTTGGTTTTAGGCGCCTTTTTGGTAGTATCAGTAGTCACTTCCTGGGGAGCTTCTTCGTCAAAAACTTTGATAGAATTACCCTCTGCCAAAGTGACATAGGCTAATTTGTGATCTTGACGATGAGTGGTACCAGGATAGGCGTGTTTGCCGCGGCTAAAGCGAGTTGGTTTACCTTTGCGAATTAAAGTGCGCACGTTGACAACCTTGACGTTGTAATCTTCGGCGATTTGTTTGGCGATGGCTTGCTTACTCATACTTTTATTAACGAAGAAGGCGTAAGTGCGCTTGAGTTGCTCGGCGTAAGTTTTTTCGGTAGCACGTGGTGCGAACTTAGGTTCGGTGATGACTTCGTCGGACTTTTTGGTAGTAACTTTAGTAGTTTTCTTGTCGGCCATTATGCGTTCTCCTTTCCGGTGAGCCAAGCCTCAGCACTTTTAAGCGCTTCTGGCTCAAATACGATAACGTCAGCGTTCATGATGTCGAAAACATTGAGATAAGTAGCACGAGTCAACTTGACGTGATTTAGGTTATTGGTGGATTTGAGAATTTCAGGAGTTTTTTCGTTAACTACGAGAACAACATTCTTGTCATCAAGCTTCAAATCTTTAATAAATTTGGCAGCATCTTTAGTTTTGCCAGAAAACTTAACGGCGGCATCTAATACGGTGATAGCCTTGGCTTTATTCTTCAACGAAAGGGCCTGCTTGATAGCAAGTTGCTTATTAGCCTTACTGATCTTTTTGGTGAAGTTCTCTTCGCCAGTGCGACCGAAGGCAACACCACCGTGACGCCAAATTGGGTTACGGGTGGAACCAAAACGAGCGCGACCAGTGCCTTTTTGGCGCCAAGGTTTCTTGCCGCCGCCACGAACTTCGCCACGCTTCAGAGTCTTGGCGTGAGAACTGCGTGAATTGGCAAGATATGCGTCATAAGCAAGCTTAATGAGTTCATGATTCTTGACGGAAAGGCCAAAAACGGTTTTATTCAAAGTAGCCATATTACTCCTTTCCCTCGATGGTCACAACGCTTTTCTTGGGACCAGGAACGGCGCCTTTGAGACCAATTAAATTATTATCTTTGTCGATGTAAGCCACGGCCAAATTCTTGACGGTAACTTGTTCGTGTCCCATGCGACCTGGCATTTTCTTGCCTTTCCAAACTTTTTGTGGGTACATAGAGCCAATAGAGCCAACTCTACGGATATTGCCCTTGAAGCCGTGAGTGTTGCGAGATTCAATGAAATTGTGACGTTTGACAGTACCAGCAAAACCTTTACCTTTGCTAGTGCCGGTAACAGTAACTTTGTCACCTAGATTGAAAGCTTCGACGGTGATTTGATCACCAAGTTTGATTTCAGGAATCTCTGCGACACGGAATTCGCGCAGGATTTTTGGTTTGATATTTTCGCCGGCTTTTTTAACGTGGCCAGACACGGCTTTGCTCAGATTCTTACCCGGACCGTAACCAACTTGCACAGCGTTATAACCGTCGGTGTCGACAGTTTTAATCTGAGTCACTGTAGCTGGTCCGGCTTGAATGACAGTGATTGGGGTCACTACGCCATCTTTGCCGATGATCTGGGTCATACCAACTTTGGTGCCGATGATGACTTGCATCTGTTTCCTTTCCCTTTAATTTAACATTACAGAAACTAGACTTTTAGGCAGTATCTGAGACAGACTTACCTTTGCGTCTAGTTAATGTAATTATTATAGCACACCTCCCCCACGCACGCAACCCTTAAATTTCCTCAATTTCCTCGGGAGTGGGTTGATCGATGGGGTGGACGCCAGTGCCGACTGGAATCTTGCGGCCGATGATGACGTTTTCCTTCAAACCAGTGAGGTGATCAACGCGACCATTGATGGCAGCATTGATAAGTACACGAGTGGTGTCTTGGAAAGAAGCGGCCGATAAGAAGGAGTCAGACCAAATCGAAACTTTGGTGATACCAAGTAGTAGTGGCGTAAAGGTGGCTAATTTCTTGCCATCTTTGGCCAAGGCTTCGTTTTCGGTGACCACTGCAGCCTTGGAGACGATATCGCCAGAGACAAAGGATGAATCACCTGGTTCATCAATCGAAACACGACTAAACATCTGACGCACAATCACTTCAAGGTGTTTGGCAGAAATCTCGTGACCCTGGGCGGCATATACGGCGGTAACATCATTCATGATGTAACGTGCTGTAGCTTCGGCGCCTTTGTACTTCAAGAGATCTTGTAAGTTCAAAGAACCAGCAGTGATGCGATCACCAGCTTCGACGGCACTGCCGGACTTAACAACAAGTTCGGCATCGCCAGGAATTTCTAGGCGGACGGGGGCGCTGGCGTTGGCGACGATGATAATTGCGTCGTCGGTAAGCTCAGCAATACCACTACAAGGTGATTTGAGAGCTTCGCCGCCACGTGGTTTGTTGGTGAGAGTTTCACCAGCTTTGACGGTAGCGCCATCCTTAATCTTAGGCTTGCGACCTTCGAGTGGCAAGCGTGTAGTTTCGCCAGCTTCAGGAGTAATTTGGGCTACATAATGATTGCCATCTTCCCAAACTTCAACTATGCCAGCTACTGGGCTAACCCAAGCTTGACCCTTAGGAGTGCGAGCTTCGAGCAACTCTTCAACACGCGGCAAACCACGAGCAATCGCGCCAGAACCGGCTGAACCAGAACTGTGCTTAGTATCAAGCGTCAGCTGAGTACCTGGTTCACCAAGTGACTGAGCAGCAATCACGCCAACTGGCTCGGCGGAAGCCACTAATTCACGAGTGGCCATGTCAATACCATAAGCCTTGCGCGGAATACCCTTGACTGCAGTAGTGGTGAGCACAGATTGAATCTTGACGGCTTCAATTTTGTCGTCATTTTCAATTTGATCAGCGATTTCCTTTGTAATAAGTTGATCTGCTTCTAGGTAGCCCGGGATTGACTCGGCGGTATAACGACCGTTGAGGCGAGCCGCAAAGCTGATGCCAGTATAATCAGACTCTTCACGGAAGAGCGTAAAGCCTGGATCCTCAGCCTCTTCTTCGATCGTAAAGACGTCTTGAGCGACATCTACCAAGCGACGAGTAAGGTAACCAGAGTCGGCAGTACGGAGCGCTGTAGATACCTGACCCTGACGAGCACCACGAGTAACGATGAAGGACTCGAGAGTGTTAAGGCCTTTCTTGAAGCTTGATTTAACTGGGAGCTCAATCTCATTGTTATTAATATCGACCTGAATACCGATTTCGGCAGCAGCCAACTTAATGTTGGAAACTGAGCCACGCGCGCCAGAGTTTACCATAACAGCGATATCAGTATCCATCTCAGAAAGTTTACTCTTTAAGAATTCGGAAATCTTGTTGTCGATTTCGCGCCAGTTAGCGACAGTGAGATTGTAACGCTCTTCTTCGGTAACCATGCCTTGGTCGAATTGTTCCTGAATCAAAGCAGTCTTAGCATCACCTTCGGCGATGAAGTCTTCAATCTCTGGATAAGTTGGGTAATCATCCTTAGCGGTAGAAACTGAAGCGATAGTTTCATACTCAAAAGCGAGATCTTTGATGGCGTCGGCGGTTTTGACAGTGACATCAGCGCCGTAATTGTCAAAGATGTTAGCCATGACTTTCTTGAGTTGCTTGCTGGTCTGAACGTTGTTGTCGTAAGGATAATCCTTTGGTAAAACTTCATTAAAGAAGATGCGACCGAGGGTAGTATCGCGAATCTCCTTCTTAGTAAAGACACGAATTGGCGTCTGCAAAGCAATAATACCCTGCTCATAAGCCATTTCGGCTTCGTAAACGGAGCTAAAGGCTTTAACGTCTTTGGTGTCAGTACCTGGCTTGTCGTAGGTGAGATAATAAATACCGAGTACGACATCCTGATAAATCGCGAGTACTGGTGCGCCATCGGCTGGCTTCAAAAGATTTTTATCGGCAGCCATCAATTCACGAGCTTCGGCTTGTGCAGCATTTGATAGAGGTAGATGAACCGCCATCTGATCGCCATCGTAGTCGGCGTTAAAACCGCTAGCTACTAGTGGGTGTAGCTGAATTGCTTTACCTTCAATTAATTTAGGCTGAAAAGCCTGAACTGACAAGCGATGAAGTGATGGAGCGCGGTTTAAGAGCACATATTTACCCTTAATGCATTCGTCGAGAGCATCCCAAATTACTGGTTCGCCAGCATCAATCATACGCGAAGCAGCGCGGATATTGGAAGCCTTCTCATTGCGAACGAGCCAACTAATTACAAATGGTTTGAAAAGTTCAAGGGCCATTTGCTTAGGCAAACCACATTCGTGGAGCTTGAGCTCTGGGCCGACGACAATCACCGAACGACCAGAGTAATCAACACGCTTACCGAGCAAGTTTTGGCGGAAGCGACCTTGTTTACCCTTGAGAAGATCGGAGATTGATTTGAGTTTGCGACGACCGTTTTGGGAGCTAGCAGCACGTGAACCGTGAGTAGCTGAGTTGTCGATCAAAGCGTCAACGGCCTCTTGGAGAATGCGCATTTCGTTGCGACAAATTACCGCTGGGGCGTTGAGGCTGATTAGCTTCTTGAGGCGGTTGTTGCGGTTGATCACGCGACGATAGAGATCGTTAAGATCAGAAGCGGCAAAACGACCACCAGGCAAAGAAATCATCGGGCGTAGATCTGGTGGAATTACCGGAATAACCGAAAGAATCAAATCAGTTGGTTTAATACCAGCAGATTCCATGCCTTCGAGCGTCTTGAGGCGTTTGATGATTTTCTTCTGTTTTTGGCCTTTGCAATTGTCAGCCTCTTCGTGAAGCTTGGAAATTAACTCCTTGAGGTCAATTTCGTTGAGCATCGCTTCGATAGCGGTAGCACCCATTTCAACAGTAATGAGATCTTCGTATTCCTCAGGTAGATTACGATAATCTAGCTCGGAAATCACACCACCCTTGTAGAGGCTGGTCAAAGTACGTTTTTTACTGCTGTATTCTTCCTCTAATTCCTCTAATTCCTTGTTTTTAGCCGTTTCTAAAGCTTTTTTGTCTACACCTTCCTCTTTGACGGCTTTTTCATAACGCAAGCCAATAGCGTCACGTGCAGCGGCGGTTTGAGACTCTAAATCGGCCAAAACCTGCTCAATCTTATCAGCCTTAGCATCAATAATCAGATAAGAAGCGAAATAAACCACTTTTTCGATATTTTTGACGGTAAGATCAAGCAAGGTACTGAGAGCACTAGGAGTACCGCGCATAAACCAGATGTGCACGACTGGGGCAGCTAAAGAAATGTGGCCCATGCGCTCACGACGAGCAATTGATTTGGTAACTAGATTGCCTTCTTTATCGACGGCAGCTTCGCGAGAGCGTACGCCTTTAATCTTGGCGTCATGAGGATTGATATCCTTGACTGGACCAAAGATACGTTCGCAGAACAAACCATCACGTTCAGGTTTTTGAGTACGGTAGTTAATAGTTTCGGGCTTTAATACTTCGCCATAGCTCCAGTTGAGAACATCTTCTTTACTAGCTACTGATAGACGAATTGCATCAAAGTCGCTGGCACTAATAAAATTATCCATCCAAGCCATGATTACATCTCCTCTCCGAGGTCAATTGTGCCGTCGTCTTCGTCGAATTCGTCTCCCGGAGATTCATCTTCGACTGGGTCGGCAAAATCTGCCTCAATTATTTGTGCGCCTTCAGCATCAAGATCTTCGTCTAGATCAACTAAATCACCTTGGTTCTGCTCGCGTGCTTCAGATTGAGCAGCGGCATAGATGAGTTCATCGTCTTGAGAACGTTCAATCTCGCGAGAAGTCTGTTCGATTACATCACTAGCATCATTAGTATTGCCATGATCAAGCAAATCAACTTTGAGACCCAAGCCCTGGAATTCTTTAACTAAGACGTTAAAGCCTTCTGGCAACTTAGGACCTTCAATCGGCTCGTTTTTGATGATGGCTTCATAAGCTTTGGCGCGGCCGTAAACATCATCAGATTTGATAGTGAGCATCTCTTGGAGAGTAGTCGCAGCACCGTAAGCTTCAAGTGCCCAGACCTCCATCTCACCAAAGCGCTGACCACCATTTTGTGCCTTACCACCGAGTGGCTGTTGAGTAACCATGGTGTAAGGACCGGTGGAACGAGCGTGAATCTTGTCTTCGACCATGTGGTGAAGTTTGAGAATATGCATGATACCAACTGAAGTGCGGCTATTAAATGGTTCGCCAGTAAGACCATCGTAAAGTTGGACACGACCGTCTTTGTCAAAACCAGCTTTTTCGAGTTCTTTATTGATTACTTCGTCTGGCACACCGTTAAAGGCCGGGGTGGCAACTTTGTAGCCAAGAGCCTTGGCAGCCATACCGAGATGAGTCTCAAAGAGCTGACCGAGGTTCATACGGCTCGGTACGCCCATTGGTGAAAGCAAGATATCAACTGGAGTGCCGTCGGCCATAAATGGCATGTCTTCGACTGGTAAAATACGGGAAACTACACCCTTATTACCGTGACGACCGGCGAGCTTATCACCAACATCGATTTTGCGCATTTCAGCTACAAAGATTTTGATTTGCATCAAGACGCCAGATTTGAGTTCGTGACCTTGTTCGCGAGTGTAAATGCGGACGTCGACCACCTTACCAGAGGTAGCACCGTTCATACGCACAGAAGTATCACGGACGTCTTTGGCTTTTTCACCAAAGATAGCGCGCAGCAAGCGTTCTTCGGAACTGAGCTCTTGTTCGCCCTTAGGGGTGATTTTACCAACTAGGATATCGCCTGGATAAACCTCAGAACCTACGGTGACGATACCGTCTTCACCGAGGTGGCGTAATGAGCGTTCTGGTACATTAGGAATATCACGAGTGACTTGCTCGGGACCGAGCTTAGTATCGCGAACTTCTACATCATAATCTTTAATGTTAATGGAAGTCAACTCATCGTCTTCAACTAGGCGAGAAGAAATCACGATGGCATCATCCATGTTGTAACCACGCCATGGCATGAAAGCTACGATTAAGTTCTTACCAAGAGCTAATTCACCATCATCAACTGAAGCACCTTCGATAATCACATCACCTTTTTTGACTTTTTGGCCGCGTATTACTTTGGTGCGCTGATTGTAGCAACGGCCTTCGTTGGTCTTTTCGAAATGTTTAACTTTGTATTCTTTTTCACCACCTTTATCGTATTTAATTACGATCGCAGTGGCATCAGATTTTTTCACGACACCTGGACCTTCGGCAAGCACTAGTTGAGAGGTATTAAGAGCAACTTCGTGTTCGATGCCGGTGCCAACGATAGGAGCGCTATTATGTAACAGGGGTACAGCTTGCTTCTGCATCGCGCAGGCCATCAAAGAGCGGTCGACGCGGTTTTTCTCGACAAATGGAATTAAGCTAGCCGAAACACCGAGAATTTCTTTGTGAACGGCGTCAATATGAGTGACGTATTTGGCTTCGACTTGGCTAGGCTTGCCATGAACACGAGCCGAGACCCATTCCTCGACAAATTTACCGTTTTTGTCAACTTTGACTGAAGCGTCAGCGATTACCATGTCGTCTTCGGCGGCGGCATCGACGTAGATAACTTCGTCAGTGACTTTACCATTTTTGACGACGCGATAAGGAGCTTCAATAAAGCCGTACTTATTGACACGAGCATAAGTCGCCAGGTTAAGTACGAGGCCGACGTTGGCGCCTTCTGGCGTCTCAACAGTACAAATACGACCATAGTGAGTCGGGTGAGCATCACGCACATCAAAACCGGCGCGCTCACGGGTTAAACCGCCTGGCCCCATCGAACTGAGGCGACGCTTGTGTGAAAGTTCGGAGTATGGGTTAGCCTCATCCATGAGCTGCGACAATTGAGAGCTGGCGAAGAACTCTTTGACCGCGGCGACTACTGGACGTGAATTAAGCAACTGTGCTGGCGTAGCATCTTCGGGGCTGACCATTGACATACGATCTAAAATATTACGTTGTAGGCGAAGCATACCGAGACGGAATTGACGTTGGACCAATTCACCTACCAATTTGACACGACGATTGCTGAGCGAGTCGATGTCATCGGCTGGTTCTTGCGTATTATTAAGACGAATAATTTCGCTGATAATGGCAAAAACGTCATCCATTTGCAAGGTGCGATGCTTGCTGTTATTAGGAGTATCAAAACCGAGCCTGGTATTTAATTTATAACGACCAACCTCGGAGCTATCATAACGCTTAGGATCAAAGAAAGCGCGCTCAATCATCTGCTTGGCGTTCTCGACAGTAGCCAAATCACCGGGACGGAGACGACGATAAACTTCAATCAAGGCTTCAGATTGGTTGCTAGACGTGTCTTTTTCAAGTGTAGCATCAATGTAGTTAATCTCGCCAGTGTCAACCTTTTCAAAATGTTTCTTAATTTCAGAATCTTTACTGACGCCGAGAGCGCGCAAGAAAGTAGTAACTGGAATCTTACGACGGCGGTCAATCTTAACGCTAATGCAACCATTGGCGGCAGTCTCAAATTCAAGCCAAGCCCCACGACCCGGAATGACTTTGGCGCCGTAGTAATTGCGCGTACCAATAGTAGTACTGTTAAAGAATACGCCAGCCGAACGAATCAATTGCGAGACAATCACGCGTTCAGTGCCATTAATAATAAATGTGGCGCGTTCGGTCATCCAAGGATAATTACCAAAGTAAATTTCCTGCTCCTTGACCTGGCCAGTAGTCTTATTAGTGAGCTCTACATTAACATGCAAAGCTGACTCATAAGTACTGAGATTATATTTGGCTTCGTATTCGTTTTCAGCTGGAGCTTTAAAGTGATAATCTTTAAAGCGGAGTGAAAACTTTTGCCCAGTGTAGTCATCGATCGGATTGATTTCGTTAAAAATCTCTCGTAGACCGTTTTTGACAAAATCTTCCCAACTGTCCTTTTGATGGGCAATCAAATCGGGGACGGGAAGCGCCTGATCACCTTCGGTAAAGAACACGCGACCAGTCTGCTTGTTTTTAGTCTTTACTTCCACAAGTTACCTCTATTATTAGTGTTGATATAATCTTTAGCGCTGAAGATTACTGCTATGTTTTATGTCTAAAATCGCCAGTTTTAGAACATGCACAAAAACACGGCACACTGCTTCTTATACTCTATAGTAGCACAGTTTTTATCAAAAAGCAAATTAAATATCTAAATCATCAAGATCGGCGAGTTCGGCGCGAGTTTTTTCGGCCAATTCAGAATTGGTCTTATCTTCCTCGGCTTCTTCAGTAGCCTCTTCTTCAGCAAGAGTCTCTTCGGCCTCAGTTTCTGGTTCTTCCTGAGCAGGTTCTTCTTTGGTCTCTTTTTCGGGCTTTTTGGTCTCTTTTTCGGCTTTTTCGCTTGAACCGTCATAATCATCGGTGTTGACAATCTTGAGGTTGTAGCGAGCACCATTCTTGGTGCCTAGCACGCGGAGTAAGGTACGGATAGATTGGGCGGTGGCACCACGTTTGCCGATGACACGGCCAACATCTTCTGGATCGACAGTGAGGCTGAGTAACACGCCGCGCTCGTCAATTTCGCGTTCTACGGTAACGTTTTCTGGTTTGCTTACGAGAGTTTTGACAATGAACTCTACGAATTGTTGGTCAATAGTTGACATATCTGATTCTCCGATTAAATTTTATATAGTCTATTATAGCATAAATGATTATGCTTCGGCAGGTTTTTCGTCTACGGGAGCCTCTTTGGCAGGAGCTTCAGGGGCCTTAGTGGCTTCTGGAGCTTCAGCTGGTTCAGCAGGAGCCTCGGCGGGTGTCTCAGCAGGAGCTTCTACGGCAGGAGCTGGTGCTTCTTTAGGCTGATTTTTGCGTAATTTGTCAGCATGTTTGGCTTTAGCTTGCTTTTTAGGAGCTTCCTTGTACCAATCTGGTAATTTAATCTTATTTTTCTTGAAAATAAACGCTACGCGGCTAGAAGGCTGAGCGCCGTTTTTGAGATAAAACTCGACTTTTTCCTTATCAAGAATAGTCTTTTTGGTATGTGGGTTGTAGTTGCCGACCTCAGCCACAACACGACCCGAGAGAGGGTGGCGCTGGGATTCTTGGACGACTATCCGATACACAGGGTAGTGTGCTCGGCCATTACGTTGCATACGAATCGCAAGCATAAAAATCTCCTTAAATTGTTAATCTTGTCTATCATAGCATATTTTAAAGAAAAAGGAAAGCCCCCTTGGTAGGGGGGCTTCGAAGACTGACACAACGGCTGCTAGCGATTATTCCTCGGCTTGTATGGAGGAATGTCCTCCATAGGTATTGGCTCAGACGCATTTTTAATTTTTGTCTGAACCTTGCCTTTGTAGCTCTCTTTCTGGTTGCTGTTCCTGGCGTTCTTTTCCAGCCAGTTTTCGCCAATTGAATGCACGCCGCATCGTCTACATTCGGCTTCGTAGACAATCAACGCGCTATCAAACTGGCTTTTGAGCTTATTGACTCGACTGAAGACTTTGTTGACGTCTCCTTTAAAAGTCGTGTCAAAGGCTTCTTTTGCCCTTTTGGGCAAATGAGTGCCGAATCTCACGTAATCAGTACACTGATCACGAAACTTGCGCCGAGCATCGTATTCACCCCACGCGCAGAGGAGATCCAGGCAAGCTTGCCAATATCTTCTCGCTGAAGCCTTAGCTTCGTCGTTTGAAGTTACGTCTTCTTTGATGTCAAATTGGAGCTGCTCTCCAATTTCATAGTTTTTTCCCATATTCTCACCCCCCTTCTGAATATATCTAGGAATAAAAACTACGTTTTAATTATACCACACTTTGGCTAAAAAGTCAATCTTCTTTCTGTTTGTAGATCTCAATAGCAGCACGAGCAGCGTTGGTTTGAGCCTCTTGTTTGCTGTGTCCTTCACCCTGACTTATCTTCTTACCAGCGACAAATAGGCCGACGGTAAAATGTTTGTCGTGATCTGGGCCTTCTTCAGTAAGCAATTTGTAAGTAGGAATTTGACCATCGATACGCTGAGTAAGCTCTTGGAAATACGACTTGGGGTCGCGCCAAGTGCCATCTTCGATAATTTCGTCAATTTTATTCAAAATATGCTCATTGATAATGCGTTTGGCGGTTTCATACCCCTGGTCGATATAAGTGGCGCCAATAACCGCCTCAAAGCAATCGGCAAAAATCGAGGCATGGGAGCGGTCGTTACCCTTGTTGCGCTCGCCTTTAGAAAGACGTACTAGAGGCCCGTAACCGAGCTCAAAGCCGGCAGCACCAATAGATTCAGTGCGAACGAGAGCGGCGCGCCAAGCAGTCATAATGCCCTCTGGCTTGTCGTAATTGCGGTACAAAAAATCAGAAACCACTAGTTCTAACACGGCGTCGCCGAGAAATTCCAGGCGTTCGTTGTGCGAAATCTGCTGTTTCTTATGCTCATTGACATAGCTGCGGTGCGTCAAGGCTTCAACTAAAAGTTCAGGATTTTTAAATTCAAAACCCAATTTATCCTTGGCAAATTCTTGATAAGGTGTAACGTCCATTATACTTCTCCTGCGCGAATTTTCTTCTTGGCAATTAACATTAATTTTTCGATATCTTCATACTCGATAGCATCAAGAGCGTCGGTAAATTTGAACCATTTGATGCCCTTCATCCACTTTTCTTTAGTAGGAGTTTCAGTGTCATCTAAGGCCTGCACGAGATAAATCTGGGTAGTCATAAGCACAAGCTGATCGAGGCGACGATATTTGAAATTAATCTTACCGAGCCATGCTAGTACGCGAATATGATAAAGCCCAGCCTCCTCGCCGATTTCGCGGATAGCGGTCTGTTTGGCGGTCTCACCTGGCTCAATATGTCCCTTAGGAATAGTCCAGCGATTTTTACTATCTTGAATCAATAAGATTTCAATATCTTTTTTATCGGCGCTCATGCGGAAAATAATACCACCAGCGGTCGGTTCGCGGACAATCTCTTTGATAGTAGGTTTCTTGCGAAAGACTGTAGTCTTAATCTTTTCGGATAAAGACTCTTTGTATTCTTTAGTAGGTAAGGCTTCGGGGATTTTACGACTGGTCGACGGCTGTTTCTGGCTGTGAGGCCTCGACTGATTTAGCTTTGGTTGATTTTGATACATGAGTTCCTTTTGTGGCGTCTTCGGCATCTGGATATAATTGTCTAAAAGCGGTGCCAAGCACGCCATTTACGAATTTAGAAGAGTTATCTGAACCAAAAGCTTTGGCAAGCTCGACGGCTTCGTTGATTACGACTTTGGGTGGAACAGTCTCGCTGCAATATTGCAGCTCGTAAAGTCCGATACGTAAAACATTGCGATCGATGGCCGAAATGGTCTCAATGGGCCACTCTGGAGCGAGAGGCTGGAGAACTTTATCTAATTCTTTGGTGGTATCAGCTACGCTATGCGTCAAAGTATAGACAAATTCGGTATCGCCAAGTGCTTTTTGATAGGGTTCGATATTCTTAGCAATAATGAGATCAAGGTCGGTATCTGGGTCGCCCGCCCCTTTACGAAACTCGTATTCATACAAGCTTTGTAAGACGATGATTCTACCGAGGTGCCGATTACTTGCCATTATTTTTTACTCTTTTTACATTTACATGGGCTCTCGCCACACTTGCGACAAGAGGTGGTCTTGACTTTGAGATTGGGAGTCTGCTTCTTAGTCTCAAAAGCCTTAACCGGAGAAGTCTTATTGACTGAGCGAGCTAGCTTCAAACGCAAGTGGCTACGACGCAAGCCAGTCTTGCGAGGACTGCTTTGTTTTTTAGGTTCAGGCATTAGATGCTCCTTTTAGTTGATATGATAATTTACCTTATTCTAGCACTTTAATTTGGATTTGGCAAGTAGCTTGAGATAAAAAATCCCCCGCCGTGAGGCAGGGGGATTGTGAGGTACTAGAGACTGTAACGGTTTTTTGACGAAACCACCAGACGCGGTTCGTTCTCTTTGCGATATTTCGTTATCGCGAGAACGAAGTACGCCAAATTCTTTTTAGATGCCGTGGCATAACCAGGCAAAAGCCCGGGTTCGTGGGGTCTCAGACGGTCGATTTTCTCCCAGAGCGGAGTGACCAATTCTTCCCAAGTAAATCCACCGTAGACAGCTTTTACTTTTTTCTGGGCTTCGGCCATAACCTCGGCGACCCTCGTCCACTCTCTGCACCCAAGAATGTTTCTTTGGGCATTACAGTAATCGCTCAAACTTTTTAAACTGTAAATGCCATTGCCGTAGTAATGAGCTACCAAGACCTCCATAGCCTTGAGCTCCGACGTTTCAAATTCTACACATAAACCTTTATTTTTTGCCATAGTATTTCTCCCCTCTACTAGTTTTTGCGTGTAGTAATAACAATTGCGGCAAGCGAAAAACCTCTATAAAAAAGGACTTATCCGCTTGCTCTAAGAAATAACGAATACTCTACTGTTATATCACACTTCGGACAAAAAGTCAAGCGCAAAAGCAATTACTTGCTATTGCGCTCGTCGATGATACCCTGTGCGACATTGGGTGGCACTTCTTCGTAAGAATGTAGCTCCATACTCGAAGCAGCACGGCCCTGAGACATTGAACGTAGATCAGAGGTATAACCAAAGAGGTTGGCTAGTGGACAGAAGGCGCGAATCAGTTTGGCACCACCGTTCAAATCTTCCATTTCATCGATGCGACCACGGCGTGAATTTATATCACCGATGACATCGCCCATGAATTCTTCTGGGGTGGTAATTTCCATCTTCATAATAGGCTCGAGGAGCACTGGATTAGCCTTCTTGATGCCTTCGCGAGTAGCCAATGAGCCGGCAAGTTTGAAAGCGAGCTCAGAGGAGTCTACATCGTGATAAGAGCCATCATAGAGAGTGGCCTTGATATCAACTACTGGGTAACCGGCAATTACACCACCACTGAGGGTTTCTTCGACACCCTGTTGGACAGGTTTACGGTATTCTTGCGGCACCACACCACCTTTAATCTGATCAATAAATTCAAAACCTTTACCAGCTTCATTGGGCTCAAATTTAATCCAGACATCACCATACTGACCACGACCACCAGACTGCTTGATGTGCTTACCTTGAGCTTCAGCGGTACCACGGATAGTTTCGCGGTAGGCCACCTGAGGTGCGCCGGTGTTGGCATCTACCTTATATTCACGGTGCAAGCGATCGATGATAATCTCAAGATGTAATTCGCCCATACCACTAATGATGGTCTGACCGGTTTCTTCATCGGTATGAACGCGGAAGGTTGGGTCTTCCTCGGCGAGTTTTTGGAGGCCGAGCGCCATTTTTTCTTGGTCGGATTTGGTCTTAGGCTCGACAGCAATAGATACCGGAGGATCTGGGAATTCGATAGATTCAAGTAAAATTGGATGAGCTGGGTCACAGAGAGTAGTACCAGTGGTGCAATCTTTGAGCCCGACCACTGCAGCAATATCGCCAGCAGTGATTTCGTTGATTTCTTCGCGTTTGTCGGCGAACATACGGACGATACGACCGACACGCTCTTTATTGCCAGTAGAAGCGTTCAAAATAAACGAACCAGATTGTAATCTTCCAGCGTAAACGCGAATAAAGATTAATTTACCAACAAATGGATCAGTAGCAATCTTGAAGGCAAGAGCGGTGAGAGGCTCTTTGTCATCGGCCTTACGAACGATTTCGTCACCAGTCTTGGGGCTAGTACCAACAGTTTGACCTTGATCACGATCAAGGGGTGAAGGTAAATAATCAGCCATGAGGTCGAGAACTTTTTCTACAATCACGCCACGGCCATCACCACCGGTAACAAGAAAGAAATCGCCATCGAGTACGCGTTTGCGGAGCGCGGCTTTGAGCTCGTCAGTAGTAATAGCATCTTCACCTTGGTCGAAGAATTTTTCCATCAAAGCTTCATCAGCCTGGACAGCTTCTTCGATGAGCATAGCACGGGCATTTTTAGCCTTTTCCTTCATATCTTCAGGGATTTCGCCGACGGTCAATTCGTGATCAGCGTAATCTTTGTAGGTATAAGCTTTCATGTCAATCAGGTCAACTACACCGCAAATATCTTTTTCAAAGCCAATAGGTAAATGAATGGCGACAGCGTTTTTACTGAGACGCTTGTGAATACTATCAAGAGATTTGTAAAAATCACCACCAATTTGGTTAATTTTATTCACAAAACAAATACGTGGAACACCATATTTGGTAGCCTGACGCCAAACGGTCTCGGACTGAGCCTCGACACCCATTTTACCATCAAAGACCACAACAGCACCATCAAGCACGCGCAGTGAACGCTCAACTTCGGCAGTAAAGTCAATATGGCCTGGGGTGTCGATAATGTTGATTTTGTGATTTTTCCAATAAACGGTAACAGCAGCTGAAGTAATAGTAATGCCACGCTCTTTTTCTTGTTCCATCCAGTCGGTCTCGGCACCACCAGTGTCGCCCTTAACGAGATCGATTTTATGTTTGAGACCGGTGCGATAAAGAATCGCCTCCGAAGTAGTAGTCTTACCGGCATCGATGTGTGCAATGATACCGATATTACGAAGTTTTGATAAATCTTTGATTTCAGCTGCCATTTGGTTCCTTTATTTATTAAGCATTAAAAATAGACTTTCCATATTATAGCACGGGTGAGAAAAGTTGACAATATGATTTTGATTTGATGTTCTATGGCGCATCCACCACCCAAGGATCTGTAGCGGTGCCAGTACCGGAGGCAGGAATAATTCCAGATTTAAGAGAAATGGCAGGCCGCACACCGACCGAGTTGCTCACGCGGGTGCTGCTCAAGCCGCCGTCCGAGTACAGGTAGAACTCGTACGCATAGCCGCCCGAGGTGCGGTAGTACGGCGAGAGCAACCAAAAGGTCGAACCGGAACGCAAGAAGCTATTAGCATGGTAGCTGGAGCCTTCTGTAGCGGTACTTCTACCCGAACCAGCAAAGGAGGCTTCATCAGCAGTAAGCAGAGCGGCAGGATATTTTAGTTCATTAGATACACCAGTACTGTTTGCTACATAACGGTAGCGGTTCACGGTACTTCTGGGGCAGGTAAGGGATGGGGTTTTATTAGCGTTAGTAGCGTTTACGTTTCTACCGTAAGCACCAAAGTACATTGTGGCGCTTGAAGTGGCATAGGGTGGGATGGTAGAGAGTGTGGTTGAGGTAGTGTCATCTGAATAAGCAGTACGGTCGCTACAATAGCCGGCACTGGCTTCTAGAATGCTGGTATAGCTGGATAAGGCGCTAGGGTACCAGGTATCCTCGATATAGGTTTTAATATTAGAGCGAGCGTTATTAAGGGCTGGATTAGCATTGCTACCAAATACCGTATCTACACTGGTAGTAGTAGTGATATCCTGGATGCTGGAATTATCGTTGAAAGTGTAACCTACACGGTTGATATTTCTGTACCAGTAGGTGGATTGTTTAGAATTGCCTCTGAGACCAAAGGCCTGAGTGGTGACCTGAGCGTTAGTTTGTGTATTGGCGCAGGAGTTAGCCGTGGTGCCGCCAGAATATGAGCCGTTGTAAATCATCTTTACCCCACCGGAGCCAGTAGTTCTTACGATTCGCCAACAAGTGTCACCGAGCTTAACGTAATTTGGATAAGTCACGGCGGAGCCATCTGAGCCGTATGAACCTACAGTATTTTCGAGGACGCCACGATAGTAGTAGATAGTGCTGGTGTTAGCAGCATCAGAAGAAGTGCCAAAGACACTACTATTATATTCATAAACGCCAGAATTGCTTGTATCCTGAGTACGATCTGCGGAGGTAGGGACGGTGATCGCGGCTTGGAGGTCTGCAGCAGTCTGGGTGCCTTTACTCATACTAGCAACTCTTTTATAAAGAGAAGGGTCGACCATACACCTAACTGAAAAGCCAGTGTCGCGACCGTTGGAATAGGACAGATCGACATAGCTAGCACTGACGTCGAGGACTCCCATATCGTAAGCATCGTACCAAGTAGAAGACCAGAAGTCGCCGTAGATACCCTGAACGTTCGCCGAGCCACTGTAGAAGAGGCCAGAAAGCGGCGTAGACAGGTTGTATTGGAAACTGCCGGAATCGGTAGCAGTTTGATTGTTATTGTATGCGGTGAGGAGGGCTTGGTATTCACCACTAGAATCACTAGTAGGCATGCGCCAATTCTTAGGGCAGATATCATACTGGGCATCTTGAAGAGTGCTAGTATCGTCTACACCAGCATTTTTGTCATAGCAGTAGTTACCAGCCGAAGCAGCACAAAAGTTATAATAGACACCAATTTTACCACTGCCCGCGCCGTAACTAGTGGTAGTAGTATTTTTATAATCAGCATTGGCTTTGGCTTGATTGTATTGGTTTGTAGTATGGTTAGAATCCCATGCCTCAAAACCACTACTAGCATATCTAGCGCCAGCAGAACGATTGCCGCTCTTGAGGCTAGTGAGAGAGGCAGAATCTACGTTGGTATTTGTGGTAGTGAGAGAGTTAAGAATAGTGGAATCAGTAAGGTCCAATCTCAGATTGTCTAGCATCCAACAGTTATCGTCTGCAAGCTTACCAATGAGATATTCTTCGTTGTCACGTTCGTCGTACATAGTGACGGTGTCACCAGTAGATAGGGCTTGGCAAGCAGCATAATCGAAGTCTTGCATCATAATAGGCACTGGATTAGCCGTAGCCGAGAACACTAAAGTAGTATTATAATCACCAGATGGTAGGTTTAAGTTAGCTTTTACGCCATAAGCGAAAGTATAGTTATTAGAGCCAGCAGCGTCAGTAACTTCAATTTGGCGATCTGCATCTGAGCTGCCGCTATTTGGAACTGGTACATAAGTGTTGGCTGCACCTTTAATGTAAGTACCAGCTTTGTGTACGTTATAGCCCCATTTATTAAATGGGAAGTCTGTGGCAGTGGTAGTGGTAGTAAGATTGGTAATCTTTTGGTCTGGATGGGTAGTATAGTCTACTTTAGAATTTTTAAGATCAGTGTCGGTAGTTTCGGTATTCATAGTGAAGGTATAGCCAGTAGTATTGCTGGTATTTACTGTAACATTAGCTATGGCAGTACCAAAAGTACCACCTGAACCAGCAATAGGAGTCATTACGAGGTTGATACCACCAGCTGGAACGATAGAAATAGAAGGGTCCGCAGCGGGAGGGACGGGATCGGCATAGGAAGATTCTGAAACAAAATTGGGCGCCATAAAAAGGCCAATTACTAATAGTATCAAACCGCCAGAAGCCAAGGCTAACTGCAGACCAGAAAACCTTAAATCATACACGCTAAAATGTTTATTCCTAATAACCTTCATAGTTTATGCTAATATTTTAGCATAAGTAAAAAATAAAATCAACTTATTTTACTAACTTATAATAAATTGATGGCGCAAAGCGCACACTGGCCAGTGGTGCCTGTGCAATGTTTTCCATTTTTACCAAAGCTTTTGTGCCAAACACTTTTTTCAATGTCCCACTACGGAAATTCGACACCGATAGCACCTTTTCAATCTTAAATCCAGATTTTGTAAAAATTTCCTCAATATATTTCGGATGATAATTAAAGAATCCATCCTTACTAATTTCAGTCAGATTCGCTACCGACCGATCAAATGGGTTAATATCTGTTTTCTTGATCCAATAGCGCACCATGCGCGGCAAAGTCTTCTTATTCGCCACTTCGATCACCGCCACACCGCCAGGCTTCAGTACGCGATACAGCTCATCCGACACCTTCTGCATATCCTTAAAATGATGGGTCGCCCGAATCATCATCAAAGCATCAAATTCATTATCCTTAAATGGCAAGTCATAAATATCACCGGCCTTGGTGTGAATTTTATCGCCATATAATTCTTTGGCTTGCTTGAGTTCAGTTTTAGAGTAATCAAACACCGTAGATTTCTTGGCACGATGGATATATTCATCCGCCAATCTGCCATAACCGCCAGCAATATCAACAAAATTCTCCATTTTTACTGGCAAAAGTTTACGAATCGCCATGCGGTCCGCCTGATCCTCGTAGGCGCGGTCAGCATCTTCCCAGAAAATTTTCTTATAATCATAGCCGTTGTAGTCGCTAATCACTTTTTTCTTGGTTTTCGCAGTCTTAGTCGTAGTCATAATAATAAATTATAACACCTGCCTTAAATATTTGCCAGTATCGGTCTTCCCTGCCTTTGCTAGTTGTTCTGGCGTGCCTGTAGCGACAATCTTACCGCCTTTTTGTCCGCCTTCTGGTCCCATATCGATAATCCAATCCGCCGATTTAATCACGTGCAAATTATGTTCAATAATAATCATCGAATTACCGCCATTTACCAACTGATTCAAAATCATCAGCAATCGATTTACGTCATCTGTGTGTAATCCAGTCGTTGGCTCATCTAATATATATAATGTCTTGCCCGTATTGCGTCTCGCCAGTTCAGTTGCCAGCTTAATCCTCTGCGCTTCCCCGCCACTAAATGTCGTCGCCGGTTGGCCTAGTTTAATATAGCCCAACCCTACGTCTTGAATTGTCTGCAATTTTGGCAGCACGCTCGGGATATTTTTGAAAAATTCCACCGCTTCATCTATCGTCATTTCCAGCACATCCGAAATCGTCTTGCCCTTATATTTAATCTCCAACGCTTCGCGGTTATAACGCTTGCCATGACATTCCGGACAGGTCACATACACATCCGGCAAGAAGTGCATCTCAATTTTGTTTACTCCATCACCCTTACAGTGTTCACATCTACCGCCCTTTACATTAAACGAAAATCTCCCCGCTTTATATCCTCGCATCTCTGCTTCGGGCTGCTTAGCAAATAATTCACGAATTTGATTAAACACTCCAGTATAAGTCGCCGGATTTGAACGTGGCGTGCGCCCAATCGGACTCTGATCTATCACAATCACCTTATTAATATTTTCAATTCCCTCGATATTATCATGTGCTCCCGACACCGTCTTGGCATGATGTAGTCTCGCCAGCAGCTCATTTGCCAAAATCTCATTCACTAAGGTTGATTTGCCAGAGCCAGACACTCCAGTCACTGCCGTAATTACACCTAGTGGGAAATGTGCATCGATGTTTTTCAGATTATTTTCGCGCGCTCCGCGCACCACCAACTCTTGGCCTTTTTTGGCTGTGCGACGCTTTCTCGGTGTAGCGATTTTCTTCGCGCCGCTCAAATATTGACCTGTTATCGAATCTTTATTCCTGGCAATTTCATCTGGCGTACCAGCTGCTATTAATTTACCACCATTCACCCCCGCGCCAGGACCAATATCAATAATATAATCCGATTGCCGCATTGTATCTTCATCATGTTCTACTACTAACACTGTATTACCAAGGTCACGTAAATGTTTCAAAGTCGTAATCAATTTATTATTATCACGCTGATGTAGACCAATCGACGGTTCATCCAATACATATAATACCCCCTGCAATCCCGAACCTATTTGGGTTGCCAGGCGTATACGTTGCGCTTCCCCACCACTCAAAGTATTAGCCGCTCTAGACAACTCCAAATAACCCAAACCCACATCCTGCATAAACTTCACGCGCTCTTTAATTTCCTTGACAATCGGTTCTGCTATCTGTTTTTCGGCATCAGTAAATTTCAGGTCCTTTTCTAATAGTTCCAAAGTGTTATCTACGTCCAAATTGCACATATCCACAATATTTAAATCATGCACCGTTACTGCCAACACTGCCGGCTTCAACCTCGCTCCATGACAAGTCTGGCACTCGTGCACCCGCATAAAGCGTTCGATGTCTTTGCGAATAAACTCCGAATCGGTCTCCAGGTGTCTGCGCTCCAGTGTCGGAATTACCCCTTCATAGATGCTTTCATAGGTCGCCCCCTCTTTGAATTTGCCAGTTCCGCGAATCTTTACTTCATATTTCTCGTCACCCGTACCATATAAGATTTTTTGAATCGCCTCTTCTGGCAAATCCTTAATCGGCGTATACACATCAAATCCGTGCTTTTCGCCCACTGCACTCAGTCGTCTTAGCCACCAAGAATCATATTGCACTCGGTTGAACGGCCGAATTCCGCCCTCGGCAATCGTCAAATTCGGGTTCAATACTAGCCCTGGATCCACCACCATTCTTGAACCTAATCCCATACAAGTCGGGCACGCTCCTTGTGGTGCATTAAAGCTAAATAGTCTTGGTTCTAATTCAGGGATCAATTCATCAGGGTGTAGTTCGCAAGCGTATCTTTGCGAATAAGTAATTGTTTCACTATTTTTCTCGTTAATCCGCCCATCCACCGAAGTCGAATTATCGGTAATTTTTAAAATCTTAATAATTCCTTGTCCAATTTCCAAGGCTTGTTCAATCGAACTAAAAATTCTTGTGTGCAATTCCGGCGATAACACGAATCTATCTACTACAATCTCAATATCATGACGTTCGTTTTTATTGAGCTCCGGAAATTCATCCAACGCATAGATAATACCGTCAATTCGTACTCGAGAAAACCCTTTCGCGATGTATTGCTCTGAAATATGGGCGAATTCGCCTTTTTTCTGTTGCACTACAGGCGCCAAAAGCATCAATTTTGCTCCCAGAGGCAATTTCATCGCTTCGTTTACGATATCTTCTACACTTCTGCGGTGTACCTCTTTGTGGCAAATCGGGCAATGCGGCACCCCTACGCGTGCAAATAGTAACCTTAAATAATCATATACCTCTGTCACCGTCGCCACGGTCGAACGCGGATTGCGCGAAGTTGATTTCTGATCGATACTAATCGCCGGGCTCAGTCCCGTGATACTATCCACATCTGGTTTGTCCATCACTCCGAGAAACATTCTTGCATAACTCGACAAACTCTCTACGTATCGGCGCTGTCCCTCAGCATAAATCGTATCGAAAGCCAAACTCGACTTACCGCTTCCAGACAGTCCAGTTATCACCACTAGTTTATCGCGTGGCACTTTGACGTCAATATTTTGCAAATTATTCTGTCTTGCCCCCTTGACATGGATGTATCTTTCACTTATCAACTCTTTCATAAACGCATCCATTATACCCCATTTTCCCTAAAAAGTCCAGAGTCTAGGCTACACCCCCGACACCAAACACCTGATAGAATAACCGTGTTCTTTATAAAAACGGTCATCGCGTGGACCTATGTATCCGTTGGCAGCAATAGCTTCTAAATAATATGCATTACCACTACTAGCAGCAGTAGATGACCACCAATCGCCAATATGGTCTTCACTCACGTAACCAGTATAGCTATCCGAAAACACAAGAGAAACTGGGGTACTCGTGAACTCTGAAGTAGTGACACCGGACCAATAGAGGTCATACCAGGTGCCAGTAGTGATGTAGTTATTTAGCATCGTATAGAATTCATTATTAGTGGTGGCGGTAGTACCAGCGGAAGGGAGGCGCCAGTTCTTGGGACAGATGGAATATTGAGCATCGCCAGAAGTAGTGGCACTAGTACCAGAGCCAGCAGTAGCGGCAGGCCAGTTGTAGTAGTTACCGTATTTATTAGAGGCCTGTTGCGATGGATAATTGCCTGCATAATCGAAAAATTCTGGATTATCAGGAGACATACTCCAATTACCTTCGGTCACGCTAGCAGGAAGAGTGAAGCCACTAGGACCTACATTAGAATTGGCTTGAGTAAGGTTCATAGCGGTGGAACTACCTAGGGCAAGGTTTTGGGTCATCCAGCAGTTGCCGTCTTGGAGCCTGGCTACAGTATATTCTTTGCTGTCTCTGCTATCTACTACCGTGTAAGTAATATCTGTAGAAGTGGCAGTACAAGTGGTAGAATCTATGTCTTGCATATTCATGCCATTTACTATGCCATTATAAGGTGGTTCATTAGTCACCGCCGTAAAAGTAATGGAAGTAGTATAAGTACCAGAAGGTTTAGTAGTGTTAACTCTACCAGCAAAGGTTAAAGTAGTAGTAGAATTATTAGCTGGAGCATCGGTTTGTTTAATAGTGTGGTTAGGAGCATAATTAGAAGCAGTAGATTCATAAGCTAGAATAGGACAATAGTTAGTAGAACAATCATAACCGCCAGCTTCACTTGATTTATCGGTTCCTCCAGTATAACCCCAAGAGTTTACTGGAAAGTTAGCTGAAGTATAGGCTTGGCTTAGTGTAGGGATAGTAGCAGCAGGAGAGGCAGCTGAATTAGTGAGAGAGTTAGAAGAACCAGAAGTAGTATTCATTTGTAAAGTATAGCCAGCAATATTATTAGTGGTTACACTAATCGTAGCATTACTAGTACAAAGTTGAGAGGTAGCATCGGTAGAACCTGGAGTACAGTTTAGAGTTACTGTACTAGGAGCTGAGATATCTATGACTGGATCTAGTTCTAATGAGGCTTGAGCGTTACTAGCTTCAGCGTGAACAGTATCTATACTAACAATACTATTAAAAGCAAAAAGACCTGCCAAAATGACAAATGTCAGTACAGGAATTAGATTAATGACCCTATTGTTCATACCTCCATTATAATCGTTTTAATAAAAAACGCAAGCTTTTTCTTTTTCCCTCTCCTCATGTTATAATATCTCTATGAAAGACATCGTGTTTAAGTTAATTGAACAAGAAAAAAAGCGCCAATGCGAAGGCTTGGAGCTCATTCCGAGCGAAAACTATGTTTCTAGCGCCGTACTTCAGGCTATGGGTTCAATTTTGACCAACAAATATTCCGAAGGGTATCCTAGCTTTGACGGCATCAACGAATGGAACGAAACCGAAATCGCCGAGCGCGTCTTACCTAATTATCGCTATTATGGTGGTCAAGTGAATATTGATCGCATCGAACGTCTCGCCATCGACCGCGCCTGTCGTCTCTTTCACGCCGACCACGCCAATGTTCAACCTCACTCTGGCGTCAACGCCAACGAAGCTGTTTATTTTGCTTGGTGCAAACCCGGCGACAAAATTCTTGCCATGTCGCTCCCTGCCGGCGGTCATCTCACCCACGGTGCTCCCGTCACTCGTTCTGCCAAAATTTATAATTTTATCTCCTATGGCGTCACTCCCGAAGGCGATATCGATTATGATGAATTAGAGAAAAAAGCTCTTGCCGAAAAACCTAAAATTATTCTCGTCGGCTATTCCGCTTTTATGAAAATCCCAGACTTCAAGCGCGTCGCCAAAATTGGCGCCAAAATTCCTGGTTGTCTCTTAATGGCCGATATGGCTCATGTCACCGGTCTCATCGCCGGCGGCGTTCATCCCAACCCCCTTGAATACGGTTTTCATGTTATGACCTCTACTACGCACAAGACTCTACGTGGCCCTCGTGGCGGCTTAATCTTGAGTCGTGGCAAAGTCTCTTCCCCGCTTAAGAAACCCGAGCACACACTTGAGAATATTCCCACTCTCATCGACCGCGCCGTTTTCCCTGGCACTCAAGGCGGCCCTTTAGAGCACGTCATCGCCGCCAAAGCCGTAGCTTTTGGCGAAGCTCTGCAACCCGAATTTACCGAATACGCACATAGTGTCGTCAAAAACGCCAAAGTCCTCGCTGATGCCTTATTAAAACATGACTTCAAATTGCAAGGTGGCGGCACCGACAATCACCTCGTACTCATAGATATTAAATCTAGCTTCGGCATCGATGGCAAAACTTACGAAACGGCACTTGATCGTGTCGGTCTCACTTTAAATGCCAACGCTCTCCTCTCTGATAAAGGCGGTGCGTTTCGCCCTTCGGGTGTCCGTCTTGGTACTCCGGCTATCACCACGCGCGGTCTCGGCACCAAAGAAATGGTAATCCTTGCCGACTGGCTCCACCGCGTCGCTCTTCTTGCTAAGAACCCTGGTACTCCTGATTCAGATTACGACCAAATCCGCTCCGAAGTTCGCGAGCTTTCTCTAAAATTCACAAAACAAGGTATAATTAAGCTATGAAAGTAATTACCACTCCCGACCCACGCTTGCGCACCCCTTCCAAAAAGGTCAAGAAAATCACCGACGAAACTCGTGATATTATCGCCAAGATGCTCAAAGCTTCTCTAGATTGGGAAGCCAAACACCCCCACGAACTTTCCGCTGCCATCGCCGCCCCTCAGCTCGGTATCAATCAGCGAATCATCCTTGTTCGCGACGACCTTGAGAATAAAGACAATCAATCTTTCACTGCTTTTATTAATCCCGAGGTCACCAATACCGAAGGCAAAACTGTCAAAGATTACGAAGGTTGTCTTTCCGTTCCCTTTATCTATGGCTTAGTTTCTCGCCCCAGTAAAGTCAAAGTCAAAGCCTTGCTCGAAGACGGTCACGAAGTCCGTCTCCGCGCCTCTGGTTATCTCGCCCGCACTCTACTCCACGAAATTGATCATCTTAATGGCATTCTCTTTATCGATCACATCAAAAACGACAAAAAAGCCTTCTTTCGCATGCTCGATGACGGCAAAATCGAACCCATAGATTACAATACTGAGATCAAAGACAACAAGGAGCTCTTCCCTGATGACTAAACCACAAATCATCTTCCTTGGCAATGGCCCGCTCGCTGATGCCGCCCTGAATGAACTCCGAAAACGTTGCGAAATCATCTTTCACGCACATACCAAAGAAGATCTCGCTGAAGTAGTTAATTTGAAGCAAAAACACCCCCACGCTCACGCCGTCCTAGCCTCTTTTGGTGTCATTATCCCCACTGAAGTTCTCAAGGCTTTTGAGCCCGAAGGTATTATTAATATTCATCCTTCCTTGTTGCCCCTTTATCGCGGTGCTTCTCCTATCGAAAGTGCCATTTTGGCCGGTGATACCGTCTTTGGTATCTCTGTTATGAAGTTAGTCGCCAAAATGGACGCCGGCCCAATTTACTATCAAACCAAATATACCCCAGATAATCCTCGTCGTCCCGACCTCAAATTCCACCTCTATCACACTCTTGCGACTCTGGGTGCTCAGTGGTTGAATAAAAATTTTGCTCAGCTCCCTACCCCTACCGAGCAAGACCATATAAAGGCTACTTTTACTAAAAAACTCACCAAAGAAGATGGCGCCCTTAAACCCGATAAATACCCCGCCTCTGTTATTTTCCAACAGATTTTAGCCTATCAAGGCTTTCCTAAACCCAAATACCCTCTAGAAGGCGTAAATTGCACTATTTTAGAAGCTCATCTAGTCGACCCAGCTGAGACCCCACTTCTTTCTTTCACATGCGCAGACGGCGCCAAAATCGCCGTCGACCTCTTGCAACCCGAAAGCCGCAACCCTATGGACGCTAAATCATTCCTTAATGGCCTTAAAGCGTCCTCTTCTTAACTTCTCTAGTAAAGAATTTAATTCTATCGCCCACTTCAAGCTGTATCTTCTTCTCTGTCTTCATTGACAACCCCCCTACTTCTTTTTCTATCAACTCTTTCACGTCAATCTTTTCTTTTTGTACGCTCTCTACTTCCACTTCGCCTAGATATTTCTTATCGCGAATCACTCGTCCACGCATGCCTGCACTTACCTTACCTTTTAGCATTTCGCCCCCAGCAATCAAGGCAGTCTTTTCTACCCTAAATACTCCCATCACTTTCATTTCGCCAGTATCTTCTTCTACTATCTCGGCATCCAGAAGCTCAGACATCGAGGCTTTAGCGTCATCTAGTAATTCATAAATCACCTTAAAAGTACGGATTGCTACGCCATCACGCGCTGCCATCTTGGCAATATTTACCGGCACTGTCACATTAAAACCATAAATCACTGTGTTATCACCAGCTGCCATATAAACATCATTTTCGGTGATATCACCCACTCCAGTAGCCACAATATTCAAAGTAATTTCACCATTGGTATCAATTAATTTCAGCGAATCCACTACACTCGTCACCGAACCTAGCACATCGCCTTTAATAATCACATTAAACATCTTCGAATTATCAGCTACATTCATCATTCTGAGCAAATCTGACGAGGTCACATTGGCCGAAGCACTTGCATCCGCCTCTGATTGTTCATTCAAAAGCGCCATTTTGCGTGCAGTTTTTTCATCGGTTACTTCATTAAATCGATCGCCAAAATTCGGCAAATCTTTGAAACCAGTTACTACTACCGGAGTTGAAGGTGTCGCCTTGCCCTTTGGTTTTCCATTAAAATCTAGCATTGTGCGCACTTTACCATAAGTCGAACCAGCCACTACATATTCACCGACTTTCAATTCACCACCAGTCACCAATAGATTTACTACTGAACCCTTCCCTACTTCCATATGCGATTCAATTACCAAACCTTCGGCTGGGATATCTTCATCAGCTTTCAACTCTTCTAAATCAGCCGTCAATAAAATCATGTCTAACAATTTATCCAAATTCTCATTATTTTTTGCCGACACTGGTACCATCACCACGTCACCGCCCCATTCTTCAGGCTGCAAGCCATTTTGCGCCAAATCCGCCATCGTACGTGGAATATCGGCACCTTCGCGGTCAATCTTGTTAATTGCTACAATAATCTTGGCATTGGCACTCTGCGCAAACTTAATTGCTTCAATTGTCTGTGGTTTTACGCCATCATCCGCCGCTACCACAATCACCACAATATCAGTCAACAAAGCTCCGTGTTGACGAATCGCCGCAAAAGCCTCGTGCCCAGGCGTATCAAGGAAAGTAATCAATTTATTATTGTGCTTCAACTGATAAGCCGAAATATGTTGTGTAATTCCCCCCGCTTCTGATTCTACTGTCTTCTTGCCTAGCAATGTATCAAGTAAAGTGGTCTTACCATGATCTACGTGACCCATCACTGCTACCACTGGAGGTCTCGGTACCGCTTTTTCAGATAGTTCCCGGTGTTCACTTGAAGTTTGTGTCGAAGTATTCTTACGCTCCAATCGCACATTCTTCATACCTAACTCATCAACAATAATCGAAGCTGTCTCAAAATCTAACCTCTGATTGATAGTTGCCACAATGCCGTTTTTGAATAATTCGCCAATCAAAGAAGTAACACTCAAACCCAAAGCCCCGGCCAATTCGTCTACGGTAATTGACCCGGCGATTTGAATCACTTTTTCCTGTGCTTCAGCCATGCTACTCCTTTCTCTGTTCTATATTTTTATTCATTCAAACAGCAACAAAATTATACCTCTTTTCATTATATCACAGTTTTTTAATTTTGTCTCTTATCCGCTTAGTTTAACACCATTATCATCAGATTAAGATAGGCTGCAAAAGTCACCCACAGTGCATATGGCAACATGCACCACATCGCTGCTTGCGAGTGACGATTTGCCATAAATACTAGTACCAAAACCATTATCCATAGAGCCAACAACCAGAACAAAGCGAAGTTAAAGTCAGCCATTATAAAGAAGAAAATTGGCCACATAAAATTAAATGCGAGTTGCACTCCATATAATGATAACCAAGCAATCTTGCCTCCCTTTTCTAGTTTGTTTGCCGGTTTTTGTTGCAAAATAAAGAATGAAGCTAGACCCATTAAGATATACAAAATCGTCCAGGCTATCGGGAATAGCCATTCAGGAGGCGATAAAATTGGCTGTTCTAATTCGCCAAATTTCGCCACCATATCACCAGTAATCATTGCCGATATACCACCAACTATTAACGGCAAAATCACACAAATTACTAGTTTAACGATTTTTTTGCCCACGGTGGTATTTGACGATGACTTTTGCATTTTTACGGTATTGTTTACGGTTTTCGTCGACACTTTTGCGGTAGGCTTCTTTGTTTCTTTTGTTTCTGTTGTTTCTTTTGTTTCAATCTTATTTATTTCAATTTTTCTCGGTTTAGTCGTGGTCTTTTTTGTCGACTTCGCTACTGGTTTTTTCTTAGATTTCGTACTTTTGGCGGCCATATAAATTCTCCTTATGCTTATTTTGATTATACTAAATCCCCTTCTTTTTTTCAATCACTTGTGCTATAATACCTACAGATTCCCCGGTAGCTCAATGGTGGAGCAAGAAGCTGTTAACTTCGAGGTTGTTGGTTCGAGTCCAATCCGGGGAGCCAAAATTAAAAATGAAGCGCTTGCGCTTCTATTTTTGATTTTGCGACCCGGAGCATGGATTCCATGATCAATTCTGGGAGCCATTTTTTGTAGTATAATAGAAATAAATAATCGGAGGATTTTATGAAAGTTGTAACAATAGAAACAATTAGCGGCAAAACCATTAAGGAATCTCTCGGTATTGCTCAAGGCTCAGTAGTAATGGCAAAACATTTAGGCAGTGATTTCGCCGCTGGATTACGAAATATCGTGGGTGGTGAAGTCAAAGGTTACACCGATATGATGGAAAAAGCTCGCAGACAAGCATTTGAACGAATGGTAGTCGATGCCGAAAAGAAAGGGGCTGATGCAATAGTAGGAATGCGTTATGTTTCTTCAACCATAATGGGTGGAGCTAGCGAAATGTTAGCTTTTGGTACAGCCGTAAAATTGAAATAATTTATTTTTATTCCTTCAAGCCCAGCGCTTCATTGATATCTTTCCTTAATTTCTTCTTGAAATCTATTATCCATATTTGTCGCCCAAAAACTTCAAACAAATTTTCTTCAAGCTTTGTAAAATAAGTATTCATTATCACTATGGTATCTATTTTGTCACTTTTGTATTTTGCCAGTTCGTTTTTTAATCGCAAATTCATCCCCAAAATTGTTTTGTCACATACCAACTCGCGCCAATGCGCGCACTGCGGTTCCATCACGTTATAATCTTTAAAATTCATCTTTAAACGTCGGTATTGCCAAGTCTTTTTCAGTTTATCATCAGCTAATATCATTACGTTATTCATCATAGTTGGCGACAATTCTTCCAGATCACATTTTACCGCCACAAACTTTTGTCCAGGATATTTACTCTGCAGCCATTCAACTACTTGTGATACCAGAAATCCACCCAATACTATCAAATCTACTTTAAAAATATAAGGCAGTAATTCGTGTTCTATTGCTACACACATCCCGTATTTAGTGTGTTTTGCTTCAATCTCTTCACTTCCAGCCACTCGTTTCACCTCTAATATTGGCAACTCGTCTTCGAGATACTTCACTACTTCTTCCCCGCCTCGCCCGCTATCAAATACTACTATTTTTGCCATAATAATCCTCGTTTTTCGCCATTCTAGCATCATTTTTTCGTCCAAAAATTTCCTGCTTCAGCTTATGCAACATTTCATTTCATAACTGCAAAAAATATGAGATAATAAACTTATGACTACGGAGAAAAAATCACCAGCTAAGGTTAAACCAAAAACTAAGACAAAAGCTAAACCAGCTACTGCATCCCCTAAAATCCAAAAAGCCATCGATGTTGCTACCAAAGCCCATGCCGGACAAATGCGTCGCAACGGCGAACCCTATATTTCTCATCCCCTCGCCGTACAAAAAATCCTCACCGAATGGGGCATGGACGAAGACACCATCATTGCTGGCATTTTGCATGATACCATCGAAGACACTGATCTTACTCTAGACGACATCAAAAAAGAATTCGGCGAATCTGTCGCCTTTCTCGTCGATGGCGTTACTAAAGTCAGCCAAGCCCGTTCCGGCATGCGTGATCTCAACACTTATCTCCCTGAAACTCGCGACAACTTCCTGCGTCTCCTCATCGCCCTCGGCTCCGATATTCGCGTTCTTATTATTAAACTCGCCGACCGTTTGCACAATATTCGCACCATTTCTGCCCTCCCTCCCGACAAACAAAAGAAAATTGCCACCGAAACTTTGGAGGTTTTTGCCCCTCTCGCCGACCGCCTCAATATGGGTCAACTTCGCGTTGAGCTTGCCGACCGCGCCTTTCAATATGCCAACCCCAAACGTTATCAAGAACTCAAAACCCTCATTGAAACCCGCAATAAATCCGCTGCCAAAACTATCAAAAAAATCGAGGAAGAAATCAGCGCCCTGCTTAAAAAAGAAAAAATCGATTTTGAGATTTCTGGCCGCGCCAAATCTATCTATTCTCTTCATAAAAAACTCGCCAAATACGACCAAAATATTGACGCTATCTACGATCTTCTTGCTCTCCGCTTTATTGTTGACGACATCACTACCTGCTATCTTACGCTTGGTCTCATTCATTCCCTTTACACGCCACTTGACGGCCGTATTAAAGACTACATCGCCATGCCTAAACAAAATGGCTATCAGTCTATTCATACTACTGTCATTACCCCAGAGAAAAACATTATTGAATTTCAAATTCGCACTCACGAAATGCATGAATACGCCGAACGCGGTCTCGCCGCTAGCTTTTATTACAATGAACAAAAGCTCACCGAAAATTATCGTTCCGGCAAAATCCAACATCTCCCCACTAATCTTCTCTGGATTAACGAACTTCAAACTGCTGCCGCCAAACTCCGCAGTGGCCAGAAAGTTGATCTCGGCAAACTCAAGCTCGATCTCTTTTCTGACCAAATCTTCGTTTATACCCCCAAAGGTGACATCATCGCACTCCCCAAAGGCTCCATGCCCCTAGATTTTGCCTATCAACTCCATTCCGAAATCGGCGGACACGTCGTTGGCGCTAAAATCAATGGCAAAATGAGCAACCTCAAAACCAAATTAAAACAAGGTGACGTCGTCGAAATCATCACCAACAAGAACCAAACCCCCAAAGATTCCTGGTTTGACAAGCTATTCACTCGCCACGCCCGCCAAAAACTCCGTCAACAACTAAACAAGCTTACGAATCAAGGCTCTTAATTCTTTTTCGTCCTTACAGGCAAAGTTTAAGCTTCTTCCCTTTACCCTCACGGTCGCTCCATATTTTTCACTTAATTTATTTTCGTCTTTCAAATATTCGTGTACTTTTACTGCCTTAGTCGAGCTTTTGGCCTTGTTTTCGGCCATGTAACGCTCGACTTTGCGTGTCGACCAACCTTCATCCACAATCTTTGGTAAAACTCTCTCTACGAGCTCCGTATCAGCGTTTATCAGCGGTCTTAGTACACCTTCCGACAATTTATGCTCTACTGCCGCCTTTTTTGCCTTATCGGACAAATTTAGCAGCCTCAACGTGTTTACGATGCTATTTTCTTTCTTCCCTACTCGCTTGGCAATTTCTGCCGTCGTCAAATTAAATTGCGCCTTTAGTTTAGCATAAGCCGTCGCTAGTTCAATTGCGTTCAAATCTTCACGCTGTGCATTCTCGATAATTGAAAGCTCCAAGCGATTCTGAGCATCAATTGTACGGATAATGGCTGGGATTGTTTTTAATCCTGCCAATTTAGACGCTCGATAACGCCTCTCGCCGGCTACAATCTTGTATTTATCTTCTTCACGTGTTACCACGATTGGTTGCAATACACCGTTTTCCTTAATCGAATCCGCCAAAGCCTCTAGGCTCCCAGTATCAAAATCTTTTCTTGGCTGCTCTTTATCTGGTACTATTTCATCAAGCGATAATTCTTTTAGGCTGCTAATCTTTTCGTCTTCTGCAGCGGTTGGATCGAATTCTTCATCCGTTAAGTCCGTCGGAATCAAATCTTCGAATCCGCGCCCCAAGCCTCTTGCTTTAACCATTTATTCTGCCCTCCAATTCTTTTGCTAAATCTTTGTAGGCCTTTGCGCCTCTACTAAACTTATCATAAGCCCCTACTGGTACGCCATGACTCGGCGCTTCTGCTACGCGCACATTACGCGGAATCTTTGTCTCAAACACCGCATCCTTAAAGTATTTCTTAATTTCATCCAATACTTGCGCTGACAACGAAGTGCGCTTATCGTACATCGTCGCCACCACACCAACTAGTTTCAAGTTTGGATTCATAGCCTTTTTCACTAATTTCATGCTCTCAAGCAGTTGTACTACCCCTTCTAGCGCATAAAACTCCGTTTGAACCGGTAACAACAAGTAATTCGCCGACACCATTGCATTTACTGTCAAGAACGACAGACTCGGCGGTGAATCAATGATTATATAGTCATAATTTTTACTTACTACTCTAATGCCTTCTCTGAGATAAGTAAATTTTTTATCCATCTTAGCAATTTCAACTTCGGCATTTGCCAGTTGTGGGGTCGTCGGAGCCAAATCCAAATTTTTAAAATTAGTCTTTGTTATAACTTTTGCTAATTTTACTACGCCTAACATTACTTCGGTCATACTCTCTTGTAAATCGGTTTTATTAAGGCCTAGGCCACTAGTAGCATTGCCTTGAGGGTCCAAATCTATCAAAAGTACTCGTTTTTTTGCTTTTGCCAGATAATACGCCAAATTAATTGCCGTAGTAGTCTTCCCGACACCTCCCTTTTGATTCGTTACACAAATCACATTAGCCATAATCACATTATACCACAAAAAAGGAGCCTATATAGGCTCCTTTTTTATTTTATCGAGGTGATTTCGATAAGTGAATATTTCTGTCGGTGACCAGTCTCGGTGTGTTCACGTTTCTTTGGTTTATAGTGAATCACTCTAATTTTATCGCCCAAAACCTTCTCTTCTACCACTTTAGCTTTGACTTCAACACCTTTTACTGTAGGCGTGCCTACAGTGGTCTTGTCACCGTCAATCACCAGTAAAGCGTCCAGTTTGAGCTCTTTAGTGCCTGTCGGGAGGAGGTCCACCTGCAGGGTCTCTTTCTCTTGCACGAGATATTGCTTCCCGCCCAAAAGTACAACTGCTTTTTTCATCGCTTTTCCTTTTAGTTAATAATAGAGGTATTATATCACTATTTGCGTTTCTTCGCAACAGGTTTCCTGGTGGTTTTCTTTCTAGTAGTCACCTTCCTCTTGGTACTCTTGACTGCCTTGTGAGTCTTGTACCAGTAAATTCCGCCGCCAATAATTGCTAGCACAATTACCGAAGCAATGATAATCTCGGCTGGACCAGTCTCTGGCATTTCGCTTGGCGTTGTTACTTCTTCAGTATCTGGTGGCGTTGGTTCACCTTCTCCGGTTGCATCTAGAGTGTAAACCACCATACCAGAGTATTCAGCACATCCGGGTATCGCACCATTCAATTCATTTATGCCGATGAATGTTCCTTTGTCTGAGAATAGGCTTGTCGCTAATGCAGCTCCATCTGTCGGCCAATCATCATTCAAAACTTTTGCCGATGCCAAATGATAATGCAAATATACATTTTCATCTGAAGTCAGATAGGCTTCGTCCCAAACCTTTTCTGGATTAGCGTTACTCGAGGTGATTCTACCATCTACTTCACCTCTTTCGCCGGGCTTAACTACCGACGAGAACCAAGAAGACACTCTTACGTCTCGCGCTACACCTGAATAGTTGTGCGCCTCGTCATTAAAAGTCGCTGAAGCATTATTGTGATAAAAAATCCAAACTTCGTACGATTTGCCAGGTTCTACTTTCAGGTTATTCACGTATGGATTTTTGCTGCCATCGGTAGAAATTTCCGCAATACGCACAAAATCACGCTCATCACCCACCCCAGCATTATTGCTAATCGAATTAAACACTGGGTATGTCGCTGGCTCCTCATTAGTGAACATCTTGCGTTCTGGCCCCCACGCCATCACCGAGCTAGCCGGTAGTGCTACTACTGCTAAAGTTGATATTAATAGTCCACCCGCAATTTTATATTTTTTATTCACCTTCGCCTCCTTCCTGCGAACTTTCATTACTGCCGGAGTCACCACCGCCTCCGCCGTCAGAGCCACCAGAGCTACCACCAGAGCTACCGCCAGAACCGCCACTGGAGCCACCAGAGCTGCCACCAGAGCTACCGCCGGAACCGCCACTGGAGCCACCAGAGCTACCACCGGATCCACCACTGGAGCCACCAGAGCTGCCACCAGAGCTGCCACCAGAGCTACCGCCGGAACCGCCACTGGAGCCACCAGAGCTACCACCGGATCCACCACTGGAGCCGCCATCAGACTTACTGCTAGAGTCACCTGAAGTTGTTTCTGATTTTCTCTTTGCTTCCGTAGCTGCTTTTACGTCATCCTGCGTTGTTTCGCTCGTTCTTTCTTTGCTATCCGTTTCGACCTGCGTACTAGCTTCTTCTGCACTACCTGTCGATTCATTTTCTTGTGCGCCACCACCTTCGTCATGATTCTTATCTTCTGTCACTTCTTCATTTCGCGGAGTATCCTTATCTACAACACCCTGTAATTCTTCGTCGTTTGCAATCCTCTCCTCAGTTTCAGGATTCTTTTGTTCTATCTCTTCTGGTGGGTTTTCTGGTGGATTTTCTGGTGGATTTTCTGGAGGATTTTCTGGAGGATTGTCTGGTGGATTATCTGGAGGATTGTCTGGTGGATTATCTGGAGGATTGTCTGGCGGATTATCTGGAGGAGTCTCTGGTGGAGTTGGATTATCTGGTGGAGTCGGTGGAGTTGGGGTACCGCCGCCAGATCCAGGATTATTACCGCCACCAGTACTGCCGCCAACAACCTCACCTACAGTCACGTCACTTTGTTCTGGCACCCAGACTATCTGACCACCACAATCCAAACGTACTACAAACTCACCCTTTTGACCTTCTGGCACATTGTAAATTTCGCGCAAATTGCCTGAAATATCGTTACCGGCCTCATCGTACATCAAGATATTATTACCATGAGTATCCAAAAGTCTCAAGCCGTGACCAGAAGTTCCGTTAATCGGTGTAGTTTGCAACACTGTGCCATCACTGCCATTTGGATATTCATAAATAGATCTGGTATACGGCTCCTCGGAAAAGTTCACCGATTCAATTTGACCTTCTTCCATTCTTGATAGAATTTCATTTTGCGTATCATTCATAGTCGCCATATATTCTGCCGAATTAGCGCTTGCTATGTTGTTCGCCAAACCATTCAACTCGCTGACGCTATCTACATTGCTAGCACCTTCCATATTAAGAGCCGTCTGCCACAACGAAGTCTGCTCTGGCGAAGTTGCAATACCGCCCATTAAGCCCTCAAACATTTCTGCTTCTGACTTATTGCCGTTGTATAGCGATGGGCCCAAGTTATTTGAACTCAATTTACCAGACAAATTATAGACATCTAAGTTTTTATCGTAAGTTGTACCTTCTTCTAATCTCCAGTTATTAACTGTCTCGCTATCCACTGTGGCTGTAGCGCCTTCTACGATACCACCAGCAGCCAAGTCTTCTTCATTAATCTCGCTACCAGGTGTGGAAATTTGCACTTCCTTATTCGTTGCAGGATCAGTCACGTTGTAAGTATGTGCTTCTACGATTTCTGGCGTGCTGACAGAATCTACACCATTACCTTCAATCGTACTATAAACTGTCATATTGCCGCTACCATCATTCGACAAAATTTCACCGAAGCGCCCATCAAAGGTTGTGATACCTCTGCCGTCGGTCGAGAACATACTCGCCTCTGGACTATCTACCGGAATACGAATCTGCCTATCCTCAATATCTGCAGTAAGCACATCCATCTGATGGTCTTCGTTTGCCGACATCGCAAATTGCATATTATCTACATCTGCGCCACTTCTTGAAGTCACGTCTATCACATACTCATCACCTTCAATGCGTGGATTACCAATTGATATATCACCGCCACTCCAGTGTCTGTTATTGATATGCGTAATTTTGTCGGGATTATCGTCGATAAATTCTTGTACGCTTTGTGATTCCCCCGTAGTAGAAACTAGTTTATCAATTTCATCTGCATTAGATGCTTCTTCAACTTCAAAACGTTCTTCTAATTTTTCTGTTACTTCTGGCTTTAGCTCGCCCTCGCTATTCCAATATTCAGTTTTATTGCTCGGGTCTTCCAGTTCGCCCTCAATAGATTCAATTGACGAGTTTTCAAAACTTTCAAACTCCGGAACTTTTCCATCGTCTGCGCCAGCAGCATCTTCGGGGTTAAAATGATTTTCTATAGCCTCTTTGGCGCCACTAGCAGCGTTGCTGGTAGTGTCATAAAGTGCCTCTGCGCCACCAGTTCCCGCTTCCGCAAAATCAATACCTTCACCAATAGCAGTACCCACAATTCCGGCAGCTAAGGCAGCTTCTCTTTGCCTTCTTCTGATGCGTTTCACATCAATATTTCTTTGCTCTTTGAGTTGCTTAATTATGGGTGCTTCTGCAGTGTCTATATACCCTTCTACTTTCCCATCATCACTGCCTTCTAATTTTTCTAAATCTTCTTTGCTCAACTCCAGTCTGTCCAATTGATTCTTTAAGTCATTTTTCAAGGCATCTTCATTACCATCAGCATAATTAAATAAATCTACATTGGTTTTTGTAATCTTTGCCGCCTTGGCTTCTTTTTCCAATGCGATTCTTGCTTTTATGTCTGCTAGAGCCTTCAATTGGTCGTCGCTTAGGTTTTCTCCCTTATCCAAAGTCTTCTGAATATCGTCCATGCTCTTTAATGCATCACTCGCTGACAATTGATAATCCAAGCCTTCACCGAGTGTAGCTTGTTTCTTTTCGGATATTATCTCGCTCTCAGCTTTTTTACCAGCATTCTTCCAGGCCCAACCCGCAGCTACGGCACCATAAGCCAATGCGCCTACGCCACTTGCTATCAATGCCGCCTTCGCGCCTTTCTTAGTTGCAAAGCCACCAATTATCAAAGCGACACCTACTGTCAAACCAAGAGCTTCAGCGCCTTTGGCCCCCAAATCCATCACCGCTTTAGTAGTAGTAGTCAGACTTTCTGTTTGCGCCAAACCAGCTTCTACTTGACCAGCACTAAAATGCACTTGCTTATCAAGGAAATCTGTTATCTGGTCTACTGAAAGAGTAAAGGCTTCATCATCTACTCTCTTATCATATATCTGTTCCGCCACATTCTTGGCTGCCAAGGTATAATTACCTCTCTTCATCTTCTTTCTGCCGTCATCGCCAAGAACATTAAAGACTGATTGTTCAAAATCCTCTATTATGTCTTTTAATTGTTCGTCACGTTTGTCTTTATCTACATCATTTAAACTGTTGACTCTGTTTATTACTTTCTTAAGCTCGTCCTTGATATCTTTATTCTCTTCGCTGAGGTCTTCCTCAAATCCCTCTCCTTCTTTTTTGGACAATATATCTCTATCTTTTTCTCTTTTCTGTTGACTAGCAAGAGCGACCCTCGCCGCCATTGATTGCCAAGCAGCAGCGTTTTCTCCCTCTTCTCCTTCTTCTCCAGTTCCAGTATATATATTACCGCCCGCTTCTTCAATTTTGTTGATTTCTTTTAACTCTTCGCCAGCATACTTACCAAGCGTCACGTCACGGCCAATACCAAATTTTGCCGTGTTTTTAATGGTTTTGCCAATACCATCTTCTTTAAGATGTTTACCAGTATTCCTAGCAGAGAGCCATAATGACTTCAATACTCGCCCCAAGCCTTTTTCATCGCCCAAGACCTTATGATCTTTAGCCCATTCTTTTTGTTCGGCTTCTAATCTCGCTCTGGCCCTTTCTGCGGCAATATTCTTCTTACTTTCTTCAGTAACTTCCGCGGTAGCAAAATCTACATCTTCCAAAATTTTCCACTCATTGTTCCCATTGTTTTGTTCGGGAGTAGGATTAGATCCTTCTGGATTTGTATTTCCTCCCTCAGCTTCTCCTGGCATACTACCTCCTAATTATGCTGCGGCTTCTTCCGCCGGTTCTTGTTTTTGTTCTTTTTCAGGCATTTCGCCCTTTAGGTACTGTTCTTTAAATTCTTTCAAGGTTTGTTCAATGATTGGTTCAGTATCAATGCCAGACTCTTCAATCAAGGCATTCACACTATCAAAGCTAGCCGTATTGTCATCTAGCGAAACGTCCAATTTGCGACGATGTTCTGCAGGCAATTGTGCAATAATATTACGATTAATATAATAAATCAATTTTTCTTCCAGCTCATCTATCATCTGCTCAAAAGTTTCTTCAGGCGCATCACCAAAACCTTTTTCCGTTAACATTTGCCCGATGAATTGCCTCATCAAAGCTTCATTTTCTTCGTCCATAACAAACCTTTCTTTTTAAAATTAGACCTTGTATAATTCCAGATTACCACTTATGCTTAAAATCGTCAAGTAATTTAAAATACAGTTTTAGTCCTCGCTATATGAATTTTCTTCATCATAAAATACGGTTGTTTCTATTTTGTAGCCCTCTAGTACTTCAGCCGGAATTGTCGCCAAATACGCCTCTGCTCTTGCTCGCACTTCTGCATCATCTTCATCAAAAAGATATATCGTAATGATTTTATTATTTTTATCTACGTCTATGCTATATTCGATATCAAAAATGTCATCTTCAGATAATTCTGGTGAAATTTCTATAGTTGCTTCATGCGGCAAATAAGTATCTATATTATTAACGTCACCTCCCTCTATAGGCGTCTTGATAGGATCAATATAGCCATCGTCTCCTCCATTTTCTGTATTTCCGCCCTCTGAAGACTCTTCTCCGCTATTAACAGTTTCGTTATTTTCGCTACCACTTTGATCTTGCATTGCGTTCATCGACGCCACAAATCCAATCACCAACAAAATCACAATTATCACACCACCAATCACAAAACCAATTTTTTGTTTTTGGCTCAAATTCTGCCAAAATAATTTCATTCCACTTGGTTCTTTTGTACTTTCTGATGATTTATATAAATTTTTATTATCCATTTTACCTCCTCAATTTTAATTATATTTTATCACCAATTACTTCCACCACCTCCACCAGCTCCTGGCTTCAGAATGTCATCGGTATAAGCATAGGTCATTCTTTTTGATTTCGCCGTTTCGAGCGACCATTCGCTACAACCTGGCCAATAACTAGTATAGCCACTGCTACACGACGCCTCGCAGACTACTATACTGTTATTAGTTACACCCATAACTACACCAGTATGGTTATAAGTCCCGGTACTGAAAATTGCATATGGTCTTGGTTCGTTGCCAGTTTTTAATCCTTTAGAAGTCTTCAGGCGATTCACCATTTGATCGCCATTTGCTGTGTTAGCCCAACTCGGACCAATCGAAGTATATTTATTCAAAAACCATTGCGAAAACGCTACGCAATTATTCAGAGTACCACCACCACAGCCAGCATCTAGTACATACGCACTCTGAAACATATAACTTCCTCGTCTCTTTTTTGCGGCCTCTTGCCTATAGGTCTCCATCCACTGCTTTGCTTCTTTCAATGTGATACCTCCTTTTTTCAAACCAACATTATCACCATCCACGGGTTGACAACTGTCACAATCGTCACCACTAGAAGTTGCTCCTTTGTATCGCCAAACTTCTGTGGCCACTCTCACTTTGTCGACAATATGACCAAATTGATATTTATACTTCGAAGCTTGCGCAGTATAACCCTTGCCATTAATTTCTACATAAATTGCCGCATGCCCTTCTCCGCCTCGTCGTCCTGACGGCCAAACCATCACATCTCCAGGTTGATAATCTGATGCGTTTTTTACATCTACTTTTTCCCAATCATTGCTACTTTGGAAAATTCTACTTAATCCTTTAGGGCTATGTATCGGTGTATCATTCCAGCCACTTAAATTTTTTGTCACTCCAGCATACATCAACACACTAGACACCCATACCGAGCAACTTGCGCCTTTTTTCCAGCTTGCAGTCTGTCTTTTCTTAGGATAAATAGAATCATAATACTCTCGCCATACTGGCACTCCATCACCCCCTTTCAATAAAGTATACTTGTTTTGTTCAGTATCAAGCGGCCACGCCAACTCAACCGCCGCCGCATTTATATTGCTCGTGTTCTTAGCGTCATCTCCAGAAGGTTTTTCTGGATTCATCACGTCTTTTTGTCCTGCATTTTCTAACATTTTTTTGGTCACTTGGACAGTATTTCTAGCATCTTTTGCTCTTAACACATACTCATAATGGTCTTTAAGTGTAGTTTTTTCTATTCCTAAATATTCGCCCTGCCTAGCGCCATAATAGGCATGCGCACCGTATCCTTCTCCATCTACTTCTCCCAGCCATATAAAGATATGCTCACCACCACCAGAATTATGATAAAGCGGAATATCGCCCGGTTGCAAATCATTTTTGCTCAAATTTTTTAATACTTCCCATGTTTCATCGCTACCTTTGGCTGCTATGTCTTCAAAATCTTCTTTCAAGGTCTTCGGGAATTGTTTATCGACGCCAGAATATCTCACCACAGTGCCTACAGCCACATCACTAGAAGCCCCTGCATCAACTTGCGTATCGCGTTTACGATTGGGGTACACAATATCTATAGCATCCCTAAATGTTGTCGTAGGCGCGCCACCATACCACGCTTTTGCTTCGTGTTTTGTGCCCAAAGGATGCGCCAAACATATTGTCGTCCCGACTAAGTCCATATTATTTTGCGCGCAGCCATCACCACTATCGATGCACTTTGGCGTACCCTGAACGCGATAGATATGGTACTCAGCACCGCTATCTGCAAAGAAGTCTGTATATCCCGCCCATCTATCATTGTTTGATGCAGACAAAATATATCCCTTACCACCCTTCTGCCCATATATTTCAATATGTTTTCTCACGCCGTTCACAATTTTTACTCTAATATCGCCAGGTTGATAAATAGCTTCGCTTGCCGCATCGCCTTCAATTCGTGTATAAATATTTGGCGTAGCTATCATGTAATTTTCTTGCGTAGCCACATCGCCCCAAGGGATATTGTTGTCCACACCAGCCGCTCGCACCACTACCGATACAAAACGATCACAACTCTCGCCATTTTTATAGCAATCGTTCGGACACTTTACTGATTTCTGTGCTTGCAAATACGCTTCGGTCGGTCCCTTGGCGCTTGCTTCTCTTGTTTGGTCTGCCAATTCCCACGCTTTGCTGTTTATATTGGCGGTCAAGGTACTATCTGGCGTTCCTATCGTAGAAGAAGCTACGCCATTACTAGTAAAAGTCTTACCACTATATTTCGTGTACATCTTTTCCGCCGACGCTCGTCGCAACGGCTTCTGTGCGACCATATTTTGTGGCAACTCTACATGTTCCAAGAAAAAATCCGCCGCCGCATCTACCGTTTTTTGGTCATAAATCCCATGATATTTTGGTACAGTATCTAATTCTTGTTTCAAATATTGCAGCTCTAATTGATAAATTTTATTTGCGGTTTCATGGCCATATTTAGCAATAAAATCATCGCCCGACATATTACCTAACGAACTATCTTCAAAATATTTAAGCAGCTCTTGATCTTGAGATTTTATGTAGTTCAAAAGTTTTACCCTGCGACCAAACGACCACTGAATCAACCCCATGCCCATCTGAGTGCTACTATTCCAAATATCTCCACTCTGGCCACCTTCACGCCGCACCGGACCGTAAGTACCATTCTCATAAGCCATGTTGCCCAAAACCCCCGCCGCTTGCTCCGGCGTCAAAAAGCTTGTCAGGCCAGACCAAACTTTTTCTTCTGCCGTATCACCAGATATTGAAATTTCTCCGCTCAAAGACACTTCGTCGCCTGTATCACTGCATGGCTCATAAAACACTACATGGTTTTGCGAAAAAATCGTCTGCTCTTCTTCGGTCAAATCCGCAAACACCGGCTGTGCCAATGCTACTGCAAAAATCAAAGCCAAAATTGACCCAATAACTCTATGTTTATGTATTAAACTAAACATTAACTTAATTATACCATACTTCTTCAGACCAAAAAACCGAACTAAGTTCGGTTTTTTGGCGTTTATCTTATACGCACTCCTTTAGGAATTGGCCTGCAACTTGGTTTTCATCGCTTCAATGCTTTCCCAGCGCAAAATTCGCTTTCTCGCATCTCCGTTCACTTCCTCTGGCGATTTGTACGTCTTCTCGTTCTTGAAGAACTCGAATTTCATATTGTCTGCATCTGCCATTTGCCTTTTCCTTATTTTTATGTTTGTATTTATTTGTTAGATGTTGTTTTTTATTATCTAACTATCTTCCATTATAGCACACTTGCTTAAATTTGTCAATAGTGTTTATGTTTATTTCATACTTGCATTTTTCGTTTTAACCATATACAATATAAGTATGAACAAGGTCATCAGAGTAATTCCCTTCTTAATGTTTGTCTTATTGGCAGGCCTTTTTATTTCTAGTAGCAATCTAAGTATTAATTCAGGATCCGCCCATGCTACTCAGGCTAGCACTAACACAGAAATAGCTTTGAATGTAGATAGTGTCATTAATATCTCTGCTCCAACTACTGCTACTATTAACTGTAACCCTGGAGCTACAGCAGCAGCAGCACAGCTTTGTACTACTAACGTTACTGTAGGTGTAGGTACTAATAATATTACTGGCTATACTCTTCAAATGAATGCTACTTCTGGTTCTCCTACAGCTCTTACTAACTCAGCCGCTTCTCCAGCTGCTACTATCCCTACACTTTTCCAAGCTTATAGTTCATCAAACTTCCCAATTAACTCTTGGGGCTATACAGGTGGCCTAGATAAATCAAGTGAGACTGGTGGTTATGATTGTTCTACTAACTACTGTCCTATCCTAGCTTATAATTCAGACTCTTCATCTTATGCTCCTAATCACGTCATTAAAGTCACTGATGCTCCATCTACTACTTCAAACACTGATATTACCTTTGGAGCTAAAGTAGATATCAGCAAACCTTCTGGTACTTATTCAACGTCAGTAACCTTTACAGCTGTAACTAATGAGGTACCTATTACTACCATGCAAGACTTTGATAGCGCAGCCTGCGCTAACGCAACTATGGATCAGACCTTTACTCTCACTGACACTCGTGATAATACTGAATATACTGTAGCTAAACTCCAAGATGGCAATTGTTGGATGACACAAAACCTCGCTTTAGGTGGCTCTACCGCTATGAACCTCACTCAAGCTGATTCTAATGTAGGTCCTTCTGGTTTCACTCTTCCAGCCAGTGTCACTGAAGGTAGTTGGGCTGGCTCCCTTGACAGCCCTGAATTCTTCGATTACGCTGGCAACTACCCTTCCCAGCAAGCGACTAATAAGTACGGCAACTACTATAACTGGAATGCTGCTACTGCTGGTTCTGGTACTAGCGCCACTATTTCAAGTGATGCTTCTCACTCAATTTGTCCTAAAAACTGGCGACTCCCCTCTGTTGGCACCGACGTCACTACTGACAACGAATTCTATACTATGCTCAACAACTATATTTCTGGTGCTACTTGGAATTTGGATTATTACTGGTCTGACGTCCCCACTTCTCAATTTACTACCCCCCCTATCTCTCTCGTGTTCTCTGGCGGTTATTACGGTGATGTGTACAGCCAGAGCGATAGCTGCACCTGGTGGGCATCTACCGCCAGTGTTGAACCCACCGATTCCTTCTTCTCATACGCAGATAGTGATGGCAACATCTACCCTCGCTATGACGAGAATAAACGCACCGGCCAATCAATTCGATGTTTGGTGCCTAGCACATAAGCTTTATTTCTCAATCTTCTCTAACGAAATCGTAATGTTTTCCCCGTTCACCTTCACGATTTCATCGTAAGCGTAGTTCTCTTCCGTTAACTCTACCGCCAAAGTTTCTGCCATCAGGGTCTTCTGCCATTTTTTCGGTACCTTTGTCATCACGGATAGCTTTATCCTATCATCTACATTCAAGCCCGCTTTCTTGCGCGCTGATTGCACTTGGCGAATCAATTCCCTCACAAAGCCTTCTTCTTTCAATTCGTCAGTCAAAGTCTTGTCCAATTTAACTTCATCGCCACTGTTTACCACTTTCTTGACATTCACTTCATTTCCAATAATTTGTTCATAAAATTCTGGCAATTTATCGCCACCATAACTTAGTAGTGACAACGGTTGGCGCACCTTAATCTGCTCTTCGGTCTCAGACTTTTGCATTCTTAAGGCCAAACCTTCAGTAATAATCTCGCGCGTACGCGCCATTTCGTTCAAAACTTCTTCATCTATCTCGCCCGCCTCTGGCCAATCCAGCAAATGCACTGAATTTTCATCGTCCGTCATTTTTTTGTACAACTCTTCGGACAAGAATGGTACAAAGGGTGCCAAAATTTTACTCAGATAAATCAGTACGTAGTACAACGTCGCATAAGCGCTCATTTTATCGGCATCGTCTTCCGATTTCCAAAAGCGCCTACGGCTTCTACGCACAAACCAGTTCGAAAGGTCGTCCACAAACGGCAGCACGCCCTCAAGCGCCCTCGGCAGATCATATGCTTCCATTCCCTCGGTAATCTCATTTCTTAGCTGATGTGCTCGCGACACAATCCAAATATCAAGTGGCGAAGAAAAGTTTTCAGACAGCTTCTCACTATCTATATTATCCACACTTGCGTACATCGTAAAGAAATCATATACATTCCAAATCATCGAAAGTTTTCTTGCCACATCCGAAACATCCTTATCTAGCAGCGCAAAATCTTCTCCCGACAACACTGGACTAGACAACAGCAGAAATCTCAACGAATCCGCCGAATATTTATCCATCAATTCGTTTGGGTCGGTATAATTACCTAATGATTTAGACATCTTGCGACCATCATTTCCCGCCAGCGTCCCTGTAGTAATTACATTTTTATAAGCATTCTTTTTGCCGTGTTTCAATTCACCAAACGCCCCTACTTCTGCTAAAGCTGTATTTACGCAGTGTACGTAATAAAACCATGCTCTTACTTGCCCCACATATTCTACGATAAAGTCCGCTGGATAATTTTTCTCAAATTTTTCCCTGTTTTCAAACGGATAGTGCAATTGCGCAAACGGCATCGAACCACTTTCAAACCAACAGTCTAACACTTTTTCGATACGCGTAAAGTGCTCGCCATCAATATCAAATTCGATCTCGTCTACCCACGGCCTATGATAATCATTCAGTCGCACGCCAGATAGTTCATACAACTCATCGTACGAACCTACTACCTTTATCGAGCCATTGTCGCCCTTCCAAACCGGCATTGCCGTCGCCCAAAAACGATCACGCGACAAATTCCAATCTGGGGCCTGCTCGATATTCTTAGCAAAACGCCCGTGCTTCAAATACTCTGGGAACCAATGAATATTCTCATTTTGCTCCAACATCAAAGTCTTTGAGTTTGCCACGTCAAAGAACCAACTCGGAAATGCTCGGTACATAATACGCTCTTTACTGCGCGGATTAAACGGATATTCGTGCTTGATATATTCAATCTTCCAAACCTTCCCTTCCGCCTCTAACATTTTGGCAATAAATTTATTGCCATCCCACGCATTGATACCATGTTCGTCTGTATCACGTACGCCCAGCTCATGCAATTTTTCTGCCATTTCTGGCAAATAGTAACCATTCTCATCCAAACAATCGACAAAGTCGATTTCGTGTTCCAGACTCAAAGCATAATCATCCTCACCATAAGCCGGTGCACAGTGCACTATTCCAGTACCATCCGCATTTGAAACAAACTCTGCCGCCACCACTGTATAAGTCTCTGGTCGTTTTACTGTACCTTTGTCGCCTCGCAAACCTAAGTCAAATAATCCATCTGCCACTTCTACCAAGGGTTCATATTTTAATCCTACCAAGTTCTCACCATCCATCACTCCTTCTGGTTTCAAATCTGGCAAAATCACTTCAGCACGTTCTACTGCTAAGATAAATTTCTCCCCCTCAACATCATAAATGCCGTACTTCATTTCCGGATTCACCGCCAAGCACATATTCGCCGGCAACGTCCACGGCGTCGTCGTCCAAGCCAACAGGTATATCGGAGAACTTTTTGGAGAAGCTTTTTCGAGAGACGTTTCGCAGGCTGCTGCCGAGAATGAAGCGGCGCGCGCCCGTGAAGACGGGCCGTGCGAACGCTGTTCTCGAGAAAAATGCTTCTCAAAAAGTTCTCCTGATATCTTGAACTTGACATACGCCGATGGATCCGTAACCTCGCGATATGCGTCATTATCCATCGTCACTTCGGCCTTTGACACCGGCGTCGCAAATTTCGTATCATACATTAAAACTTTACGCCCTTCGTAAATCTTCCCAGCTTCATACAGCTCTTTAAATGCCCACCAAACCGACTCCATATAATCCTTATCCATGGTACGATAAGCACCCTTGAAATCTACCCAGCGCCCCACGCGGTCAATCGTTTCCTCCCAGGTCTCCGAATTCGCCACCATCGATTCCCTGGCCTTCACAATGTAATCTTCTAGAGACCACTTAGTGCCAATCTCACGCCTATCCGTAATTCCTAATTGTTTCTCGACAAAATTCTCTGCCGGTAGACCATGACAATCCCAACCCCAACGCCTTTCACAACGATGACCTCGCATCGTCCAGAATCTTGGCACTGCGTCCTTCACAATCGAGCTTAAAAGCGTTCCATGGTGCGGATTCCCCGTAATAAACGGTGGCCCATCGTAAAACACATAGCTCTTGCGCGCTGATCTCTGCTTTACTGATTTCTCAAAAATCTGATTCTGTTTCCACCATTCACTGATAGCCTTTTCATATTCTAAAGCTCGCCTACGATTCCCTGATTGGTATTTCATTCTGCGCCTTCCTCCATTACTCCGCTTGGCTCTTTTGATATATTTTCCGCTAATTCTTTTCTAAACAAATCGTAGACATCTGTTCCCATTTTTTCGTCAAAATATTTCTTCACTCGCCAAATTCCCGTTATCTGCGCTCTCAAATCCGGAAAATCATAGCGCAACATAATATCAACAAAGCGATCATTAATCGTCACTGCACCATACGGCCTTGCCATACAATCTGCTAGTTGTATCAATCTGTCATATTCATCAAAAGCTGCCGTGCCATTGCGCAATTTCGTCGCAAAATCGCGTAACAATTTCTTGTCACTCTCATCTTTCAGTTGGTCAATATAAAATTTATCATCCGGATCCAAATAAGTATAAAATGAATGCGACAAACACACCCTCGCTGCCGTATCAAAGCCTTTTTTCTTCAAATATCTATACCCTTCTGTTACATGACGTAATCCCACTTGATAGCCTTCATAGCGCCCCACATCATGGAGTAATCCCAAAATATAGGCCTTTTCTGGTTTCAGGTTGCAATGCTTAGCAATCGTTTCTGCTATGCGTGCTGTCACTTCGGAATGTTCGGCCCAACTACCAGAATTTTGCATCTTTGCCCACGCAAAAATCTCTTCGGCTTCACTTCTGGTTGGCATTTTATCTTTTTTCACGTTTTGCCTCTTTAATTAATACAAAAATTATACCAAATTTTCCCAATTTTTTCAAAAATAAGCTTAGCTCTCTTTAGCGTAATATGCTACTTGGTCCATCAATGGTAGCGGCAAGCCTCGCCATACTTCTAACTCTCGACCTTCATCATCTACTGCTATAATTGTTGGGTATTCTACCACATCATGAGCCCTAGCAAACGCTTCTCCTTCAATTGTGTCTGGATCTAGTGATTCAATTTCTCCGGCATCTCGCTTAGCAAATTCCTCCAGCCACTCAGTCACCTCTCTCGCATAATCAGTATTATCACGCCATACACAAACTACTTTCATTTTTTGCCTTTCTTCTTTTGTTCAATTAAAATTTGTTCGAAATCATCTAGAGTTTTGAACTCATGAAACACACTTGCAAACCGCACGTAAGCCACTTCGTTCATCTCAGCCAAAACATCTAATATCGCTTCGCCAATCTGTTTTGAAGTCACTTCTTCTGTCCCCAAACCATAGACTAAATTTGTCGCCTTGTCGACTACTTCTTCTACTTCTAGGTCTGAATTAAAGAATTTGCCTACACTACGACGCACTGCTGTCAATAATTTATCTCTGTCAAAAATCTCTCGATTACCATTGCGTTTTAATACCGTCAGGCTCGGTAATTCAATTCTCTCATAAGTCGTGAAGCGATGTTTGCCATCCGAAGAAATTCTGCGACGACGAATCATCGCGCCATCCAAAGTCTCTCGGCTTTCCAGCACCTTGCTGTCGCCAATTCTGAACTTCGGATTCACCATAATCTAAGCCTTCTTCTTGCGAGCACGTAACTTTTCGCGCAAGGATGGAGGCACGTCCAAATCTTCCTCTTCTTGTTCTGGTTTAGCTGGTTCATCAGTCTTAATGGCATCCCACATGTTGCCTTTATTCTCGCTCGTAAAGCTACTTTGTGAAGCCTTTTTCTGCTCATCATTAGATGCAGTCTCTGGTTTGTTTTTTGTCTCGCCCTCTTCAGAAGCTGCCATCAAGCGATCTGCGGCCTCTTCCTTGGCGCGTTCGGCATCTAATTCACGATAATATTCTGAATCAAAACCAGTAGCTACCACAGTAATCACCACTTCGTCTTCTAACTCTGGGCGTATCGCAGCACCAAAGATAATATTAGCATCTGGTGCTACCGCACCGGTAATCACTTCAGCGGCTTCTTGGATTTCGCTCATCGACATGTCATAACCGCCAGCCACTGAGAACAGTACGCCTCTAGCACCTTCAATCTTTACTTCAATTAATGGTGATTCAATCGCTTGTTGGGCCGCCAAAGCCGCACGGTTTTCGCCCGAAGCTCTACCAATACCCATCAAAGCCGAGCCGGCGTTCTTCATAATTGCCTTCACATCCGCAAAGTCCAAATTAATCAAAGCGTGTTCAGTAATCAACTCTGAAATCCCTTGCACACCTTGTCTCAAAACATCATCAGCAATCTTGAACGTCTCGAGTAACGGTGTCCTAGGATCAATTGTCTGCAGTAATCTATCATTTGGGATGGTAATCAAAGCATCTACTTGATGAGATAGCTTATCAATCGCCACATCGGCATTCTCGCGGCGTTTAATGCCTTCAAAAGTAAATGGCTTAGTTGCTACACCAACCGTCAAAATATCGCGATTACGAGCCTCCTCAGCCACGATAGGGCCAGCACCTGAACCAGTACCACCACCAGCACCAAGCGTAATGAAAATCATGTCTGAACCATCTAGGGCTTTACCAATTTCTTCTCGGCTTTCCTCGGCGGCTTCGCGACCTTTTTCTGGATCGCCACCTGCGCCTAAGCCTTTACCAATATGAACTTTAGTATCGGCAGACGAATGATGCAAAGCCTGCGCATCAGTATTAACGGCTACAAATTCCACTCCATTCAAACCGACCTCTTTCATACGGTCAATCGCTGAACCGCCGGCGCCACCAACACCCACAACTTTGATGCTAGCTGTGCTCTCTATCTCTGTAGGTTTTACTTCTGGCATATTTTTTCCTCACTTATTACTTTATCTCTTATTAACAGTATAACACAAATTTCTTTAAAAACTCTTAAAAAGCCTACTTTCTGCCAAAAATTTTCGCCCAAAATCCTTTACCGTTAGACTTCGTCTTTAGTTTTGGCTTAAAGCCTTTTCTGCCTGCAGCAACTTTCTCTTCGTTATCTGTCGCTATCAATGCCAAGCCTACTGCCGCAGCATATTCTGGCTTGCTCACAGCGTCTACCACGCCACCGACAATCCCCCTAGGCACACCAACTTTCACCGAGCAGCCCAGTTCGAGTTTCACAAATTTATCCAAATCTTTCATCTTGGTACCGCCACCAGTCAACACGATACCTTCGGGCAAACGCTTCTCATAATGTGCCGCTTTGATTTCCTTCTGGACGTGTTCAAAGATTTCTTTTAAGCGTATCTGTACCACTTCATCGATTTGTCGACGTTCAAATTCCACCATGTCGTTATCAACCTTCATCGATATTGGCTTCTCTTTGCTGCCAATCATCCCGGTCACATGTTTACATTTCAAATCGTCAGCCGTCTTTGTGTCGATACCTAGCATTATAGCCAAATCATTAGTGACATTATTAGAACCCGCCGGAATCACACTTACGTATTGCAAGTCACCTTCTTCAAAAATCGCAATCGAAGTCGTCGCGGCACCAAAATCTACCACTGCTACGCCATTTTCCATCTGGTGCTCTTCCAAAACTGCTCTTGCTGACGCCACCACGCTAGGCACCAACCTCTCGGCATATACATTAGCGCTCTCAGTAGCCTTTTTCAGATTGTCACAATTTGGCGTCAATGCAGAGATTACCGTCGCTCGCATTTCTAGGCGCGAACCAGTCATGCCAATCGGGTCTTTCACGCCACCTTGACCATCAATCGCAAATTCTAATGGTACTACATCTAGGACGTCACGATTAGCTGGAATCCTCCCTGACACTGCCACGTCTTCTACACGCGCCAAATCTTCTTCATCAATCTCGTGGTCTACCGTCCCTACTGCAATCATACCTTCAGTCGGCGTCGAAATAATATGCTTACCATTAATCGAAACGTGGGCCGAATTGACTTCATAACCACTCATGCGTTCCGCTTCGCCTAACATTCGGTCGATCGCTTCACCCGGACCCGACAAATTAGACACTAAGCCCTTGCGCATACCAGCATTTTTGGCTTCAGCATAACCTACTACAGTTTTTACCCCCTCTTTGTTGACCGATAAGATTACCGCACGCACATTATCCGTACCTACGTCCAACCCTACCGCATAACGCATCTCATCCATAAGCGTATTATACCACAGTTATTTCGGTAATGTCAAAACTTCATAACCATCTTCTAATACCAAGATTGTGTGCTCAAAATGACAGCCAATCGAGCCATCGTTCAAAATCACTGTCCAGCCATCTTCTTTGCTAATATGATTCTTGGGCTTGCCTAGTGAACTCATCGGTTCAATACAAATCGTATCCCCAGCTTTCAGCTTATATCCGTGTCCTTTACGGCCGAAGTTAGGCACCATCGGATCTTCATGCATCGTTTTGCCAATACCGTGCCCTACATAATTCGTAATTATCCCTAGCTTCCCCGCCTTCAACACTTTTTCTACCGCACTACCGATATCACCTAGGTGTACGCCAGCTTTGACTTTTTCAATACCTTCCCACATCGAAGATTCAGTCACCGACAATAAATTTTTCACTGCCTTTGAGCCCTTATTTCCCACAATCATCGTAAAAGCCGAATCAGTAAAATACCCCTTATAAAAGATATCTAAATCAAACGAAACCTTATCACCTTCTTCTAGCACATAATCGCTTGGCGCTCCGTGTACCAATTCATCATTAGTCGATATGCAAATCGCCCCTGGAAATTTGTCATCTAGCATGTCATAAGCCACTTTAGCGCCCCGTTTCACAATCTCTTTGCGCACCCAAGCATCAATTTCTTTTTCGCTCATGCCAGGCTTCACATAATCCTTTAAATCTTTTAACAAATTTCCTAAAATTTGCCCGCCCGCGCGCATTGCACTAATTTTTTCTTGGTTCATAAGTCTTCCATTTCTTTAGCCATACGTTCGGCCACTTCTTCAATCGTGCCTACCCCATCAAGCCGCCTCACAGGCACATTTTTCGATTCTAACAGGGATAAAATTGAATAAATATTTTGTTCAACTATCAAAAATCGCTTTTCCACGGCTTCTGGCGTATCGTCTGCACGGCCACGCAAATTAATTCTTTTGATCAGCTCTTCGCGCGGCACTTCCAAATAGATCGCTTTTTTAATCTCGCCATTTAATTTTTTAACCAATTTCTCTGCCTGATAAATATCACGCGGAAATCCATCTAATATCGCTTCCTTCCCCTCCGTTTTAGCCTTTTCAACTTCTTCTAACATTAATTCAATCACTACATCGTCATCTACTAGTTCGCCTTTTTCCATTTCTTTTTCAAATCCCCCGTGTTCTCTCAGCACCTCTCCCGCCGAGAGCCACTTCATATTATAGTTCTTCGCCAAAATTCGGCCTTGTGTACTCTTTCCTGAACCAGCTAATCCAAATAGTAAAATCATCTTATCTTTATTATAACAAAAATCTCGCTTTTAAAGCGAGATTTTCTATTTCAATCCTAAACGCATCTTTTCTAGCTTTTCGGCTTTATGCTGTTCTCTGAGAATCGCCTTCTTACGACGTTCTCTTTTAGAAATCGGTTTGCTAAAACGCATCTGTGATTTTGCCAATGGCATTACTCCACTCTGTAAAACTTTGCGATTAAAACGACGGATGATGTTCTCATTCGCTTCGTTCTGGTCTTTTCTTGTAACTTTAATTGACATACTCTGGATTATATCAGAACTCCTCTGAATTTTCAACCCCTATTTTTTCAATCATTCCCTCTACGCTCGTCAAGCCATTCCACTCATTTATCATCAATCTCACGGTAAAATCACACCTCATCCCCTTTCTAATTTCCAACCATTTACTGGGGGCGTTAAACGCAATTAACACTAGTTGCTTCTTGCCATCAGTAATTGCCATTTTAAGATGTTGCTCGTTTTGCCCCAATTTCTGCACGTTTAAAATTAGCGCATCCCTTATCAACCATACCGGCTCTAAATTCCCAATGCCAAAGGGTTCCAGTTGTTTTAATTCTGCCATCAAATCCAGGGTCACTTCGCTTAAATCTTCTATCTCAATATCTGCTTTTTTCTCGAGAAATCTCTCTTGGTCGGTCAGCCTCAAACTCTTATAATAATCATTTACTGCCTTCTTAAAATCTGCCAGCTTGTCTTTCTCTATCTTTACGCCACAAGCTCCCGCATGACCACCACCACCGATAATTTCCTTCTCGCAAGCTTTCAGAGCTTTGGCCAAATCAAAATCGCCGAAGCTTCTCCCTGATCCCTTATATATACCGTCCACCTCAGTCAGCACAAAACTCGGGCGCTTGAAATCTTCCGTCAGATTCCCGGCTATAATTCCCAACACACCTTCGTGCCAATTCCCTGCCACCACCATCACCGGTGTTTTTTCCTGACCGCTCTGTTTTATCTCTTTCAACGCTTGGGTTTGCTCGTTTCGTCTCTTTAGGTTTAATCCCTCTAATTCTTCTGCTAGTTTAGCCGCCTCCACTCTCGATGAAGTCATCAGTAATTTCAGCGCAATATCCGCTGACTCTATTCGTCCTGCCGCATTTAACCTCGGCCCCAAGATGAAGCCCACCGCATAACTATTTATATTCTTTACTTCAGCACACTTGATTAATTCTCTTAACCCCACTCGCCTAGTCTTCTCAATTACTTTTAATCCCCAATACACTAAGCGCCTATTTTCTCTTAATAGTCGCATATTATCGCAAATCGTCCCAATCGCCACTAGGTCTAGTAGCCACTTCTCTTGTCCTGCTGGGATTTTACCCATCTCCATCAATTTATGTGCCAACATAAATACCACTCCCACTCCTGCCAAATCGCGCCACTCGCTTTTTTCTAGTCGTTTCGGATTCACTATCGCCACTGCTACCGGCAACTCTTCTGGACATTCATGGTGGTCAGTAATAATTGTATCTATCCCCGCATCGGCCAATTTTGCTACGATTTCGCGGTTACCACTGCCACAGTCCACCGTAATCACCAATCCCACCTTATCGCGCACCGCTCGCTCTATCACCTTCTCACTCATCCCATAGCCATCCTCAAATCGGTTCGGCAGCATAATTTCTATCTCTTTTACGCCCACTAATTTCAAGGTGTCATGCATCGCTATACTCGCCGTCACTCCATCCGCGTCATAATCACCATATATTAATACTTTTTCTCCGTCACGCGCCGCTTTTAAAATCCTTTCCAAAGCTTTATCAATATCCGGCAAGTCGTCCCCGCTCTTCAGTTCATCATATTTTGGCAACAAAAAATCCTTTTTCAAGCCACGCTTCTCTAGTAATCTTTCAAATAATTTACTCAAATTCTACCCAATCGTCTTGCTTGGTTTGCTTTGTTGACTCTTAATCACAATACTCTGCAACTCTTTCAAAATCGGAAAATGCTTGTTAGTCTGATAAATCTTGGTATTTCCCTTCTTAGTCACAATCAAAAAGTTACCCTTTTCTAGCTTCTGCAATTCGCGCTGGATGTTACCTGGATCTTCTTTAATCAACTTCGACAACCCCCTTACATGAGTCTTAAAATCTGGATATTTTGCAAACACCACAATTATCTTGCGTCTGACCCTTGATGTAATAAATATATCCAGCATTTTCCTCCTTTTCTTATTTCAATTATAGCACGTTTTCTCAAAAACTAGTATTTTTCACAACATTTTGTTAAAATAAATCTATGTTTTACGAGGTGATACCACTCAAACTCTTTCGCGCGGGTGCTGGTATTCTCGCCTATTCTTCTGATATACCATTAAAAATTGGCACCATCGTCACAATTCCTCTCGGCCGCACCACCACCACTGGCATTGTCATCAAAAAAGTCGCCCCTGTAGATTTCCCTACCAAACCAATCTCTGGAGCGCTTTATGATACTCCTTTACCTACTCACCTCGTCAAAGCCCTCCTCTGGCTTTCAGAGTATTATTTGGTACCTCTACCCACAGTCGCCAAGCTCATTCTCCCTATCGGTATTGATAAAAAACGTCGCAATCCGGCAAAATCGCTATTAAACCCGCCCAAAACGTTAAAAAATGCCAAAATCGCCCTTAACCCCGCGCAAAAAACGGCCCTGAGAGGCCTGGAAAGCGCCTCTAGTCGCACTAAACTCCTGCATGGTATAACCGGAAGCGGAAAGACCAACATCTATCTCCAGATGGCCTCTACGGCCCTTTTAGAGGGTAAATCAACCATCCTTTTAGTGCCCGAAATCGCCCTCACTTCACAACTCGTACAAGTTTTTGAAAACACCTTTCCTGGACGTACTATTTTAATGCATTCCCGCCAGACCGAGGCTGAACGCCATCAAATTTGGCAGCAATGCCTTACTTGCGACACTCCAGTTATTGTCATTGGTCCTCGCTCTGCTCTCTTTGCACCGCTACATAATCTTGGCCTCATTATCATCGACGAGGCTCATGATTCCTCTTATTTTCAAGAAAACACACCCCGTTATTCTGCGCTTCGCCTTGCTAGTTTTATAGCCAATTACCTCAAAATCGATTGCATTCTCGGTACTGCCACTCCGCTTGCCACCGATTATCATCTCGCTAAGACACATAATTCCCTCGTTGCTTTGAACGAAAAAGCCAAACCTGCTTCCGCTCCCGAAATCTCTGTTATTGATCTCAAATCACGTACCAATTTTAACAAAAATCGCTATTTTTCTGACCAACTCATCACTGAAATCAAGCAAAACCTCGAGCACCATCATCAAACCCTAATCTTTCACAATCGTCGTGGTTCCGCACCCTTAACCATCTGTGAAAATTGCGGCTATGAGGCTCTCTGCCCTAATTGTTTTTTGCCACTCACACTTCATGCTAATGACTACACATTGCGCTGTCACACTTGCGATTATTACTGTGCTGTCCCGGTTAATTGTCCTGAATGTCAGCATCCCGGGTTGATTCACAAAGGTTTTGGCACCAAATTGCTCGAAAATGAACTACGTAAGCTCTTTCCCGACGCCCGTATTGCGCGTTTTGACGCTGATAATACCAAAGCGGATTCTCTCGCTGCACTTTACGACGAAGTCAAAGGTGGCCGCATTGACATCATTGTGGGTACCCAAACTGTCGCCAAAGGTTTAGATTTGCCCCGCTTAGCCACCGTCGGTGTAGTTCAGGCCGACGCCGGCCTCTCGCTCCCTGATTATTCTGCCCCCGAGCGTACTTACGAACTCCTTACCCAGGTTATCGGCCGCGTCGGCCGCGGCCACCTCGAGCATACCTCGGTCATCATCCAGACTTTTCATCCCGATAGTCCCATCATCACCTCTGCTATCAACGCCGATTATCAAAGCTTTATCAACTATACTTTAAAGATTCGCTCTAAGCAACATTTTCCACCCTTCACTTACCTTGCCCGCATCGCTGTTACCTATAAGACCGAGCATACTACATTAAGCAAAATTCGCGCTATCTATCGCGAATTATCCGCTCATCGCAATATCCTCACCTCACCTCCCACCCCTGCTTTCCACGAACGTACCGCGCGCGGTTACACCTGGCAGCTCACTCTCCGCGCCCAATCTCGCACTCAGCTCCTGAAAATTTTGCAACCTATCTCCGAAAAACCCAACACCATCATCACTCTCGACCCCCCATCTCTCCTCTAATTACACCCCCGGTATCAAACAGCGCATAGAGGTACCAATACTTCTGCGGTAAAAAGTATTGCGCGGATACACGTCGCCATTGTCTTTTATGCTCAAGAAACGAGCGCCAATATCACTATAAACGGTAGACGACCACAAGTGACTAGCGTCTTGGTCGCGAAAATCACCCCAATAATAACCCGAAAATACAATAGAAATTGGAGCATTGGTAAGTTGAGATATAGTAACACCAGACCAATGTTGTGTGTATAAATCATCCCAAGTGCCGGTGGTGATATAGTAGCTGAGCATCGTGTAAAACTCATCGTTAGTTATATCGTCAGTACCAGCAGATGGTAAACGCCAGTTCTTGGGGCAGATGTCGTATGGAGCATCCTCGCCAGCAGTATTAGTACCAGAACCAGCAGTAGCGGCAGCCCAATTATAATAGTTACCATATTTAGTGGTAGCTTGCTCAGATGGGTGGTTGCCAGCGTAGTCAAAGACTGCTGGATCATTTAGAGAATTAGTCCAGTCACCTTCAGTCACACTAGCCGGAAGAGTAAAACCACTGGGGCCTACATTAGAATTAGCTTGGGTGAGGTTCATAGCGGTGGAACTACCTAGGGCAAGGTTTTGGGTCATCCAGCAGTTGCCGTCTTGAAGTCTGGCTACAGTATATTCTTTGCTGTCTCTGCTATCTACTACCGTGTAAGTGATATCCGTAGAAGTGGCTCCACAGACTTCTGAGTCTATGTCCTGCATATCCATACCATTGGTGATTGGTTGAGTAGGTGGTTCATTAGTCACTGCCGTAAAGGTAATGGAAGTAGTATAAGTACCAGAAGGTTTAGTAGTGTTTACTTTACCAGCAAAGGTTAAAGTAGTAGTAGAATTATTAGCTGGAGCATCGGTTTGTTTAATAGTGTGGTTAGGAGCATAGTTAGTTGCAGTAGATTCATAAGCTAGAATAGGACAATAGTTAGTAGAGCAATTATAGCCTCCTGTTTCACTTGATTTATCTGTACCACCAGTATAGCCCCAGTAGTTTACCGGAAAGTTAGCCGAGCTGTAAGCTTGGCTTAGTGTAGGGATAGTAGCAGCAGGAGAGGCAACTGAATTAGTGAGAGAGTTAGAAGAACCAGAAGTAGTATTCATTTGTAAAGTATAGCCAGTAATATTATTAGTGGTTACACTAACCGTAGCATTACTAGTACAAAGTTGAGAAGTAGCATCGGTAGAGCCTGGAGTACAGTTTAGAGTTACTGTACTAGGAGCTGAGATATCTATGACTGGATCTAGTTCTAATGAGGCTTGAGCGTTACTAGCTTCAGCGTGAACAGTATCTACACCCATATTGCTATTAAATGCAAAAAAGCCCATTAAAACAGCAAATGCTAATATGGGGATCAGATGAATGACCTTATTGTTCATACTTCTAATTTATCACGTTTATGGTTTTTTGTCTATCCCAAAATTCCTTTAAATACCCCGAGCGAAGCTAGTAGCATTATCAATCCCGCCGTCACCACACCAGCTGCCATAGTTATTACTGTTTTTCTAAAATCCAAGTCCAAAATGCTCGCCGCAAGTGTCCCCGTCCAGGCTCCCGTACCCGGTATCGGAATCGCTACAAACATAAACAGCGCCAAATACATACCATTTCCTGCCTTTTTTAACAACTTCTGCCCAGCTTTTTCGCCCTTGTTCAGGCAAAATCGACAAAACTTCTTCATATATTCCCATTTTTGCCGACTGCCCCATTCTAGAAACCGTCTTGCAAATAGGTAAATAAACGGCACTGGCAAAATATTCCCGAGCACCGCCACCAAGAGTATCGCCCACTCCGGTAAGCCGATATCGAGTCCTACTGCAATTGGTATCGCCCCTCGAAGTTCAATCAGCGGCACCATCGCAATCAAGAAAACCAGCAAAATCCTACTTAGCATGTCCTTATTGTAACACACTAAGAAGGCAAGATAATGGGGTTTTGTGAGCATTTGTTATTATTGCCATAAAGAGCAAAACTAGTCTTTGCTCTTCTTGCCTATGCTACCGACAGAGAGATCCTACGCCCTTCTTTATCAATATCAATAATCTTGAATTTTTTGCGTTCGTTGAGAGTAAAGATTTTTTCTGGGTCGACATCGCTGCCTTCACCTAGCTCAGATACGTGCACCAACGCTTCCACTGCTGGCGAAATCTGTACAAATGCACCAAATGGTGTGATTCTAGTGACAGTTCCCTCAACTTTGTCACCCTTCTTCAAATTCTCAACCTCGGCTAACCATGGATCATCGGTCAATTGCTTGATTGAAAGCGACAAACGTTCCTTATCAATCGCAATAATCTTGGCTTCAATCGTCTCGCCAATTTTCACCAAATCAGCTGGGTTATTTACGCGTTCCCAAGAGATTTCTGAAATGTGAATCAAGCCTTCAATTCCTTCAACGTTCACAAACACACCAAAGTCCACAATTCCGGTCACTACACCCTTGATAGTATCACCAACCTTGAGTTCAGCAAACCTTTCGGCCAAGCTGTCTTTGATTGCTTCTTTCTCTGAGAAAATCAATTTATTATCGCGCTTGTTGGCGTCTAAAATACGTACCTTAATCGACTGCCCGACTAAGGAATTCAATCTCTGTAAAATTTCATCCTTATCAGCCGAACCCACACGCGGATAATGTTCTGCCGAAAGTTGTGACACCGGCAAGAACCCACGAATCCCTTCGTATTCTGCTAGTAAGCCACCTCTGTTGGCATCAAACGGCGTGACTTCTACGATCTCGCCCGCATCAAGACGCGCTTGGATTTCATCCCAACCCTTATCCTTTACGGCTTTGCGCAAAGACAAAAGTACCATACCGTCTTTCATCTCGGAATCGATCACCGAAGCTGTCACGTCATCCCCTACATTGAGGTTGCGCGCAAACGAAGCTTCACGACGTGGCACCAAACCTACGCCCTGTGCGCCCAAATCTATCAGCACTTCGTGCTTCTTGACTGTCATTACTTTACCAGTCACCATATCCCCCACGGCCAAACGTTTTAATAAGCTGCCATCGGCCTTTGTCAGCTCTTCCATAGTTGTTTTTTTGGCATCTGCCATATAATATTTCCTTCCTTTTAGGCCTGTTCAACAACCGCTCACCCTAGCAGTTCTTGAACAGACCCAAAACTTCCTCCATTTTAGCAAATTTTATTCATTTTGTCTACTAGGGTAATGAAACTAGCCTTTACGAGGATTTTGTTAAGTCCAGATTTGAAATGAAAAAATACCACCCAAAGGAGCATTTTTTCATTTCAAGTCATCCGAGCAAAGGTTGGTTTCATTACTCCCTATACATATGCTACAATTAATCTATGAACGACCCAGCCTCTGCCCAAAAATTCCTTTCAGCCAAATTCCCTGATTTTCGTTTCAAAATTGGCGCTCGTTTCTCTTATAAATATCCTAACACCATCACTCTCGGCCCACTAGAGCCACATTATTCCCTGCTCGCGCTGCACGAAGTCGGGCACGCATTGTGCGGCCATCAAAATTTCGGTACTCACGTCGAACGTCTCAAAATCGAGCGCGAAGCCTGGGATAAGGCCCGCGAACTCGCCGCCGAATTTAACCTTAAATTTGACGACGATTTTGCCGAATCACAACTCGATACTTACCGTGACTGGTTACATACTAAATCCAAATGCAAAAAATGTGGCCTCACCCGTTATCAAACGAGTGACGGCCACTATCATTGCCCACATTGTGATTTGGTTTAGGCTTTTTTAGCAGGACCACGTTTTGAGATTCTGCCACCCTTAGCACCAGCAATACGTGCTAGAGCTGGGTTAGCGGCAAAACCACCAGTGTGACCAGCTTGACCGCCTTTGCGACCAATACGAGCATAAAATTCTTTACCATATTTGCTCTTATTGGTAGCAGCAGCCTTTAAGCCACCAGCTTTAGTTCCAGCCATTTGAAACTCTCTTTCTGCCCACCAAATATTAATAATAACGCCACCCCTTACAGAGTGAATACTTACATTATATCATACCGCTTCCGTTTTGTCAATACGCTTTTTCTAAAAAATATGTTATAATATTTTTCTCAAAACCCGAACACTTTTTATAAAAATTTTCCACAAAATGTGGAAAAAAGGTATTGACATTATTCGTTTTGTGATATAAACTAGAGATGTATTGAACAAGTCTTACTGCGAGGTTGTTCAATCCGGTTAATCTACACGATTAACTCCTTGGCGCGGAGCAGAGGTGCTCACCCCCCTCTCTCCCAAATTGCGCCAACTAATGACCTTAAACATACGAAAAGTCACCCGGGATCCAGGTGGCTTTTTGTTTTACCCTTAATTCTTATGGTTGATTTTTGTATTAAAATGCGCTAAAATTATAACCACTGGGGGATAGATATTTACGGGGATATAGCTCAGCTGGTTAGAGCGCGTCACTGATAATGACGAGGTCTGTGGTTCAAGTCCACATATCCCCACCAGCACTTTTTTATATGGGGTAGTAGCTCAGCTGATTAGAGCGCCGCCTTTGCAAGGCGGAGGTCTGGGGTTTGAATCCCCACTACTCCACCATCAATACGATAAGACCCGAAGTTATTTCGTAATCAAAACGTCCCCGATTTACAGGGGTCGTTTTAGTTTCTAAACTAGTATTAACGTTCCGGTCCTGGGTTAGAAGAACCACTAGTAGGAGAAGAAGTTTTACATACCGAACCACTATTAAAAACTCCGCCAGGAATTAGCCAGGAAGCAATGCTCCACATCGCCGCATAAATAGCCAGCCCTATGATAATCTCTAATATCCGTGTTTTAGCTTTAGTTAATTGGCTGGCATTATCACGAGCTGTAAGGTACATAATAGATACGATTACCAAACCAACCGTAGCAGCGATGCCCACACCATAAGTCATAATCGTAAGGCCCAAATTTATTGTCATCCAGACACCGCAGCCCTTTTCGTCATCCTTTACACAACCAAAGAAATTAGTCTGGACCGAACCTTCTGGACAGGCAGCAAAAGTTGGCTGAGTCACAAAAACAGTAGCTGCAATAACAACCGAAACCAACAAAGCTATACCCCCAAACAATTTCAAGGCCGTTTTGTTTTTTCGTTTCACACTACTATAATATAAAGCTTTAGATTTTTTGTCAACTTCTCACCCCTTAAAAAGCTCCGTACACTTCCCCATTTTTCATCTTCACTTTTCGTGCTTTTGCCATTTCCGACACTGTCACAAATTCATAATTTTGCTTCCTCAAACTATCAATTATTCCCCCCACCGCATCCACGGTAGATGGATAAATATCGTGCATCAACACAATCGCTCCGTCAAACGTTGCTCTTTCTGCTTCCGCCTTTATCGCATCTGCATTTTTGCTCTTCCAGTCTTCGGTGTCTACTGTCCAAATTATTAACGGCACCCCTAAACTATCTCTTACGGTATTATTGATCGCTCCATATGGTGGCCTAATAATCTTTGTGTTATACCCCAATATTCCAGTTATCACTTTAGACATCTCGTTTTTATCATCTTTTATCGCATTAGCCGGTAAAGTACTTAAAATTTTATGTCGCATCGTGTGGCTTCCTACCTCATGTCCTTCCCTCACTTCTCGTTTTACCAGATCAGGATATTTTTCTGCCTGTATACCCAGTACAAAAAACGTCGCATAGGCATTTTTCTCCTTCAAAATATCCAATAGCCTCGAAGTAGTGCTTTCGTTTGGTCCATCATCAAAAGTCAATGCTACCAATTTCTTGCTGCCATCTAGGAAGCGTTGCGGTAAATCTGGCACCTCCACTCCAGGATTTACCGCCACCGCTGATATTTTGCGTGGATTCACTCCTGCATCCTCGCGCCACCATCCTAAATTCACTCCCAAAAGCCAGGCAATCACCAACCCCATCACACCAAATTTCATCCAGCGCCAATTCTCTCTCCACCAATGTTTTTCTCCTGCATCAATATACTCTAGTTTTACTTTATCGCCCATTGTCTTACCCATTCATACATCGCTATCCCCGACGCCACTCCCACATTCACGCTTCTAGTCGAGCCAAAACTTTCAATCTCTCTCACATCATTCGCTTCATCCAGCAATTCCTGGGAAATCCCTTCACCTTCACCGCCAAATATCAACGTCGTCTGCTTCTTAAACTCCTTGCTACCCAAAGGCTTCACTCCTGGCACATTATTCTCTATCGCCACCAATTCTCTACCCTTCTGACTTGCCAAAAACTCATCTATGCTGACCCAGTGAACAATTTCTAGATACTTATCCGTGCACATCGCTCCTCGGCGATTATATTTTTTCTTACCAATAATATGCACCTTGTTCACATTAAATGCATTTGCATTTCTTACAATCGTCCCAATATTAAAATCATGCTCAACATTTTCGATCGCCACTTCCAGCGCATTACGTTTCTTACTCAGCGCGCCAAAAACTTGCTCATTACTCATCCCCTTGTATTCATCCAGCAAATTCCGCGTATCTTCCATGCCTCAATTATATCATGCACCACAATTTAGGCGCACATTGCATTATCAATACAGCCCGGCCCCTAGGCAAAACATTTTTACCAACTGTTCATAGTTTCCATAATTTCTTTTGCAAGCTTCTCGTTTTCAACAGCTTCACCATATTCTTTGTCGTACAACCTCTCTATCGATGCTGGAGCCTCTTTGACTGCCTCGGAAATCCCCTTCATTAAAAAATTAACATTCTTTGGATTGCTCCATTCTATGTTTCTTCTATTTTGAGTATATACACCCGTAGTTTCAGCCCAACTATCAAAATCTCCATCTTTTTCATCAAAATCGCCAGAATCAGAAATATATCCAACTCTAAAAAGCTCCTTGATACTATTAACTTCAATAGGTTGCATCCCCCCCGCATACATTGCTCCGCTAAAATTATCCCCATTACCTCCACGAGTTTCATTAATCAACCGTTCAAAATTTGACTTCAAAGATTCAAGACCAATTTTTTCAAATTCCTCCCTAGACAGCATTTTTTTATTGGGCGACGCTAAGTTGATACCTTGTGCTTTCATGCCCCGTTCAACGTATGTTTTTATTGCAAAATCAATTTTCTCTTGAACAAACTTTTCTTCTTTTTCTTTATTTTCTGCCCCGTTTTTCTCCTGTTCACCTCCAGCAGACAATTCAGTTGCATCCACGATTTCACGCTTACTATCTTTTTTTTCAGAGTCTCCCGCAAAAGCTACTTCATCCCCCAAAGATTCCCATGAATTGCTTTCTTTCCTGACGGACAAATCAGCGCCATTCTCAAATTTTTCACTCCCGCCGCTAACTCTACCTAATCCTTGATTTATGTTTTCTCCTGGGAATATCATTTTAGCTCCTTCTTGTTCAGCATTCGCAATACGCAGAACACCACTTACGCTTATAATAGCATATTCATAATAAATAAGCAACAAAAAAAACCACTCCTATACAGGAGTGGTTTTCTTAACAGCTTGGTTGTGCAATTCTTCATCTAGCTCTAAAGCTCATTTCGCATCTGCAAAAACAGAAAAGTTATATCTTAAGCTTAAGAGATACAACTACGTCCGACCTAGCTATCTAGTGTCCTTGCGGATTCTAGACGCATCAAATCCTTCTCAAGAAAGGAGGTAATCCATCGACACGTTCTCGTACCGATGCCTTGTTACGACTTAACCCCAATCATCTCCCCCACCTTAGGCCGCCGAAGCGGACTTCGGGTGTTGGTGACTCTCATGGTTTGACGGGCGGT
>JAFWIX010000007.1 GCA_017514665.1 Candidatus Saccharimonadota bacterium | reverse complement strand
TATTTAGTGTTTTTAGTCTAACGGCAATTCTCTTGAGTTTCTTTATTTTTCCATCCTTTGTTTCAGAATCTTCCTATGCCGATCCCGTCCCTCCCGCTGCAGACCCTTCTATTTCTATCGTTCCAGCTGGTGGTATCAACCTCGTAATGACTCCTATTGCTGGTTCAGGTGGTACCTTTGGCAATGCTATTGCTAATGTTACAGTAAATACCAGCAATACTACTGGCTATACCTTCACTATGAATACCGAAACTACTGACACTGATCTTAAAAATTCTAAAGTAGACTATACTACCCATCCAGACCAAAAGATTACCAATCTTACTACCACTACTACTGCCACAGACTTCCCATTTAATAAATGGGGTTATAACGTACACAAATCTGGCACTTATATCAAAGGTGCAGCCAACACTTATGTACCAGTTCCAAATAGCAGTAGTTCTGATGCAGATCGCCAAATTGAAGTTACTGACGCTGCTGGCTCTAATAACTATACTTTCGCTTATGGCGTAAAAGCTAACTTAAACCTACCATCTGGTGACTATAGTACTACTTTAGTATTCTCCGCTACGGCTAATCCTTTGCCTACTATGCAAAACTTTGATTATGCCGCCTGCCAAGCTCTCACTGCAAACCAACCAATAACTTTATATGACGAACGCGATAATGAACAATACATCATTGCCAAACTTGCAGATGATAACTGCTGGATGCTAGATAATATGAGACTAGACCTTACTAACTCTACTGTTCTTAACTCACTTACTACCGATAATACCAACGCAGATTCTGCTTCTCTCACTAGCCTTAAGAGTGGCAACCGTGCTGCAGACAACAGGTATGCTAGTAGCGGCTTTGAAATTTGGGATTCTAGTCATACTACGAACCAATACAACCAAGCCAAAGCCAATGCTGATTACAAAAACACTACTACTACCAGCTATGGTGCTGGTAGTGGTAAGATTGGTGTCTATTACAACTACTGTGCTGCTTCAGCTGGTAACTATTGCTATGACTCTGGTACTGGCGTAGATGATACTAGCACTCTCCAAGATGCCCAGTATGATATCTGTCCTAAGAATTGGCGCATGCCTACCGGCGGTAGCAGTGGTGAATACCAAGCACTCTTTACCGCATACAATAACAATCAAACTGCTACCGATTCCGGCAGTCTCCAATACAACCTGTCTACGCCGCTTTCTGGCTACTTCTACAGTAGCTCGACGACCAATCGGGGTAGCTACGGCTACTTCTGGTCTTCTACTTGGTACAGTGCTAACTATATGATACGCCTCTACCTCGGTGCTAGCAATGTCAATTCGTCCGATACCAGCACTCGCCGCTTCGGCTTTTCAGTTAGGTGCATGGTTAATAAGCCTGAGATTAAGAATGGCATGTACATGCAAGACGTCACCCAGGAGCAAATTTCTAATACGCCTACTGACGTTACTTATACCCTCAAGGACAAACGTGACGAAACCGAATACACCGTAGCCAAGCTCCAAGATGACAATCTTTGGATGACGCAAAATCTTGAATTGGGCGAATATGGTACACCCATGAATCTCACTAACACACTTTCTAATGTTTCTCCTTCTGGGTATACTTTAGACTTTAGCAGTGCCGATGACTCGACTTACAAAGGAAATTCTAACCATTATGGCAATTTCTATAGCTGGTATCAAGCTGCGGCTGGTCCTAGTACCACCACCGAGGGCGAAGATGCCCCTTACGATATTTGTCCTAAAGAGTGGCATCTCCCTTCATCTTTTTCTGCCGAAGATAATGAATTCTATAAAATGTTAGATCATTATATTTCTGGCGCCACCTGGAATAGCACCCACTATTACTGGACTAACGTTACCACTTCTCAACTCACCAGCCAGCCTTTATCCTTTGTGTATCCACAAACATCAGGTACGAGGCTTTATCTGTGGTCGTCTACTGTTCAAGGTTCAAGCACTTCGTTCGGTTTATATGCACGCGACAGTAGTGAGTATAAGGATTTATACACACGTCAAGCCTTTCTTGCTTGGTCTAATAAACTCAGTGTGCGTTGCTTAATGCCTGGGGCGTAAAATATTTTGAACCTCGAAATTGACCAACAAAAAACGATTCTTTACAGACATAAAGAACCGTTTCAAACTCTGATTTCAGGGCCAAGTCGTCAATGCGCGTGGGGTGCGTCCCGCCATTTTCCTCACCTCTGGAACTACTGCCGTAAGTGGCACTGGTACCGCAGCAGATCCGTGGATAGTGAGCTCTTAGAATAAAAAGCTTGCAGTTTTTCGCTAGGTGTGTTACAATCATCTCAAGAGTTTCACGCTCGGGTTATTATTGCTGTAAATAATCTGGGCACCAAATATTAATTTTAAGAGGATATTTCAATGCCAACTATTAATCAGTTGATTCGCAAGCCTCGCAAAAAGGCTGTGAAAAAATCCAAGGCACCAGCTCTCGGCTCTATTGTTAACACGCTCAAAACTCGTCGTTACGATCAAGCTGCTCCTTTGAAACGTGGTGTCTGTATTAAAGTTACTACTAAGACTCCTAAAAAACCAAATTCCGCCATGCGTAAAGTCGCACGTGTTCGCCTGACTAATGGTCAGGAAGTTTGGGCCTACATCGGTGGCGAAGGTCACAATTTACAAGAGCACGCCGTGGTACTAGTACGCGGTGGTCGCGTACCTGATCTTCCAGGCGTGCGCTATCATATTGTGCGCGGCACACTTGACCTACAAGGTGTCCAGGGTCGCAAACAAGGTCGTTCTAAATATGGTGCTAAGAAGGGAGATTAATTATGCGCAAAGTTACTAAATCTTTACAACGCAAAGTTTCGCCCGATCGCAAGTATCAATCGGTCTTGGTTCAACGTCTGATCAACAAATCAATGCTCAATGGTAAAAAGCAAGTTGCCGAACGCGCCGTGTATTCCGCCATTGAGAATGCTGCCAAGAAATTAAATAGCGAAAACCCTGTCGAAGTCTTAGAAAAAGCCATCGCCAACGTTTCGCCAGATTTTGAAGTCAAGTCTCGTCGCGTCGGTGGTGCCAATTACCAGATTCCATTTCCGATTTCTGGTCATCGCCAGCTTCACTTTGCCTTCACTTGGTTAGTACAAGCTGCTCGCGAACGCAAAGGTATGCCATATACCAAGCGCCTCGAATTAGAAATCGTCGATGCTTACAACGAAACTGGTGCTGCTTTCAAGAAGAAAGAAGATTGTCACCGCATGGCCGAGGCCAATCGCGCCTTCGCGCACTTCGCTAGATAAACGTTGTAAATTTTACAACAAAAATAAAGCCCTTGCGGGGCTTTATTTTTGTGCTATAATAGACTTAAGCAAAATAGGAGGTTTATTTTATATGGTAAAAGTAGTAATAAATGGGTTTGGGCGTATTGGTCGTGCTGCTTTTAAAATCGCTTTTGAACGTCGCGACGTCGAAATCGTCGCCATTAATGACCCCAACAATATTGAGGCTTTAGCTCAACTACTTCAGTTTGACTCTTCCTATGGTATTTATAATCGTCAAGTTACTTATGATACGCACAATTTAATTATCGATGGTCGCATTATCCCGTGTTTTCACGAGCGTGATCCGCTTAATCTACCCTGGAAAAAGCTCGGTGTCGACGTAGTAATGGAATGTAGCGGTCATCTCAACGAGCCCGATCAAGCTAAGAAACACATCAAAGCCGGTGCTCGCAAAGTCGTGCTGTCTGCTCCCGCCAAAAAGGATCCCAAAAACACCGTCAAGACCGTCGTAATTGGTGTCAACGAAGACACTATTAAAGATAAAGATATTCTTATCAGTAACGCTTCTTGTACCACCAACTGTATCGCTCCAGTGATGAAAGTTTTGGAAGACACTCTCGGCGTCGAAAAAGCCCTGATGACTACGGTCCACTCATATACTGCTTCACAGAAGCTCCAAGACGGCCCAGCCAAAGATTTGCGCGAATCACGTGCTGCCGCTGAGAATATTATCCCTACCACCACCGGCGCTTCCAAATCAGCCGCTTTGACTATTCCGTCGCTCAAGGGTAAATTTGACGGTCTTTCAATTCGTGTGCCTACTCCAGTAGTTTCACTTGCTGATATTACTGCCGTTGTCAAGAAAAAGACTACTATTACGGAGCTTAATAACATTTTCAAAAAAGCTGCAGCTGAGCCTTATTATCAAGGCATTCTAGACGTCACCGAACGCGAATTAGTCTCCTGTGATTTTAGGGGCGATTCGCATTCGTCTATTGTAGATTTGCCATTAACTAACGTGGTGGGCGGTAATTTAATCAAAATCGTCGCTTGGTACGACAACGAATGGGGTTATTCCAATCGCTTAGTCGAGCTAGCGGTTGATTTTGGAAAGGAAAATTCATAATATGAGAAGAATTTTTATCGGCGCCGACCACCGTGGCTTCAGGGCCAAAGAGGCACTATTACCAATTTTAAAAAAGTTACCTGATATTGAGACGGTCATCGATTGTGGTCCCATCAAATACGATGAAACTGACGATTTCAATGATCCAGCGATTTTGGTTTGTCGCAATATTGTCAAAGATTTGGACAATAATTTTGGTATTTTAATTTGTGGCTCATCGTTTGGTGTTTGTATCCAGGCCAATCGTTTCAAACAAATTCGTGCCGTCAACCCACTAGATGAAGAGCGTGCCAAATTAGGGCGCGAGCACAACAATGCCAACGTACTCTGTCTCTCTGCCGACCAGTTAAAAGACGACAAAATTGAGGCTATCGTCAAAGAATTCTTTTCCACTAAATATAGCGGCAAGGAGCGCTATGAGCGTCGTAATCAACGTTTAGATAAGGAGATTTAAATGGCCACTATAGTTCCAACTATTCTAACTGCAGATACTAATGAATATCGTTCGTTGGTCGAATCATTTGCTACTTTTACGCGCCGTGTTCAGATTGATATTTCGGATGGGATTTTTGCGCAACCCGCTACGATTCCTGAATTTTCTGCTTGGTGGCCCAAAGAATGGGAAGTCGACATTCATATGATGGTTGCTAAACCTTCCGAACATCTACCCGCCTTGCTCAAGCTCAAACCTTCACTTGTGATTTTCCACGCTGAGGTCGAAGAAGATTTGATTCCTATCATGGAACAACTTCGTAATGCTGGCATAAAAGTTGGCGTAGCGTTACTCAAAAGTACTTATCCGGGCCGCGTCAAAGAAACCATCAACGCCGCCGATCATGTCTTAATTTTTGCCGGTGATCTTGGTCGCCAAGGCGGTGAAGCCGATATGTTGCAGATTGAAAAAGTACCAATTATTCGTTCCATTAATAAAAATGTCGAGATTGGTTGGGACGGTGGTGTTAACCTTAGTAATATCCGTGCTATCGCACATTCTGATATCGATGTGATTAATGTCGGTAAGGCCATCACTCAATCTACTGAGCGCCCAGCTATTTATAAAGCCTTGGTCGCTGAAGCCGACAAACGTGGCGTAGTTTTAAATTAAGGAGGAAATATGCCAATAGATCCAAATATGTTCAAAGATTACACTATTGCTGATATTGAGCGCGCTACCGCCTACGGCAAAGATTTTGAAAAAGGTTTTAAAGAGCTTCACACTTTTGCTCAGGGCGTGACAATTTTTGGCTCTGCTCGTATACCCGAAGACGACAAATATTATATTAAAGCCCGTGAAGTCGGACAGTTGCTTGCGCAAAATGGTCACGCCGTAATTACTGGTGGCGGCCCCGGTATCATGGAGGCTGCTAACCGCGGTGCCTACGAGTATGGTGGCCGCTCGATTGGTTTTAATATTGTTTTACCACACGAGCAAAACACCAATCCCTACCTCACCGATACTATTGAATTCAAATACTTCTTCTCACGCAAGGTTATGCTCGTAATGGCATCCAAGGCTTACGTTTTTTTCCCGGGCGGTTTCGGCACCCTAGATGAGCTTACTGAAGTATTAGTATTAATTCAAGAGGGCAAAATGCCTAAAATGCCAATTCTTCTTTTTGGTAAAAGTTTTTGGCGTCCGTTTGAGCGTTATATCGCCAATCAGCTAGTCAAAAATAAGTATATTGCACCCGGCGATGTTAGCATTTGTAAACTGACAGACGACCCACAAGACATCATTACTGCCGCCAATAAGGTAGGACACCCCAAAATCACCGATAATTACTACGATGGTTTCGGCAGTCACGAAAGCCCCGGTATTTGACATAATCAATAAACTGTGATATAATTACACATCATGCCAAAGTTCAAGCTCCAGAGTAAATATCGCCCATCCGGCGATCAGCCTGCCGCTATTAAAAAATTAGTAGACGGCATTAAATCTGGTGAACGCGAACAAACTTTACTCGGCGTGACTGGTTCGGGCAAGACTTTTACTATGGCCAACATTATCGAGCAGACTCAGCGCCCTACGCTGGTACTTGCGCACAATAAGACTTTGGCCGCGCAGCTTTATTCAGAATTTCGCGAATTCTTCCCCAATAATGAAGTGCATTTTTTCGTTTCTTATTTTGATTATTATCAGCCTGAAGCTTATATCGCCAGCACCGATACTTATATTGAAAAGGATTCAGCCATTAATGAAGAAATTGATCGTCTACGTCACGGTGCAACCGAAGCTTTGCTAACCCGCAAAGATGTCATTGTGGTCGCTAGCGTCTCCTGTATCTACGGCATCGGCTCGCCTGCTCACTACACCGCGATGTCTTTACCGCTCTGGAAGAAAAATGGCAAATGGGATAAGATAACTCAGCAAGATTTGATTAAGGCCTTGGTGACAATGCAATACCATCGCAATGATTTGGCGTTTGAGCGCGGCAACTTCCGTGTCCACGGCGACACCATCGACCTTTTTCCCGCCAATGGCGAACACGCCTATCGTTTTGAATTTGACTTTGACGAGCTTCGCGAGGTCAAAATCGTTCATCCACTTACTTTTGAGCTACGCGAAAAACCTGACCATATTCATATTTTCCCCAATACTCACTACGCTACGCCGCAAGAAGACATGGATCGAGCATTGGTCAATATCGAAGCCGAATTTAAAGACCGCTTGCAATTTTTTAACGACAACCGTAAATACCTAGAAGCGCAACGCCTTTCGCAGCGTACTAAGTATGACCTCGAAATGTTAGAAAACACCGGCATGGTCAAGGGAATTGAAAATTATTCGCGCCACCTCGAAGGTCGTGCCGCCGGGGAACCACCTTACACTCTTCTTGACTTTTTCCCAAAAGATTTTCTACTTATAGTGGACGAATCGCACATGACCATTCCGCAAGTACGGGGTATGTTTAATGGCGACCATGCGCGTAAAACTACTCTGGTGGAGCACGGTTTTCGTTTACCTAGTGCACTTGATAATCGCCCGCTCACTTTTACCGAATTTGACGAGCGTTTAAATCAAATTATTTATGTTTCAGCTACACCAGGGAAATACGAATTAGAGCGTTCACCCAAACCAGTTGAGCAAGTAATTCGCCCTACCGGTCTACTTGACCCCAAAGTCGAGGTACGTTCCAGTAACGGCCAAATTGATAATTTACTAGAAGAAATCGATCAACGTATTGCTAAGAAGCAGCGCGTACTTATTACTACACTAACCAAGCGCATGGCCGAAGATCTCACCGAGCATTTGCAGGAACGTGGTGTCAAGACTGCTTATATTCATTCTGACATTGATACCCTGGAGCGCGGCGACATCTTGCGCGACCTCCGCGCCGGCGTTTACGATGTATTGGTCGGTATTAATCTGTTGCGTGAAGGCTTGGATTTACCTGAGGTTTCACTAGTAGCAATTCTCGACGCCGACAAAGAAGGTTTTTTGCGTAGCGAATCAGCGCTGATTCAGACTATTGGCCGCGCCGCTCGTCATGTCGAAGGTAAAGTTATCATGTATGCCGATAATATCACCGAATCCATGGAAAATGCCATCTCTGAAACTAATCGTCGTCGCGAAATTCAGCAAACTTATAATCGTGAGCATCATATCACGCCGAAGTCAATTGAGCGCGAAGTCAGTAAGGGTCTACGTGCGGTTATCCCTGAAAAAGAACAGGTCACCAAGCTCGATTTGAGACGTGTGCCACCCGAAGAATTTCCTTCACTTATCAAAGAGCTCACTTCGCAGATGCAACTTGCTGCTGCCAATCTCGATTTCGAACGCGCTGCGCTTTTACGCGATCAAATTACCGAGCTTAAAGATCGCAAAAAATAGCAAAATCAACCGCAAAATCCATCTACCACAGCCGTTTTTGTGCTATAATAATAAAGATGAAAATTACACGCGAGGAAATCGATCATTTAGCTCAGCTTTCTAACTTTTCGCTCTCTGATGAGGAGGCCAAAAGTTTGGGTGTGGACCTTGAGAATATCATCAAATATATTTCGCAATTAGATGAGCTAGATGTCAAGGGTGTAGAACCGACTTATCAAGTTTTTGAAATGGAAAATGTCTGGCGTCCCGACGAAATTCAGCCCCAAGAAGCTGACCGCGAACAACTCCTCGCTCTCACCAAAGAACAATCAGACCATCAAATTAAAGTACCAAAGGTTTTGTAATGAAAGTTGCCAATAAGAACACCACCGCTGTCAGTTTGGTTGAAGAAGCTTTGAAAAAGGCCGAGAAATTTGCCGATTATCATGTATTTAACTTCTTAGATAATAAAAACGCCTTGAAGAAGGCCGCCGAGATAGATAAACGCATCAAAAAAGGCGACAACGTTGGCCGCTTAGCTGGTGTACCGTTTGCGATTAAAGATAATTTCCTCGCACCTGAAGGCAGCACCACTGCTTCAGCGCGGATTTTGGAGGGTTTTGTCAGTCCCATTACTGCGACTGTAGTCAAAAAACTTGAAGCCGAAGGTGCAATTTTGGTTGGTCGCACTAATCTAGATGCCTTCGCGCACGGTTCTTCCACTGAAAATTCCTATTATGGTCCGACTTTGAACTCTGCCGATCAGACTCGCGTCGCTGGTGGCTCTAGTGGCGGCTCTGCCGTGGCGGTCGCGCTCGATATCGTGCCGTTTACTACTGGTACCGATACCGGTGGCTCAATTCGTCAGCCAGCTGCTTTTAACGGCGTCTATGGCATGAAGCCGACTTATGGCGCGGTGTCGCGCTATGGCATCGTAGCGATGGCGTCAAGCACTGATAGCATCGGCTTTTTCACTCGCACCCCTGAAGATATGGATCTACTCATGTCTATCTGTGCCAGCCAAGACCCATACGATATGACTACACTCCCTGATTTTTACAATGCGAATGCTGATGATTCGAGGCATTTTGCGACCGGCTGGGAGCAAGTTAGCGAGGAGCCCCGTGAAGACGGGCGCGACGAAGCGTGCCGAGAATCATCCAGCATTCGTGTTGGCATTATCAAGGATTTTGATAACGGCACGGTTCATCCAGAGATTCGCCAAGCGCTTAAAGACAAAGTAGAACAGTTAGAGAAAAAGGGTCACGAAATCGTTGAGCTTAACATGCCAATGCTCAAGTACGCTTTGGCGGTCTATTACATCGTTGTTCCCGCCGAAATCGCCAGCAACCTTAGCCGCCACGACGGCGTCCGCTATGGTTTTCGTTCCGACAAAGTTAAGGATCTCGACGACGTCTACGCTAACACTCGCAACGAAGGTTTTATGGCCGAAAACAAGCGTCGCATCATGATTGGTAATTTCGTCCTCAGCTCTGGTTTTTATGATGCCTATTATCTTAAAGCTCAAAAAGTTCGTACTTTGATTATTGAAGAATATGCCAAAGCTTTTGAAAAATGTGATTTTATCTTGACGCCAGTGGCGCCAAATCCACCCTTCAAACTCGGCGAAAAGACTGGTGATCCAGTTGCCATGTATCTCGAAGATGTGATGTCTACTCCGATTAATCTCGCTGGCCTGCCTGCACTTGCCGTTCCTGCCGGCATTACTAAGGATCATCTTCCGCTTGGCCTTCAGCTCATCGGTCCTCGCCGCAGTGACGCTAAAATAATTGAATTTGCAAAGGAGTTAATGTGAATATTTCGGTTTGGTTTCTCTTAATTGCGGTCTTAATTGTTGGCATTTTGATTTTTGTCTCAATTTTGATGACCCAGAAGCGTGGCCACGTTTTTAATACCGCCAAATACCAAAGCGATTGGCTCAAAATCGAAAATTCTCTCGAAAAAGACAATCCCGCCACCTACAACATGGCGGTAGTCGAAGCCGACAAATTACTCGATAAAGCCCTGCGCGAAATGGGTACTTCTGGCAACAACATGGGCGAACGCCTGAAGCGCAGTAGCGGTAAATTTACTCAGCTGAATGCCGTCTGGCACGCTCACAAATTACGCAATCAAATTGCTCATGAACATGGCTTCAGCGTCGAATACATGCAGGCTAAACGTGCTTTGAATTCTTTCCGTCAAGCGCTTAAAGATTTGGGGGCCATCTAATGAGCAAATACGAAATCACTATCGGTATCGAATGTCACGTTCAACTCGCCACCAAGACCAAATTATTCAGCGAAGTGGACAACGACGCCCGCGGCAAGGAGCCGAACTCTTGCGTTTCGCCAGTTGATTACGCCCTGCCAGGGATGCTACCGCGCCTAAATGCCGAGGCGGTGCGTTTTGCTGTTCGCGCTGGTCACGCCATGAATGCCGAAATTAATCCGATTTCCCGTTTTGACCGTAAACATTATTATTATCCAGATTTACCCAAGGGCTATCAGATTTCTCAGCTTTATCAACCGATTATCGGCACTGGCTATATTGAACTCCCTGACGGTACTAAAATTCGCATCGAACATGCTCATCTCGAAGAAGATGCCGGCAAGCTCAGTCACTTCGGCGGCTATTCTTTGGTCGACCTGAATCGTGCCGGTACGCCGTTAATTGAAATTGTCTCCATGCCAGATATCCACTCTGCCGCCCACGCCCGTGACTATTGCAAGGAGCTTTGGCGTATTATGACTTATGCCGGCGTTACTTATGGCGATCTTTATAATGGCAACATGCGTTTTGATGTCAATATTTCGCTCGCGCCCGCAGGCGCCAAAGAACTTGGCACGCGTGCCGAGATTAAAAATCTCAACTCTTTCCGCTCGGTCGAACGCGCCGTGGAGTATGAATACCAGCGCCAGTCCAAATTATTAGATAAAGGCGAAAAAATCAAGCAAGAAACTCGCGGCTGGAGCGACGATACCGGCAAGACCACTGCTCAGCGCAGCAAGGAAGAAGCTCAAGATTACCGCTACATGCCCGAGCCTGACGTGCCGCCAATTCATTTGTCCGATAAATACATTTCTGCCGAAAAAGCAGCGTTACCACTACTCCCTTCCGATTATCGCGCCCGTTTCCGTGACATTATCCCTACTGATACTCTCGAAATTCTCCTCGATTACCAGCCATTAATGGAGAAGCTAAGCGAATTAAAGGATAATATCAAAGCCATTGCGAATTTATTTACTTCTGTATTATTAGCCGAGGAAAAATCGGTCGAAATGTTAGATGATTTACCTTCCGCAGAGCAATTATCAAATCTCGCCGAGATGAATGCCAAGAAAGAACTCAGCAGCACCGCTACCAAAGAAGTCTTCCTCAAATTTTTCGATCCTCAGATGAAATCAAAATCTGCCCTCGATATCGCTAAAGAACTTGGTGTCTTACAAGAAAACGACACCGCTGCTCTCGAAAAAATTGTCGATACTGTATTAGCTAAGCCCGAAACTCAAAAAGCCCAGGCTGATTTTAAGGCTGGCCAAGACAAAGTTATTGGTTTTCTCGTCGGCCAGGTAATGAAAGAATCCCACGGCCAGGCCAACCCGTCTACCGTCCAACAAATCCTCCGCCAAAAACTCAAATAATTTATCGCTTTTGTGTTATAATAACTACATAAGCATTTTAGGAGGCATTTTTATGGATGAAGGCTGGCGCGGTTTTAAAGCCGGCACCTGGACTCACGTGGTCGATGTAAGTAATTTTATTAAGCAAAATTACCGTGAATACCGGGGTGATGAAGAATTTCTTGAGGGTCCTACCCCTAAAACTTTGCGACTTTTGGAAATTTTTAACAAGATGAACCGCAAAGAAATCAAAAAGCACGTCATCGATATCGATACTTCGCACCCTGCCGATGTCGATGCTTTTGAGCCGGGTTACATCTCGAGAGAAGATAATGTCATAGTCGGCTTGCAGACTGATAAGCTTGGTCGTCGCAGTATCGTGCCCAAGGGCGGTCTGAGAATGGTTTATAACGAGCTTGATATCTACGGTTACGAAATGGGCACCAATCTCAAGAAATTCCTTGATTCTGACCTCTTTAAATCGCATAATGACGGGGTATTTGACGCCTATACTGCCGAAATTCGTCGCGCCAGACACAACAAGCTTCTCACTGGCCTCCCCGATAGCTATGGTCGGGGCCGTATCATTGGTGATTATCGCCGCGTGGCACTCTATGGCATTGATTTTCTGATGAAAGAAAAGCGCAAAGAGTGGGACGAAATGCCAATCCGCCAGATGGACGACGCTACGATTCGTCTGCGTGAAGAGATTGCGATGCAGTATAAGGCTCTGGGTAAAATCAAGAAAATGGCGAAGGGCTATGGTTTTGATATCAGCAGGCCCGCCAGAAACGCCAAAGAGGCCGTCCAATGGACTTATTTTGCCTATCTAGCCGCGGTTAAAGAGAATAATGGCGCCGCTATGAGCCTCGGTCGCGTAGATGCCTTCTTTGACATTTATTTCGAACGCGATTTCAGAGAGGGTACATTAAATGAGCGCAAAGCTCAAGAAATTATCGATAATTTCGTCATCAAATTGCGTGCGGTGAGGCATTTACGCACCCCTGATTATGACGAACTTTTTTCGGGCGATCCTACCTGGGTAACTTGTTCTCTTGGTGGTCTTACAACTAGCAACAGTAAATCGCTGGTCACTAAGACTTCATTCCGCATCGTACATACCCTAGAGAATCTCAAATCTTCCCCTGAACCCAATATGACCGTTCTCTGGGCGGAAAAACTCCCCAATCCCTGGAAAGAATACTGTGCCAGGGTGAGTATTGACACTGACTCCATTCAATACGAGAATGATGATGTAATGCGACCTCATATGGGCGACGATTACGCTATTGCCTGTTGCGTATCGGCGATGCGTGAAGGCAAGGATATGCAATTCTTTGGCGCTCGCTGCAATCTAGCCAAGGCTCTATTATACGCAATTAACGGGGGCGTAGACGAAATGACTGGTGAGACGGTACTAGAGGGGTACGATAAAATCACCGACACCGTGCTTGATTACAAAAAGGTTAAAACCGCCTATCTAAAAGTTCTGAAAGAGGTAGCGCGCATTTATAATCAAACTATGAATATCATTCACTACATGCATGATAAATACGCTTACGAGGCTAGCCAGATGGCCCTGCATGACACCGATGTACGTCGCTTAATGGCCTACGGTGTAGCCGGGCTTTCAGTAGCGACCGATTCGCTCTCGGCTATCAAATACGCCAAAGTTACCCCCATTCGTAACAAAGATGGTCTGGCGATTGATTTTAAGATTGAAGGCGATTACCCTCAGTATGGTAATGATGACGACCGTGTTGATAAGATTGCTGAAGAATTACTAGAGAAGTTTTATACTGAACTCGCCTCACACCCATGTTATCGCGATGCCGTGCCGACGATGTCAGTGCTTACTATTACCTCCAATGTTGTCTATGGTCATAATACCGGTGCGACCCCTGATGGTCGCAAAGCTAAAGTACCGTTTGCGCCCGGGGCAAACCCTATGCATGGGCGTGACAAGAGTGGGGCTATCGCCTCCCTGAATTCTGTTGCTAAATTAGATTGGGCTAAATGTTGTCGCGACGGCATCTCCAATACTTTCTCAATTATCCCTCAATCGCTCGGTATTACTATCGAGGACCGTACCGAGAATCTAGTGGCTCTGATGGATGGCTACTTCTCTCAAGGCGCACATCATCTCAATGTCAACGTTTTGAACCGTGAAACCCTAATTGATGCCAAAAATCACCCCGAGAAATATCCACTATTGACGATTCGTGTATCTGGCTATGCAGTACGCTTTAATCGCCTCACCCCTGAACAACAGCAAGAAGTAATTGACCGCACCTTCCATGACCACATGTAAGGGTTCGGTCGCAGAAATCGAAAGCTTTGGCCTCACCGATGGCCCCGGCATTCGCACCGTGGTTTTTCTCAATGGCTGTATGCTACGCTGTAAATATTGCCACAACCCCGAGATGCAAGAGCGTCAACCTGCCCTCACCACCCCTGATGAAATCGTTAAAAAAGCTCTGCGCAACCAGCCCTATTTTAAACGCAATGGTGGCGGTGTGACCTTTTCTGGCGGCGAGCCGCTTTTACAACCCCTGTTTTTATTGGAAGCTTGTCAAAAATTGCGCAATGAAGGTATCCATATCGTTCTTGATACTGCCGGTATTGGTCTTGGGCGTTATGATGAAATCCTAGCAAATGTTGACTTGGTTTTACTCGATATTAAGCATATTACCCATGAAGGATATCAAGAAATCACCACTCGTGACTATCTAGACCGCTTTTTTGAGTTTACAGAGGTGCTAAATAAATCTGGCAAACCAGTTTGGATTCGCCAAGTGGTCGTACCAGGGGTGCATGACAGTGAAAAATACATGCGCGACCTAGCAAAATTTCTCAAAAAACATCTAAGGAATGTCGAAAGAGTAGATTTTCTCCCTTATCACAAGCTCGGCAGCGATAAATATGAAAAACTTGGTCGCACCAGCCCCTATAAAGACAAGCCCCCTATGGACCCCAAGCGCTGCACTGAGCTTCATCGTTATTTTTGTCAATATTACCAAGATTAACGCCGAACTTTTTTTGGTGATTTTTTGCGTGAAGATTTTTTACTGCGCTTTTTATTATATCTAATTATCGCCACTATTGTCGATGTCATCACTAACGCATTCGCTACTGCTCCGAATATCGCCAACACCATCACATTATAAATAAGCAGCAAAATACAACCAATGACTTCTGCTAAACGAATTTTTGTAATGTCGCTAGTATAGAGCGCCAAAGTATACATCCCCATAGCGCATAACGGCAAAAGGCTTTTTGGCCCGTCATAAGTTAAAAAGGTAAATACTACAAACAATGTCAATACCGTTAGCAATAAATAGAAGGGTATTTTCTTGTATTTTTTGAACATATAATTTCTAAATACGCAAACAAAATTTACTAAAGCACCTGAAAATGCCCCCAAAAACAAGTACTGTATACCAAACAATGAGCACGAAGCAACTTGTAGTCTCAAAAGTTGGTCCTTAGTGTTTTTTTGGAAACTCAGCATTTCTACAATAATCGCCACTAAACCAATAGTTTGCGCAACGATAAAAAAGACAATTTGCATATCATTCATAAGCATTTTTATTTTATCATAAAATTTTCTTTGACAAAACATCGAGCTTAAGCTTGAACTTGACTTTTGAATATGTTAAATTGCCGCGCATGCAAGAGGTTCAAAAATGGTTTGAAAAGCACGTGTCGCTACATGGTGAGCCATATTTTTTAGACAAAGAGCAGGCCGCGGCGGTGTGCGATAGCCACAAAAACACTCTAGTGACGGCGCGCGCCGGTTCGGGCAAGACGCGCATTATCGTTGCCAAGATTGCTTATCTTATTCATCAAGAGGGAATTAAACCCGCAGAAATCTCGGCCTTTGTCTTTAACCGCACTGCCGCGGCCGAGATTAATCAGCGTCTCACCGAAGTCAAAATCGACGACGTGCCATTACTCACTGAAACACCCAATATTGCCACTACTTTTCACAAATTTGCCCTTGATACACTTAAACAAGCCGACAAAAATCCCCGCATTATTTCCGAAGAAGCTCGCGATGAATTGATTAAAGTAATTATCAAGCAGCATACTAGGTTTAGGAACCCCTTAAAAACCGCTCAAATTCTCCAACCAACCCTGCCAATCGAGCCACAAATGCTTGGATTAATTTCGCAATTCATCAATCGCGCTCAACAAAAATATCCCGGCATGATTGGTTTCAAGAAACTCACGCAGATTATTAAAAATTACAGCGCCGACCCGCAAACCAAAATATTTTACGACTTCGCCCTGCCAATTTATCAAGAGTACCGCCAATCCCTGAAAAAACAGGAAAAAATCGACTTCAACGTTCTGATGAGCGATGCCGCTGGCCTATTCGCTAAAATTAGCATAAACGGTACTTTTGAGGGGCTTTCGCAGACTGCTGCCGACGCGACCCGAAAAAGTACCGTTATGCTAATCCATGCATTGCAGGCTAAGCACTACCTCCTCATCGATGAATATCAGGACTTTTCTTATTTGTTTCTTAATCTTGTTAATCAGCTTCGCAAACTCTGTCCTGAAGCTCACTTATTTGCCGTCGGCGATGACTGGCAAGCCATTAATCGTTTTGCTGGCTCGGACTGCACTTATTTTCTCAATTTCGCCGATTTTTTTTCTGAAGATACGTACAAAATCAATCTCGTCACCAATTATCGCAGTGACCGCAAAATTGTTGACAGCGCAAGTAATTATATGATTAAAGCGACTGGTCAAAATGCCGCAAAAATTACCGCTTTCAGTAAAAAATCTGGCAAAATTCACCGCGTTAATTACCTCAAAACTCGTTTTGACACCGAGGATATTAAGGGCGACGCGCTGTATGATTCGGCGTTTCAGCACGCGCTCGCAGACGAAATGTACCCATCAAACTCTATTAATCTTCCACCTACAACTGCAGCCAAGCTTCTCAAGGCCACTCTTAAAATCATCAAAAAACACCATAAAGCCGAGCAAATCCTTATCCTTCATCGTCATAATTTCACTTCCTTTCCGGGACTTACTTTATCCAAATTCTATCGAGCCTTGAAGCAAGTTACCATTCAAAATTATATCCTCACAACAGAGGAATTTGACCAAAGGGTTAGTTGGCTTACTATCCATCGCTCCAAGGGTCTCGAGGCCGACGTAGTTATTATCCTTGAAGCTGACAACAAGTTACTTTTTAGTGACTTCAAGAATAATCTTTTTGAGATCTTTGGCGATAATCATACTACCAACCGCGAAGATCAGTATCGTCTTTATTATGTTGCCATTACTCGCGCCAAACACCATCTTTATTTATTAACTTCAGAAAAATAAAAGTTGATTTTGTTTTTTACTTATGCTAAAATAAACACAAGTACGTTAAGCAGAGTTTTTGAGGTAAATGATAAAAGTATCTAACTTTAATTTAGCACTAAAAGAAAAGGCTATTTTTGGTGTATTTAGTGTTTTTAGTCTAACGGCAATTCTCTTGAGTTTCTTTATTTTTCCATCCTTTGTTTCAGAATCTTCCTATGCCGATCCCGTCCCTCCCGCTGCAGACCCTTCTATTTCTATCGTTCCAGCTGGTGGTATCAACC
>JAFWIX010000010.1 GCA_017514665.1 Candidatus Saccharimonadota bacterium | reverse complement strand
TTATTTCTGGAATCCCTGGCAAATCTTACAGAGATGAATTGCACGGTCTTCTGGATCTAATTCACTTCCACAAACATCACATTTTGTATCAAAATCGTTACTCATATTTCAATTATACAACAAGAAAGCATTTTGAATTCGCTTAAGATTGCAATTATTTTTTTTATGTGCTAATTTATCAGTGAGTGGGCGTTGAGGAGCGCGCACTTTTTGTTGTAACAAATAGTACAAAGTTCATTAAAAATATGGAGGTGATAGAATGGCAGTATTTTATGTAGTCATCGCAATAGCGATCGCAACATTCATCGTGCTTGCCCGCAACTTCATCGATTTGAAAAATCATGATGAAGGAACGGAAGAAATGCAGGACCTCGCCAAGATTATTCGTGATGGTGCCAGCACATTTTTAAGTAGGGAATATCGAGTTATTGTTCCCACGGTAGTCGTAGTAGCATTGATCTATATGCTATTTATGGAAGTAGTGTCTGGCTTCACATTTATACTTGGTGCTATGATGAGTTCTTGCGCATGCCTGATTGGTATGCGTGGTGGTACATATGGCAACGTACGTACGACCAACGCAGCTCGTGTAACAAAACACATGAGTAGGACAATCCGTATCGCTCTGATGAGCGGAAGTATTTCTGGATTTGCAGTTCCAGCATTTGGTATATTCGGAGCTTGTATCGTATGGATTACTTCTGGTGGTATTAATTTCGATGCTACTGGCACGAGTTTACTCGGAATGCTTCCAAATGTTAGTTTTGGCACAGTAATAAACCCTTTGACGATGCGTCTGACGACATATTCGTTAGGATGTTCTCTGGTCGCGATGTTTAATCGTGTGGCCGGAGGTAACTATACCAAGGCAGCAGATATTTCTGCAGACTTGGTTGGTAAAAATGTTATGAATCTGCCCGAAGACGATTCTAGGATGCCGAACACGATTGCAGACTTTATCGGCGATTGCGTAAACGACATCGCTGGCAATGTGTCAGATCTATTGGAATCGTTCGTAGCAACTCCGGTTGCTACAATCTTGATTACTACTCAGGCGTTTAGGGATAATCTCGCACTGCTTGGTGCAGCTAGTATCTATCCTTTTATCCTGGCAGGTGGTGGACTGCTCGCTAGTGTAGTTGGTGTGAATTATATAATCATCAAGAACAAGAAGCAGATCAAGATGATTAACGGTGTAGAAACAGAAGTATCGCGCGAAGGCGTAGATCCGGAAGAAGAATTAAACAATGCAACTATCGTATCTGCCATAGCAGTAGCAGTGATTGGACTCTTTGCAGCCAAGGCTGTATTTGGCAATGTGGATCTGCCGGCAGTATTCAAGGCTGGTTGGATATCACCTTGGATTGCGGCAGTGCTTGGAATGGGAAGTTCTGTAGCAGTTGGAAAACTGACAGAAGTCTATACATCCCTCAAGTCTCAGCATGTTAAAGATTTAGCCTACATGGCGACAGAGGGTGAAGCCTTTGTTGTTACAGAAGGTGACGCAATCGGGTCTAGGTCAATCTTGGCTCCTTGCTCTGTAATCGTTGTCTCAATGATAATCTCCTGCTCGCTTTGCGGTATTTATGGTATCGCTATTGCAGCACTCGGAATGTTGTCATTCGTTGGGACCACGGTATCGATTGATGCTTTTGGCCCTGTGGCAGACAATGCAGGTGGAATAGCAGAGTCTTGTCATTTGGATCCCGAAGTTCGTGTAATTACTGATGAATTAGATGCAGTAGGTAATACAACTGCAGCTATAGGTAAGGGAAATGCAATCGGCGCAGCAGCATTTGCAACAGTTGCACTGATCATGTCATTTATTGGCTCGTTCCCGTCGCCTGATTTCTCCGATCCAATGACCTGGGTAATGGTAATTGGTGGTATGATCATCGGCGGAGCTCTGATTGAGTTCTTCACCTCAATACTGACCAAGAATACAATTACCGCCGCCAAAGATTTGGCGGATGCAGGTGCAAGACAGCTCAACGAGAACCCCGAGATTTTGGAAGGCAAGATGAGACCGGATTACGAGTCTATCATTTCCAAGGCATCAGACGATTCACTTGGTCACATGTTCCTGCCGGCAGTTCTGGCATTGGCAGTTCCGGTAGTTTGTGGATTCCTGTTTGGTCCAGTATTTATCCTGGGACTTTTGATAGGATCAACAGTCGTAGCTATCGGCCGTGCACTGTTCATGGGCAATAGTGGCGGAGCATTCGATAACGCAAAGAAATTTATCGAATGCGGAATGCTTTACCAGCTTGGCGAAGATGGTGAACCGATCAAAGACAAGAACGGCAACTTCGTTATTATTGGTAAAGGGACATCGGCTCACAAAGCAGCCGTTACTGGAGACACCGTCGGCGACACCCGTAAGGACGTCGTTGGTGTAGCATTGGATATCTTCATCAAGATGATGTCTACCGTCAGCAATACACTGGCACCAATGTTTTATGCTTATCGGCTGTTCTAAAATAAATACTCCTCGTATCCCCCGGATAATTTCCGGGGGATTTTTCTATGGCATGAAAAAATGCCCTATTGGGCAATTATATCAGGAAAGTGGTGATCAGCGCGTGCTTCGCACGCTTCATCACCTGCGTTCCTCGGTATAAAAAATAATCCCTGCGGGATTCTTTTTTACACACTCGGAACTTGGTGATCTCAGCGGGAGTCGAACCCACATTGACGGGATGAAAACCCGTTGTACTAACCGTTATACTATGAGACCACGGTTAAATATATTATAGCAAAGAATCCTCAAAAAGGCAAATCTCTATTTGTTTTGATTAGTATTCCAATAACATTCGTATTTATATTCTACGGTGTAATCTTTTTTGCCATAAGGTGGCTGAGGGAAAATCTGGATATAAGTATGGTTGGTATTGCAGTAATATTGTCCGTCAAAATAGCCACGGTAGTTAGCATGGCGACCGTCATCAAACAGTAATAATTCGCGCAAATAGACCTTTGGAAAACCGTAATCGTGGTAGGTCAAAAAAGCAGTCGCAAAATCTTCGGCAGTCAAATCAGCAGTGAATGAATCATAATAATAATTTTCGTAATAATCTACGGCGAGCTCTTCTACGCGCTGCTCGGCGATCTTTTTCGGATCTAGAATCGCATGTGCACCGAGGTTAAAGAAAACCAGGCAGATACACATAATAATCACGACAACGGTAAACTTGCGTGCAAAAGGCTCAATTGGAAAACTGAGCGGTTCCGCTTTATATGGATAGGAATAATACCTCCGCATGGCTCTATTTTAACATAAAAGTTTTATATTCGGCAAAAATCTCTGGTATAATTTAAGTATGAGCAAATTATTCAAAAGAACAAAGATTTTAGCAACGATTGGGCCAGCTACTTTCTCGGAAGAGAAAATAGAAGAGTTGATTATGGCCGGCGTTAACGGGTGTAGGTTGAACTTTTCACATGGTAATTATCAAGAACGCGATCAGCAGATCGAGTGGATTAGAAAAGCTGCTGAGAAAAAAGGCCGTTCTGTCGCAATTGTCCAAGATCTCCAGGGTCCAAAAATCCGCCTTGG
>JAFWIX010000006.1 GCA_017514665.1 Candidatus Saccharimonadota bacterium | reverse complement strand
GTAGATACCGATTTTGCCGCTACCATTACCATAAGTAGTGGAAGCCACAGTGTCTGGGTTCCAAGTATCGTCATTGGCGTTTTTAATAGCAATAAGAGGAGCAGAGTAACTATAACTACTAGTCCAGTAAGCTACTCCAGCGGTGGGATATTGGTCTGAAGTGGTACCAGTGCTATTTCCTTTTAAGTAGTTGAGGTAAGTATCTGAAGCATTAGTGTTTGATGAAGTGATGTTGTTTTCAGAAGCAACTAAGTCTAGAGCAAGGTTATCTTGCATCCAACAGTTACCATCGGCTAGTTTAGCTACAGCATAGGATTTATTGTCTCTTGGGTCTACTACAGTATAAGTGGTTTCAAGTGGTGTATCTGAACAAGTATTAGCATCTATATCTGTCATGCTCATACCATTAGTGATGGGATGAGGGACATAGTTAGTAATTGCAGTAAATGTAACTGATGTAGAGTAAGTACCAGAAGGTTTGCTGATATCTACTTTAGCACCAAAGGTAATATCAGTGTTTGAAGTGGTAGATGGAGCATCGGTTTGGTTGATGATATGATTAGGAGCATAAGATGAAGAGTCTGAATTATAAGCTAGGATAGGACAGTAGTTAGTAGAACAATCATAACCACCAGTTTCTTCTGATTTATCTAAGCCACCTGTGTAGCCCCAAGAGTTAATAGGAAAGTTTGATGAACTATAAGCTTGGGAAAGTGTAGGAATAGTAGCAGCAGGAGAAGCAGCAGAATTAGTTAGGGCTGTAGGAGAACCGTTTGTAGCGTTCATTTGTAGAGTATAGCCAGTAATATTATTGGTACCTACACCTACTGTAGCGGTAGTAGTACAAAGCTGAGCAGCAGCTGCTGTAGCTCCAGGAGTACAGTTAATAGTAGCAGTAGTTGGAGCAGAAATGTTTATGACACTATCTACATTCAAAGCTACTTCAGTATCTGTGCTGGCAGAAGAATCGGCATAAGCTGAGTTATTATTAATAAAACTAAGAGAGATAAAAAACATTGACAATATAGCCAATGCAGTAGTAGAGATGGTTATGACCTTTTTCATGTATCTATTGTATCACGCTTTTGCTTATTTAACAAATATTTATGACTGCGCTAGAGTGAAAGATTTGCCGCTAAACGGTGCGCCATAGATTGATGTGGTTTGACCATACATACGACTGGTAGTGTTGTTAATATTATTCCCGTTTGTTGAGGGAATAACTACAGACCAGGTGGAAGCGTTGCGACCAGAATAATCGAACATGTTATTCATGTTTGTCACGCTAGAAGTGTCCCAAGAGGAAAGATTAACAGAAAAGGTGGAGGCGTTGGAACCGGCATAAAAGAACATGCCACTCATATTCGTCACTTTAGAAGTATCCCAGGAAGAGAGATCAAGAGAAAAGGTGGGGGCAGAGTAACCGGCAGAACTGAACATATAACTCATGTTTGTTACGTTAGAAGTATTCCAAGAAGAAAGATAATCAAAAGACAAAGTGGTAGCGGAAGGGGCGACGCCGGAAAACATATAGCTCATGTTTGTCACTTTAGAAGTATCCCAGGAAGAGAGATCGCCAACAGACCAAGTGGTGGCGGAACGACTGGAATAATAGAACATGAAGCTTATATCCGTCACTTTTGAGGTATTCCAAGAAGAGAGATCGCCAACAGACCAAGTGGTGGCGGAAGAAGCAACGTTGGAAAACATATTGCTCATATTCGTCACATTAGAGGTATCCCAGGAAGAGAGATCGCCAACAGACCAAGTGGTGGCGGAACGACCGGAATAATAGAACATGTAGCTTAAATGCGTCACTTTAGAAGTGTTCCAAGAAGAGAGGTCAAAAGAGAAAGTATCGGCGGAATATCCGGCGTAATTGAACATACGAATCATTCTCGTCACGTTAGAAGTATCCCAAGAAGAGAGGTCAAAAGAGAAAGTATCGGCGGAATATCCGGCGTAACTGAACATGACGTCCATGTTCGTCACGTTAGAAGTATCCCAAGAAGAAATATCAGAGAGGTCGGCAAGAGCGCGTAATTCAGAGAACATGTGAGATGAATCTGGAGATAAAACGATTTGATTCCCTTCGGTATAGAAGTGCATAATACCAGTATCGTTGGTGTTATCAAAGACAATGTAGATTGGTTTTTTAGAATCAGAAGAAGAGATGGTGTTAGTTTCAGACGGAACAAAACCGGCAGGAGCAGGTGTTTTTAAGTGAACGTCGATGGATTTGATAGATTCGTCAATATCGGTATAGGTTTTGGCAGTTCCAGCAGCTAAAGATTTTAGCTTGGCGTTAATGTTACGACCGGTATCTAAGGTAGCGGGAGCATTAGCTATGGCCGTATATTCAATAGCGACACCAGAATAAGTACCAGCTAGAAGATCCGGAGTGATGTAGGTGCCGTAGTAGATGTCTGTGGTGTCTCCCGCTTCAGTGGCGGTATTCTTGTCAATGATTGTGAAGGAAGTGCTTTCGCCCGTAGGGAGACCATAGAAGACAGAATCATCTTTGCTAGTTGGTTCTGTTAAACTTAAGCCCCAAGTGTTATTAGTGAGGGGGCTAGCCGAAGTATTAGCAGGATCTAGACCAGCTATTTTAATATCACTAGCTTCTGGGTTAGAGATATTAATTAGGTCCTTATCGTCGCCTACTATATTAGCAGTTAAAGTATAGCCAGCTTCAGTAGGTGAGGTTACGGTAATAGTGTCTTTAATATAAGCAAAAACTGGGCTATCTTCTAAGTCTACATCTATTTTACTGGTGCTGCTGGCGGTGATAGACAGGGCGTCAGCTTGATGAGTTTTGTTGACGCTTTCTTCAGCGTTAACGGTTGTGTCGTAGAAAAAGTGAGAGTAACTAAGACCAACAAAGGAAAAGGCAGCTGCACTAACTATTAGAATAGCTAAATCACGAGGAAGATGCTGAGAGAAGTTGGCGATAATGGAGTTTTCAAGATCAGCTACTGCTTCTGCAGCTTGAGGATTTTTAGAGTTTCTAATTTTTTCAACTATTAGAAAAACGGCCATAGCAATAAACATGGTAATGCCGAGGACGCCTAGAAGAAAGAATGGATCAGCGCTGGTACTATTGTGATTAGAACCACCATCTACGGTCAAGAAACCAGTATTGGGAGAGCTAGCATTATTTCCGCTTGTTTCTGGCACTACGGGATTGTCACTGTGAGGATCTTTTACATTAATAACAAGATCTGTCTGCATAAATTAGTGTCCTTTGTTTGTGTTTAGCCATAGGCTTTTTGTCACATTAATATTGTAGCAGATTGTAGGAGAGCTGTCAATGAAGATAATTGGGGCGAGGAGTATATCGGCCATTATTTCTCCAAAGTGATAGTTTCGCCTTTTTCGACGACTAATTTGTTGTTAGCGGTAAATTTATCGACGGTGGTGTGATTGATTTCGTTAGACTCAGCATCGGTATGGTAAGGAATGTTATGCTTGGCCTGAACTTTCTGAGCGGCGGTAGTCGCTACTTCGGGCGTCATGGTGTAGATGCCTTCCATCGGGAAAAATGCGTAGTCGATGTTACGGTCAGCGAGCGTGTCCATTTGTGGGGTCAGGGTAGTGTCGCCGGCAACGTAAAGTTTGACGCCACTAGTCAGAGTGATTATATAGCCAACACATTTGGTCTCGTCATGGAATTTATTATAGCCGGCCTCGACGGCTTCAATGTCAGCAAAATCGAAGTGGAATGATTGATGCTCACCGTCTTTTAACGCTTCCTTTTCGGTGATAATTTGAACATCGGCAGCGCGATTTTTGACTTTGGAAATTTCGTTGTGATCGTAATGGTCGTGCGTGACGAGAATCAAATCGGCTGGCCTTTCGTAATCCGCATCGTCGCCAGCGTAAGGGTCGATGTAAATTATTTTACCCTCGCTAGTTTCGATACATAGGCTGGCGTGGCCAAGATAGGTGAGTTTGTCCATATTTCCTCCGTGGTTATGGCTTAATTATATCACGCGCGGCGGAGTTTTTTGATGATTTCTTTGGTGTCGGTGTCGACGCGGTAGGAGTCGCAGATTTTAGAGACGGTCTTATTAAAAGTCCATCTGTCGAGATGAGAAATCTGCAAGTAGGCGAAGGTGGCGGTGGGAAATTTAATGAAACATTCGGCGAGGAGCCAAGCGATTGCCATTTTAACGTAGTAATCTTGGCGATCTTTGAGGACTTCGACGCGATCAAAAATCAAATTCAAATAATCTGGCTTGACGTAAAAATCTAGCAGGCAGACTAAACCAGCGCGGGTGGTGAATTCGTTTTTGGATTTTAGAAGTCGCTCGACTTTACGGTCAAGAAAATCGGCTTCGTGGCCTTTGACGGTCTTACGCAACGCGGCGCAAAAAGTATCGACCGTGCACCAATTATCGAGAAGTTTGATTTGAGAATCAAAAACTTTGAGCATCTCATCATAAGGCAACCTAGCGATGAGAAATCCGCGAGCGATTACCTCTTCGATAGCAATCGGCTCGGTGTCGAGGAATTCAGCAAAATGCTGGGGCGGAATTTCCTTGACCAGCGCACGAATTTTGGGAATGCGGACACCGATAAACGGCCGCTCGCAAGGAATGCCTTTTTGAGAAAATTCGCGATATTTCTCGTCGGCGGCTGCAATAAGTTTGGTGCGAAAATCAGAATACATCAATTACTTTTCCATCGTTTGAGCGTGGGGAAAAGTTTGGTGCAATATTCTTTCATTTGTTCGTTGGTCATGCCGGCTTGCTCGCCGAATTGCGAACATTTTTCGATGTACTCTTCCATCGAGACGTCGTCGACAAATTCGCCATCTTTATAACACCACTTGCAGTAGTCGGCGTTGATGGTGCCATCTTTTTCGGTACTGAGCATGTCGTCTGATGTGAGTGGCATGCCACAGCTTTGACAGATTTTAGCTTCTTCCATGATTTCCTCCTCTTTAAATTTATGAATCGTTATAAGTTTTGATAAACTTCTTTAAATATTTTCTGAGTCCGTCGTCGCAGACATAGATATAAGTACCATTAATACCTCGCGTACATAGTACTGAATATATATTAAGGATATATTGGCGAAGGTCTTCGTCGCTAGTTTTGTTTTTTCCATTTACGTCATAATAAGATTTTTTATCTATATATAGTTTATTATTTTTTTCGTCATATTTAAGATCGTTTCCAATTATGACGCCAGCATAATTTAAATCAAAACCTTGAATTGTATGTATGCATCCTATTTCGTTTTCGGAGTTTACTGTGGCTACCCAGTTGCTATATTTAGAATTCCAAATATATTTATTACCTTCTATATCAATATCGTATTCACCTCTTTCGATGCATTCATCTGTTTCTTGTCTGCTGTGTGGATGAATTTTTCCTTTAGTTTTCCAAGGCCAACTATATCCCGCAATGTTTCGACATAAACCAATATCGCTGTCTTTATTTTTGCTGATGATTTTATCAGTCATTTCACGAACGTCATCGAATATCGCAAAATCATAGTCCAACTTGTTTGCTTTATCTTTAAAATTAACAAACTCTCTGGGCGGATTGTCGCTGAAGATTTCTCTAATATAATTGACGTATTTTTGGCCACCTTTTCCGCACCTTACCTGAGTATCGAGATTTAATTGTTTGGCACCATTCTTTTTTAATTTTTCAAAATTACTATTATCTACGTCCGTTCTTTTTATTGATTGGAATTCGTCATAAAAGAATATTTGATGTTTACTTTTCCTTATAATCCAATCTAGTTGAGTTCCTTTATTTTCGTCCATTCCGAGTTTTTTGTTGTTTTCGCGTATGTTTCTCATTTCTGTACCCATCATATTACGAGGAGCTTTTAGCCTGTGGGCCTCATCGACTATTAGTAAGTCAAAAACTTCTTTTGAGCTTACTATTTGGCTTGGACTATAAACCATATTTCTGGAGAGGCCACTAATTGAGCCAAATACATTTTGTAGAGTTGCACGCAAATTAGACATCGACACAACAATACCCATTTTAAAATCTGGAAGCAGGACATGGATTTTTTGTAATGTTTCTATTAAAGTTTCGTCTTCCAAATTGGTGTCTTTCTGCACCTTGGTTGCCAAAAGCTTCATCAGAAATATCGCAAGTACAGTTTTCCCGGTGCCAGGGCCACCATTTACTATATATGTGCTTCTTTTTTCTTCCTCTATGCTTTTGGCTAAACTTGTAATTATCTGGCTGCTGACGATAAATTGATCATCTGTCAAAGATTTATATGGTGAAAATTTAAAAAGGTTACTATTTTCTATGTCTCGCAAATTTCTTCTGGCTAAACCTATATTGCAAAGTTTTTTCCAAACATCTTTGAACTCAGCTTCGTACATTTCTTTTTGATAATAGTTGTGTTTCTGGTGTCCAGCGTTACCATTTTGCATCTTTAAAAATCTTTTGTCGGCAGAAATATGCGAAATTAAAAATGATTCTAAATCTAAAATAACGGATTTATTAAATCTATCGTCGGAAATAATGCGAACTTTTTTTAATCTTTGTCTTTCTGGATTGGCGTAATGTTGCAACATGCGGATGCTAGCGTCCACAGTCTCTCCAACATAAACTTCTTCGTCGTTATAAATCATATACACGATTGGCCATTCTTTGCCATATTTTTGAATAGCAATTTCGTCACCAGTTTTGCGAGAAAATTCAAGTTCGTTTGAGATAGACATATTTTTCATTTTATAGCTCCGTATATTTTTTGCTAGTTCCTTTTGATTTTTCGACAGGATATTTTTTGGAGTTTGTCTTTAGTTTATCCATAACAATATCTTCAAGATTAACATCAAGTTTGTCGGCTAACAAAATCGCATAGTTTACTACGTCGGCTAATTCTTCACAAACTTTTTCTTTGTCGTAATTATCGCCCCATTGAAAACATTCTAGTAATTCGGCTGATTCGATAGATATAGATTTTGCCAAATTTGCAGGTGAATGAAATTGGTCCCAGTCTCTGTCTTTTGTGAATTTTACAACTGCTCTTTTGACGTCTTCCATATCACTATTATAACATTAATTAAATCTTCACTAACTCATATTTCCGGCTGCCCACCCCAATCGCTTCGGCGTAGGGGAGGATTTCGCGGCCGAGTTGGTCGTCGATGCGTTTTTGCAAAGCTTTGACGCCTTCGTGCTTGGGATGGTCGGCGGCAAATTGCCAGACCATATCAATAAAAGCCTGGTCGTTGGCTACCGGGTCGAGCGAGGCGATGATGCCAAGATCTGGCATGACGGGGTCGTCTTGATTTTTATCACAATCGCAGGAGGTAGAAATCGCATTCATGACTGAAATATAAATGATTTGCTTGCCTTGAGCTTTGATGTGGTCGGAGACTGCGAGGGCGGCTTCGGCCATGCTCTCGATAAAATCAATTTGCTTAGGGAGATTATGCCAGACCGTCAGAGGACTGCGAGATTTACCGGCCGAATGGATATAGGCTTTACCGTGGCGCGACGCGATACCGATACTTTGGTTTTTGAGATTGGCGCCGAAGCCGCCCATCATATGCCCCTTGGCGTGTGCGAGATTAACATACGAATCGTAATTATCAAAATTTTGACCAATCAAATCATACTCTAAATGCTTGCCTTTATTGACTGGGATTTTAATCTCGTCTTTGGCATCCATAATGTCAACATCCGCAAAACTAGTAAAGCCATGCTCCTCAGCGACCTTGAAATGCTTCTTGGTGCTAGTCCTAGCGCCTGGATAGGCGGTATTACATTCGAGAATTGTACCGTTCAAAGATTTAACAAAAGGACCTATCAAATCGGCTTTGAGATAGCCTTTGGCGCCCTGCTCGCCGGTAGAAACTTTGACGCCCACTCTACCATTTAGCTCAACACCTAGCGCTTCGTAAACTTTTTGTAAACCTGCAGGTGTGACTGATTTAGTAAAAAATACTTTTGCCATTTTATTCCTTTTGCTTATATTTTCATTATACTACATCAGGGGATTTTATGATAAAATAAGTCATATGAGAATGGCCGCTGGGAGAATCGCTGCTGCAGTAATTGGTTTGCTTTTGCAGATTGCAGTGTTTGTGGTGATTAATCTCTTTTTTGCTGAACATGTAATCGTCGTTGACCTGGCCTATACGATTGGTGCGCTGCTACTCGTGCTGCATTTGGTACGAAAGAGCAAAAGCTATTCTTATAATTTGCCGTGGATTATTATTTTGTTGATGTTCCCTTTGGTGGGTGCACTTTTGTATATTGTGCTGGGGCAAAACAAGAAGCGCAGCAAGACTTTGAAGGGTATCACCAGACAATCGCAAATTAGCAGTAAATATCTCACACAAGACAAGTCGATTAAATTTGGCAATAACGGGCGCCTGAAATACATCAGTGATTTTTCAAAATATCCGGTATCTTGTAATAATGATATCAATTACTACCCACTAGGCGACGATGCGTTTCCGGTGATGTTAGAAGAATTAAAAAAGGCCAAAAAGTTTATTTTCTTGGAATATTTCATTATTAATCATGGCAAGATGTGGAATTCAATATTAAAGATATTGGAACAAAAAGTCAAGGAGGGCGTAGAGGTACGCTTGATGTATGATGACTTTGGTTGTGTTGCGTTGCTCGACAAAAAGTATCCACAAGAATTAGAAAAAAAAGGCATCAAGTGTGTGCCCTTTAATCGCCTGAATGCTTTTGTGGGTATCATCATGAACAATCGCGATCACCGCAAGATTTTAGTGATAGATGGTAAAGTGGCGTTTACGGGTGGTATCAACTTGGCGGATGAATATATTAATATCGGTAGCAAATATGGCCATTGGAAGGACAACGCAATTAAGATTTCGGGTGATGCGGTGTGGAGCTATACGGTGATGTTTTTGACAATGTGGAATGCAGCCCGTCATGAAGATGAAGATTATAACAATTTTAAATATGATTTCAAAAATCGCAAGACCGATAAAGGCTTTGTGGCACCCTATGCTGATTCCCCGCTAGATGTAGAAGTTACCGGTGAAGATGTCTACTTAAATATTATTAACCAGGCAGAAGATTATTTGTATATCATGACGCCATATTTGATTATTGACACTGAAATGACTAATGCGCTAAGTCTAGCAGCCAAACGCGGCGTGGATGTGAGAATTATCATTCCGGGCATACCGGACAAAAAGATTGTCTACACCCTGACCGAATCGTACGCAGAACCACTGATTAAAAGTGGCGTGAAGGTTTACAAGTATACTCCTGGGTTTGTGCACGCTAAAGTGTTTGTGGCGGATGACCATATCGCCACCGTAGGGACGATAAACCTAGATTACCGCAGCTTGTATTTGCATTTTGAATGCGGCTGCTATATGGAAGATGCGCCAGCAGTTGGAGCCGTGAAGAAAGACCTCTTGAATACCATTAGCAAAAGCCGAGAAATCACCCCCGAAGAAAGCACCGTGAAATTCTGGAAAGGCGTGTGGCAATCGATTTTGAGGTTGATTGCCCCGCTGCTATAAAAAATAGCCACTCTAAGGCTACTGGTGGGCGATACAGGAGTCGAACCTGTGACCTCGTCTACGTCAAAGACGCGCTCTAGCCAACTGAGCTAACCGCCCGCGTGGAATTATTATATCACGCGAGCGGTGCTTTTACAAGGTGAGAATGTAGGCAAAGTAATCTATTTGCGATGACGTAACACTAGATAGGTTGAGAATCCAGCTACACCAAAGAAGGCGATTAACCCGGTAATGAGAAAGTCGGCACGGCCAATGTTGAGGTTAGTAAAGATACCGGTGTCGGCAACATCTATATCATCACCACCTGTTTCTGGTACTGGGATATCTTTGTCGGTATAGGTAATCGTGATACTTTTTTCGTCGGTCACCGTATGATCGCCACCGAGGACTTTGGTAGTGATAGTATATTTACCATGACCATGTGGCAAGGTTAACCAAAAATCATGTCGACCATTGGCTTCATCATCATTAGTAGGAGGGCAAATACCACCCTCGGTGGTAGGACAATAAGAGTGTACAAGCACTGGGTCGGTCCAAGTACCTGTTTCCTCGTCATAATAAGATAAATAATACTGTATTTCGTTCGCTCCTTCGTAATCCGTGATGACATGGATTGTGTCGTCAGTCACCACATCCCCATCTTGTGGGTAGACTGGGGTAGACGAACCGTGTTCTAATACCGTGACAACTACAGTATCTGTTACGGTGCTGCCACTAACGGCCGCAGCTGGCGCTGGTAAATTGTAGGCAACAACAGTAATTGCGCCCACAAGGACTAGGCCCAAACAGCCTAAAACTTGTTTTGTAAGTCTTTTCATACTCTACACTCTCTTTGTTTTTATGTTGATATGTTTGTTTGGATGTTGTAATGAACGCCTCGCAGCGTCTAGACTAGGAGTCTGGACTTGCGCTCACCACGCTTCCTAATGAGGATTATAGCCCAAATCACAATAATTGTCAATAGCAAAAGCGCAATAATGCCGACAAAGATTGGCAATACGAGTACAATGCTGGTCTGATCCTTGACTTGGTCAAGTGCAGAAACCTTATAATTAACCTGGAAGATGCCCATAAACGGTGTGTCTGCCCATTCTACGTTGATGGTACGTTCTGTCTCTGGTAGAAGAATGTAAGATTTTTGACCTTCGGGGAGGGTGTAAAGTTCTTTACCAAAGAGAGTCTTGACGGTGTAATTAACACTGGTGGTAAAATCGGTGTTGCCGTCGTTTTTGATGGTGGCAGTAGCCTTGAGGTTACCGCTGAGTTTGAATTTATCAAAGCTGTAATTAGAAATCTCGGCTACATCGCGAGTATCGCCATCGGCCTTAGCATAAAGTACCATGCCGACACGAGAGATGGTCTTGATACCGGCAGTGCCCTCGGTCTTGGTGGTGTTATCTTCTAGAGATTGAGCAAACAGAGCAGCATATTGGCCACCAGACGGGATGCTATCTGGAGTGGTGATGCGATATTTGATAGTTTGCTTTTCACCTTTTTTGATATTAAACGTGGCTTCTTTACCATAATTACCGTCTTTGTCAGCAAAGGTAATCCAGCGAGCAATTTGGGTATAACTATTCTCAATAGTAAAGTTCCAGTCGTAAGTCTCGCCGCTGGTAGCATAATATGGTGTGGCATAGACTTTGTAATCAAAATCTTTGGCGCCGATATTCTCAACAGTAAATTCGCCATCTTGAGTTTCACTGGCGGCTATTTTGACACGTTTGCTAACTGGCGAAATCTGCAACCAGATGTCTGGAGTAGGGGTCTCTCCTCCTCCTTCTTCACCTTCAGCCGCTGCTGGATAGGAAAAGCAGAAAAGTCCACCTAGCAAAATAGCCATAATGGCTGGGATAAATTTGATAGTTCTTATAAGCATTAATACCTCCTATTACACTCTTTTACTATTTACTATCTTATCATAGATTTTCGACAAACACAAGGGCTTTTGAGAACAAAATGGTGCACCTGACTAGACTCGAACTAGCACAGCCTTAGCGGCCACTACCACCTCAAGGTAGCGTGTCTACCAATTCCACCACAGGTGCACAGATATATTATAGCATAATTTATAATTTTGCGCGCAAAATTAGGGAGTGCGGTTGAGTTTGGTGGGAATGGCACCCCAATAATTGACGTCCTCAAAACGATCTAAGGTGGTGACTAGGTGGTTGTCTTCAGAAAAACTACGCGTGTTTTTATTGAAATAATATGCCATGTTGGGTTGATAAATGCCAATCGCGGGGACATCACTTACCCAATAATTCAAGAAAGTTTCATACTTATTGGCACGCTGCTCTTGATTCATAGTGTTGCGAGCAGAGAGAATGATATTGTCTACCAAAGTATTGCGATAATTGGAAAGATTGAGGCCGTTTTGCGAAGCTTGTGAAGAATGATAATAAGCAAATAGATCGGTGTCGGCGCCAAGTTCAACCTCGTAAAGCAAAATGTCGTAATTGCGCGGACGGACAATCTGAGCGAGAAAATCTTGGTCAGCATCATAAACCATTACTTCGGCTTTTAGCCCTAATTTTTCGATGGCGGATTTGAAATTCTCGGCAAGTGCTGGCAAATAACCGTTAGATACCGTGATAATGCTGATTGGCGTATCGCGATCGAATTCAATGCCGCTTAGGGCGTCTTTGGCGTCAGCCAAATTGTATTTGGGGATTTCGGGATATTTAGAAACTGTATGTTGAGAAGCTAAAATGGGGTAATCAAGCGGCAATTCATCACCGAGTGGTTCACGAATTTCATCCATATTGATGCCCTGGCGAAGTGCCTGGCGCACACTGCGATTATTCAAAACATGCGACGAAGTATTAATAAAGGCATAGACGCCGTTACTGATGGCGGTTTCGCGTTCGTAGATGTTTTTGGAAGTGATTTGCGCATGATCGGTAGGGCCGAGTTCGGCCGTAGCGGTGACTAGGCCATTATTGAGAGCTTTGACGACTGAATCGGCGTCAGCAAAAGCGTGAATCGCAAAAGTACTAATCAAAGGTTCGTCGCCGTAATAATACGGATTAGACTTGAGATAGACGATTTGCTCGCCGGTTTCAAGGTTGATGATTTGCGAAGCATTATAATTGAAGGGACCGGAAGTCACTGGATTAAGCGTACTGAAGTTGTGTTCGGAAATTTTGGCAGGATCAGTGTCTTTTAAGATATGTTCTGGCAAAATTGGCACTTCGAGAGCGGCGTCAAAATTGATGTAAGCCGTAGGCAAGGTAAAGACGAGATTTCCAGATTCGTCTTCTGCTAGCTCAACCTTGGAGAGATTTGAACTGTAGGAAGTGCTGGTGTTGGCGTCTTGAATTAATTTAACCGTAAAAATCACATCGTCGTTAGTAATAGGTTCGCCATCTGACCATTTAAGATTGTCGCGCAAGTGCAAGGTCCAGACATCGCCGACGTCATTAACCTTAATCGAATCAGCCAAACCGACGCCGGTATGACCAGAATAATCATTGGCGGTGAGCGTAGCAAACATCAGGCGACTCAACACCCTTTCGGAATTGGTGGTGGCCGATAAAGGATTGAATGATTTAATTTCACCAATAGTAGCCTCGGTATAGGTGCCGCCACTAGTATAAGAATTGGTGGCGTTGGAATCGGAATACCAGAAAGCTTGCGTGATGGCCAGCAAAATCAGTACCGACATTAGTAAGCTCCATTCAAGAATTAACAAGCGCACATTGCGCGCATGAGGGAGCTTTTCAACGAGATTTTCCTTGATGTGCTCCTGACTGGCCTCGCTAGCGACGCGCGAAAAACGACTAATTTTCTGCGATAATTTTTGCCCACGCCTACTTGATTTTTTGAACATAAGATTATGATGGAATTAACAACAGACAGATAATACAACCGGTAAAAATAACAGAAAAGACAATAGTAGTAGCAAAGAGAGATTTATCAAGACCGCGACGAGTGGTATATAATTCCCCACTACCACCGAAACCAGCACCAAGTGAGGCGCCACGTTGTTGTAGTAAAATCAAAACGACAATCAAAATAGCCGAGATTAAAATAATTGTTTGCAAAATAGCTCCGATATTCATACTAACTCCTATTATACGCCGGAACGAGGAAATTGACAAGGTAATTTATCAGGCTCATGGTGAGTGCCGAAAGCAGAGCGCCACCAAAACCAATTTCGACGTTTGGCAAAATCCAAATAGTCAGGCCGACCATGGCGATATTGATAATCAGAACAAAGATACCGAGCGAAAGGATGATAAGTGGCAGAGAAATCAGAGTAGCCAGTGGTTTGATGACGGAATTAACTAATGAAAAGATAAGGCCGGCCACAACATAGAGCCAAAAGGTAGATTCACTGCTGAGATGACCAAACAACGTGATACAAAGCCACATGCCAGCACTAGAAACAGCCCAGCGAAGAATGAACACAAAAATTTGATTTTTAATCATAAAGCTTATTTTAGCATATTTTTGCGTTTCAACAAAGTATGGTAAGTGATAGCAAAACGGTGGGCTTCCTCGTCGATGCGAGCAATCAAGCGAGCGATGTGCGAGCTGCTTGGGAGTGGATGATGCGTGCCATCAGCGAGAATAATATTAACAGCGGCCGAACGACTATGGTCACCAGATTTGTCGCGACCGATGACGGCGATATTGTGCTCGGCAAGCTGGTCTTTGACGGTATTGACTTGGGTGATGCCGCCATCAAGAATTACGAGATCAGGATAAGGCCACTCGGAATGTTTAAGACGACGCGTAATGGTCTCTTCTAGACTAGCGAGGTCGTCCTGAGAGTTCTTTTGGCGAATTTTAAATTTACGATACTCAGAGCGGTCGGCAACGCCATTAGTAAATACCACCATGCTGGCAACGGCATTGGTACCAGATTGATGCGAAACGTCATAACCTTCGATGCGTACTGGCGGCTTGGTAAGCGCTGGGTGTTGTGATTTTAACAACATCTGTAACTGTTTGAGAGCTTGATCGGAAGAAATATCTAAGAATTCTTTGTCACTAAAGACGATTTTCTTACGCAAGGCTTGGAGCGATTGGAGCTGATTGCGGAGTTTGGCGGCGAGTTCGTAATTTTGCGCCTTTGAAGCTACGTTCATTTCCTTTTCGATTTGTTTTATAAGCTTTTGGCGACCGCCTTCGAGGTAGAGGATGAGTTTGCGCAGGTTTTGCTTGTATTCTTTTGCGGCTTGCTCTTTATCGGTGGCGACTTCAATCCCCGGAGTGAGGCCAAGGTCGGTATTGAGGGTCTTCTTGCCGGTATAGGGCTTATCGTAATACGGGAAAATATGTCTCAAGATTCTCAGTGATTTTTGAATAGCAGTCTTGCCATAAAAGGGACCGATATAGCGCGCCTTGTCGTCTTGCGGAATGCGCGTGATGGAAACATAAGGAACTTGGGATTTGAGATCAATTCGCACATAACTTACAGACTTATCATCACGGAGCAAAATGTTCCATTTGGGTTTGTAGCGTTTGATCATTTCAGATTCTAAAAATAGTGCATCCATTTCGGTATCGACAACAATCCAATCGGTATCGGCAATTTCGGCGACGAGAGCAGCAGTCTTGGGGTCCTTTTTAGTATGATGAAAATATTGACGCACTCGATTTTTGAGTACGGCGGCTTTGCCAACATAAATAATTTCACCGGTTTTGTTTTTATGGAAATAAACCCCGGGGGAGTCGGGTAAAGTTTTAAGTTTTTCTTTCAGGGGTTCCATTTTTTAACTATACCATATTTTATCGGTTTTGTCTAGATGAAGAGGACTGCTACGCCCGCGATGATTAACAGTGAACACAGGAGTTTCTTAACGATATTTTTCTCTTTGAAAAAGATTTTGCCCATGATTATTAGTAATATGACCGATAGCTGCTTGAATAGGACCATTATTGAAACTTCGCTGCCAGGATCTTTGTTGGCATAAAATAGAAATCGATCTGCCGACACCAGAAATACTGAAGATAGAGGAATCCAATAATTAGTAGTGATGAGTTTGTAATTTACTTTTTCTCTTTTGATTAATAGGATTATTCTAAAATATATGGCACTGAAGAACAAAAACCAAGTTTGCATTTGACCAACACTTAGCTCTCTCATGAGAGCCTTGTCCAAAATTTCGGAAACTGCGGTCAAAACGCATGCTACAAGAAGAAGAATTATCGGTAAATACGAATACGCTTTTTTCTTTTTTTTCTTCTCTTTTGGATTGTAATTTGCTAAAACTATGCCAGCAATGATTAAAATAATGCCGATGATCTTTTCGGTAGACAATGGTTCGCTAAAAATAATGACACTTAAAATAACCGCAAAAACAATCCTAGATGAATGGACTATTGAGTATGTACTGATTGGTAATTTTGAAAGCGCATAAAGCCCAAAAAACCATGCAAATACTACAATGATTGATTTTGCGCCAATACTGATTACGGCAGAAAGTGGCGCTTGGTAAAAATCTGGACTAATAAAGACGCTGAGAATAAGGGCAATCAATGTTACTAGGTAAAGCACGCTAAAAATTGAGCTTTTTTCGGCAGCCTTTTTGCGAGATGTCTCAAAAAATGATACAAGAATCGTATAAATAATTATAAATATGATCCAGATATCCATAACGCTTAACCTTATTGTATCACACTAAAGACTGACGCCGACGGCGAGTTGATTTGGGCAATTTTGTAACACTTTGTCGATAGCGTCACGTTCAGCTTCGGTGACCCAAAGGTGGTATTTGTATTTAACCGAAACTTGACGAGCAACGTATTCACAACGAAAAGCTTTGTTGCTGGGAAGCCAAGTGGCGGCATCGCCGTCTGATTTCTTTTGGTTGGCAGAGCTATCGACGGCTACAAGATTGAGTGGGTCAGTGGCAATTTGATAGCGAATGGCTTGTTCGAGATTTTGGGCGCCTTTCTGCCAAGCGTCGCTCAAGGCTACAATGTGATCAATTTGGAGACCTTTGCTGATTTGTTCACGCGCAGTAAAAATTAGGTGCTCGCCGGTATATGGCTCAGTGTATTCGCCGCTGACGACATTGCAACCATCAAGTCTGGCGCTATCCCCAAAATCACGGCGAAGAATTTTTTGACGGAGACTACAGCCGTCTTCCATGTTGGGCCAACCATCGTAAAACTGCGTGCGCTCATAACCGGTCTTAGGCGCGCGACCTTTGACTTCGAGCTGAGCTAGAATGGCGGTAGCGAGCGGAGCGTCTCCAGAATCTGTTTGGCTTGGCGCTTCATAGACAGTTTCTGGCTCATAACTAGCAGGATTTTCGATTAACCAAAAAACTATGCCGCCCAGCAAAGCTAATAATGCTAAAATGCGACGCCAGCGAAATTTAGGGCGCCGAGACCTCGACACTTTTTCAAAAGTCTGATTCCCTTCCATTAAATTTATAATAGCATGTTAAAAACTAAAGTTCAACGTAACGAGAAAGCCAGTCTTTTAAGTCGGCTTCGGAATTATAATAGGCAGTGTGAGCATCGGCGTTGGCGTCGAGCGCATCGACGACTTGGCCATTTTGGATGATGGCGACTGAGGGATAATATTTAACTTTTTCACGTAAATTGGTGTCGCTGATATCAGCCCACATGATGTGGTAAATGTGAATCTGATGCTCGTCGGCAATATGGCCAAGCATTTCGCGAAGTTTGTTGGCGGTGATGCAATTTGTTTGATCAATGAAAACTATGAACGAAGCTTTGTCTTGAGTGAGTTGATTATATTCGTCGGCGGTGAGGTCGATTTGTTCGTTACTACCATAAACGGTTTCGCTCATGCGCATAGGATGCGGTATGCAAATTTGCCAGACGCAAAAAGCGGCTATGATTAACGCCAATACCGCCACTAAAATAATCGGCAGTTTGGGAATTTTGCGTTTGGTAATTTTGCGTTTGGCGGTTTTTTGGGGCATTTATTTAACTGAAGTTAAAGTTGCAAAATCAATGGAATGATACGGAATCTTCCAGAAAGCATAAGTGCCGTCGTCATTTTTGACCGTGACGTTATGTTCGCCTTCATAGAACCAGTAACCACCGACATTGTAAATTTTGCTAGCATCCCAACCGAGCTTGGTGAGCAAATCTTTGGTCTGGCCGGCGTAACCAGCACCACCACACATCAAGAAAATATTTTTATCTTTGGGAAATAAATCTTCGAGGATTGACATGGATTCTTGGTAATTTGCAGTGTAGGAACCATCTTTATTGATAGTGAAGAGAGTGGGGCCGGTGTAACTTTTGCCGACCGCTTCGGGCAGGCCGGTGACATTAACGAGATACGGATAAGAGACGACTTCAAAACCTTCTACATAGCCGCTGAGATAAGAGTCGCCACCAATCGCGGCGTAATCGGCTGGGTCTTCAAGCATGCGCATGTCGCGATAAACGCTGTCGCTGCGACCAAGATAATTGTCGATAGTGGCTTCGTTGATATTAGCATCAACACCAAATTGGGCGCCACGTTCGCCAGTGCCAGCTTCGGCAGCTGGAAGAGGGCTAATAGCTGGGCGGAATACCTGGCCAATACCAAGCCCCAGCGCAAACACCACTAACGCGATAACGATACCAGTGAGAATTTTAAAAGTGACATTACAATTTTGATTACAATGAATTTTTGACTTATTTACCATAAGTCTATTATAACACTTTTTTGATGAAGAGCGATTCTAAATTAGACATTAAATTTAAATTCAACAACATCACCTTCTTGCATGACGTAGGTTTTGCCTTCGGTGCGGAGAAGACCAGCTTCTTTGACAGCCCTTTCGGAACCGAGACGCTTGAGGTCGTCGTAGTTACAAACTTGAGCAGCGATGAAGCCACGTTCGAAATCGGTATGAATGGTACCGGCAGCCTCGGGAGCGGTGGCGCCTTTTTTGATGGTCCAGGCGCGGACTTCTTTTTTGCCAGCAGTAAGGAAAGATTGGAGACCAAGAGTTTGGTAGGCGGCTTTAATAAGTTCTTCTAGTGCATCGTGTTCAACGCCGTAGCTTTCGAGGAATTCTTTGCGCTCAGCTCTGTCCATGCCGGACATTTCTTCTTCAAGCTTAGCGTTCACAAAGATAGCGGGTACAATACGGGGTCCTGTCGCCGCATTTTCCCCCACTGCGCTATCGCTTGTGGGGGCCCCCCAAGCGGCGCCACCCCTTTCGCTCACTACTTTTTTTAGCTCAGCTTGCAATTTCTTGTCGGTGAGACCGGCTTCGTCGACGTTGAACATGTAGATGACGGGTTTGTCGGTGAGGTAAGGAACGTGCTCGTCTTCAGGGGATTTTTTGCGTTTAGCCTCAATCTTGGCCTTGGTTTCTTCGTCGGCAAGTTGAAGTTCGAGATTAATAATATCGATATCATCCTTAGCTTGCTTAATAATGTCTTGTACGATTTGGTTGTCGGCACGTACCACGTCGTCATCTTTGAAAGCGCGCACTACATGGCAAACGGCTTGACATTCGCGGATGTGAGCGAGGAATTTATTGCCGAGACCCTCACCCTTACTGGCACCAGCGACTAGTCCGGCGATATCGACAAATTCGACGGTGGCTGGAACAACTTTTTCGGTATCGTACATTTTGGCTAACACATCGAGACGTTCGTCAGGTACCGGCACGATACCGACGTTTGGCTCAATGGTAGCAAAGGGATAGTTGGCGGCGAGCGCACCAGCATTAGTCAGCGCATTAAAAAGCGTCGATTTCCCTACATTTGGTAAGCCGATGATTCCAATCTTTAAGTTCAAAACCAACCTTTCTATCTGTTATTATAGGTATGATTATAGCATAATTTAATATATAATATAAATATGAATAATAAAAAATTAACTATTAATATCGAGAAAGTCAAAATCAGCGTAGCGGCGCCAAGCGAAAATATAGCGGAGATAAGAAACGCTATGTGCGAAGCTGGCGCCGGAATAATTGGAGACTATGATTGTTGCTCTAATTCATATAAAGTGGCAGGGACTTTTAGGCCAAATGAAAAAGCAAATCCGTACGTTGGGGATAAAAATCAATTAAACTTTGTTGATGAGGAAAAGTTAGAAGTCGTTTGCGACATCAATAAAGCTAAGAGCGTTATTTCTGCATTAAGAAAAGCGCACCCTTACGAGGAGCCAGCGACCGAAATAACTCCACTTTTGGACGAAAATCTATTTGAATCTTAATGAATGACCCCTGGATATAATAATTGCGCTTATGATATAATATATTTATGATTGACGGTAATATCAAAAATGCAAACTTAAATAAAGATACTGCTGATACTGAGCTTGAAAATGACTGGGAGAGCTTGCTGGACAACGAAGCCGAATCTACGGCGGCTTTTACGAATCATGCTTTACAGAAAGCAAAAGCGAGAGAAAGGATCAAACAAGAGCGTAAGCATTCTGAACCAGAAACACCGTACAAACAACAACGCAACCATGAGAAAAGCCCCGGCTGGTCACCAGAGCTTTTGTCTTTAAATGTACTTCGCCCAAGATGGCTTGATTATAAAATTATAATCATAAAGCACCTTGTTCAGGTAGAAACCGGGTTCTTTGGTCTTACCTTTGATTACATCTTTTAAAAGTCGTCTCATCTCTGGGCAGCTATCAGTAAAAGAACAGTAATACTTATTCTCGTTTGATGCTGTCGTGAAACAAATGTCATCAGCATTGATTTTTTCGACACTTTTAATAAAAGACGTCATTATTGTGTTGCCATCCTCGTAGCCATCTTTGCAAGAGACTTTGCCAGAGAGAAAACACACCCCCGGCATCTCTATCCTGCTACCGTCAGGAACCATAAATAATTGGCTTAACATCATTGCGCACTCATCCCGGTTTTTGACGCCATGTAACGCGTTAAACGCTAGCGTCCAGTTTTTTACAATAGCTCTATCTTCCATAATAATCCCTCCTAATAAAAGAAAAAACTGTATCAATAACTAATCAAAATGCCAAATACTTAAGGTGCTTACAATTAAAAATTAGGCAAGATGCCCAACTTTTTTATTATATCACAAATATTTAAAAAGTCAATACTCCACTGTGATAAAGATTGTGTTATAATTGGAATATGGAAAAGAAAACAAAAAATAAACTGTTTGTTGTGATTTTCTTAATGGTAGTGGCAGCAATTGCGATAGTGGCAGTGATAGCAATACAAGATGTTTCTGGTGATGCCGAGCAGATGCGTGGTGATGGCTGGATGGATAAAAAAGACGTCAATAAATATTTGCAAAATAATTAGTATTGTTCTTTGATAAACCTTTCGAGTTGACGGAAAAGGTTGGTTTGTGATGGGTCGGACTTAATATAAAGTTCGACGATTTTTTCAATGAGAAATTCTTCGCGAATGCAACGCTTGGTGTAATCAAAATAAATATCGTTAAAAAGCGCGAGTGCGGTCAAGTTGACGTCGTTGGTATTGACGTGGATTTTGCGGTTGAGCAGTTTGTGAGCAGCAATTTCATTGAGAGCCTTGATGCTATAAGTCTCACCGTCTTGCGGTAATTGTAAATCTCCGGTGACGAATTCGCGAATAATGTCAAGTTTGTCAGCGTCGCGAATAAGTTTGCAAAAAGTTAGCGCGCGATCATCAGTGATTTTGGGGCTAATCTTGAATTTATTGTGATAAAAAATTGCTGTGCAAAAGAGCTCAAAATCTGGATGTTCGGCCAAAATACCATTGTCTTTGACAATTTTGACACTCAAATCGGCATGATCAATGGTTTTGTCGTCCGAAAAACTTTGATAAACGCGCCATTGTTCAAAACGACCGATGTCGTGAAATAGGCCAATTAGCTCGGCGAGATCAGTATTGAAAGCGTTAAATTTAAGGTCCGCAGCAAGAGCCCTGCAGTTATCGGCAACCCTAATAGTGTGTTCGTGTTTGCGCCAAATTGACGCGGATTCCGTGTCGTATCCGGCTACGTATTCATGAAAGAAGTCGCGGTATTTGTCCATATGTCTATTATATCACGAACGTTTAACTATCGTTCAGGTCCTCAATAATCGAATTGAGGAATTTATTGCCAAATTCACGATATGTGATGGTTCCGTCGCCATCTAAATCGTATTCGGCTTCGTAGGACCCCTCCTCTTCATCCGCCGTAGTGAAAATCTTTGTGTCGAGTACTAGGGAGCAAAGTGCAGACGATAAATGTCCTTTGTTATAACCGGCTGTTTCTGTAATAGTTCGGATCTTTTCTATCTCATTATCTGTTAATATTACAGTGTTTGCCGATTCACTACCTTCACAGTCAACGGCACTACAGCTTTCATATTCGTAGGCATATAGTTCTTTAGTATCAAAATTTAATTTTATTTTATACGTAGTCGGCGGAGTGGCCTCGTCAGTGTATTTGTATTCTAATATTTTTTCGCTTTCTTGCTTTTCTTTTTGAGCGTTATTTTTTGCTGATTCTTGAGAGGCTAGCCTTAATTCTTCATTTTCTTTGTTCAAAGAAATATTTTGCGACAGTTCAAGTCCGCCAAAAGCAAGAGCGCCAGTAGCGACGACTGCTAAAACTATGATTATAGGCAAATGCTTGCATTTTGGGGTTGGTGGTGGGGTTGGATTAGTTGCCGGATTAACCGGAGTTTCGGTCGCGGGTTCTGGTACGATTAGTTGACTTTGTGGCCGGTCTTGTGGTGGTGTTGGTGATTGATTTTGTGATTCCATAAACTGTTCCTTGTTGATGATGCTTAAGTATATCTTATCAAAATGACGATATCTTGTCGATAATTTTGGAGCATTAAATAGCAAACCAAGTGCCAAGGTGAAAATCGGGGCCAGAAACAGCAGCGACGGCGAGATGGGGACTCAGAGATTTGAGATATGGTTGATATTTGAGAAAGGCTTCCGCGGCAAAACGCATTTGCTGCTGCTTTTTAGTAGTGATTTGATCAAGCGGTGTACCGCGAAAGGAAGATTTGCGATATTTAACTTCGGTAAAATAAATGTCTTTGTCCTTGATGCTGATGATGTCAATTTCGTAGAATTTGGTTTTGTGATTGCGGGCGAGAATGCGATGACCCTGGTTTACAAGGTGGTCGGCGACAATGTCTTCGGCCTTGTTGCCAATTTTTGTTGTATTTTTTACAACGTTTTTCTGGATAGGTTTAAAGGACGTACGGTGCTCGGAACAGGGGCCGTATTGCTCAAGAGCGGCGCGGTGCTGGGCGGTGCCGTAGCCAACATGATTTTCAAAACCATACTCGGGATACTGAGTGGCGATATCAATCATGTATTCGTCGCGGGCGACTTTGGCGATGATGCTGGCAGCGGAAACTTCTTTGATAAGTGAGTCGGCTTTTTTGAGAGTAGTGACGCGACCTTCGAGCGGCGTGCCATCAAGAAAATTAATCGTACCGTCGATAATGATTTCATCAAAAGGAATTTTAGTAGCGAGAATTTGTTTGACAGCGCGACGGGTAGCGAGACAGAGTGACTGAGCAAGGCCGTATTTGTCTAATTCCCTACTTGATACCCAGCCGAGCGCTGAAGCAGCGGCTTCTTTGGTGATTTTGTCACTCAAAATTTGACGTTTCTTGGCGGTGAGTTTTTTACTATCGGTAAGTTCTTGACACCAAGTGACTGTAGAATCTTTTAGGATTACGGCGCCAATAACAAGTGGCCCCGCCCAGGGGCCACGTCCAACTTCATCGATGCCGAGAATCATTATTTGGATTCTTCTTTGGGCACTTCTTCTTTTGGTGCTTCAGACTTTTCTTCTTTTGCTGGCTTTTCTTCTTTGGCGGGTGCTTCTTCGACTGGTTTTTCTTCAGTAGGAGCTTCCTCGGCGGGAGCCTCTTCGGCGGGTTCTTCTGGTACAGTGACGTCATTGACAGCTAAACGATCGAAATTCTTGCTGGCCAAGCGGGCGGATTTACCAGAACGCTCACGCAAGTAAGAAAGGTTCTTGCGACGAACCTTGGCGCGTTTGACGACGACAATCTTCTCTACTAGGGGTGAATGAATCAAGAAGGATTTCTCTACACCAACACCGGAAGCGATTTTGCGTACGGTGATACGAGCGGTGTGGGAATTTTTGCGATCAGTGCGGATGACCACGCCTTCAAAAACCTGGAAACGCTCTTTGTCGCCTTCTTTGATCTTTTGGGTGACCTTGACGGTGTCGCCGGAACGGACGTCGACAACAGCTTTTTTCTTCTGGGCGTCACCGATTTGCTTTAAAATTTGAAAACTCATAAAAATTTACCTTTGTATTAGACAATTAGAGTCATTTTACCACAGTTAACTTATTTTTTCAAGGCTAATTTCACGCGTTCGGCAACTGGCAATTTGGGATCGATTTTCTCCAAAGCAGCCGTGGCTTCCTTAAGTGGAAAACCAAGAGCAATCAAGGCGTCGAGGGCTTCATCATTGGGCTGGATAGTATTAGTAGTAGGAGCGTTGCCGTAATGGGTGGGAATGCCAACTTTGTCTTTGAGGTCCACGATAACGCGTTCGGCAGATTTTTTGCCTACACCAGAGGCCTTGGCAATAAAACTAGCATCGGCGCTGGCAATGGCGTTACGGACTTCTTCAGAGCTGGACAATGAGAGTATAGCAATGGCGGCTTTGGGGCCAACGCCTTGCACGGAAATTAACAATTCAAAGAGTTTCTTGGCAGCTAAGCTAGAAAAACCATAAAGTTCCTCAGCAGTTTCGCGGACATTATGATAAGTATAAAGTTTGATCTTGTCGCCGAGGGTTAATTTGTCAAAATCGGGGGCCGAAACGGTAACTTCGTAACCGACGCCATTGACATCAACAATGACCGAATTGGCGAATTTTTCAGCGACTGTACCGTTCAAATGAGCTATCATAAGTTAATTATAGCATGCTTTTATAGGCGACGGGAAAGTAGGATGTCGAGATAGGCCACGATAATGCTAGCAAGCAAAACTGGAGGTTCAATTTGGACAATGAGGTTGTGCATTTCGGTAGCGATGGAGTCAAACGAAAAGAAAAACGAAAGTGGCTCAGCCAATAAAACTGCGACTACAATAGCCGTCATCGCAGCTTCGACGAGGCGTAAAATACCAGATAAGCCACCGCGAGACGATTTAAGAAATAATAGTAACGGAAAACCGACTACGAGAATAGCGTAAATTATCATGTTAACAAACTCAGAGTCAATATCGCCAGCTGTTTGAGAAATAAAATTGGTAATTATCTCATGAAACATCGTATAAATACCAAGGCCGGCAAGCATCGCTAAATGCATAACACCAGTGTGTTTGCGGATAACAAAGACTATCAGAAAAGCCGCAATCAAAGTAACGATAATTACCATAAGTACATTATATCAAAAATCGTCCAGTATGGTAAAAATTATTGACATAAGCACTGCTATAATGTATTATTATTTTGTAACAAGGTCAAAATAAAAAAGAAAAAATGTCTCTTACCTTTAATTTGTCGAAAAAATGGATCCTGCTGAGCGTACTGGCGGCTTTTGCATTCTTAGGAATTCGTTCTACGAATGTGTTTGCTGGCACTAATGCATCGGCTGATGGCACTGCAACTATCACGGTACACGTCCTGGAATCTGGAGCTGATACACCAGAACAAGATACACCGACGCTAGACCCTGACCCCGAAGAATACATAGAGCCCGAAATAGACGACGATACACCAGAGCCAATTGACGTAGACCCAGACGAAGAAGGCCCAGACGAAGACAGAGATATTGAACCGGAGACACCAGACGAGTCAAACTCTGAAGATGAATCATCTGCTAGCGGTGTGATTGCCCCGAATACGGGCGAAAATACGGATCCTGGCATGTTTGACGGAAAATCTCTGAGCGTCGGCTTCTTTGCAACTGGGGCAATTGTAATATTTGTGATAATACTTGGCGCCATCACTTTTGCTTGGAGAAAAAATAAGGCTAAGTTAATGTTTGGTCGCAATAAATATCGCAGTTTAGGATTTAATGATAAGAAAAATAACTGGTCTAGGTTATTTAGCTGGCGAAAAGCTGCCATAGGGATGGCGGTACTTGGTGGGGTTTTGACGATAGCAGGGTTATCCATGTCAAAAATCGAGCAACCCGAAGACGTCTCAGCTGTTAGCTTCACTTATCCTTATACAATATCAACAACCGACGGAAAAAATTATGATGTTTACGTGAGGCGTGGCGAATCTGCAGAAGCGGCTTTTGCAGTAAGAACTATTACAGATAATTTAACTGGTTATACTTTAGGTATAGCAACAGCAAATCAAGATTTGACTGGCACAAGTGGTACGCATATAAGTATGGTAAATGATGGTACGACCATAGAAAACTTTGCAAATAATACTTGGGGATTTTCTGTTGACGGGGCTAGTTATGGGAAGCTGCCCGAAGGCCACGGAAGTGGAAAAATTGCCTACCAAACTAAGGGGAGTTCGCCGATTGGACACTCAATAGTGGTGCATTTTGCCACTAAAATAGCTAGTGATATGCCGCTAGGCGATTACACTACAACCTTATATCTTAACGCGACTACAAATCCCGTGCACAAGATTCTGACTTTTGCAAATGGTAACGTTGCAAAAATCACAAGAGTCAGCGATAGTAGCCAAATCACAAAAAGCGCTAAGGTCTTGTTGGGCGAAGAATTAAAAATTAATGTGGCTGCAGACGCTTCAGGAATCATGCAGACCCCCACGGTCAATAACAGCACGGTGAGCAATAATAGCATTTTTACTGTAGCTAATGATGTCGAAGTTGGTACCAGGGACGATAGTGTCCATTTCTTAAAAAACACCGTTGGGTCGGATAATGAATCAATTGGTGATGCAATTTTGATTAAAAGTCAAGGCAAGTATTGGCTGGTAGATACCGGGAGGCCAGAAAGCCAAGTTGGTAATCCCAATGCACATACTATAGAAACTTATTTGAATTCACTGGGAATAAAACGCTTAGATTATGTGTTACTCACACACGCACACAGCGATCATATGGGGAGCGTAAATTACTTGGTGTCAAAAGGTTTTATTAATAATAAAACCACTGTGTATATGAGAGGCTGCGAAGCCACTCAATCTTTTGGCGATGACGGCAGTACTCCATCAACTGTTACAAAGGATTTTTGCAATAAGAAGATTGTTGCCATGAATAAAGCCAACGCAAACGTAGTTGATTTTTATAATCATGAAACGGAGCGGGCCGGGATTCAGACTAACGGAATTACTTTTGGGAATTTCAAAATAAAGCTATTTAATATAGACCGAGATTCTTCGACTGGGCGTATCAATTATAATAAATATCGCGAAAACTTAAATTCAATCGGTATGAAAGTTACTCATACGCCAAGTAATAAAACTGCCTTTTTGGCAGCCGATTGGGAATGGGGCGTGGAAGACAAATACGGTTCCGCAATTGGTAAGGTAGATATCTTAAAAGCTGGGCATCACGGTATTAGGACTTCTAATACGTACGAATTTATCAAGGCCTTGAACCCTAAAACAGTACTCGTAACTTCACAAAATTTGGCCAACAGTGACGGGCAGCCAAATAGACAACCAGCAGCGTGGGCCTATGTAGAACAAAACAAAGGATCGGTGTATTTCACGGGAGATTCTAATGGTGAAGCCGTTGCGATTAGCTTTGGCAACAATAATTACGAAATCAAAAAGGGCCAAGCACACAGCACTCTGGCAGATGCAAATACCGATTCCTCACCACGCCAAGCTGGACCTTATACTATGCAGTGGGGAGGAGGGCTCACGAGATGGGCATATCCAGCTAACAAGGATGGGAGTGGCGGTGACGTCGCCTACCGCAGTTACAAAGCGAATTATTATGTGTATGTTTATAAGAGCACGTCTAGCGCTGGTAATATAATTTCATACATAGATCGATGTATAGATGGATATACTTATAAATTCAGTTCATCCTTTGGTGACGGTGTAGCTAACGGTAGAACTGCTGGTTGTAGCTCGCAATAAACTTTTATATGACTTTTTGAAGATTTTGCCAATCTAGGTGAGAAAGTTCGGCAGGGCGAATATCGGGGGAAAGATTTGCCTTTTTAAGAGCCTCACGCGCCTCAGATTTGTTTAAATGGTGCGAAGCGGCTAAGATAGCGGCCAGCTTTTTGCGGGGCTGAGAGAAGCCAATTTTGGCGAATTTGAGGGTTTTTTCGTCGATAACAGGGGTGTGAGGAGTGAGAATAATGACTTGACTATCCACCTTAGGGGGTGGAGTAAATTCGGCACGAGGAATGACGTCGCCTAGCGTAACAGAGGCGAAATTTTGCACAAACAGAGAGAGGTAGGTGTGCTTCCCTACTGGGGCGGCAATGCGCTCGGCAACCTCTTTTTGAATGAGGAGAACGATTTTAACAGGGGAATTCTTGGCGGCGAGCAATTTGGTGATAATCGGCGAGGTGATGTAATAGGGGATGTTGCCGACTACGACGTAAGGGTCTTTGATACTCAAAAGATCAAAATCGAGAAAATCAGCGTTAATCACCTCTAGATTGGTGCCGGGGAAAGATTTGGGTAGATTCTCGGCTAATTTTTCATCATATTCAACTGCGATTACCTTAGGGAAACGCTTCAAAAGCGACGCCGTGAGAGTGCCCAGACCCGGGCCGATTTCTAGACAAATAGTATCGTCAGAGACAGCTTCGTCCGCGATATAATCCAAAATTACTCGGTTCTTTAACCAGTGCTGACCGAGGGATTTTTTATTTTTCATTAATTAAAACTTTCGGTTTAATACCAGTGGTGCGAGAGCCAGAAGCTATAGGCGCCTTGCCAACCACCGTAGCGACTCACATAACCAGCCATCCAACGAATCTGCGTGACCGGATTGGTGCGCCAGTCGGCACCAGCAGAGGCCATTTTGCTACCAGGGAGGGCTTGAGGAATGCCGTAAGCGCCAGAGGCGTTGGCGGCATCGACGCGACAGCCAGATTCGTGATAAATCAAGAAGAGGGCGGCACTGAGGTCGGCCTCAGAAACACCAGCTTGGCGAGCCCAGTTGGCACATTGGGCTTGTTCAGGAGAAATAGCGGTATTAGTGGTAGTAGGTGCGCTAGTAGTCTTGGTGCCTTGAGTGGTAACGCGGGCTACCGGTTCTTTGGTAACTTTTTCGGAAACTAATTCACGTGAGACCTCGACACCATCAATGAAATTAACTTTGTATTGCAAAACTTTGGCACCATCTTCGCCGACTTGGGTAATTTTGGATTCGCCAGCATCCATATTGGGGTCAGAGGCCATTTCTTCGGGGAACGGGATAGCTTCTTCGACTGTAATAGTGCGGCCACCGTTGCGATTAACCTTGTAGGTGGCAGTGGAGCCTGCTTCGAGGAAATTGTCGCTAACGACTGCCTCGACAGTGTCGCCATCGTAAACGTCAATGCCGGCATCTGCGGCTACAGTAGTAGGGTCATAAGAAGAAGTCATAACATACTTACTAGTAGTACCCACGGTAATAATAGCGGGATGGGCGCGGTAGATATTGATGTAAAAATTATCGGAGTTAATGGTGGTATCTAGGCCTGGTTCAACCGTATCAGCCTCAGAGATTACAATACCTGCACGCTCGAGCACTTCGGCTACCGTACCAGCATCGGTCTTGACCGATAATTTTTCGGCATTATCGAAGATCATCACGTGGTGATTATCTGAATAGACGGCGCCAGCGGGATCTTCGGCAAAAGTATCTGGGGTGGTGCTACTAAAAGAAAACAAAAAGATACTCGCAGCAACTAACGCGAGGCCTGTAAAAACAGAGGTGATATGGTTACTTTTGAGTTTCATATCCTCCTAATTGTAGCAAATTTTGCCTAAAAAATCAATAGCTTGAGCATTAACAGGGGTCACTCGAAGACGGGTAAATCAGGCGGAAAGGGGTCATCAAAACGTTCAAAATCGTCCTCTGTACTATCGGTGAAATCGCTTTCTAATCCTAATTCATTAAGAAAGCGCGAGGGAATGTTGTATTGGCGGCCACCGAAGGAAAAACGTGAATTAGCATAGGTCATAAAGAGATCTTGCATGGCGCGCGTCATGCCGACATAGGCAAGACGACGTTCTTCTTCAATATTTCCCTCTTCTTCGGCGCGACTACTGGGAAAAAGCCCTTCTTCGAGACCCACGATGAAGACAACTGGAAATTCAAGCCCCTTAGCGGCATGGAGAGTCATCAGGGTAACGGTGTCAGGGCCAGTGGCTTCGTCAGCACTAGACATTAATGAAGCATCGGCCAGAAAATCTTCGAGACTGCCATAGGCCGAAGCATTGTCGATTAATACAACAAGGTTATGGATACGATCGCGGCTTTCGTCGGTACCGTCGTCTAGGAGTTTGTCAAATTCAAAATAGGTGACGATTTCTTTAATGAGTTGGCTGGGCGAATTACTGAGGTCGTGAGACTCCAAAAAATTAGCTAATTTAGTAAGGGCGGCGCGAGCTTTAGGAACTAGAAGTGACGCCAAATCAGTGTCGCCCAACCCGGTACCAGAATTATCATGTAAATATTTGAGAATCTTCTCGAGACTGGTAGCACCAATACCCGGAAGCACGTTTTTGACTACGCGTTCCAGACTGACGCGATCACCAGAGTTAATAATTAATTTCAAAATCGCCAGGACGTCTTTGACCTCTTTGCGATCGTAGAAACGCACGCCGCCGATGATTTTATACGGAATCTGCTTGAGGAGAAAGGTTTTTTCAAAAGCGTAAGATTGGGCGTTGGTGCGATAAAGGATGGCAAAATCGGAAAATTTGTGGTGACTGCTCATCTTGAGAATTGTATTAGCGACAAATTCGGCCTCGTGGGCTTCGTCCATCAAGGCCTGGACTTGAACGGGGCTACCGGTGTCAGCCTCGGTAAAGAGAACTTTGTCGGTGCGCTGAGTATTATGCTTGATGATTTTTTGCGAAGCCTCAAGAATGTTCTTGGTGTTGCGGTAATTTTGCTCTAATTTAATCACTTTGGCGCCAGGAAAATCTTTCTCAAAATTTAAAATATTGGTAAAATCGGCGCCGCGCCAGGAGTAAATCGACTGCCAATCATCGCCAACTACGCAGATGTTGCGCTGGTCATTTACTAGAGCTTTGATAAGACGATATTGCAAAGCATTCGTGTCCTGATATTCGTCAATCAAAATATGCTGGAATTTCTGTTGCCATTTGGCACGAATATTCGCGTGGTGATATAAAACTTGAACGGTTTTGAGGAGTAAATCGTCAAAATCAAGGGCATGAGCGAGTGCTTTTTCGTGTTCGTAGTGTTTGTAGATTTGCGCGGTTTCAAGATAAGTGGCGCGATGCTTGGCTGATTCGGCGTAATCGGCGGGCGATTGGCCGTTGTTTTTGCATTTGCTGATGACGTTTTGGACTAATTTGGGTTTAAAAGATTTGCGGTCAATATCAAGGTCTTTGGCAATGCGTTTGATGAGTGTCAGTTGGTCGTCGGTATCATAAATCACAAAATTGCGATCAAGGTGAGCGGCTTCACATTCAATGCGGAGAAATTTTACACAAAAACTGTGAAAGGTCCCCATATAAGGCATGAAACTGCGCGGTGGCTCGGGATTGACAAAATTATCTGAATCAGTGTCGGTGGGAGTAATTGGAAAAATATCTTGGCAAAGATGCCAGAGGCGCTCGCGCATCTCACCAGCAGCTTTGTTAGTAAAAGTAACGGCGAGAATTTCGTGTGGACCCACACCGTGCGCGATTAAATTGGCAATGCGATGAGTGAGGGTTTTGGTCTTGCCGGAACCGGCGCCCGCCAAAATCAACAGCGGGCCAGAAAGAGTCTCGACTGCTGATTTTTGAGCTGGATTGAGGCCGGCAAAAATTTTATCCATTTTAGATGCCCGATAGTGGTGAAATATCGGCACCTAAATGATTGAGGCGAGCGGCAAAGTTTTGATAGCCACGGCTAATAGAATAGGTGTTACGTAAGATAGAAGTGCCAGGAGCAGCCAGCATTGCAATTAGTACTACGACGGCTGGACGAAGGGCTGGAGGCGAAACCATTTCGGTAGGACGCCAGTTGGTCGGACCACCAACGTAAACACGGTGCGCATCCAAGAGTTCTACCTTGGCATTGAGACGCGAGAGCTCGGTGATGTAGATGGCGCGATTTTCAAATACCCAGTCATGAATCAGGGTTTCGCCATCGGCCACCGCCGCAATAACTGAGAAGAACGGCAAGTTATCGATATTAAGCCCCGGAAACGGCATTGAGTGAATTTTATCAGTGGGAGCATGAAGAGGAGCTTTTTTGATTTTTAAATCAACCAAGCGCGTACGGCCATTATTGGAAAAATATTCGGGAGTGCGAATGATTTTTGCGCCCATATCTTTCAAAACTTCTAATTCAATTTCGAGAAATTCAATCGGGGCACGCTTGATAGTGATTTCGGAGTTAGTGGCAAGACCGGCGGCAATAAATGACATAGTTTCGATAGGATCTTCGGATGGTGAATATTCGATATCTTCATTGATAGATTCACGACCGTGCACAACTAACGTAGTGGTACCAATGCCATGAATTTTGACGCCAAGTTTTTGTAAGAAGAAACAGACGTCCTGCACCATGTAATTGGGCGAAGCGCCAATAATCGTGGTTTTGCCCGGGAAAAGCGCAGCAGCCATCAGGGTGTTTTCAGTCACGGTGTCGCCGCGCTCGATGAGAACGATGCGTTTATGTTCGGAGCTATGCAAAATTTTGGCATCAACAGAGGCTTCATAAAAACCACTATTAGTAGTAGCGTCAACTTTTAGCCCGAAGGAGCTCAACGCCTTGAGATGTGGTTCGACGGTGCGAGTGCCAAGCGAGCAACCGCCGGCGTAGGGTAAAGTAAATTTATCGAATTTGTGCAATAGAGGGCCCAAAAACATGATGATAGAACGGGTTTTGCGTGCGGCTTCTAAGTCCATGTCTTCGAGTTTTAATTCGCGTGGTGATATAATTTCGAGGTCTTTGCGGCGGTTAATCCAGCGGCATTTGACGCCAATGGACTCCAAAACTTCAATAATACGAAAGACCTCTTCGATACGAGCAAGACGGCGCAACACAGTCTTACCATCATTAAGCAATGCAGCACATAGCAAGCCAACGGCAGCATTTTTGCTAGTATTAATATGGATGTCACCGTGCAGCTCCTTGCCGCCGCGAATGCGATAACCCTGAGAAATGGAGTCATTAATAGAGAGAATCTGGCCACCAAGCTCTCTGGAAAGCTTGCTAATCATCTCAAGAGAAATGTTTTGATTCCCTTTTTCAATACGATGAATGGCTGATTGAGAAGAGCCAACTGCTTCAGCGAGATCACTCTGGGTCCAGCCCTTTTCGAGGCGCATACGCTCAATGACTGCGCCAATTTCTTGCTTATAATTAGATTTTTTAGATTTCGCCATGTGAATTTTCCTTATTTTTTAGAGCCACAAACGACGTTGTTGGCGTGGAGCCAACCCTCGACCGAACCACCATCGAGGTACTCACCGTCAGTAGCAACCACGCGCATGGAACCACCATTCTTGATGTAGGTATCAATTGGATCGGTGACCATGTATTCTTGGTCTTGAGGGCCAAAATCGTTGTCGTGAACGTATTTGACGATTTCGTCTAATAAGGCTGGGGACATGATGTACTTACTGACGCTGATTAGATTAGAAGGTGCATCTTCAGTATCGGGTTTTTCAACGATACCAGTCAAATTATCATTTTTTACAGAGAGCACACCGTATTTATCAACTTCAGAAGACGCAACTTTAACGCCAAGGATAGCTGAATCAGAATCGTTTTTGACAGATTCAATCAAACTTCGTGCCGAGGAAGGGCCACCTGGATTCCAGACGAAATCATCGCCCATAAATACTAGTACTGGTTCGTCGATGCTGTATTCTTCGACCACCATTGCGATTGGAACAGCAGTGCCGTACTTGCCAGCAGGATCTTGGGTAGTGTAGTGAATAGTAACGCCCTCTGGCAGAGTCTGCGCTAGCTCGAGGCGATCCTTTTTGCCGCGATCTATGAGGTATTGGTTGAGTGCGAGGTTTTCATTGTAAAATTCGCGCACTTGGCAAGGCTCAACGTTCGATATCACCATGTAAATATCGGTGACGCCAGCCTCGATTAGCTCCTGCACGGAATAGTCCACCAAAGGGCGATTCCCCACAGGGAGCATGGATTTTTCAATAACTTTGGTTATAGGTAATCTCCTGGTGCCCCAACCGGCGACCGGGATTATAGCTTTCGTAATCATAGCGTTATTATATCACGGCGCGAATAATTTGCAAGTAGAAAATTTAAGAAATTAACGGTTTCTGCCAAATAGCCAGCGGGGTCTCGTCGAGAAGAGTGGCTACAGTAGCGGCAATATTAGCTAAGCCAGGGTTGGAAATATTTGTTAACTGATACTTGGTGCGATTTTCGGTATTGTCATAAAATATACAAGGGACGGGATTGGTGGAGTGCGAAGTCTGCGGGCGTCCATCAGGGGAAATGAGCTGCTCGGCATTGCCATGGTCGGCAGTGATAATCATCATGCCTTTGGCGGCGTCGACGGCAGCAGCAAGACGCTGAAGCTGAATATCAATTGCTTCAAGGGCTACGATAGTAGGTTGCATCTTGGCAGTATGGCCAATCATATCACCACCCGGGTAATTAATACGAATAAACTTGTGGGTTCTGAAACGTTGGAGGGCAGCATCGGTGATTTCGGCAGCTTTCATCCAGGGGCGCGAATCAAACGGATATTTATCTGAAGAAACCTCGATAAATTCCTCACGCGAATGGCGCATATAACTATTGCCATTAAAATAATAGGTGATGTGGCCAAACTTGACAGTCTCAGAAACTGCTAAGCTGGGGATATTTTTGCTGCCAATAAGGTCACTTAAGGTATTTTCGATATGAAGCGGTGGTACTAGCTGGTTCTTGGGGAGATGCTTGTCGGCGTCATATTCGGTCATGCCGACAAAGAAAACATCAGGACGCGTGCCGCGATCAAAGGCGGTAAACTCTTCTTCGGTAAAGGCGCGGGTAATTTCAATAGCACGATCGGCACGAAAATCAAAGTAAATCATGGCGTCACCATCGCTAATGGTGCCAACTGGATGATGCTCGGCGTCGTCAATCACAAAAGCAGGGATGTTTTGATCTTGAAGATTGGGATTCTTGCGACGGAAATATTCAATAGCTTCGTTGGCAGAAGAGAAATGATAGGTAGCTTTACCGTTAACCATCATATCCCAACCGACTTTGACCATGTTCCAGTTACTCTCATAGCGATCAGCAACTGCAAACATGCGACCAGCACCAGAAGCAATCTTGAAATCAGCACCTTCAAATTGAGAGAAGAAACTTTCGAGAGCATTGATGTATTTGGGTTCGGATTGCGGAGCGACGTCGCGGCCATCAAATAAGGCGTGTACGCGAATCTTGCGAGCACCAGCTTCGTAAGCTTTTTTGATGATGGCTTCGAGCTGACGAATGTCACTATGAACACCGCCATCAGACAAAATACCGGCAAAATGCAAAGTGGCGTTGGGATTCTTAGTAAAAACGTCTACGACATTATACCAAACACCAGATTGCCAAATTGTACCGTCATCGATGGCGGCCTGGATACGAGCACCGCTTTGCTTGAGAATCTGACCGCTGCCAATTACATTATGACCAATTTCGGAATTGCCCATCTGGCCTGGAGCGACACCAACCGCTGCTCCGGCGGCTTGTAACGAGACGCTAGGATATTTGGTGACTATGTAATCTAGAAACGAGGTGCGAGCATAGTATACGGCATTACCGGTCTGGTCGGGACTGAGCCCTACACCATCCATCACAACAAGTACGACTGGTCCTTCGTAATTAAATTTACCCATAGTTCAATTATAGCATAAGTATTTTAATTTATTCTGAAATTTTTTTAATAATTGTGCCGGTTTTGCCTTCGAGTGCTTTTTCAAGTTTGGCAAAATTGGTGATAATACCAATGCGACCCTTGCCAGATTTAGCAAAATCAGTAGTGCCCTGCATCTTGGGTAACATAGAACCAGCAGCAAAATAACCTTGTTTGATATATTCTTCGGCGATTTCTGGACTTAAAAGACCGAGTGCCGTCTGATTAGGTTTGCCGAAATTGATGTAAGCATTGGGCACGGCAGTAAGTGAAATAAAAATGTCGGCATTGGTGAGTTCGGCGAGTTTTTCGGAAGCAAAATCTTTGTCGATGACAGCATCGACGCCCTTGAGTTTGCCACGAACTTTGGTGCGATAAACTGGCACACCGCCGCCGCCAGCCGCGACGACAATAATCCCAGCTTTGACTAAGTTAGTAATTTGCTCGGTCTCAATGATATCTTTGGGTAAAGGAGAAGGTACGACGCGACGCCAACCGCGACCGGCATCTTCCTTGACCGTCCAGCCTTTAAGCCTAGCTAAGCGTTTGGCGGTTTTTTCATTGTAAAATTGTCCGATGGGCTTGGTGGGGTCGTCAAAGGCAGGGTCGTTCTTGTCAACCACGATTTGAGTAACGATAGTAGCAGTCTTTTTGTTGATTCCCTGCTTGATAAAGGCATTATCGATGGCTTGAGTGAGCCAATAACCGATTTGCCCTTGACTCATGGCGACAGCAGTTTCGAGTGGCATGGCCGGAGCGGCTTCGGAATGGCCTTTCTCCTCGTGAAGCATGATATTACCAATTTGTGGACCATTACCGTGGGTAATGATAATTTCATATTTATCGGAGATTTTGGCGATAGTTTCGCCGACTTTCATAGCAACGGCTTTTTGGGCCTCGGCGGTGACTTCGCCGTTTTTTTGCAAGGCATTCCCGCCCAGTGCTAAGACAATGCGTTTTTTCATACTTTAATTATAGCATAAGTTTTTTAAGTTCAGCCTTATAAGTTTCCACGCCGGGCTGATCAAAGGGGTTGACACCGTCTAGTTTGGCTGAAATAGCGCATGCGAGCTCAAAGAAATAAATTAATTCACCAAAAGCTTTAGTGGAATATTCGTCTGGTGATATATTTAAGACTGGAATTTTGCCGGCTTTGTGAGCAATTTCAACTGCTTGGACGATTTTGGCGTTGGTATCATCGGTGGGAAAATTGAGGATAGTCTCAAAAAGATTACGGCGACCGTCTTGAAGAAATTGGCCGAGCGAATGCAAATCAGTAGAATAAACTACCGAGGCCGGAAAGATGCCGTGACCATCTTTGCCTTCAGATTCGCCAAAGAGTTGTTTCCACCATTCATTAAAGGAAGCGGTACTGGGCTCAAAGGTGGCCAAAATTTCGGTATCGTAAGCTTGGCGACGTAATTCGTCACGTTTGAAGGCGTATTGATAGGCTGGCTCGGGGTGGTTTTTGAAATCTAGAGCGCCTTTTAATAATTCATCCACATCTACACCAGCGACCGCAAGCGGCAATAGACCAACTGCGGTAAGTACCGAATAACGACCACCGATATTGTCTGGAACGACAAAACGTGTGTAATCCTGCGCCACGGCTTCGTCATGAAGCGTGCCTTTGTTGGCGTCGGTAGTGGCATAGATACGCTGACTAGCTTCAGCTTCACCGTATTTAGCGATTAATTTTTCTTTAAATGCTTTAAAGGCGATGGCTGGCTCGATGGTGGTGCCAGATTTGCTAATGACATTGATAGAAAAGTCAGCGTCTTTAATTTCGTCAAGGGACTTTTGGAGTTCACGAGCACTAAGTGAATTGCCGGCATAAATAATCTTGGTCGGGCTGGTGGGGGCTAGAGCTTCAATCAGGGCGCGATGTCCCAGATACGAACCGCCAATGCCGATACAGACTAAGTATTCGGAATTTTGGTTAATTGCGCGAGCCGCGGCCTTGATTTGCTCTAATTCTTCATGGTCATAATTTTCGGGTAAATCATACCAACCGCCCATGGGGTCGTTTTTGATTTCAGACAAAATTTGATCAAGACGAACCTGATTCAAACTTACCTTTTCACTAAACTTAATCATACACCTCCTTTTGGCTTATTATAGCATAGAATTATGGTATAATACAGAGGAGCCCGAGTGGCGGAATTGGTAGACGCGCTAGCTTCAGGTGCTAGTGTCCTTACGGACGTACAGGTTCAAGTCCTGCCTCGGGCACCAAGATTGCCGAGTAAAAACCAAAGCTTGCTTTGGTTTTTTTGAGGCAACGAATGGCGCCCTATCCAGCGAAGCCGGCGCCGCACCATTATTCGTGGAATAAATTATGTTCCTGGAATTAAGCAACGTACAGAAACGCCGAGATCTTTACCAAAGTCCCAACAATATAAATTCGCCATTGAATCCGAAACATCTCCACCTGGAATATAAATATAAAAATTACACGCCTCACTGGCATCGGCCGCAGTAGATGACCACCAAGTACCATAAGTTTCTTCATGAATGAGCCCAGAGCGGTCGTGTTGGCCAGCAAATACTAACGACAGAGGGGGCGAAGTAAACTGAGATGCGTGCGATGGGTAAGAGGAAAGCGCAGGATAAGCACTCATAAGGTTGCTATATTCAGTAAAAGTGGGGAGATGCCAGTTCTTAGGGCAGATATCATAGTCTGCGTTACCAGAAGATCTAGTAGAGCCAGCGGTGGCAGCTGCCCAATTGTAGAGATTACCATATCTATTTGTAGCTTGCTGGGTCGGATAGTTGCCAGCATAATCAAAGAATTCGGGATCAGTAGTAGATTCAGCCCAATCACCCTCGGATACGCTAGCAGGGAGAGTAAAGCCGCTAGGCCCTACATTAGAATCGGCTTGGGTGAGAACTGTAGGAGAAGAGCTACCAAGGGCTAAGTTTTGAGTCATCCAGCAATTGCCGTCTTGAAGTTTAGCTACGGTGTAATTAATATTATTACGCGAATCTACGAGCGTATATATAGTGTTAGAGGTGGAATAAAGTTCAGTATCAATACACATGTCGCTCGTTACGTCTTTCAAATTCATGCCATCAGTAATTGGTGCTCCCCCAGGAACGTGATTTGCTACTGCGGTAAAGGTAACTGAGGTAGAATAAGCACCAAAAGGCTTAGATATGTCTATTTTTGCTCCAAAAGTAATGTTCGTATTAGATACGGTGGCGGGAGCATCAGTTTGTTTAATAATGTAGTTAGGAGAATAGTTGGATTCGTTAGCTTGATATGCTAAGACCGGGCAATAGTTGGTGACGCAGTTATAACCACCGGTTTTGCTGGATTGATCAGTGCCGCCAGTGTAGCCCCACGAGTTTGCGGGGAAATTAGCGGGAACATAAGCTTGATTTATAGCTGATAGCGTAGCGCTGGGAGAAACAGAGGAATTAGTTAGGTCTGTAGGATAACCAGGAGTGATACTCATTTGTAGAGTATAGCCAGAAGCATTATTAGTACTTACGCCAATCGTGGCAACAGTAGTACATAGACTAGATGGAATCGTAGCAGTCCCTGGAGCACAATCAAAAGCAGCAGAAGAAGGAGAAGAAATATTAATAACCGAATCTACATTTAAAGCTACTTCGGAATTAGAACTATCTTCTGTGGCGTGCGCAGAACTAATAGTTATTGGAAAAACAAGCATTAAAGGCAAGGCGGCAAACAGCAAAATCGCGACAGACATGAAGGTTCTTTGTTTGTCGTGTTGTGTAATGAAATGTTTCATATCTTTCTCATACCTCTATTGACCTGGAATTAAACAACGTACCGAATAGTAATGACTCGTACTGTCGTGGGTAAGCTCAAGCCAATCTTCTTCACCTGCAAATAAAGTAATCGCGCCCCAGGTGTCATAAGCTGTAGACCCCCACAAACAACTAGAGCCATACTCGCCATATTCACCAGAAAACACAAACGAAAGTGGTGGCGAAGAAAATAGCGCGGAATCAGGAGAAGACAATTCTGTGTAAGCAGAAATCAAGGCGCCGAATTCAGCTTCGCTTGGTAAGTGCCAATTTTTGGGGCAAATAGAATATTCTGCATCGTCGCCATCGGCGGTATTGAGGCTAGAACCAGCAGTAGCAACGCCCCAGGTGTAATAATTGCCAAATTTGTTATTGGCCTGATCTGCCGCATGCTCTCCTGCATAATCAAGAACTCCAGTGTCTGTGCCGCTTATAGAATCACTAGCTGGGAGAGTATAGCCAGAAGACGAAACATCGGAGTCGGCAGCGGTGAGGTTTATAGCAACGCTACTGCCTAAAGCGAGATTCTGAGTCATCCAACAGTTGCCGTCTTTTAATTTTGCCGCTGTATACTCTACGTTGTTGCGAGAATCCTTTAGAGCGATAGTTTCATCTGTAGTGGCATTAAAGCAAGCGGTAGAATCGAACTCCTGCATCCATAAAACTTCTGGTATAGAGTTGGTCACGGCCGTAAAAGTGACGGATGTTAAATAGGAACCGGATGGTTTAGAAATATCTATTTTGGCGCCAAATATGATATTTGTGCTAGACAGAATAGCTGGAGCGTCAGTAGTCTTTATGATATGATTTGGTGCATATGCAGCAGAATCTGAACTATAAGCAAGAATCGGACAATAGTTAGTAGAGCAATTATAACCACCAGCTTCGCCTGATTTGTTTAATCCGCCAGTATAGCCCCAAGAGTTTACGGGGAAATTGGCAGAGGAATATGCTTGGTTCAATGTGGGGATGGTAGCAGCAGGAGAAATAGCAGTATTGGTAAGAGCGTTAGAGGACTGGTCAGCGGCGTTCATTTGTAGAGTGTAACCGGCTGGATTGTTTGTCCCTACTCCTATAGTAATGGGCGTGGTACATAAATTAGCCGTTGCCGCAGTAGCTCCCGGCGCACATTCAAGGGTGGCAATATTGGGAGCAGAAATGTTGATAATTGAGTCTGCGTTTAAAATTACTTCAGTGTCAGAACTAACTCCTGTAGCGTTGACGCCGCCAGAAAAGAAAAAGCCTGTCAAAACAACTAGTGTCAAAACAGGAGTTATACTGATGACTTTGCGCATGAATCTATTATAACGCTTCATCAAAGAAAACACAAGTATTTTGGTGTTGTAAATCTTACAACAATTTAGAACATTTTACTCGAGAATGGCTTTGATGCGGCGAACGCCAGCAGAACTAGATTCTTCTTTTTTAATACAAAAATGGCCGAGCTCGCCAGTATGGGTAATATGAGGGCCGCCACAAACTTCGCGGCTGACAGGATTTTTGTCGTCACCGATAGTGTAAACAGTGAGTTGGTTGGGGTATTTGTCCCAGAATTCGCCGTGAGCTTTGAGGGTATTGCGCGCATAATCTTTATCATATTCGGCCTTGGTGACAGGAAGATCTTGCGAAATCCACTTATTGACTTTGGCTTCGACGGCCTGTTTTTCTGCGTCGGTCATTTTGTGGTCGAGATTAAAATCAAAGCGTAGGCGCTCGGCAGTAATATTAGAGCCTTTTTGGCAGATTTTGGGGTCAATCAGTTGTTGAAGGGCTGCAAGCAAAAGATGGGCGGCGGTGTGATACTTGATAGTTTTCTCGTCATGGTTTTCGAGGCCGCCCTTAAACATGCCCTTACTGGCGGTTTGACTACGAGTGCGTTGTTCATTCAGAGCCTTGTCAAATTCATCGCGCCAATTCTGAGAAAGTTCGATGCCGCGACGATAGGCTTCCTCGACTGAAAGTTCCAGTGGAAAGCCGTAAGTATCCTGCAATTTGAAAATTTCAAAGCCATCTAGGCTTGTCTTGGCGATTTTGTTTAGTTCTTTGAGGCCACGATTGAGAGTGCGACGAAAGGCGGATTCTTCTTTTTCGAGCACGGCGAGCGCGTCAGCACGGTGTGATAGAATGTCATCTGGTAAACTTTCGTACTCCTTAGCAATTACTGGCAAAGTTTCGGCGAGAAAATCTTGCGAAATGCCAAGATCAAGCGCGCGCAAAATGGCGCGGCGAATCAAGCGGCGCATGGCATAGCCTTGCTGCTTGTTGGACGGCGTGAGGCCCTGCGCAGCGAGCAAGTAAGCGCCACGGAGATGATCGGCGATGACGCGCATTTCGTCGGTATTGTCTGCGTAAGATTTGCCAGAAATCTGTTCTAATTTGTCGATGATTGGGCGAATGGAAGAAATTTGAAAAACATCGTAGCTGTCGATGGCGGCGGCGGCGATGCGCTCGAGGCCACCACCAAAGTCGACGTTCTTGTGGTCAAGTTCAGAGAAGGTGCCATCGGGGTTGCGGCGGTATTCCATAAAGACTTGGTTGCCGATTTCCATGAAGCGAGCGCCATCACTTGCGGGGTGAGCGGGACCGTATTTGTTGACGTCTTGCTTGTCTTCACCAAAATCGTAAAAAACTTCGGAATCAGGCCCGCAAGGATCGCCGATAGGCGTATCGGCGATGCCACCGCCGCGGCTCCACCAGTTTTCTTGGTCATCGTAAAAGAAAATGCGTTCGCTTGGCTTAATACCACGCTTGTTTCCCTGCTCGGCAGTACCAATTTCGGCAATTTTAGCATCAATGCCGACTTCTTTGAAGACTTTTTGCCAAATTTTAGCAGATTCAGTATCCTTAGGAATGCCATACTCATCATTACCAATAAAACAAGTGACGTAAATTTTGTGTGGATCGAGATGAATTTCTTTGGTCAGAAATTCAAAAAAGTTACGAATTTGTTTTTCTTTAAAATAGTCGCCCAACGACCAATTACCTAACATTTCAAAAACGGTGGTATGGCGCGGATCGCCGACATCTTCGATGTCTTGAAGCCTTAAACAAGGCTGCGAATCGGTAAGGCGCGTGCCTTGATTATGTTTTTGGCCAAGCAAAAACGGCAAAAGTGGCTGCATGCCAGAACCGGTAAACAGCGTAGTTGGGTCATCGGTTAAAACCATCGGTGCAGGCTTGATAATCGTGTGGCCTTTTTTGACTTGAAAATCTAAGAATTTTTGACGAATTTCGTTTGCGTTCATAGGGTAATTATACCATAAAAGTACTATGGGGTGTGGGATGCAAACGCTAACTTGATTTATTGGGGAATTTTAAGTGCTGGGAATTAGACATCTAACCGAGTAGCCGAATCCACGACTGCTACTACTGGATGGACTGACAAAACTACCGACGGTGAGGTGTTTCATACTATTGGCATCTTCCCAAGTAGAAGACCAGAAGGTGCCGCGGCTACCCTGATTACTCGCCGAGCCGCTGTTGAAGTAGCCAGAGAGCGGCGTAGACAGAGCGGTTTTAAAATCAGTGGCATTTGAAGAATAAGCAACATAGAGAGCCTGATATTCTCCATCGGCGGTGGAAGTAGGTATTCGCCAATTCTTAGGGCAGATGTCATATTGAGCATCCTGGAGAGTACTAGTGTCATCTATGCCGGCGACAGAATTATAGCAATAGTTACCGGCCGAGGCGGCACAGTAGTTGTAATAGACGCCAATTTTGCCACTGCCAGCACCATAGCTAGTGGTAGTAGTATTCTTGTAATCAGCATTAGCTTTGGCTCGATAATATTGGTTTGTGGTGTGGTTAGAATCCCAGATTTCGAAACCGCTACTAGCGTATCTGTTTCCAGCAGAACGGTTGCCAGTCTTTAGGCCAGTGAGGGAAGCGGAGTCTGCGTTGGTATTATCAGTAGTAAGAGAGTTAAGAACAGTGGAGTCGGTAAGGTCTAGCCTCATATTGTCTAGCATCCAACAGTTGCCGTCTGCGAGCCTGGCTATTATGTATTCTTCGTTGTCGCGGGCGTCTACCGCAGTATAAGCAGTGTTAGAGACTGAATAAAGCGGCGTAGCAGCACAATCTCCTGGGTTGATATCTTGCATATACATACCATTAATAATGGAATGCGGAGCATAGTTTGTTATCGCCGTAAAAGTCACAGAAGTGGTATAAGTCCCCGAAGGCTTAGTAATATCAGCTTTAGCACCAAAGGTAATGGTAGTATTAGAAGCAGTAGCTGGAGCATCGGTGACTTTAATAGCATGATTAGGGGTGTAATTAGAATCATCAGATTGATAAGCTAGAATAGGACAATAGTTAGCAGAACAGTTTAACCCACCAGTTTCTCCTGATTTATCTAAACCACCAGTATAGCCCCAATAGTTAGTAGGAAAAGAACCAGAAGCATAAGCTCCACTCAAAGTAGGAATAGTTTCACTAGTAGCAGCATTGGTAAGACTATTAGAATAACCAGAAGTGGCATTTAACTGCAAAGTATAGCCAGTAATATTATTAGTACCGACAGTAATAGTAGTATTAGCAGTACATAGAGTATTAAGACTAGCACAGTTAATGGTAGTAGTGTCTGGTGTAGAAATGTTAATGACTGTGTCTACGTTTAACTGAACTTCAGTGTCGGTGCTGGCAGAAGAATCGGCATAAACCCCTACTCCACTAGAAAAAAGTGCCATAAAAACAAATGCTGTCAAAACAGAACCTGTTCCTATGATTTTGTTCATGCTTATATTTTAGCACAACTACAATCCTTTTAGCAATAACTTTGCAAACTTCTCGCCTAGAGGTGATATAATGGAAGTATGGTAAAAGGCAAAACGCAATTTGTGTGTCAACAATGTGGAGCGAGCTTTACAAAATGGGCTGGCAAATGCAGCAATTGTGGCGAGTGGAATACTCTAGTGGAGCAAGCGGTGATGCCAGAAGCAGAGAAAAAATCCGCGCTTGCCAAGGGTCAAGCCAGCGGCAAGAAATTAGCTTACGAAAGCATTAAAAAGATTGAACCAAGCGACGTCAAAGAGCGCTTAAAAACTGAATTTAAAGATTTGAACATGGTGCTGGGTGGCGGGATATTACTTGGCTCGGTATCGTTACTGTCGGGACAGCCGGGCATTGGCAAGTCGACGATACTGATGCAAATTTGTGCCGAAATCGCCAAGACGCGCAAGGTTTTATATATTTCGGGCGAGGAATCAGCTGGGCAGGTCAAGTTGCGCGCCAAGCGCTTGGGCGCGAATTCGGATAATTTGTGTTTTGCAAGTTCGACCTCTGGCAACGACATCGCCAAAACCATTGAATCGGCTGAATTTGATCTCGTAATAGTGGACTCTATTCAAACGTTGTCGCTCGCCGAAATTACTTCGGCACCTGGCACAGTGTCACAGGTGACAAATTGTGGTAATTTGATTATCCGCGCCGCCAAAGCTACTGATACTGCGGTAGTCATTGTAGGGCATGTGACCAAAGAAGGCACTTTGGCAGGACCAAAAGTGCTAGAGCACTTGGTAGATGTGGTATTGAATTTTGAAGGCGATAGGTACGGCGGATTTAAGACAGTACGCGCGGTCAAGAACCGCTTTGGTGGTACCAATGAAGTAGCGATTTTTGAAATGAGCGACAAAGGTCTAAAGGAAGTGCAAAATCCTTCAGCCGCATTACTAGCAGAAAGACAAAACACCGACGGTTCGATTATTTTGGCTACCCTAGAAGGAGCGAGGCCGATTTTGGTAGAAATTCAAGCCTTGGTGACGCCATCGAATTTTGGTTACCCAAAGCGCACAGCAAGTGGATTTGATTTGAATCGCTTAAATCTGTTAATTGCAGTAATTGAACGACGCACAAAACTGAAATTAAATGACAAAGACGTATTTATTAATGTAGTAGGTGGATTGAAATTGAATGATTCTGCGGCTGATCTTGCAGTGTGCTTGGCGATTGCTTCGGCTTCGGCAGGCCGCAAATTATCAGAAGAATACGTAGTGTTTGGTGAAGTGGGCTTGGGCGGCGAAGTACGCTCGGCGTTTCGCGCCGACCAACGCGTGGCTGAAGCGAAAAAACTCGGCTTCAAGCACGCTATTGCGCCCCGCACCAATGCTGACAAAAACAATTTCATTACTCCAGTCAAAGACCTGCGCGAAACTTTAATTAAATATGTGAAATGAAAATCTTAGGCATTGACCCTGGTATTGGCATTTGCGGATTTGGACTGATTGAAGGCACAAAATTACTAGATTATGGCGTGGTGACGACGCCGATTAATACACCTTTACCAGGAAGATTGAAAGAACTTTACGATTCCCTGCACGAAGTCTTTAAAGAAACTAAACCAGATGTGGTATCGGTAGAAAAATTGTTTTTTAGCAAAAATATCACCACTGGCATATCGGTAGCCGAAGCGCGCGGCATAGTGCTCTTGGTGGCGGAGCAAAACAAATTGCCGATTTTTGAATATACACCCAATGAAATTAAAAAGACTCTGACTGGCTATGGCAATGCCAACAAGAAACAGATGCAAGAAATGGTACGTTTGCATTTGAAATTAAAAAATATCCCCAAACCAGATGATGCCGCGGACGCTTTGGCCGCGGCAATCACCCATGATTTAATGAAACGCTAATTATTTCTCTTCTGTAGCTTCTTCTGAGGCTTCTTCGATAGCCGAAAGTAGAGAATCTTCGACGTTTTGTTTCTTTTTCTTAGGCGCGGATTTGATAACTTCAATATCAATGTCATAGCCAGTCAATTTAGAAGCGAGACGAACGTTTTGGCCTTGTTTGCCAATGGCAATAGATTGCTGATCTTCAGTGACTGAGACTTTGGCTTGCTTATCTTTAATCTCAACTTTGGCGATTTCGGCAGGCGAGAGGGCTTCTCGGATATACTCAGAAGCATTATCGCTCCAGTTGATGATATCGATTTTTTCGCGATCGCCAATTTCGTTCATCACAGCTTGGACGCGAATGCCGCGACCACCAACAAAAGTGCCGACCGGATCAACGCCGGGCGCGGTAGACATTACAGCAATCTTGGTGCGACGACCAGCTTCACGAGCAATGCTGCGGATTTCCACTGAGCCGTTTTCGAGTTCGGGCACTTCTTGGCGGAAAAGATATTCGATGAATTCAGCATTACCACGCGAAAGCAAGAGTTGGGCCTTGGAATCGTTGCGTTCAATGTCTTTAATATAAACCTTGATACGCTCACCGACGGAGTAGTATTCGCCCTCGATTTGCTCAGAACGAGGCATGATGCCGTTGGCCTTGCCAAGATCGATGCGTACAAGACGTGGTTCAACGCGAGTGATTACGCCGGTCATGACAGTACCGATTTTATCTTCAAACTCGGCCAAAACGACGTTGCGTTCAGATTCGCGCAGACGTTGGATGACAACTTGTTTGGCGGTCTGAGCAGCAACACGACCAAACTTCTCAACAGGGTGTTTTTCTTCGATTTTGTCACCAATTTTGGCGGATTTTTTCTGCTTTTTGGCTTCTTTGAGCGGAATTTCGGTAGCAGGGTTAAAAGCAACGTCATCTTCGATCACTTCGCGGCTAACAAAAACTTCGGCGGTACCGTTATTAATATTAAGAACGGCGCGCACATCCATATCTTTTTCGCCATTATCGCGACGCCAAGCGGCGGCAATAGCCATTTGAATGATGTCTAAAACTGTCTCCTCGGGGAGATTTTTCTCTTCGGCGATGATTTTGACCATTTGGGTCATTTGTTTGAGGTCTAAGCCTTCCATATACACTCCTTTTTAATTAAAAACGCCGTCCCTCTTCGGGCCGGCCAATATCTGTATACTCTTATTGTAGCACAGATGCTCCAAAAAGTCAATGAATCTCGCCAAAACCATCAAAAAATGTTATAATATGACTAATCTAGGAGTCGAGGTATCTAGATTTTATTTTGTACTTTTACATTTTTTGACAGGGAGGTGAAATGATGTCAAATATTAATAAGGAATTACTTGAAAGTGGACAGCGCAAAATAAATTGGGCTAGTAAACACATGCCCATTATTAATGAGCTGATAAAGGAGTACCAATCTGCACAACCCCTAGAGGGCTATGTAATTGTGACTTCGGTACATCTGGAGGCTAAAACCGCCTATTTGGTACAAGCTTTAGCTAAATTGGGGGCGACGGTTTACGCCACTGGTTGTAATCCGTTGTCTACACAGGACGATGTCGCTGCAGCTTTAGGTGAAACCCCATCAGTTACGGTTTATGCCAAACACGATTGTGATGAGGACGAGTACTGGGGCTTCTTGAAAGAGGCGCTCTCGCATCATCCACAAATTATAATTGATGATGGTGGTGATTTGGTGGAATTACTTCACGGCGATTGCTGTGAATACGGCGATAGACTAATTGGCGGTTGTGAAGAAACCACTACCGGCGTACATCGGCTAAAAGGACTTGCCAACAGCGGGAGATTGTTGTTCCCAATGTATGATGTAAATCATGCAGATTGCAAACATTTGTTTGACAATCATTATGGGACGGGACAATCTGCCTTGGATGGCATCCTTCGCACAACTAACCTGATTGTCGCTGGAAAAACTGCGGTGGTGGCGGGTTATGGTGATTGCGGCAGTGGTATTGCAGAACGCTTGCGCGGTCTTGGTGCTAAAGTCATCGTCACTGAAATTGACCCAATCAAAGCTCTGAAAGCTAATATGGATGGTTTTCGAGTGATGACAATGAACGAAGCGGCTAAACTTGGTGATATTTTTATCACTGCCACTGGTTGCCGAGACGTAATCATCTGGCAACACCTCAGAGTAATGAAGGACGGAGCAGTCTTGGCTAATGCTGGCCATTTTGACGTCGAAATCGATGTAGGAGCATTAAAATTTTTCGCTACGGAACATTACCAAGCGCGCCAAAACATTGAGGCATATCATCTCAAATACAGTGGCGAAACTGTTTATTTGCTAGCTGAAGGGCGTTTGGTAAATCTGGCAGCTGCCGATGGCCACGCTGCAGAAATTATGGATATGAGTTTTAGCATACAATTGCTCTGTGCGCTTGATATTGCTAAGTGGATTGCCCCTGATACACTTGAACATTGCATTCCACCTGAAGTGTATTCCGTGCCGAAGTATATTGACGAAAAAGTGGCAAATATCGCCCTAAAATCACAAAATATCACCATAGATAGCCTCACTGAGGCACAAAAAAAATACCTCGAGAATGGATTCTAACAATCCATAGAAACCTCGCTTTTTAAGCGGGGTTTTTGCATTGAAAAATCCACCCCGTGAAGGGTGGATTTTTCGTAACTTGGCGCCTTGCTAGTTTCCCGCAGAGCAGTATAATCGCCCCTACTAGGCTTGACTTCTGTGTTCGGAATGGTAACAGGTATTTCCCTAGCGGTATGGGCACCAAACAAGCCCCTGAAAGCCTATTGATGTCCATTTAGCACCAAAGATTTTAAGTGGCGACGCATCAATCGAGCGTCGGTTGCTAGCTATGTACAAGACGTAAAAAGGCAATGGATCATTAGTATGCTTTGGCTCCACGTGTTACCACGCTTCCACCTTGCACCTATCAACCAGATAATCTTTCTGGGATCTCATGGGGAATCCTTATCTTGGAGTGGGCTTCGCGCTTAATATGCTTTCAGCGCTTATCTCTTCCGAACATAGCTACTCGGCAATGCAGCAGGTGGCCACAACCGATACACTAGAGGTTCGTCCATCTCGGTCCTCTCGTACTAGAGACAGCTCTCCTCAAGATTCCTAACGATCATGCCGGATATAAACCGAACTGTCTCACG
>JAFWIX010000005.1 GCA_017514665.1 Candidatus Saccharimonadota bacterium | reverse complement strand
TGGTGGTATCAACCTCGTAATGACTCCTATTGCTGGTTCAGGTGGTACTTTTGGTACTGCCATAGCTAATGTTACAGTAAATACCAGCAATACTACTGGCTATACCTTCACTATGAATACCGAGACTACTGACACTGATCTTAAAAATTCTAAAGTAGACTATACTACCCATCCAGACCAAAAGATTACCAATCTTACTACCACTACTACTGCCACAGACTTCCCACTCAACAAATGGGGCTATAACGTACACAAAGCTGGTACTTACATTAAAGGTGCAGCCAACACTTATGTACCAGTTCCAAATAGCAGTAGTTCAGATGCAGACCGCCAAATTGAAGTTACTGACGCTGCTGGCTCTAATAACTATACTTTCGCTTATGGCGTAAAAGCTAACTTAAACCTACCATCTGGTGATTATAATACTACTTTAGTGTTCTCGGCTACGGCTAATCCTTTGCCTACTATGCAAGATTTTGATTATACTGCTTGCCAAGCTCTTACTGCAGATCAGACTGTCACTTTGTATGACTCACGTGACGATACCCCTTATACCGTGGCTAAACTTGCAGACGGTAATTGCTGGATGACACAGAACCTTGCTTTAGGCGGTTCTTCTGCCATGACCCTCACCCCCGCAAACACCAATATTGCTACCAACTTTACTCTTCCCGCTAGCACTGCTGAAGGCAGCTGGACTGGCTCCTACGACGACCCCGAATTATTCGACTATGCTGGCAATTATCCATCTCAACAAGCTTCCAATAAGTACGGTAATTTCTACAACTGGGTTGCTGCTACTGCTGGTTCTGGCGGCAGTAGTGGCGATGCTCAGTACTCTATCTGCCCCAAAAACTGGCGCCTTCCTTCTGCTAGTAATGCCTACACTACTAGTGAACAATATGCCATGATAAACAACTACATCACTACTGGCACTTGGCATTCTGGTACTTATCCAAATTGGACTGGTGTCACTACCACTAACTTTACTAATACTCCTGCCTCTCTCGTATTCTCAGGTAGCTACTACGACGATTTGTATGATCAGGGCAACAACGGCGGTTGGTGGTCGTCTACTGCTAGCGATAGCGACAACGCGCACGACTTGAGTGTAACTAGCAATGGCATCGTATATCCGCGCACTAACTTTGATATGAGCGGCGGCCTTTCAGTTAGGTGCCTGATTAAGCCAACGGCTAATATTGTTTATGATTCTAACAGTGCTACTAGTAACAATGGTATAGCCGCTATTCATGAAAACGTAGAGGCTGGTGACACTATTGAGCTTTTCCCGGGTAATGATTATAAAACAGATTATGGTTTTGCTGGTTGGTCCACTGATCCGAATGCCGGTTCTAAAGTTTCTAGCTCTGATGATTCCGTTAGAGATAGCGTCAAAGTTTATGGCCCGATGGAAACTGTTACAGTCACTCGAGACCTCATTGATGCAAGTGTAAATGGCACTACTACCCTCTACGCCGTCTGGGTGCCTTCTGCTGGCTCTATGCAATCCTTTGACGCTACTGCTTGTAGCAATCTTGATCCAGGTAGTTACAGTAGCGGTAGCGGTATCATCACTCCTGGTCAAATCACCGCTAGAAAAGATTCTAGAGACAACAATACTTACGCTATCGCCAAACTAACTGATGGTAGATGTTGGATGATTGAAAATCTTAGGCTAGACCAAAATATTGCCCTTAATTCGTCTAACACCCAAAACCCGAGCATCGCTACCACCCCGGCTAATGATACCTCTAGCTGGTCTGGTGCTACCGCAAATAAGTTGCGTAATGATAATATTTCTGCGCCTACTACTAGTATGTCTGTTAAAACTGGCAATACATACTCTTATGGTGTTTATTATACCTGGTACACTGCTACTGCCGGTCGTAACCCTTCATCGGGTAACACTACTGGCTCTATTTGCCCTTACAACTGGTCAATGCCAATTAGTAATACTACTACCACCGTTGGTTCCTTTGGCTATCTCGCTAGTACTATGGGTTCTACTTCTGACACTGCTACCGCTACCACTAACTTCCGCCATTATCCCAACAACTTCCTCTATTCCGGCCTCGTCCGCAGTGGGTCGGTCAACAGTAGAGGCAGCAGCGGCAACTATTGGTCGCGTACCGCCACCAATAGTAGCAACGCGTACATCCTGAGCTTCATCGCTAGCAGTTTCGCCCCGTCGAGCCTCAACAATAAGAACACCGGCTACTCTATACGTTGTATATCTGGCTCTTAGCTGGAACTCTCACTCTTATATTTGTTCCTGGTTTCCCGTGTTCCGCGAATCACGCTTCGGCAAAAAGCTTGTAAAATATAGGTAGTTGTGGTATAATGGGGATAATAGTTATTTTCTTGTATTAAAATTTAAAGGAGAAAAATGAATAAAAAGGAAGAAGAACGCCGTGCTAGACTGATGAAAATGCGAGAGCAGAGATTGCCAGAAATCAAGCGCAAAGCGGTAGAAAAACAAGGAGAAACAGAAAAAAATGCCAAAAAAACTGCGAAAGCAGCTAAAACTGCAACTAAAGCAGCGAAAAAGACCGCCAAAAAGGCCAAGGTAGCCTTGCCGGTTAGTGCGCGTAAGGGGGAAATGGTACATCATCAGAGAATGCTAAGCCAAGATGTGAATGCGCAGGCCACTCAACATATTATAGGCGTGCCAGTGAATAAATCACGCTATAATGGTTATGACGGTAAACAAGTAACGCAAGGTCAATTGAAATCTGCACGACCCGACCCTGAATCAGTGCGTATTATCCCAATTGGTGGTCTGGGCGAAACTGGTATCGGCAAGAATATGACTGTAATTGAATATAAATCCGAAATGATTGTAGTGGATATGGGTACGCTATTTGCAAACGATGATTATCCTGGCGTAAACTATATGATTCCAGATATTAAATATATTCAGGATAATAAAGACAAGGTGAAAGCGATTTGTTTTACTCACGCACATCTAGATCATATCGGTGCCTGTAAGCATTTATTGCCGGAATTTGGTCCCTTGGTGCCGATTTATGGTACAGCTTTTACAATTGGCATGATTAAGAAACAAATGTCTGAGTTGGACGAAGAACCAGATATGAATTATCAGGTGGTGAATCCATTGAAGAACGAAATCATCAAAGTATCTGAGAATTTATCAGTGGAATTTATCCACACTTTGCATTCAATCCCTGGCAATACGGCGATTGTGGTGCGTACACCAAACGGGGTAATTTACCTGTCTGGAGATTGGCGCCATGAAGATAATCCAATGAGCACGCCGGCGGACTTGAAACGTATTGATGATATTGTGAAGAAAGAGGGAATTGCCCTGATGCTCAACGAGGCGACTAATATTGATTCGCCGGGCAAGCACCCACATTCTGAACATGACGTGGGCGATAATCTCGGCCGTATTATGGACCACTATGCAAATGGCCGTGTGATTGTATCGTGCTTCTCATCACAGATTAAGCGTATTGAATTAGTGCTAAACGAAGCGGCAGCCAGAGGACGCAAAGTGGCGTTTTCGGGTTTTTCGATGATTAATAACCTAGAAGTGGCCTTGAAAGCCCGTGAAATCAAGGTACCCAAAGGCACCATCATGAAGATGGAAGATATCATCAAGTTACCAGATGACAGAGTGACGATAGTCTGTACTGGTTCACAGGGCGAATTAAATGCCGTATTGACCCGCATGATTACTGGTGCGCACAAATTTATTAAGATTAAATCAAGCGACGTGATTGTGTTTTCATCTAATCCGATTCCGGGTAATGAACCGCATGTGGTGTCTACAGTAGATGGACTATTACGCGAAGGAGCAGGAGTAATCCAAAATGGCAAGACCCATCTGACGAATATTGGACCGTTACACTTGTCTGGTCACGCTTACTACGAGGATCATGTGGAGTTCTTGGAGCGCACCAAGCCATTGAATTATATGCCATATCACGGACAGTTCTTTATGCTGGAACACAGCGCCGAAATGGCAGAAAATGTGATTGGTATCCCGCGTGACCGTATCTTGGTGTCGGATGATGGGGATGTGGTCGAATTGACGCCAGACAAGCGGATTCGCAAGTGCGGGCGTGTGTCGGTAGGGAACAAATTATATGATGATGCTGAACAACCAGTGTATGAGGCGGTGGTAAAAGACAGGATTCACATTTCCCGCGAAGGTATCTTTGTGTTGATATTGACGATTTCAAAGAAAACTGGGCACCTAGTGAAAACTCCTGATATTGTGTCTAGAGCGTTTATCTACCTCGACAATTCGGAAGAGTTGATTGGTAAAATTCGGCACTATCTGAGGACTAAGATTGATAAAGCCAAAGATATGGATGATGATGCCAAAGTCTTGAAAGAGGAAATCAAAGAGGACGTCACGCATATTCTATTTGATGCAACTGGTCATACGCCGATAGTGATCTCTGTAATCAACAAGGTTTAAAAAAGTTGAAAAAAGTCACATTAGCACTCTTGCATTTAGAGTGCTAATGATGTATAATAGGGGTATGAACGAAGAATTTAACAATATTATGAGTATGCTGTCGGAGGATGCAAGGTTTGCGTTGCAGAAGGCAGATTTCTTTAGTAAGAGATACAACCAGGGTTATGTAAGTACTGAACATTTGTTGATGGGGATTATCGCGCAAGATATGTCGCTGGGTGCGGCGCTGCTGCGCGAAGAGGGTGTGACTGAAGAAGATATCGAAAAAACTTTGGGCGTAGAAGCCAAAGATGTCCCTGGCGGGGAAGCGATGGCGATGATGTCTTTGTCAGAAGCCGTGGTGCTAACTTTGAGGATGGCTTTGATGACCGCTAAAGATTATAGTTGCGATTTTGTGGGGACTGAACACATTTTGTATGCTTTGGTGGCACAACCAAATTCACGGGCCGCCAGAATCTTGCAAGAGATGAAAGTGGATATAGCCGCTTTTACGGTGAAGATTGAGAAGGCGATCGAAAAACAGGCTACGGCTAGTGAAAACCGAGCCAAAAAAGCTGAATTTAGCAAGAAGAGTAATCTGAAATGGTTGAATCGCTATGCCGAAGACCTGACTGATTTGGCCAAAAAAGACAAATTAGACACGGTGATTGGGCGCGACCAAGAGATAGAGCGTGTGATTACGGTATTGAGTCGTCGCACTAAGTCCAACCCAGTGCTGATTGGTGAGGCTGGTGTGGGTAAAACGGCCATCGTAGAGGGTTTGGCGGAGCGCATTGCTAATTCCAAAGTGCCAAGTTCACTGATTGGCAAAAGAATTTTCCAGGTGGATTTGTCAGATGTGGTGGCAGGCACGAAGTTCCGTGGTGAATTTGAAGAGCGCATCAAGGGCTTAGTAGATGACGCGATATCTGACGATTCGGTGATTTTGTTTATTGACGAGTTGCACTTACTGTCTGGTGCGGGTAGTAGTGGCGATAACTCAATGGATGCGGCGAACATTTTAAAGCCGGCGCTTGCTAGGGGTCAACTATGCTTGATTGGCGCGACTACTTTAGACGAATATCGTAAATATATTGAGAAAGACAAGGCTTTATCGCGACGTTTCCAGACGGTAATGGTAGAAGAGCCATCTGATGTAGTGACCTTTAAAATTTTGAAAGGCATTAAAAAGCATTACGAAAAACATCATGGCGTGAAGATTCCTGATGAAATTTTGGAAACGGCAGTGGTGATGAGTAAGCGTTATATTAACGATCGTTATATGCCAGATAAAGTGATTGATGTGATAGACGAAGCGGCGGCGATTGCCAAAGTGGCTGAAGATAAAAAAGGTGGCGGTAAGTATAAGAAACTAAAAATTGAACAGGCTTCACTAGAAGAAAAAATCGAACAATCGGCTGAAGCGGAAGATTACGAAAAGGCCGCTATCTATAAGACTAAATTGGCACAATTAGAAAAAACAATCCGTGAACTGGAGAAGAAGGGAATTGGTAAAAAAGAACCGGTGCTCACAGAGGATAATTTAGCCAAAGCGATTTCTCTTAAAACCGGCATTCCGGTATCAAAAGTGCATGGTTCGGAGCTCAAATTATTGTCTGGCCTAGAAGGACATTTAAAGAAATCGGTGATTGGTCAGGATGAAGCGATTGCTAAAGTAGCCAAAGCAATCCGCAGAGGTAGAAGTGGAATTGCCGACCCAAGGCGCCCGATTGGCAGCTTCCTCTTTATGGGGCCGACTGGTGTAGGCAAGACTGAGTTAGCGCGCGTGATTGCCAGGGAAGTCTTTGGTGGCGAGAATGCGCTGATCAAGATTGATATGTCGGAATTTGGTGAAAAGCACAATGTATCAAGGTTAGTCGGTGCGCCGGCTGGTTATGTAGGCTATGATGACGGCGGTAAGTTGACCGAAGCGGTGCGTCGCAAACCTTATAGTGTAGTGCTATTTGACGAGATTGAAAAGGCGCATCCGGATGTGTTTAATATGCTATTGCAGATTTTGGAAGACGGCGTATTGACCGATGGGCAGGGAAATAAAGTGAAGTTTAACAACACCATCGTGGTGTTGACTTCTAACCTTGGTTCTAAGGATATGTATAAAGAATCAGAACTTGGTTTTACCGCCAAGACTGCCAAGGATAAGAAGGCTTTGGTAGCAGAATACGAAGACAATAAGGCTACGGCAATGCGAGAGTTGAAGAAATCGATGCGCCCGGAGCTGATTAACCGTTTGGATGCAATACTAGTATTCCATGCCTTGACGCATAAAGACGTAGAGAAGATTTTTGACAATTTGATTGAAGAGTTGAAAAAGCGTTTGGCGCAGAAATCAATTGGCTTGGTTATTACGCCAGAAGTAAAGAAATGGCTAATTAAGAAAGGTTTTGACCCCAAGAATGGTGCCAGGCCATTGCGTAGAGCAATTGAGGATAACATAGAGGCGTTAATTTCAGAAGAAATTATTAACGGTAAGGTCAATGCAGGCGATATCGTGAAAATTAGCCTAGTACGTGATAAATTAAAACTAGGAGTAACACGTGAATAGAAGAACTATCATCAGCATATTAGTAATAGCCGTCTTGGCGATGGTGGCAATATGGCTGGCAAATTCACAGGGAGTGCGAGATTATTTGTTGGCGTTAGGCTATGAACCGTCAAAAGAAGTCGCAGAAATTGAGAAGAATTTGGATTTGACGAATGAGGCAAAGGGAATTTTTAACGCTTCGAGGCCAGATTTAGAATCAAGAGATGATTTTAATTATTACTGCAGTAGTTATGATCAGGAAATATCGGTGTTGGGTTGTTATACTGGTGGCAAGATTTATCTGTATGATGTAGAGTCCAGTGAATTAAATGGCGTAAAGGAATCAACTATGGCGCATGAATTATTACATGCGGTATGGGCGAGATTGAGTGATGGCGAGAGGACAGCTCTGAGCGGTTCCTTGATGAAACTTTATAATGAGGATGAGAAATTAAGTAAGGATTTGCAGATTTATGACGAGAAGAACCGTTTGGACGAGCTGCATTCTAGAGCGGCTACGCAGATTGCGAACTTGCCAAGTGATTTAGAGGCACATTATGCAAAGTATTTCAAAAACCAAGACAAGGTAGTGGCTTATTATAGTAAATATAATAGTAAATTTGAAACTTTGAGCGCTGAACTGGAGCGCTTAGAGAACGAAATGGCCAGTATTGATGACGAAATTGAGAGTAAAACTAATGAATACAAAACCAGAGTTGAGGCCTTGAATTCAGAAATTGAAGGCTTTAATGACTGTGCAAATACAGCTGGCTGTTTTTCGGCCAACGAATTTTACAATAGGCGAGCCGAGCTAGTGGCCGAGCAAACATCGGTTGCAAATTTATATAATGAAATTGACCAACTTGTAAAAACTTATAACGAAAAGGTGTCTGAATACAATAATAATATTTTGAGAACACAAAATTTACAAAATTCGATGAATAGTAATAGCGCACCGCCGGCGGTGTAGAAAGGAAATTATGAAAAACTATTTAGTACCAACTGTCGTAGAAGAGACCAATCGGGGCGAGAGAGCTTATGATATCTATTCAAGGCTTTTGACCGAAAGAATTGTCTTCTTGGGCGAAGATGTAAATCCACATATAGCAAATTTGATAATTGCTCAAATACTATATTTGGCGAACGAAGACCCCAAGAAAGATATTAAATTATACATAAATTCTCCTGGTGGGAGCGTATATGATGGTTTGGCGATTATTGATACGATGAACTTTGTGGAGCCAGACGTGCAGACGATTGGTATTGGTTTGCAGGCTTCGATGGGGGCGATGTTACTTAGTTGTGGCGCCAAGGGCAAGAGGTTTGTGTTGCCAAATTCACGTATTATGATTCATCAACCTTCTAGCGGTACCGAGGGTAAAATTACCGATCAAGAGATTATGCTCAAAGAGGGAATTTTGCTAAAGAAACGCCTAGCGGAGATTTTTGCGAAGAACACTGGTAAAGATTTGAAGCAAGTCGAAAAAGACATGGACCGTGACAACTGGATGTCGGCAGAAGAAGCAGTTGAATACGGGATTGTCGATAAAATTATAAAGTAATATAATAGAGATATGAAGATTCTGTGGACTGACGGCAGCGCGATACCTAACCCTGGTAAGGGTGGTTATGCGGTGTTAGAAAATGGTCAGCCAGTAGCATTAGGTCGAGAAGAGAACTCAACCAATATTCGTATGGAAGCAATGGCCTTGATTGCCGCAATGGAATATGCCGGCGAAGAAGGTTGTGAAATTCACACAGATTCGGAATTTTGGGTAAATGTGTTAACAAAGTGGGCCGCAGGCTGGGAAGCGCGCGGCTGGAAGAAAAACAAGGGCGAAATTGCGAATTTAGAGTTGGTTAAAAAGGCTTGGAAATTGTATAATAAATATAATGTAAAACTGGTATGGACACGCGGTCATGTGGGGACAGAAATGAACGAACTGGCGGATGAATGGGCCAATAAAGCTAGAGAAGGAGCAAAATTATGAAAAAAGTTATTGTCAAATGTAAATTGAGAAATCGTGAAGAATTTGAAACTAGACTAGCCGAAGTTGATATGCGCTTTGAAAGGACTTATTGGCAACACGATAGAGTATATTATCCACGTAGTTACAAAAAGGGACAGAATTATCCTCGTTTAATTATGCGCACCGAAATGGCGGCAGTAGATAGACCAGCGCGGTATTATTTAGTGTTAAAGCGACATATTGAAGATAGTGGTATTGACATCGTTAATCAGACGGTGGTCAAAGATTATTCTGAAGCGTCGTTGATGATTCATCAATTAGGATTTGTCAAATATGCTGAAACCAGTCGCCGCAGAATGAAAATCGTAATGGGTCCCGGAGTAATAATTTATTTAGATAAACTCGAAAATATACCAGGGTATTATGCAAAGATGGAAGCGATGTTAGAAGAGGGGGAAAACGTCAGGGAAGTACGAGAAGATTTAGTGAAGACCTTCAAGGTATTAGGACAAACTAATATTGTCAACGAATCATACGCCGAAATACAAAAACATTAGAGGGTAAATTTGGCGAATGCGTGTCCTTCGGACACGCTCCGGGCCGCTCTGGCCAAGTCTTTATGTTCCGAAAAACACATATTCGCCAAATTTACCCCCTAGGTGGTTCTCCATCCGGTTCCGCTAATAACTTCTTTGATTTGATTTCGTAGCGCTTACCATTGACGGGAGAAATGTAGTAATCTTCGTTGATAAGATTGACGAGCATGGACAGATCTTTGTCATCCATGATGATGATGGAATTGTCTTCGTCGGTCATGAGCTCTAGTTGCATTTCGTCGGCATAATCAATCAATTTATCTTGAGACATCTCTTCAGCAATATCGAGAGCTTGGAGTTTTTTAAGTAAAGGCTTGCGATCTTGGAGGAGTGAATTTAAAGTCAAACCTTCGGCAAAAGATAGTTTATACTTTTCAGAAAGTTCTTTGGCTTTGGCATCGGCAATGACTTGGGTTTTGAAATCATATTGGAAAAGTTTTTCGAATTTGGATTGATTGAAAATAATGACTGTGCTGTCGATAATGGCAACTTGGTTATCTTCGGGCATACGAATAGCAATTTCAGCAGAGAAGGGCTCAAAACTCTCGCCATTCAATTCCCAGCTACTGCTGCCCTTAAGAGCGGAACTGGCGGTAATACCCTTGGCGATATAAAAAGTCTTGTTGCCGGTTTCGCCGCCTGGATAGGTAAACTTGGCGATGATGCCCTTGATTTTCTTAAAACCATAGTCGTCATTGCTAAAGGTATCGATATTTTTATATTCGTTTTCGATTAAAGTAATGAGAGTCTCGGCGCGGCCGACGGATTTAAGCTTGGTGTGGTAGATGACGTTTTCTTCGCCGTCGCTTTTCTCGTATTCGCGGCATTCCAAGCCTTTGTCGGCTTCTTTAATAATAAAACTGACAGCTTCTTGCATAAACATGGATTTAACCGTGCTGGTGAGGCTGTCGGAGTACCTTACTTTAAATGGGGTATAGTTTTTGTTGAATAAGAAGAGCTCAACCGAGACGTTGTTTTTGACTTCGTCGACCTCGTTGGCCCATAAAAATACATCGAAATCTTTCATAATACTCTAATTATAACACAAGACAAAACGAGTTAAAGCTATCATAGCGGACGCTCCTCAGGCCTGTCGTTACAGGCTTCGTCGCTCATGTTGCTCCCGTCGTCGCAAAATGCCGCCATAATAGCTTCAGCCTCGTTTTGTTCGGGTTGTTCGGGTTTTTAGAACATGAAAGGTTAGCTGTTGTCAAATCGGGCGGGAACAGGGAAATGCGAAAGTTTTCCACAGGTTTTACAGATTGAAGCGAGAATTGTTGTAAAAAGGACCAAAAACTTTTCCACAAGTTTTTATAAAAAAAGTCAAAAAAAGTACTTGCATTTATTTGAAAAATCGTATAAAATAGGCACAAGTGGAAAAAATTATACAAACACCACGAAACAAAAAACAATTAATTGCACCTTAAAATAGTTTGAGATCGACCAACTAGGAGTTTTGGCGCGCGTTTAGGATACGCGTAATCAAAACCATTGGTACCTATTATTGACACCTCCCAATTAACTCTATAGATCTAATGATCATGACTTTTCTGCGGTGATCTCTCAACGGCTGCAAAAATGAGATTAGCTTTGCGCTGATAAATTGCAGTAGATGCCGCAAAAGTAAAACAAACATCAAATCAAACACAAACCCGCTAAAGTTTCTAGTTGAACGATCTCAAACATAGTATAATAGAAGCATGGAAGAACTTCATCAACCAGTGATGCTGAAGGAAGTACTTGAGGTGCTGAATCCCAAACCGGGAGAATCATACATAGATTTAACGGCCGGGTATGCAGGGCACGCAAGTAAAATTTTGGATGTGACGCGGAATTATAAAGAAGCGGTCTTGATTGACCGAGATGAATTTGCTTGTGAGATTTTAAAAGAGAAGTACGCTCAGCGTGAATCAATTAAAATTGTAAATTCAGATTTTTATAGTGCGGCGCTACAGGAAATACAGTGTGGAAATTCCTTTGATTTATTACTGGCGGATTTTGGAGTGTCTTCTCCGCAATTAGATGAGGAGAAGCGGGGTTTTTCGTTTGCAAAGACAGGACCGTTGGATATGCGCATGGATCAAAAGCAGAAATTGACTGCTGCTGATATTGTGAACAAGTGGAGCGAAAGGGAACTGACGGAAATATTTATTAAATATGGTGAAGAAAAACCTGGTCAAGCAAGAATAATTGCTCGCGAAATTGTCCATAATCGTCCCTATAATACGACGGCTGAGTTAGCTACAGTGATTGCCGCGAAGGGGCGCAGGAACAGAATGACGCATCCGGCAACGCGTATTTTTCAGGCGATTCGGATTGTGGTAAACGATGAGTTGGACGAAATTGAGCGTACCTTACCGCTAATCCCGAGGTTATTAAGACCAGGTGGTAGAGCGGCGTTTATTACTTTTCATAGTTTAGAAGACCGCTTGGTAAAGAATTATTTGACGGAAGCAACAAGTTACGGTGTAGAATCGGAACTTGAGATTATCAATAAAAAACCACTGGTTGCGGGAAAAGGTGAATTAGTTATCAACCCTAGAGCGCGCAGTGCCAAGTTAAGAGCGTGTAGGCGCGTCTAGATTGATAAAAACAAAAAAACATAAACAAAAAGGAGGGCAAATATATGCCACGCAAAATCGTTGTTACGAGTAGATCTCGTGCCCAAAAAGTTCAAGTAAAGTTCGTCAAATGATTTTAGTCGGAATTTTACTTGCGAGGACCCTAATAAGGTCCACCACTCTGTGATTATTAGACAGTAGAGTGTGTCAAAAACTACATGACCTTCCCGGAGTAGCGCATTAGTTATCGATGGTGGTGCTAGTGTAGGCGCTCCGGACTAGGAAACAAAAAACAAACATAAAAACTAATTTGGAGTTAAAAACAAAAATAAAAAAATGAGGAACCAGACTTATATGACAAGGCGCAGTGGTGATATGGCTGCGACTACTACTTGGACTAGGAATCGCAATACGGTGCGCCATCAGCATAAATCGCTTGGTTCGGTTTCTCATGCGATGATTGTGGGATTGCTCGTGCTGATAGTTGGTCTGATTTATGTGGCTCAAGGCACTAAAGCGACGAACTATGATTATGAACTTTCCGAAATCGAAACGGAAATTGTCGATTTGCAATCAAAGAAGGAAGATTTGGCAGTAGAAAAAGCGCGTCTAACCTCAATTGCGGCTGCAGAAACTTCAGAGGTGGCTGTGGCGATGGAGGACGCATCTCCTGCCGGCTATGCTGAGTAGTGATATAATATAGATTATGAAAAGTCGAAACAAGGCCCTCAAAATATGTTTAGCAATAATTGTAGGGGTGATAGCGGTTCGACTTTTTTTCATTCAAATCGTAGAGCATGATGATTGGCAGGCGAAGGCAGACGAACAGCAAACTTCTACTAATACGATAATCGCTAAACGCGGCGAAATTTACATGATGGACGGTAGTGAACCGGCGCCAATAGCGATGAACGAAACGGTATGGTCGGTGATTATAGATCCGAAGATCGTAGATGAAGAGAAGGTCAGGCAGGTGATAGACGAGAATGCGGGCGAACAAAAAATCGTTAGCTGGGAAGAGGCATTCCAGAATAAGGAATTGCGCTATTTTGTGATAGCAAAAGACGTGAAACGAGCAGCGGCGGAAAAAATTGCCGAAGCAGATTTGAACGGTGTGATTTTGCAAGAAAATACTAGAAGAGTATACCCAGAAGGTGATTTGGCTTCAAGACTGCTCGGTTTTGTGAACATGGAAGGTAGTGGACAGTATGGCGTGGAAGGTTCTTTGGATAAACTATTAGCGGGGGAGAATGGACTGCTGAAAACAACAAAAGATATTAACAATGTGATTTTGTCGATTGGCGAAAATAATATCAGAATGCCAGCTAAAAACGGTGAAACGGTGGTTTTAAGCGTGGACCGTAATTTAGAACATGGCGTGGAGAAGATTTTAACTAATGCAGTAAACCGAACTGCGGCGACTAATGCCAGTGCAATTGTAATGGATCCGAGAGATGGTAGAGTTTTAGCAATGGCAAACGTACCGAATTATGACCCAGCAAATTATGCAGACGTAGAAGATGCAAAGAGCTTTATTAACTACACAATAGAAGAACCATATGAGCCAGCTAGTGTGTGTAAGGTATTTACTTTTGCCACGGCAATCAATGAAGGCGTAATGACGCCAGAGACTACTTATACGAATACTGGTTCGGTAGAAATAGATGGCGAAAAAATCGAGAACGCCTATAAGGGACAACTGGGAGTAATAAATATGCAAACAGTGTTAAATTATTCCTTGAATACCGGTAGTATACAGGCTTTGAGGTTGTTGTCGGGATCGGAAACCGAAATTAGTGAAGCGGGTCGACAAAAGCTATACGAATATTATCACGATAGATTTGGTTTAGGCCAATATACTGATATTGAATTAAGCGAATCGCCTGGGTATATTGTGGAGCCAAATGATGGTTGGGCAATGGATCTGACTTACGCTAATATGACGTTTGGCCAGGGTTTAAATTTGACGACGGTACAGGTAGCGAGCGCGTTTTCCTCGGTGATTAATGGTGGCAAGTATTATACACCGACAATAGTAGCGGGGACTATGAAAAACGGTGAGTTTGTGAAGAAAGATGCAAAACCGGCAGTGCGTGAAACTATTAGTGAAGAAACTAGTGCAACAATGCGTAATATGTTACGTGGTACCAGGGCGTCTAGGCAGGCAAATGGTACAGATAAAGCTGGCTATTTTGTGGGTGGCAAGACTGGTACAGCGCAAGTAGTTCAAGAGGACGGTACTTATTCTGATGCAATGGGTGAAACAATTGCTAGTTATGTAGGGTTTGGCGGCACGGATGGAGAAATGCCTGAGTACGTAATAATGGTGAAAATTTGGGGAGCAGGACAACATATGGAAGGCGAAAAACACGCAATGCCGATATTTGATGAACTAAGTAACTACACTCAGAATTATTTAAAAATTAAACCAAAAGCGTAAAAATATGAGATAATAGAACCATGAATGCAGATTTTAGTAACGAATTATTTTACAACTTGATCCTAACATTAGGTGCGTTTATTTTATCAATGTCTTTGACGCCGATTTACACGCATTTTGCTTATAAATATAAGTTTTGGAAGAAGCAGAAGAAAACCACAGCGCAGGGCGATAAATTGCCAGTGATGACTAAGTTGCATGCTCACAAATTTGACCGCGTGTTCCCGACGATGGCGGGCGTGATTGGCGTGGTGGCAGTATTTATTGTGACAGTGATTTGCAACTTAGATCGTGGACAAACTTGGTTGCCACTAGCTGGTTTTATTGGTGGTAGCTTAGTGGGCTTAATTGATGATTTGATTAACGTGTTTGGTAATGGTAAAGGCGCAGCAGGATTGCGTGCACCGGTGAAATTTGCTCTGATTAGTATTGTCGGCTTGGTGCTCGGTTGGTTCTTTGTCAGTAGGCTAGGCTGGACAAGTGTACACGTACCATTTATTGGTAACTGGGAAATCGGCATGATAGGAATGTTACTACTGTTTGCCTTTGCGGTGGTGTCGACATCAAATGCGGTAAATATTTCGGATGGACTAGATGGTTTAGCGGGGGGAATTATGATGTTAGCTTATGGTGCGTATGGCGTAATAGCGCTATTTCAGGGCCAATGGATGCTAGCAGGTTTTTGTTTGACGGTGATTGGTTGGTTACTTAGTTACGTGTGGTTTAATGTACCGCCAGCGCGGTTTATGATGGGCGACGTGGGCTCATTTGCGTTGGGTGCGGGCCTCGGCGTAGTGGCAATGATGACCAACGCGTTCTTGTTGCTTCCGGTAATTGGCATATTGTTGGTAATAGAGGCTGGTTCGTCACTTTTGCAAATGTTCTGGAAGGCGGTGTTTAAGAAAAAGTTGTTTATATCGGCACCAATACATCATCACCTGGAAGCGAAAGGTTGGGGTGAAGCCAAGATTGTGATGCGTTTTTGGGTAATTGCAGGTATTTTTGCTTTGGTTGGTATATTTATCGCAGCAGCAGGGGGAATCGTTTAGATGCGCAGGCATCGTAGTGATCGCTTGATTGGTATTTTGACGATATTTTTAATGGGGTTAGGGCTGATTGTAATTTATGCAATTGGACCAATGCGAGTGAATGTATTAAATTCAGCTTATGGACTAGATTATAATGAGCAGTACTTCTTTATTCACCAAGCGATTAGTGTGACTTTGGCGTTACTAGCGTTTGCTCTGATGTTTAAGGTGCCATACGAAATAATTCGTAAATGGGCTAAATGGTTGGTAATTATAGGAATTGGCTTGAGTGTTTTGATGTGGGTTTTGTCGTGGGTAGGAGCGAGCATTGTAAATTGCCAATTGGGGGCGTGTAGGTGGTTTAGTTTGGGTTCTCTCAGTGTACAGCCGGCGGAAATTTTGAAGTTGGGCTTGGTGTTATATTTGGCGCAATTAGTGGCGAAATTCCAGAAAGATGGCCGACTGGACACTATGAGCAAGGATTTTTGGTTGCCGTTTATTGCAGTGTGCGGTGTGTCGCTATTCTTTGTAGTGGTAGCACAGAAAGATTTGGGTACGGGCGTGTCAATATTAGCGATAATTTTGGCGATTTTATTTATGAGTGGCATTCCAATGAAGAGGTTTTTGTTGATACTGGCGGCAGTGGGTGTGGCTGGGATTTTGGCGGTTGTGAGTTCGCCGCATCGCTTGGAACGCTTAATGACCTTTAGTGGAGAAGGGGACGAAAATAGTAGTTACCATATTGAAAATGCGATGATTGCGATTGGCACAGGTGGATTGTTTGGTGTGGGGATTGGTAATAGCGTACAGGCGACGGGATATTTACCAGAATCGATAAATGACTCGGTGTTTGCGGTGATGGGCGAGACCTTTGGATTTGTAGGGTTGATGGTGATTGTGATTTGCTTTGCAATCTTGTTGACGCGACTGCTTAAAACAGCGGAAGGATTGCAGTCGGAGCAATCTTTGGTGGTGATAGGCGCATTTGCGTGGGCGGCGGCGCATGTAGTGGTAAATATTATGGCGATGACGGGATTGATTCCGTTGACAGGTATTACATTACCACTTTTGAGTTATGGCGGCACGAGTTTGTTGATAATGTCGGGGGCACTGGGTTTATGTTTGCAACTTTCGTGTTATACTGGAAGAGAGGTAAGAAATGAAAGTATTAGTCGTGGGCGGAGGCTCGGGGGGGCATATCACTCCAGCCGTCGCCGTAGTGCGTGAACTACTAGAACTAAAGCCTAGAACCAGAATTGAATTCTGGACTGATCGCAAGTACTATAAAAACGTTGTAAAAATTACAACAGAAATTGGAATGAGGTGGGGCGAAGAAGAACAGGGAAGTGGTGCGAAAAAACCCTATATTAGAGTACGCAAGATTATGGCCGGGAAGTTTCATCGTTATGCGGGCTGGAAACTAATTGATTATTTCGAAAATTGGCAGATTACCTTGAAGGATATTATTTGGGGAAATATAGTCGGATTTTGCGGGTTTATAGGGGGAATTTTGCAAAGTTTTGTCAGGCTATTTAGTTATGATAAAAGACCTGATGTAATCTTTTTGAAGGGGGGATTTGTGGGGTTACCAGTGGGGTTGGTGGCGCGCGTGCTGGGAATCCCGTATGTGATTCATGAGTCGGATGCAGTGCCAGGGTTGGCCAATCGCTTATTGATGAAGCATGCCGCTGTGGTGTGTATGGGGATTTGTGAAGAGGAGCAGGCCGAACACCATGTTTTTACCGGTACGCCAGTGGCGGCGGAGTTTAAGCCGGTGAGTGAAAGCAAGCAAAAGTCGCTGAAAAAGACTTTGGGCTTTGACGAAAACAAACCGCTAGTAATTGTGACGGGTGGTAGTCAAGGTTCGGTGCATATTAACGAAGCGATGCGAGATATTTTGCCAGAGATGCTGGAATTTGCTAGCGTAGGTCTGATTGCTGGACGCAAACATTATGAAGAAATGGTGGACTTGAAAGATTATGAAGAATGGGATAAGGCGCACCTAGTATCAAACTTTAGACTATGGAATTTTAGTAGTGTGATGGAAGAAATTATGGGAGCGGCCGATGTGGTAGTGTCGCGCGCTGGCGCCACTACAATTGCAGAACTAGCGGCCTTGAAAAAGGCTGTAGTCTTAGTGCCCTTTGAAAAGTTACCAGGTGGTCATCAGGTTAAAAATGCCGATAGATTGACCAAGATGCAAGCAACGGTGACGGTGCGTGATGACAGAATGGTAAATCAACCAGGTGTATTACTAGAAGCAGTTAAACATTTGGTACGAAGCCCGAAAGAGCGCAAGACTTTGGCGGAGAATTTGCACGGACAAGCACAGACCGATGCAGCCAAAAATATCGCGCAAATTTTGCTTGACAATAGTAGAAAGAGGATAAGCGAATAATGAAGCGTGGGCAAACTATCGTAGCGGAAAGGGAACGACAAGAATCGGCGTCGGAGCGTATGTTGGCACGCAAAAAAATGAAAAACAAACGCATTTTGTCGGTGGTAGCGGTAGTTTTGATTTTGATTATTTTGACGATCTTGGGCGTAATGGGCTGGCAAGTGCTGTTTAAAGATCAAATTATCAAGCCAGATACTGAGCCGACCACGCCGGAGCCAACGGTTGAAATTAACGATGAAGCTGGCGTGGGCGTGTCAAATAGAATTAAAGAATATATTGCTTGGTTGGAGCAAGATTTTAAAGAACTGGGTTATACCATGACGCGAGTGGATTTGCCGAGAGATAAAAGCAGGGAATTATTAGTAAGCTTGGATGGATATAAGGGTTATATCAAGATGAATATTGATCGCGGGACAGGGGTGAGCGTAGAGGATGCGGATAGAATGATTAAATATCTGAACGGAGGAGAATTTGAGTATATTGATGTGCGTGTAGAGGGAAAAGGGTACTATAAATAGGCGATGGTGCCCTGTCCTTCTGTTCGGTTTTTGTTCTGGTGAATTAACGAAAATGCGAGTTGTTATAGGGGTAGGGGAGGGGAGATTGGCTATGGAAAAGTAAAAATAGGGAATTAAATAAGGGAATTGTCAAATTGTCAAATTTGGGCCAAATAGGAGCCTATGAGGGTATTTTCTCGGCACACTCGCTCGGGCCCGTTTGCCTTCGGCAATTCGCGCCCCGAGGGGTGAGCGTTACGGGCCTCGCTCGTTATCTTGCGCCCCCGTCGGGCGCAAAATACCTCGAAAATACCCTTACAAGCTCCTTTAAACACAAAACTTTAACGTATTATTAGGTGCTTAATGGTGCTATGCTGCTCTTCTGCTGTATTGTGAATATACTAGGGGGCGGATGGGTTGGTTTCGTAAAATATACATTGTGCGACATTAAGTTTTTCTGCAAAAGACGATAACTTATACCTCCAGACCCCAAAAGTTTTTGTGGTGTGCCTCTATATTTTAGTTATGTTTATTTCTGGCTGGGTGTAGTTCCCGTTTTTTGACGGGCGTTTAATGTTCTATAGTTAGTAAATGATCGTCTTTATGATCACTAGCTGAGTGCTTAGCGTGCTTAACAGGGGTTTTAACAGGGGTAGAGCTCTTGTGTTTACTGGGGTGCTTAGAGGTAGCTTTAGGGGTGGCTTTAGAGGTCTTAACAGGGGTAACTAAGGGGGAATCAGCCTTTTTGCTTTTATGGCTCTTTTTGCGATGAGGTTTAGCGGCCGGCTGTTTCCCTGCGGGTTCGGAAAAAATTGCAGCGGATTTTGCGGATTTTTCTGATTTTTGTTTTTCCGCTAATTTACCGAGGTCTTTTAGGGTCGGACGGTCTTCGCCAGAGACTGAGTTGGGCGAAACTTTGCGTAAATCAGCTGGTTTTAAGTTCGGTTTTTGTCCGGTTTTAAGCTCAAGACCGGGGATTTTAACAGAGGTGGACCCCTGTAATTTTTGACTATTTTGGCCGGCTACACGTCCGGAATTTGATAATTCCCTCTTATATTTTTCGGACTGATTGATAGTTTCGCGAATTTCGTTTTCAATTACTTCGCGTGGCCTGGTGTAATTGGCGCGGGAATGTTCAATGATGGCAGCGAAATTATCACTTGGAGTCTTAGGAATCGATAGAGTGGTAGCCGAGAAGGCAGGAGTTTTTTCACCATTGATAATCATACTAATGACGAAATGACGATTGTTCATTTGAATCAAATCACCCTCTTCAAAAGTAGGCTCAAATTGTTTGACGAGAATTGGAGCGTCGTCGGCAGAGACACGGAAAGAAATGGTGGTACCCACGTTGCCAAAGACGGCGTCACGTACAGCGTCGGCCATTTGGGCGACATATTGATTGGCTACGGTAAGATTAAGGCCGTATTTGCGGGCCTCAGATAGAATTACGGCAAAGGAATCAGTGGCAAAGTTTTGGAATTCATCAACGTAAAGATAGAACGGACGACGGTCGGCGATGTTGGGGATGTCAGAGCGGCTCATAGCGGCAAGTTGAATCTTGGTGACTAGGAAAGCACCAAGGATGCCGGCGTTGTCTTCGCCGATTAGGCCTTTGGAAAGGTTTACTACCAGAATTTTACCTTCATCCATAATTTGACGAACGTCAAAGGATGATTTGGGTTGACCAACAATATTACGAATGATGGGGTTGGCGGTAAAGGCACCGACCTTGTTGAGTACTGGAGCAATAGATTCGTTGACTTGTTTCTCGTTCCATTGGCCAAATTCTTGTTTCCAAAATTGTAAGACTGTAACATCGGTACAATACTCGAGAGTCTCTTTGCGGAATTCTTTGTCGGTGAGGATACGTGAAATATCAAGTAAGGTAGTCTCAGGGCGATCTAGTAGAGCTAATAAAGTGTAGCGCAAAATATGCTCGAGGCGAGGGCCCCAAGAGTCGCCAAACATGCGCTTTAAGACGCCGATTACTTCGGAACAGACATTAGGCTTGCGATTATCGTCGGACAGTTCTAATGGATTAAAAGCAATGGGGTGCGCAGTGTCAGAAGGATCGAAATAGACTACGTCTTTGACGCGTGATTTGGGGATAAAACGGAGATTATTGATGGCAAAGTCGCCGTGTGGATCAATAATACAATAGCCTTGATTGTAAAAAATATCTGAGAGCGCAAGGAGCTCTAGAAGTCCGCTCTTCCCTGCTCCAGTTTGACCGATGATATAGACATGGCGTGAACGGTCGCGGCGAAGCAAGCCAAATTGGTGATTAATGCCACGGAAATTGGTGAGACCAAAAGCGGAAATGTTTTCGTCCACAGCCTTGTCCCCTGTTAACAGAGGTAATTTGGCTGGCGGTTCGGCGGTTTTGGAAGAAGCCCAGACGATATTGGGCGTCTCTACTGAAGTGTGAGGTAAGTGATAAACTGAAGCAAGCTCGGAAATATTAAGAATAAAGCCATGATCGCTAAATTGACGTAGCTTATAAGCTTCTAGGCTATCTTTATTAAAGCTGCTGCCGAGCTGCTTGAAGCCATTTAAATTGGTGGAATTATATTGCTTGAAGGTACCGACAAGAGCTTGCATGTTAAGTTTGGCGTTGATTTGGTCGTTACCAAGATAAGCAAGGCGGATTTTGACTTCGTAGCCAAGTTTGGTGGCCTTTTCTTCGGCTTTGGTAATGCGAGTCTTGTCGCGTTCGCTGAGTTCGACTGTGACTTCGCTATTAGTGCCACCAGCAGGTGGTTGGAAGAGCGCACCAAAAGCTTCAATTAACCAAACAAAATCAAAATTGCCAAAACGAAGACTCCTTTTGCCAGATTTGATGCGCCTGACCCAGCGATCGGTGGTGTTTTTGTGCCAATCGTCAGAAATCGGGCGAGTGAGAATTTGAATCCAAAGCTCTTCGGAATTGTCAGGGTTTAATTTGGCAAGGGTGCCGGTAATGCCGGCTAGCGGGTCGACTTCGAAACTATCAAAAGTTTTGATTGGCAAGACTTCGTTGTCGGTAAGAGTGAGTTCGGACGAGTAAGTAACGGGGTATTTATCGTAATTATCAACGTAATCTTCTTTGATTTTGTAAATTTGGACGGTGGGGTATTGGGCGTAAATTTGACCTTCGACAAAACTTTGAAGAATTTTGGGCACCCAAACATAGAAACGAATTTGGCCGCCAGTAGAAACGATTTCAAATGACAGGTGCTCCTGGACGCCACCGGAGTTTTTGAGCTCTCTAGCATCACGTAAAATACCATGGAGTGAGGCAAAGAGTTGTTCGGCGGCGAGCTCTTGCTTGTCATTGGTACGAGGAATTTCTAACATCAAAAGTACTGAATCGACATTGAGGACCTTGAGCTGATTGAGCTTCTTGTAATTACGGTAAGTCAAAAAAGCTAAAATCGCTACGATGGGGATCCAGACGATTGGCATTAAAATGAAGTGGATGATGTTAGCTAACATAATTCTATTTTAGCATATTTATGCTAATGTATAACTGTTTTTATCGACTTTTTTAAACAACTTCTTATCTTGGAGGTTAAGCAAGACGGTGGATTCTTTGACTTTACGGGTTTTAAGGACGCGTTTGACGATTTCTTCTCTGGTGAGTGGATCTTTGGCTTCGCCTAATACACTAGAAATAATTTCGGCTACGGTTCCCTTTTTGTACCCCCAGCTGTCTAATGCATAGATGCCACGACCGATTAAAATGAAGCGTTTATCTTTGATTAATTCATTATGAATGGCTTGAGTAGTGACATTTTTGCGTTTAAAATCAGAGGCAGCAATGGCCTTAGCAATGTCATTGAAATGCATTGGTTCTTTGTTGCTTTCAAGAATGACGTAAATTTTGTCACGAATATTGCGGGGATTGACTTCTGGCCATTTGGCGAGACCCCAGAGACCGTTCAAAGTAGCGAGCTTTTTGGAAAGTGAAGCTATGGCGGCGATATAGCTAGGGTGAGCGTAGTCAAGTTTTTCATCGAGCTCGTCAAGTGTCATGGAAGTTTTGTTTTCTTTAATCACTTTGACGATTTCATCAACCTTGGAACGCAAAACGCGTTCGTCACCATATTCGGCGATGCCAGTAGCTAGGTGGTAACTGTCGTTTTCGTTAAATGGAGTCAGTGCGGCAGAAATGTTGCTAATAAAAGTGATGTTAGCTTTTTCAATAGCGGTAGCAGGACGACCATAAATTTTGTCGCTCAGGTCGGTAATACGAGCAACGCGACCAGTTTCGGTGAGATTGCGAATGATTAACTTTTCAACTGCAGCAATGCCAGGAATATTACCATCTTCGGCGGCGATGCGGAGATGAATCAGAATAGCTTTTTCGAGCTGACGAACACGCTCTCTGGTAATCATCAAGCTTTCACCGATTTGCTCTAGGGTTTCTTTGGGGCCAAAAAGGCCGAAACGACGAGAGATAATTTCGCGCTCGCGTTCTTGTTCAATGATGCCCAGACTGCCGTCGATGGCTTGTTTGATGATTTCTTCGTTTTTGCTTGCGGTCATCCTAATTCCTTTATTCCACCAAATTTATGGTTAATATTGTAAAAAACTTAGATTTTATAATAGCATATTTTTTGTTTAATGTCAACTAAAAATCTACTTTTTCTACTCTTATTTTATCATATTTTTGACATTTGTGGTAAAAAATATAGTGCTAATGTTAAAAAAGCCTATTTTGTGGTAGATTTTTTGGATTTTCTGGCCTTTTTGGCACCACGTTTGCCGCGACGCGTAGGTGTATTTTTCTTGTTTTTGAGACGTTTTTCAGCTTCTTCTTTAGTAATTTTCTTAGGATCTTCGTCTTTGCCAATACGCAGGTTGTTGCGACGACCAGGACCTTTGATATATGGCCCATAAGCGCCATTGATAATCATAATATCGCCCCAATCGGCAATGATAGAATCAATTTTCTTTTGATAAATTAGTTCAGCATCTTTGAGCGAGATAGTATAAGGGTCGTAATCTTTAATCGGGATATTGTATTTGCCGGCTTTGATATAGGGACCGAAGGGACCAGCGGCGGCGATGATTTCGGTGCCGTCTTTGGCTTGACCGAGACTGCGTGGTAGAGCCGGTAAAGTCAATTGTTTTAGGGCTTGCTCTAGGGTGACAGTCTTGATGGTTTCGTCGTTGGGAAGTGGCGCAAAGCGCGGTTTCTTGCCGGTTTCTTTTTCGTTGTCGCCAAGTTGGATAAAGCCACCATTTTTGCCGATTTTGGCATAGATTGGTTCTTTGGTCTTGGGATCATCACCAAGTTTGATGGCGCCGTTGAAGCGTTCGGCGTTATCGGAAGCAGCAACGGATTTTTCGAATGGACCATAGAATTTTTTTAGCATCTCAACACGGCCGAGTTTTTGTTCGGCAATGAGGTCTAACTGTTTTTCAATATCGGCGGTGAAACCGTAATCGACAATATCAGTAAAGTGTTTATCGAGAAAATCACTGATTAATTCGCCAATTGGCGTGGGCAAGAGTTTGCCTTTGGTAGCGCCAGCCTTTTCAGGGACTTTAGACTCGGTGATTTTATGATTTTCGAGTTTGATTTCGATAACTTTGCGCTCGCGTCCCTCGCCTTCACCTTTATGGACGTAATTGCGTGCCTGGATAGCAGATAAAATACCAGCATAAGTACTAGGGCGGCCGATGCCGAGCTCCTCGAGCTTTTTAACAAGCGAGCCTTCAGTATAACGAGCGGGGGGTTTGGCAAAGGTTTGATGTGCAATAATGGCGTTTGGTGTCAGCACGTCGCCTTTTTTTAATTCTGGCAGCTCAGTGTCCTTACTCTTACCATAAACTTTGAGAAAACCGTCAAAGATAACTATTTCACCTTTAGCGATAAATGCAAACGTTTTTGTCGCAGTGAGTGAAATAGTAGTTCTCGCGATGCGGGCGTTGGCCATTTGTGTGGCGAGAGTGCGTGACCAGATGAGATGATAAAGTTTTTTCTCAAAATCATTTTTGCCGGCGGTGTTGCGGGTAATATCGGTGGGGCGAATGGCCTCATGAGCTTCTTGAGCGCTAGCGGATTTGGTTTTGAAATGACGAGTCTTGAGATAATTCTTGCCGAATGACTTTTCGATATAATTAGCCATGCTAGCGATAGCTTGATTGCTAAGATTCAGAGAGTCAGTGCGGTGATAAGTAATCAAACCGGCTTGGTAAAGAGCCTGAGCGGCGCGCATAGTGGTGCTAGCAGAAAAACCAAGTTTATTGCTAGCCTCAATTTGCATAGCAGCAGTGGTGAGAGGAATAGGATTGGCTTTGGTACTTTCAGTTTTTTCAATTTTAGTGACTGTGAATTTGGCATCTTTGAGGCTCTCAAAAAGTGCCTTAACCTCTTCGGCGGTATCTGGTGTGGTTTCGGCGGTAGCAGTAAAATTGTCAAACTCACCGGTGATTTTGAAATTAAAAGTTTTATCAAATTTCTCAATTTCGCGTTCTTTTTCAACTACTAATTTGACGGCGGGTGATTGAACGCGACCAGCCGACTTGGCGCCAGGGACTTTTTTGCGAATTACGCCAGATAAATCATAACCCACTAACATATCTAGAGACTGGCGAGCCTGTTGACTTTCAACCATGAATTGATCGATGGTACGAGGGTGTTTGATGGCTTCCTCGAGCGCAGGCTCAGTAATTTCATGAAAAGTGATACGATGAGTGTTTTTTGGTAGATTTAACACTTCGCTTAGATGCCAAGAGATTGATTCCCCCTCGCGGTCTTCATCGGTAGCGAGCCAGACAGTCTTGGCGGATTTGACGGCTTTTTTGAGTTCAGAAACAATTTTGGCATGATCGGGGTCGATTTCGTAAGTAACGGCAAAATCGTGCTTAGGGTCGATTTTTGTGTCCTTGCGAATGTGCCCTACCGATGATAAAACTTTAAAATCAGCGCCAAGATATTTTTCAATAGTCTTAGCTTTGGCAGGAGACTCGACGATGACGAGATTTTTTGGCATAGTTATAAAATAACACGAAAAAGATTTTTTGGCAAAAAATAAAAATATCAAGCTAGTGCTTGGTTCTGGTTGACGCGTGTGATATAATGGCGGCGTATCGCGTCTAACAGGGGCACTTTAGGGGCGATCGTACCTTAAACTCCTCCTTCTGTTTCTTACTGAACAGAGTTTGGTTTAAAAACCAAGCATCAAAAAACCCTAGGTAAGGGTGGGCATCACCTAGGGTTTTTTTACCCTACAACACATCGCCTAGCGACACCGGATACTCCGGAGCGCGACCCACCTCACACATCCGGGGTCCGCCGGTTATAGGGATTGCTATGTTTTTAAAGTTTTAGACCTTTGATAAAAAGTGGAGGTAATACTTTTTAAAAATAAGAAGTAAAAGGAGGAACTTTAAAAACACGCAATCTGTAAAGATTAAAAAGTTTTTGAGGTGCGGTATGAGGTCTAGGACCCCATCTAAGTAAAATTATAGCACACAGGAGATAAAATGTCAACACTTTTTTCACACTTTTTTCAAAAAATCAACCATATTCTACCCCAAGAGGGTAATTTTACAGAGGTGTTAAACTCTATTGCGGTTAAGCCTAAAATGTTGTATTTCTATGGAAAAATGCCGGAAAATGTGGTTTTGAATGGGTTTGACAGACGGCCGAAATGTGTAGCAATAGTGGGCTCTAGGCATTGTACGAAATATGGTGAAGAGGTGGCGTATCAATTAGCTTACGAATTAGCACGAATGGGAGTGATAGTGATTTCGGGTTTGGCATATGGTATAGATGCGGCAGCGCATCATGGTGCGGTGGCGGCGAATGGCGTAACAGTGGCGGTATTGGGAACACCGATTGACCAAATTCATCCAAGAGGCAATATTAAATTGGCCGAGGAAATTTTAGCCAAGAATGGTTGCATTATGAGTGAATATGCCCAAAATGCACAAGTATTACATAAAGTGAGTTTTCTCGAGCGTAATCGGTTGATTTCGGGACTAGCAGATGTGGTAGTAATAGTAGAAGCGGCGATGAAAAGTGGGGCTTTAAATACCGCAATGCACGCCCTAGAACAGGGGCGAGATTTATTGGCGGTGCCGGGCGATATTACAAGACCGGTGTCGATGGGGTGTAATCGGTTAATTCGTCAGGGGGCAATGCCATACACTTGTCTGGATGATGTAACGTCGTTACTCTTCCCTGGTGCGAAAAAACGGCAAAAGAAACTATTGATGGGTGATACGGAGTTGGAAACGGCAATTTTACGGGTAATAAATCAGGGCGTCAGGGATGGTGAAGAAATTATAAAGACACTCGACATTGATGTGGCAGAGTTCAATCAAGCGGTGACGATGCTCGAAATTAAGGGGCAGATTAGGGCGCTGGGGATGAACCAATGGGGTCTGGCATAAGAGGTTGTCCATTGACTTTTTGGCTATTTTATGATATAGTTAAGGAACAGAGAGTTATAGTTTTAATCAATAATTAGTCTGAGTACATTAATTTTTCAGAGGGGGGATAAAAGTGAACGCTTATAAACCGAGAAATTATCAAGAGGAATGCCTAGAAAAACTTGCAGAAGTTAGAGAGCAAGGCACAAATAAAGCCTTGGTTGTGATGGCGTCTGGACTGGGCAAAACTCTAACCGCGACGTTTGATATTCGAGAGTTTTTGCAAACCCATGAAGGTGAACGAGTGTTGGTGTTGTGTCATTCGGCGGCGATTTTGAGTCAGACCAAGGAGACCTTTAAGGTAATCTTTGGCGACAATTATAGCTACGGAATGTACAATGGTGCCGAAAAAGCGGAAGAATGGACGGATTTTTTATTTGCGAATTTGCAATCTGTGAATTTGCATAGTGAGAAATTTGTTTCAGATGAGTTTTGTTACGTAATAGTGGATGAAGCACATCATGCGCCAGCGAGAACTTACCGAAAAGCAATAGAACATTTTCGACCAGAATTTTTGTTGGGTATGACGGCGACGCCAGACCGGATGGACGACGCGGATCTTTCCGAGGTTTTTGGAGAGACGGTGTTTGAATACGATTTGGTGTCGGCAGTAAATGATGGTTGGTTGTCGGAAATTGATTATCGGTTGGAGCTGGATGAACTAGAAAATCTGGAGACGTTTCTGAATTCTAAGAAATCAGTATCAGCTGCGCAATTAAATCGAGAAGTTTTTATTCCAAAACGGGATGAAGAAATTATTCGATTGATTCGTGAGCGAAGCGCCGAAAAGGATAACCCGACGACAACTATTTTCTGTCAAACCATTGAACATGCGGAGCATTTTGCAGAGTTGATGGGCGATGCAGCAGTGATTCATTCGCAGTTGCCGGATTATGCCATCAAAGAGCGGCTTGACGGATTCCGCACAGGAAAAATCAAGACGGTTTGTTCGGTGAATATGTTGAACGAAGGGATTGATATTCCGCGAACCGACGTAATTGTGTTCTTGAGAGTGACGCAATCAAGAATTGTGTTTTATCAACAGCTAGGGCGGGGGTTGCGTTTAGCTGAGGGTAAAGACAAGGTTTTGGTACTTGATTTTGTGGCAACCGCCGAACGATTGGAACAAATCTTTGATTTGGAACATGAATTTAAAGGGTGCGTTAATACGCCTAAGGGAGCACCAGCAAAACAGCGTGAAAAGTTTACGTTGGATATTGATACGCCGAAGTTTAAAGAAAGGAAGGTGGATATTGTCGAGCTGATTGAAGAGGCTAAAAATTATACCCATTTTATTCCAGATGAAGTGTTGATTCAGGATTTTTGTAAAGAATGTGAAGAATTGGGGCATTTTCCTGGCCAGGACGATTTCAAATATCATCCTGGTGCTGAGTACCGTAAACGTTTTGGAAGTTTGCGAAACGTTGCTATGTTGGCAGGATGTATGGATTATTGGAACAACTATACGCATCGTTCTAGGGGCTTTCCGGAAGACGAAGCGCTTGATTTGTTGGCGAGCCTATTTCATCGACTTGGTCGAGTCCCGAGTTACAACGAAATTAATACGTCAGGCGTCGGTATGCCTACACAGCAGTATTACCAACTACATTTTGGCGGAATACGAGAAGCTTTAGCGAGACGAGGCATATACCCAAGTAATGAACAGCTTCCGAATGGGGTAAGAATTTGGGATAAAGAAAATATTCCAGGTGCTTTAAAGAAATTTTACGAAGAGCTCGATAGGCCAATTAGACAAAAAGATATTAGGTTAGGAAAACGTGAGGGTAAAAATATTCCCGGCATGGTTTCTATAAGAAATATTTTTGGAAATTTACAAACAGCATTATTGTATGCTGACCTTCCGGTAGAACAGCCAATGCCGATGAACAATAAAAAGGCATTAGCAATTTACCAAGAACTTGGGTTACCTATTGATGATGAGGAACTTTGTAGGTTTGTTGTTGCAAACTATAGTAACCCCAATTCTCCTGCAAGACTATTCAACTTAGCCACTATTAAAAAAAGGTTGGACGTCATAGAAAAGAGAGACGGAAGAAAGCCAAAAAAGAAAGTATCAGTTCGTCCCTCAAGGAGCGAATTAATCAATTCAATAAGACTAAAGACGCAACAACTAGGCAAAGCTCCTACTAAGAGGGATATGGATAACGATCCGACTATGCCAAGTTCTTATTTTTTAAGAACGGAATTTGGATCATTTAATGAGGCTTTGAAGGCGGCTAGAGTGTTTGTCGCGCCAGCTTGTCAGAAGGGGGTGTCGGATGATGAACTATTAAGAATATTAAAGGCTAAAGCTGAAAAACTTGGCAGAGTTCCAACTTTGAAAGACATAACCCAGGATTCAGACATGCCTAGCGCAGGTACGTATTATAAACATTTCGGCAATCTTGGCAATGCTTTTAAAAGAGCAGGGTTGATCTCCAAAATGGATGAGTAGTTTAGTGTTTACTTTTGAGCAAAAGCCTCGGAATAATTCGGGGCTTTTTTGTGGTTTTGAATTTCAGTTGACGTAGCGCAGGTATTGTATTCTGCTGTGCTAGCGTTGCCAGAATAGACTATATCGCAAATTTTGTCGTAGTAATCATAGGTGGCGTTAATGTTTTCTCGGAACATGGGAAAATAGACAAAAACAGCCAATCCATAGAGGGCCAAAATCAACCCAGCTAGAAATAATAATCTTTTCATATTATTTAACCTAACGATTAGTCACGTTATAACATAAATTATGATTTTTTGCAAGCAAAGTTGCTTTTCGCCCTAGTTTAAGCTATTATAAGGTCATGAAGCTTATTGTTGGCCTGGGGAATCCGGGCGATCAGTATAACTTTACGCGTCATAATTTTGGCTTTTTGGCGTTGGATTTTTATGCCAAGATAAAGGGTTGGCAATGGGCGGAGCACCCTAAGTTTGGGGCGATTTATCATAAAGAAGATGATACGATTTTTATCAAACCTCAGTCGTTTTACAATGACAGCGGCATTCCGGTGCGCGCCTTCAAAGATTTTTATAAGATTAAATTGGCTGATATTTTGATAATTTGTGATGATTTTAATCTGGATTTTGGTGAGATGCGTTATCGCGCTAAGGGATCAGATGGGGGCAATAATGGTCTTAAATCTATCACTAAACATCTAGGGACTTCGGACTATCCTCGATTGAGATTAGGTACTGATAATAATGAAATGCGCCGCAAATTGGGCGATGTAGATTTTGTGCTGAGTAAATTTACGCTAGAGGAAAAAACAAAATTACCAGAGATATTACGGGCGGTGGTGGAAAGAATATGATTTACCATGTAATGGTGAAACCGAGGAGTTTCAAAGAAGAAGTAATAGGGGCTGGTGAAGGTGAATTGATTGTCAGGACCCGCAAAAAAGCTCATGACGGCGAAGCTAACAAAGCAACGATTGAATTATTAGCGAAACATTTTGGAGTGTCTAAGACTAAAATACAGATAGTAAAGGGCGCAACCTCTAAACATAAAATAATTGAAATCTCAGAGTAAATCTGGTGGAGTGAGCTAAGCAGGTATTGACAAAATAAAGCGTTTGTGCTATAATTATATGACAATCAGAAATATTGTATTTAGTACATTTATATAGATAGGGTTATGGGAACAGAAAGGGAGTGATAGTATGAAAAATATCGATAATTACCTCAGGCGTACTGGTCTGAAGGGTATGGCTACAATCGTTATTGCTGCGTTGCTGTTCCTGGCAGCAGCGTTTGTATTTGGTTGTGCAATTAAATACGTGTGCACGAACCATGAAATCAGCAGAGATTATGGCGACCTGTACGAGAAGACAGTGCTCAATGCATCTTGCGTAAAGATCATCGATGACTGTCCGAACGTACGCTCGGAACCAATCGCTGCAGCCGCTTCTCCTGAGAGCAACTCTTTTGGAACTACCAAAGAGTGTAACTTCACTCTTGAAGTTTCGAAGGTGTATACTATGGATAAAAGTCTGGATACCAATGGAAAATACATTGGCTTGAAGGTGTCTGATATTCTAGATACAGCTGAAGGAAAGAGCTGGTTTCCAGAGAAAATAAAAGACGATCCGGACGGAATTGTCTGGATTAACGAAAACTATATCAAGCTCCTGTGACCCTCATGTCCCGTCATGCAAATGGCGGGATTTTTTATTAGAATATTCTATGGATATGCTATCATTAATATGAGAATTAATAAATAGGTATGCAACATGGAAAAAATCTCAACAAATTATGAAGGTATTGCAAATTATAACGAAACAGAGCTGAATGATTTAGAGTCTATGGGGGCGGCATCGACTGATTTTGAGAAATTTAAAACAGAGCGCCAGGACAATAGTGAGAATAAGAGGTTCGAGTATAAAGAATTATCTAAAGATGAAATAGAAGGAGTTTTGCAAAAGACGCATTTTAATAGTAAGATAGGTAGAGAGTATGTTGCCGAGGAGGCGGCTCCAAAATACGAGATTGGGAAAATTGATGGGGCGGAGCTCTATTTATCCGATATTATGCAATGCGGAGAGCGCCCTCACCTTGTAATTTATGTAAAAACAGAGGACGAAGAAAAATTTGAGCCACGACTATTTTATCGCAGTAATTCTTCTATGCTTTGGCGATTCTTGCCAAAATTAAACAATAGTCATTATTGCAAATCTGATTATGGTGAAAATGCAATTAATGCTCCATTTGAATTGCAGTCGGCGATAGAGAGAGTGCTTTTAGAACACCCGATGGTTGAAGGTGTGCCATTAGGAGCGCTGAATAAGCTTGTTAAGGACTATAAGGTGACAACTTCGGAAAGCGGTGACATATCGGGTTTTGTTCACAAGCGTGCTGGTTTTGAGAATGATAGTTTAACTCCGGGACATATAGATAAAAGCCAAGAACGGCACGACGTTGCATTGTATGCTGAAATCGCAGATCCGGCAGAATGTCGGATTGCAGAAAACTTATCCCCTGTTTTTGATAATTGTATTGATAGCTGGCGGACTAAAAGTGATATTTATGGGGACGTTATTGCGCGTAGCTTTTTGTCACAGGATGGGAGTTTAAAATATCTTATCTTTCAAAACGATGAAGGTCGAGCTTGGGTGGGCGGAGTTGAGTGTCAAAACGTAAAGATCTCATCTTTAGGGGTAAAAGAAGAATTTGTAGAACCTGGCTCATTAGTCACCCCATTGTATGAGTATCATATTCCTGGTATGGCTTACCAAGACGGTCGCAAGGGAGGGGGATATTGGGGGGACGCCAAGGATCGTAGGGGGTTGGTGGGCGAATATGTGGGCATGGACAAGTATATTAATCAGATCCCGATGATTAAGGAGTTTTATAAAAAATATGGCGAATCCGATCTGAACTGAACTAAAAAAATGGTGGGAGTTAATTAACCAGGTTTTAACAGAATATAGGGAGAATATTTGACTGTTTGTCGGAAAAAGCATAAAAACTATTGACTTTTTTGCCAAAGTGTGCTATAATTAATGCATGCTCCGAGTTATGGGAGACGAAGAGTCGCGTAACTTAAGAATGATTCTGATACGTTTGTTTGTAAGGTAAGTTTTCTGATAATCATGCACTGATTATTGAAACTCGATACGATAACCTCAGTTGATCGTACGGCATAGCCGGATGGAATCCTGAAATCTATGCGTAGTCGAAAAGAAAACAAGTCTTAAGGCTGAACCGTAGCTCGTTAGACGAGTGCAACTTCTTATTGCTCCCGTCATAGCGGGAAATATTAGAAGTCGTCTAAGCGGGAATGCTTGGCAAAACGAGAGGAATCTTTAGTGGCTTTAGCCATATTCTTTGTCGGTAGTAGTACTTTAAGTGAAAAAACATTTTTGGAAGAACGTATGACTATGATCATATCATCAGAAGAGAATGCGAAGATGTTTTATACTTGCCCATACAATCATTCAGATTGCAAAAGAGCTTTGCAGAGTAGTACTGCTCAATCTGGAAAAAAATAGGAAAAAGATAAAATATTGTTTTCACTACCCGAAAGGGTTCCCAGCCGCCAGCATCTGGCGGCATTTTTTATGCGTAAATATTTTGACCAAATTATTGGGGATTTAACAGATAAAATTATAGAGGTAAATTACGATTTTTGGCATGTTTTTGTCGCAAAAATGGCATAAAAATAACCCTCTATTTTAACGAGGGATTTAACAGGCATTTATAGATTGCGAAATAGTTGAAGATAATTTCATAAACCGTTTGGTGGTTCCTACAGGGCTCGAACCTGTGACCTTACGAATGTGAATCGTACGCTCTAGCCAACTGAGCTAAGGAACCGTGATTGATATTATTATATCATGCTTTTACTAGGGCTAGTGCTCATTTTTTCTTTGCAACAATATGGTGCAAATAATTGTTGTGATTGAGCCTACGAAAAAGATAACCTTTGATATATGCATGATATTAGTGCCAACATAACGAACCCTTATATTTGCATTTTGAGGAACAAATATTTCGATAAACCCATTTTCGCTCTCCTTGTATTCGACATCTTTGCTCTCATTGGCGTCGAGGCTTTTTATTTCGTAACCTATGTAGTATAGCAGGGGCAGTTCAAGCGTTGTTCCCTTTTTAGTCTCAACTTTAAAATCTAAATTAGGAGTATTGCGCACAACGTCCGAGACGTTCGCCGCCCCTTCTTTTACGACGACGTCTTCCGTCTTATTTTTTAGATATTCAAAATTTTCAAAGGCTTTTACTGGCAGATATTCCCTAAACCTGTATTGTTCTTCATACTCTTGTTGTATTGCGCGTGTTTCAATCGGTAGCATATGTTCAAGAGTAATTTCAACACCAAATGCTGCTAATATCAACATGGAAAACATAGCCGCAGACTTTATTTTTTCACTACTAATACTTTTTAATGATATGGCCGCCTGAATACTTAAAGTAAATATTAGAATCACCTCGAGTCGCCAGAAAAATTGGATCATTTTTAGAGTTTCTGGATAACTATCCATTTTAACAAAAATACCCACTATCATAAAAATAATTATGAGGCCGATAATACTTAAAGATACAAAAAATTGTTTTCGCTGTTTGTTCTTTAAGCTACCAAAAATATGAGCATAAACTATAATTGCTATGGCTGCAATATTTAAAAAGAATGGTATGCCGACCTCGGCGTTTTGGTCGTAAAATAGGAGCGCGTAAGGACTTATGTGTGCGCGATATTCTCGATTTGCAGTTAAGTAGTCTGTAGACAGAGCGACGATTTCCGATGTACTGTGTTGCTCTAGTATTGGCAGGATAAAAGGCGTGCAAACGGATATTGCTAAAATTCCTCCGGCGATTAAGAAAGAAATTTTTTTCGGATTTATGAATGTTTTAAAATTCAATAGGATAAAAATAACACCAAAGATTGCTATATACATAGCTAGTGCTAAATGTGAGTTTACTAAACCAAAGCAGGCTACTACGAAAAGAGGCAAGTATAAGCCAAATTTTTCGTGCGCTAGATAGTAAAAGGATAAACCCAAAAGCGGCAGAAAAACAAAAAGGAGTTCTTCGCCAAAGGTGTCTCGAATTAAAATATCTACAAGATGATATGGCATTACCATGTATATTATTGCTGCAACTAAGGAAATTTTATGGCTTTTGGTTAGTTTCAGTAGAAGCAAATACATAAAGATGCCAGATAAACATAAGATGAGAAAGTGTGTTGCTTTGGCGGCGGCATAAACTGATGCGCCTAGCGGTGACGTTATTTTGTATATAAAAGTTGCTACTATATGTGCAAATTGCGGATAAAATATACCAACTGGGTAGCCGAGATCGTTCATCATTTTTCCTACCATACGGACGTCCAGTAATTCCCCAATTTTGAGTTGAGACATGGCGTCAATTGTTTGGACATGCCATGTCGTGTCATGTCCATGAATATAGCTATTATTCCCTAGAAGTGGAGATAGGGCGGCTATAGATACGCAAATAATTACAAATATACTCAATACGAGTTTATTTTTTCTGATTTTATGGATAAGATTTTCTACGCCCTTCATTGCGCTTATTAAACTTTCCCTGATTTTATTACTCAATATTTTTAGTATAACACATTAAGATTTTTGACGAAATAATAGGTTTGTCGTCTGTTTTTTACTATTAAAAGCATGGTATAATTGAAGCATGGATTTACAGAAGTTTGAACAAGAAGCTGATGAAATCGAACAGTGGTTGGCGGAACCGGAGGCTTACGCGCGGCCAGATTTTGCTGCGAAGTCGAAACGTTTGGCAGAATTAAAAGATATTATATCTTTAATAAAAGAGATTGAGACTGACCAAAAAAATCTAATAGAAGCTAAAAAACTTGAAAACGACCCCGAACTTGGCGAGATGGCTCATGAGGATGTGGAAAACTTGAGTAAAAAAGTTGTTCAAAACCAAGAAAAATTGGCAGAAATGCTGTTGCCACGCGATCCAGACGACGATAAACCGGCAATTATTGAGATTAGAGCAGGCGCAGGAGGCGATGAAGCTTCCTTGTTTGCGGCTGAACTTTATCGAATGTATCTCAAATATGCCGAAAAACATGGCCTAAAATCTGAATTGGTATCCAAAAACGAGAACGAAGCTGGCGGTATGAAAGAAGTAATTTTCCGCGTGAGTGGCGACAATGCGTATGGTAGATTAAAATTTGAAGGGGGCGTGCACAGAGTGCAACGCGTACCGGTAACCGAATCCCAAGGGCGTATTCACACTTCCACAGTGACAGTGGCGGTCTTGCCAGAGGCGGAAGAAAGAGATATTGAGATCAATCCAGAGGATTTGAGAATTGATATTTACAGAAGTGGCGGTCATGGTGGTCAGGGAGTGAATACCACTGATTCGGCAGTCAGAATTACTCACTTACCAACTGGTATTGTAGTAGCAATGCAGGACGAGCGTTCGCAACAACAAAACCGCGTTAAGGCCATGGCGATTTTGCGCTCTAGATTGGTAGAAAAGAAAAAATTAGAGGATAGAGCGGCAGCTTCAGATGCGCGCAAATCTTTAATTGGTACTGGTGATCGTTCGGAGAAGATTCGTACCTATAATTTTCCGCAAGATCGCGTGACTGATCACCGCATTCATTATTCGAGGTCCAATATTCCAGCGGTGATGGATGGTGATATCGACGATTTGGTAGAGGAATTGACTAAATATGAACGTCAAAACTTGGCTGAAACACAATAAAGACGTCAAAAAGGCCGATATTGTCTTAGCGACGGTACTGAAGCACGATCCATCTTGGCTCGTGGTGCATGAAGACTTTGCAATTGACACAGAAGACCAGGCGAAAGCTGATGCAGCGATTAAGAATCTTAAAAATGGTATGCCAATGGGTTATGTGATGGGTGCAACGGAGTTTTATGGAAATTTGATTAGATTAAACCGTGATGTTTTAATTCCCCGTCCTGAGACGGAATTAGTAGTGGATTTGGCGCTAGAAGCCACCAAGAAGATTGACAGTAGATTCCCTAAGATTCTCGATATTGGTACTGGTAGCGGTTGTATTGCGATTAGTTTAGCGAAACAATTGCCAAAGGCGAGGGTATATGCCACTGATATATCACCGGAGGCGCTGGATTTAGCGATTTTTAATGCTAATTTTAACCATGCATCGGTGCGATTCTTGCCACCGACGGATTTGATGAGTGATTTTAATCCTAACAGAGGTTATGACGTGGTTGTAGCTAACCTCCCCTACGTAAATCGCGAGTGGGATTGGTTGGATAAGAATTTAGATTATGAGCCAGAGATTGCTCTGTTTGCAGAAGATGATGGGTTAGAGCTGATCAAAGAATTAATTGACCAAATAGCAGAGCGTAAAATTGATAAGTACCTCGTGCTAGAAGCAGATCCGTGTCAGCATCAAAAAATCATTAAATATGCCAAGGAAAAGACTTTAAAGCACCTAAAAACTAATGGTTTTGGTTTATTGTTTGTAACTACCGAGCGTCACGTTTAGAGTCATTTGCTTGCCGTCGCGAAGGATGGTGAGTTGGACAGTGTCACCTGGTTTGTATTCGCCAATTAGTGAGGAGACTGAGCCGGCAGCACCAACTTTGGTGCCATTGACGGCGGTGATAATATCTTTGTCTTTGACGCCGGCTTTGTCGGCGGGACCATCTTTGACTACAGAAGAATATTTATCATCAGTGTGGACGTAGGCGCCAGCAGTGATGGGGAGCTCGTATTCTTTGGCAATATCTGGAGTGACGTTAACATAATGAACACCGAGATAAGCGCGTTCAGCCGAGCCAGTTTCGAGAATGCTGTTTAGCATACCTTTGATGCTGGAAATTGGAATAGCAAAACCGATGTTTTCACCGTCGGCAGAAACTGCGGTGTTGATGCCGATGACTTCACCAGCGGCATTGACTAACGGGCCGCCAGAGTTACCAGCGTTAATGGATGCATCGGTTTGAATCATATCGGTGAGAGCTTCAGCGCTAGAAGAACTTCTATCGGAAGCAGTAACAGAGCGACCGATACCAGAAATAATACCAGAAGTGACAGTGTTTTGGAATTGGCCAAGCGCGTTGCCGATGGCAATTACCTGTTGACCGACGCTAATAGTTTTGGAGTTACCGAGTGTGGCGACCGTGAGATCATTAGCATCTTTAATTTTAAGAAAAGCTATATCGTTGATTGGGTCAGTGGTAACGACTGAAACTTTGTCATAGGTAGTACCATTATCTAAGATGACATTGATGTTGTTGGCGCCGTTGATGACGTGCTTGTTGGTGAGAACGTAGCCGTCGCTGGAGACCACAATGCCGGTACCGGCGGCAGATGACGTAGATTCTTGGCCCCAAAAGCCCATCGTGCGAGTTTCGGTGATGATTGAGACTACGCTGGGCGAAACTTTGTTGGCAACATCAGCGATAGAACCTTCTGTAAAGTTGGCGGAATTACCATCGCTTTCGGAATTGAAAGTGATAGGCGTGTTGCCGCGATAAAACATGTAAACACAGCAAGCGAGGCTAGCGATTGAAACCAAAAGCGCTAGGCCGGTAATAGTGAAAAGAATAAGTTTGGTATTAATATGTTTTTTGATGCTTGAAAAAGAATTTTGTTCTTCCATAGGCCTCCTTTATTTTATTAAATATCAAAGACGGGTTTACTAAACCAAAGTATCATGATAGCAAGAATGAGAAAGCTGAAAATGGTGGGGATAGCAACATCGGCAAATTTGAATTTGCCATCACGTTTGAGAATGGACCTGTGAACACGACCAAAGAGAAAACCAAGCACCGTTAGAATGATGGCGAGTTGCGGCAAAGCAATACCAGAATTGCCAAAAGTGTAAATAATCATCCAGGAGTGACAGAGCCAGGCAATTTCGCTGGCGACAAGGCCGCAAATGAACGTAATGAGAGTAAAATCGTGTTCTTCACTACTTTGAACGAGAATGTGACGAGAAGCGCCATAACCGACGATAAAGGCCGCTAATACCAACCAAATAGAATTGTAAGCAGCACCAAGCATAACCGCGGCGCTAATGCCGAGAAAAACAGCAATTAGAGCCTGAGCTTCGTTGGCGAGAGCCGAGGTGCGAGGTTTGATTAGTGTCAGCCAAATCGCATAACCGGCAGCAAGGATCCAGTGAACTGGTAAGATTTCAGTGACGCCAGCCGAAAATGCCAACAGCACAAAGCTAGAACCGACAATTAAATCAACGAGGTTTGATTTAATATTTAGCAACCAATAATATGGACGAACGGCAAAAATACGCCATTTGGAAAGCAGTACCAGGGCGATACCAGGAATCCAGCTTTTAGTGATGATAGTCAAGGCGATAGAACCAACACCCAGTAAAATATTTAAGATGATATAGATGATTGAGCTGAGAGCGTTGCGTCCTTTGCGTATTAATATGTAGTCTGCCATACTGTTATATTATACCAAAAAAACTTAAGAAAAACTTAAATTTGTGTTTTGTGCGAGAAAAATGTAAGCGGAAAGGTGGTTTTTATGGTACAATAGAATGTATGGAAGGGAAAGCGAAGTTTTTTCAGAAATATCCTCTGCTTAAAGACGCTTTGAGTCTGGCGATTTTTATTGCTTGCGTAGTGGTTGGCACGCTGATTTTGAACGCTTTTGTATTTCGCTCTTACAATGTAGTGGGCTCTAGCATGGAAAACACTTTGCAAGACGATGATAGAATTATTGTTAATCGCGCAGCGGTGACGTGGTCACATTTTCTAGGTAATGCTTACGTGCCAGGACGTGGCCAAATTGTTGTCTTTGCAAATGGTAGCGCAGAGGGCCCGGTAACTTGTGATCCTCCTGCTAACACCAAAGATCAATATTTAATCAAGCGCGTGATAGCGTTTCCGGGCGAACGCGTGGTAGTAAAAGATGGCGTGATGACGATTTACAACGAAGAGCATCCAGAAGGTTTTGTTTATGATAATGGCTGGCGCGATGGTTCGGATGGGCCCAAAGAACACACTTCGGGCGAAGTAGATTTAGTGGTGCCGGAGGGTGAAATATTTGTGTCTGGTGACAATCGTGAAGGCTCTAATTCTTATGATTCGCGTAATGGTCTTGGCACGATTCCCTATTGTCGCGTAATTGGGCCGGTATCAGTGAGAATTTTTCCGTTTAATGCTTTAAGATTTTTCTAGCTTCTGCCACTGAGTGACATTCCATTAACTGGGCGCGAAGATTGCTAGCGCCGGGGAAGTTGTTGATGTAAACTTTGAAATAATGCTTTAGGGGCTCAAAAGAGTGGAGGGGGTGTTCTTCAAAGAGGTCTAGGTGGTAGTTTAAGAGCTCTAACAGCTCTTTTTTGGTGGGTTGGTGGTCGGTAAAGCAGTAGGGATTTTCCAAGACGCCACGACCAATCATAACGCCATCAATGTCAGGGTATTTTTGCCAGATTCTTTCGGCGTGTTGTTTGTTTTTAATATCACCATTAATAATGAGTTTGGTGTCTGGTGCAATTTGATTTCTGAGGGCGGTAATATCAGGGATAAGTTCGTGGTGGGCGGCGACCTTAGACATTTCTTTTTTGGTGCGTAAATGCACAGTGAGAGCGGCGAGATTTTGCCTTAAGAGAATTGATAGCCAGTCTTTATATTCGTCTACAGAGGTATAACCAAGACGGGTTTTGATCGAAACAGGGAGATTTTCGGCGTTTTTGCACGCGCTCTGAATACATTCTACAGCGAGTTCAGGGGTGCGAATCATCGCTGCGCCACCACCGGCGCGATTGACATGACGATCGGGGCAACCCATATTGATATCAATACCAGAAAAACCAAGTGATTTGAGCGCGTGAGCGGTCGCCGAATAATGCTCAGGGATTTTGCCCCAGATTTGTGCAATGATTGGTGAGTCGGTAGGAGCAATTTCAAAGCGTTCTAGAGCGTTATTTCGGCCTTTTTCGGACGCGTAACTCGAAACGTTGGTGAATTCAGTAAAAAAGAGGTCAGGACGGCCAGCTTTAGCGACGACTTGGCGAAACAAAATATCAGTGATGCCTTCCATTGGGGCAAGGCAGAGAAAATGTTTGGGTAGTTGGTTCCAGATGTTATTTGTCATTTTTAAAAGAGAAAAAGATTGGTGTACCGATAAAAGGATATTGTTCACGGATTTTACGTTCTAAGAAACGTTTGTATGACCAGTGCATGAGTTCCATTTCGCGACCATGCACTACAAACCAGGGCGGACAAGTGTCGGTTTGAACAATGTATTTGGGTTTAGGGTGAGTGTTTTTGAGGCCAGCGGGTGGATGGCTAATAATTGCATCGTTGAGGATTTTATTAAGCTCACTGGTTTTGATTTCTTGGTGGCGAGTCTGGTCGATTTCAAGCGCTAATTCAAAGAGCTTAGTAACGTTTTTGCCAGTTTCGGCACTGGTAAGCAGTACGGGTGCGTAGGGCAAGAAATTAAAATCACGCTCTAGATTGTTAAGAATTTCATCAGTAGAGTCGATGAGATCACACTTGGTGACGACGAGGACGATACCTTTGCCAGCGTCAATGATTTGACCGGCGAGTGATTGATCGAGTTTACTATGAGGTTCAGTGGCATCAATAAGTAGAGCGCAGACGTCGGCTTCTTCGATGGCAGCGAGAGAACGAATGGCGCTGAATTTTTCAATACCAACTTCGCGTTTGCCGGGTTTACGCAAACCGGCGGTGTCGAGAATTTCGAGGTTCTGGCCTTTGAATTTAAGATTGACGCGATTAACATCGCGCGTAGTGCCCTGACGGCTGCTAACGATGGCTTGTTGCTTTTTGGCAAGAGAGTTGAAGAGACTGGATTTGCCGACGTTTGGACGACCGATTAGGGCAAGCTTGAGACTTCTGGGGTCGCGTCCAGCCGGCCCATCGCCATGGGCGGCTGGCGCTATATCTCGCGCTGCCGCGCTCCGAAATACCCCAGAATTCTCAAGCTCGCTCAAGATTGCTCCTTTGACTTCTTTAGTGCCGTGACCGGTGGTAGCGGAAGTGCGGAAAGTCTCGGCGGGCTTAATGCCGAGACTGAGGAATTCGGCATCGTCCAAGGATTCGCCTTGGTCGGATTTATTAAGGAGGAGCAAGACTGGTTTTTGGGATTTGAGAGCTTGTTTGGCAATTTGCTTATCTTTTTGGTCAGGATATTTAGTACTGTCGAGCGTGAGTAGTATCAGGTCGGCAGAATCAATGGCATCAGTAATTTGATCTTGAATACTAGCTTCAAAATCATCATTAGGGTCTTTAAGCCCAGCAGTATCTATCAAGATAAATTGATTGTCAATAGTAGCAACGACGTTGTCGCGCGTAGTTCCCTCTTCGCGCGCCGTAATGGCAATATTTTTGTGCGCAAAACGATTAAGCAGGCTAGATTTGCCGGCGTTGGTTTGGCCAATTAATGCGACTAAGGGGAAATTTTTCATGGGATTATTATATAATATCTTGATAAGGAATTCAAGGTATGGTAGGATAGGATTATGGCTCCTGAAGATTTTGCCTTCGGCAAAATCTTGCGGAACCTCATTCGAAGAAAAAGTATGAATAAATTCAACTTTTTCTTCTCGTTCGGCTCCTTCGTCTAGTGGTTTAGGACGTCTGGTTCTCATCCAGAAAATCGCGGGTTCGAATCCCGCAGGAGTCACCATTTTTTATGGAAAAATTTTACGCGCCAGGCATTAAACACCTAACGGAGAAACCGAGACGCTTAAAGCTGCTAAATCGCGGAGTCACGCGGCCATTACTACGCGCACCAAAGTAGTAGGCATCGTCATTATCGTAAGCAGTAGATTGCCACCAATTGCTGCTACTGCCCTGGTCGTTCAAATTTCCGGAGTAGTAGCCTGCGAACACAAGCGAAATAGGAGCGTCTGCGTATTCGGTGATAGTGACATCAGACCAGCTTGGAAAGGTACCAGAATTCCAGGTGCCAGTAGTAATATAGTTGTTTAACATAATATACTGCTCGCTAGCAGTATAGCTGTTGCCAGCAGAAGGAAGATGCCAGTTCTTGGGACAGATGGAATACTGGGCGTCACCAGAAGTGGTGGCACTAGTACCAGAACCGGCAGTAGCGGCTGGCCAGTTGTAGTAATTACCGTATTTATTAGTAGCTTGTTGAGATGCGTAGTTACCGGCATAATTAAAGAATTCGGGGTTATCGTCAGAGCCGGTCCAACTACCTTCAGTCACGCTAGCCGGGAGAGTGAAGCCAGAAGGGCCTACATTAGAATTAGCTTGAGTGAGATTCATAGCGGTAGAATCACCTAGAGCAAGATTCTGTGTCATCCAGAGGTTGCCGTCTTGGAGCTTGGCCACAGTATATTCTTTTTCATCACGTTTGTCTTTGAGAGTATATGTTACATCTGTTGGGGTATTAGAAACTTGCTCCTGGGTGACATCCTGCATGTACATGCCATTTTTTATAACAGGCTTGTCGAGTAAACAACGAACAGAAAAACCACCAGTGTTAGTATATCGAATTCTTGGACTCACACTGCTGTTTGTACTATTTTTGTAAACGTGCAAATCAAATGCACCAGAAACACCGGAAGCGGTAGCAGACCACCAATCACTTCTGCTATTTTGATCGCTTATGGAGCCGTTAGAAGAATCCATATAGCCCGGGAATACAAGGGATACAGGGGCGTTAGTAAGATTAGATGTGTTAACATCAGACCAATAGTTGCTAGACCAGGTACCAGTAGCAATGTAGTGGTTAAGCATAGTGTAAAATTCGCTGTCCGTAGCGCCGGTAGACGAAGCGGAAGGAAGACGCCATCCTTTAGGACAAATATCATATGGAGCGTCTTCGCCCTCTGTGGTGGTGCCAGAACCAGCAGTAGCTTGAGGCCAGCTATAGTAATTACCGTATTTGTTGGAGTTGCCTTTATAAACGGAGTTATTAGCATAAGAGAAGTTGAGAGTATAACCAGAAGATGAAACATTAGAAGTGTCACTGGTAAGATTCATGGACGTGCCGTATTTGCCTAATTCTAGGTTCTGGGTCATCCAGCAGTTACCATCTTGGAGTTTAGCTACGGTATAAGGGGTATCGTCACGTGAGTCATACAAAGTGACAGTCTGATCTGCAGTAAGAGCTTGGCAAGCAGCATAATCAAAATTCTGCATAGTAGGCAAGGGATTAGCCGTAGCTGAGTAGACTAAAGTATTACTGTAGTCTCCAGAAGGCAGAGCTAAATCAGCTTTAACGCCATATCTAAAGGTATAAGTATTAGAGCCAGTAGTGTCTGTAACTTCAATTTCTTTATCGGATTGTTGGCTATTACTGTTTGGTACTGGTACATAAGTATTAGCAGCACCTTTGATATAAGTGTTTGATTTAGAAACGTTATAGCCCCATTTGTTGTTAGCAAAGCTAGACTGAGCAGTAGAGGCAGAAAGATTAGTAATCTTAAGATTTTGGTTGCCAGACTGAGTATAATCTATCCTACTATTAGTAAGATCAGTACTAGTACCTACTGTACTCATAGTGAAGGTATAACCGGTAGTATTAGTAGTGCTAACCGAAACGTTAGCGGAAACAGAACCAAAGTTACCACTAGCGGTAGGATTAACGTCTAATTCTAAATCACCAGCTGGAATAATCGAAATAGTAGGATCTGCATTAGCGCCTTCAGCATGCGTAGCTTCTGGTGCAAAATTAGGTACCATAAATAATCCCATAATCAATAATGCCAAACTACCAAAAACTGAGGCTAACTTGACCTTGGATAACCTAAAATTATATACGCTAAAATGTTTGTTTTTAATGACCTTCATATCTTGTGCTACTATTTTAGCATGAGCAAAACAAGAATGTCAAGGGCTTTTTATAACAGATTAATATTCAACTGAACCAAATTGAGGAACAGCGGCAATCCAGAGCTGGCCGGGGGTAAAGGCAATGTCTTTGCCGGATTCATCAGTAAATTTAATCTGATCTTTGACGGCGGTTTTCTTCCAGGTGCCTTTGATAGCTTGGCCGTTTTGGAAAATGATAGCCTCGCCACTACCTACGGTAGTAATGTTTTGGTGATAATTGTCAGAAGCAGTGGATTCGTTGACGCGCATGACGGCGATAGCTTTTGGTGCAACTTGAGATGGTTCGCCGCAATCTTTTTGTGGCTTGACTTCCCCGGTGAGATCATTGGGGCAAGTATAGACCATGTGGGCGGCGCCACTGGCGTAGGAGCGAAGATAGCTATTACTCTCGTAGTTATAGGTGTAGACGGTATTGAAATTAGGTTGAGAACCGAAGTTGACGTGAATCGTTTCAACTAGAGGTATGGCTTCGGCTGGAGAAGCTTCGGAGTCACTATTGGCGTCATCGGAGGTGGCTTCTTCAGGGTGGGCGGCGGCGTAGTTGGCGTCAACCGCATCAAGCGCAGCTACTGGCGTGAGGCGTGGAAAAGCGGTAAGCGTAGAAGTTTCATAACCTTTGCTATCATTAAATTTTTTCAATAACTCAGGCGAGGTGAAGAGATTGTTGGGCGCATGATACCCGCTAGAGTCGCGCCACATATATTCGGTGGATTCGGTAAGATCGCGATAACCACCTTTAGAAACAGCAGCAATTGCTTCAGCAGAACCGCCAGCATGAACAATAGTACAATCAAAAGGTGTATCCCATTCTAAGTAATAAGTACGAAGTGAACGGATCGGACCGATTACGGAAGACGTGGGATTCTGGTAAATCGCAGCAAAGCGAGTGATGCCAGCTTCGGCGATAGCCTCAAATACTACGCCAGCTTGGTTTAAGCCGACCTGAGGGCGAGCGCCGTCCATACCGTTAGGGGTCTGAACACAGAAAGTGGGTGATTTGTTAAGCTCTTCGCTTTCGATGTTTTCGCCAGTCAGGATACTATAAATTGGTTCTGACTTGGCAGACTCTTCGCGTTCGAGTTGTTTTTGCGCTAGGGTATAAAGCAAAATAGCTGAACCAATCATTAGCAAACACAACACGGCAGCAGTGACAATAATGATAATCTTCTGTTTTTTAGTTAAAGGTTTGCGAGGTTTTTTTGATTTTTTGCCAGATTTTTTGTGGGGCTTACTGTTAACATCTAAATCAGCATCACTGAATTCAATAACTGACGGATTTGGCGGTGTTGTATTCTCCATAAACAAAATTTCCTCGCTTTAATTTAGTTTAATTTTAGCATAAGTATTAAGCGTTGGCAAGGGCGGTGATGGTGGAATTTAAGCGTGCTAGTGAAGTTTCACGACCGAGCGTGGCAAGAGTGAGATTGAGCGCGGGACTAAAGGGTGCATAGGATAAAGCAATACGAATCAGGCTAAATAGTTCAGCGGGCTTGAGCGTAGTAGTTTCGAGTAATTGGTTGAGTGCTGACTGTAGAGATTTTTCGTCCCAATCGGTGCCTTGAAGCTTAGCGACAGATTGCTGGAGAAAATCAACCAACTCGTTTTCAGAGAATTTTTTGAGGAATTTATTGTCTATAATTAATTTGAGGTCGATATTTGGATCTTCAAAGAAATAGCTAGTCATAGTGCGGAGGTCTGAAAGAGCTTTGAGACGATCATAAATGATAGCAAAAACTTTTTGTCGGTATTTAGCATCGTAAGCTTTGGCGCTGTCTGGCCAAAACCCTTCAGTGCGAGGATAGAACTGAGCGATTCCCTGTTCTTCGACTAAGCGGCGCAACCATTGACCATTGAGCCAGAGCAATTTGGTCTCATCAAAGCGTGCGCCTGAAGTCTGAATGCGTTCTAAAGAGAAACGCTCGATTAATTCGTCATGTGTATAAATTTCTTGTTCAGTGCCATCGTTCCAACCAAGACAAGCAAGGTAATTTAACATAGTTTCTGGTAGTACACCATCGTCGCGATAATCGACGACAGATTTAGCGCCATCACGTTTGCTGAGCTTTTTATTGCCAGTGGGACCGAGGATATGTGGCAAGGTGACTAGTATTGGAACTTCTAGGCCAAGGGCTTCGTAAAGCGCAAGATAATTGGGTACGCTAGAAAGGTATTCAGCGCCGCGAATGACGTGAGTGACGTCCATTTCGGCATCATCGACAATATGAGCAAAATTATAAGTTGGTAAGCCGTCTTTTTTGATTAAAATAATATCGTCCTGAACTTCTGATCCGACCGATAAATCACCCATTACGACATCATGCCATTTGCGAGGCTTGGGGTCGGATTTGAAACGCAGTGGCAATCCTTCGTGCCATTCAGGCGTGTCAGTAGGGCGAAAGTTGCGATACAAAAACGGGATTTTTTTGTCAGTGCATTCCTGACGATATTTATTAATAATATCTGGAGCGGTAGGGTCGGCATAAGCGCGGCCTTCAGCAATTAATTTTTGTGCCCATTTGTGATAAATGCTCTTGCGCTCAGTTTGAAAATATGGCGCGTTGGGACCACCAATTACGGGGCCTTCGTCCCAATCTAATCCTAGCCACTTTAAGGTATCCATAATAAGCTCGGTGGCGCCTTCGACGTAACGTTCGCGATCAGTATCTTCAATGCGTAAAATAAATTTACCATGTTTTTGTTTGGCGAGTAAATAAGGATAAATAGCACTCCTAACGTTGCCAATATGAATGTAGCCAGTTGGACTGGGGGCAAAGCGAGTTTTCATGTCTTAATTATATCACAAAGAAACGACGATGCTGTTGATCTGCTTTTTGGTCAAAGTGTTGTCAGCAGCTTCAAGCGTATAGAGGATGCCACCATTAACCCAGGCGGCGCTGGAATTCTTAATATAGATAGTAACACCTTGCTCGTGGGTGGTAATGTAATTATCTTGCCAGTTTTCTTTAACATAATTATTGAGTAAGGCGTTGCTGTCCCAGGAAGATTTTTGTTCAGTGAGGGTGAATTTCTCGCCGTCAGATTTAGTAAATTCCATGGTGATTTTACCCTCTTCGGAAAGAATATTAGAAAGTGAATATTCGCGTGGTACATAAGATGGATAGGAGGCTTCAATGCCGGTCTGCATAGCAGCGACGCGAACTGAAATGTCAGGCATGTTAGCGTTGACAAAGAGTGCTAAAGCGATTACGCAAGCTGCAGCACAAGCAAAAGCTAAGACAAAACGCTTACCATTGCCGCCAGTATTCATCGGCTTGTCGGCCCTTTTGGTCTTTTGCTTTTTGGCCTTGATGGGCTGAGATTTAACTTTGCTAGATTTGATGGTTTGAGGTGTCAAATTTTCACTCGCGATAACGGTAGAAGTATCCATAGTGGCGACTGAGCGCATAGCTTGCTGGATGGCGCGGTCTTTTAATTCTTTAGCAGAAGGTTGACTGGTGGGCTTGGTAGTTCTAACTTGAGCGGTTTTGCGAGCTTTGATGGCTTTGGCGTAAGGATTGGGTTGGGCAGGAATATCAGCTTTGGCTGTGGGGATAATACCGGTGGTAGACTGTTTGGTGGTGCTGGATTTGTGAGCATAGGTCCGGGAATTGACTTTAACTTTGGGGGTGACATTAACCTTAACGGTGGTAGGATCCTCGACGATATCCTTAGCAGAAGGTCGTTTGACGTATTTGCGATTGAGCGTAGTAGAACGTTGTATTTTACGATGTGCCACCGAGCTTGAATTATTTACAGATTGCTTCTCTTTGTTCATTTATACCTCGCATTATGCTTTAACTTATTATAACGTCAAGCACAATGAAAAGCAAGAGTATTTTTGTTAATTTTTATGATATAATATATTTTATGAATCGCGAACAGAGAAAGCGACGACAAAAAATCTTTACAGTTCTAGCTGAGACATTTATGGTGTTTGCCGTGATAGCTATTGTGGTGGTGATGACTCTGGTGGCGATGGGCTATAAATTCGGCAAAGAAGGCGAGATAGAACAATCTGGGTTGATGCAGCTTCATACTATGCCTACTGGGGCGACGGTTGAAATAGATGGCAAAGTTTTGTTTGCGCGTTCTAATTTGAGCGAGTCTTTATCTCCAGGTGAGCACTATATTAAAATTACCAAAGATGGCTATGATAGTTGGGAGAAAACCGTGACTATGGAGCCAGGTAGTTTGATGCGCCTATATTCTCCGAGATTATTCTTGTTAGAACGTAAACCAGAAAAAGTGATTGCTCTGGGAGATTTGATGTTTTATAGCGCATCAGAAAACCGCAACTATTTATTATATGCTAAACCAGATAGTACCAAGTGGACTTTGATGAACGTTAAAAATGACGAAGTAGAAACCACAGAGGTGGACGTAACAAAAGTCTTTACTTTTATTAAAGAAAATAAATTTACCGGCAAAATTGAGCAGATCAAATGGGATAGCGATGAAGATAAGGTGTTAGTCAAGGCTAGCTTTGAGGGCAACACCGAATGGGCGTTGATAGACCTAAAGGATGTGACTGAAAGCGTCAATGTCACTAAAGAGTTTGGTATGAATTTTAATAGAATTGAATTAGCGAGTGGTTCAGCCGAACGGATTTTAACGCTCGAGAATGGTAATTTGCGCAAAATTGATATTGGAAATAAATCGATATCGCGCATTTTAGTAGAAAAAGTGGCAGGATTTACCAACCATGGCGCAGACATAGTTTATGTGACAGACAAGAATGATGACGGTAAACGCAATATCGGCATTTATAAAGATGGCGCTAAAGAAAGTGTAGTAGTAAAAGTTTTAGACACAGATGAAAAAGTGCTGGTAGGCAGCAGTGCTTATTATGATGATGAGTATTTGATTTATGCAGTGGGCAACAAGATAGATATTTATTCGGGTGAGTACCCAGCTTATACAAGCGAAATGAAGAAAAATAACAACAATAAAGTTTTATTAGATAGTGATGATTCAACTTTGAAGCTAGTTTTGGAGTATAATTTTGGCTTCGTACCAGACAATTTAACGGTGAGCCGTGGTGGTGAGTATGTATTAGCAAAACAAGGTAAGAATATTGTCTCAATTGATCTTGACACTAATAAAATAGTAAATTACGAGTCTAAGAGTGACAAAGTGAAATGGATAGATGATAGTATGCTGTATGATGTTCTAGATAATAAAGTGGTCGTTTGGGATTTCGATGGCGCAAATGAACGAGAAATAGTTAAAGATGGAGTAAGTGACCGTGCCGTAATGATTAGCGGCAACAACAAATACCTTTATTATGTAAGCAGTGGAAATTTGATAAGGGAAGTAATAAGATAGAAGGCTGCTAGGCGTTTTTGCTCGGGAGCGCTCAAGGGCGCTAGCCCAAGCTTTACTCCCTCGCAAAAAACCTAGTAGCCTTCTTTATTATTGTTTACCTGTTAGAAAGTTCCAGATGCCTTCAAAAAAAGTATCTTCATTGGACGGCAGTGATTCAGAATGATCGGCAGAAGCGGTGGTGTTGGCAGCTTCGGTATTGGTGTCAACTGGCGGATTGATTTGCTCGGCGTGAACAAGTAGGCGGTAACGCGAAGTGCCAAGCGGCGTGCAAGTAACGAGGGTGAGCATGGGTTTATCGGTTTCTTTAGTGAGAGCAGCAAGATCATCTGGTTCGACGATTTCGGAACCGACGACCGAATAAGTATAGCGTTTAGATTCGTAATTAATGTAAACAGTGTCACCAACATCAAGGCGCTCTAGGCCCGAAAAGATAAATTTGTATTGATTGTTGCTATAAACATCGCCGGCGGAGTGCCCAGTAATAATAAGATTGCCAATCTGGCCTGGATAGGCGCTGCCTCCAGGAATCACAAAGTGCGCAACACCATTGTTCATGGCATTATTGACGGTAGCAGTGTCGTTACTGATACCGAAATGTACTGGTACGTCAACGTTGAGTTTGGGAATGATGAGTTTAGGGTCTGGCCCAACATTAACACTGGTGCTAGAATCAAGCGCAGTAATCGTGGCGCCTTCGCCATTCCCTGGTGATATATAGGCGGCAATTGGGGCAAAGATTAGGCGGTTGTACTGCAAGAATAAGAATACTAATACTACAGCGACGCCAGCAAAAATAGGGATGAGGCGGCGATGGTGCTTTTTCCAGAATTTTCGGGCGCGGCGTGGTTTGTTGCCGGATTGGATTTGCTGGCGAAGTGTATCGGCAGGATTAATGGTGGGCTCCGGCTCTTCCTCTTCGGCGCGACGTTTGGCTTTGAGTTTTTCGCTAGCGATGTAATTGCGAGCCGCATTGCGATAATAATCACCATAATACTTCTGATAGTAATTTTGCCAAGCAGAATGATATTTTTGCCAATCTTCTTTATTGATGTGTTCTTTGGGTTTTTCGGATTTTTCGACAGATGTATAATGCCCTTGCTTTTCGTAAGCTTCGAGCACTCTTCTTCTGGTGATTTCGGCGGCGGTTTTGCGTTGACGCTCGGTCGGAGAAAGCCCACCGTTATTATTATCCATAGACTTATTATACCATAATTAATTTTTTAAAAATTCATCACGAAAATCTAATAAACGGTCTTTGCGGATGGCGTTGCGCATTTGTTCACAAAAATGAATAAGAAAACGGATGTTGTGAATAGAAAGCAGAGTGGCGCCAAAAGCTTCACCACAGCGCATTAAGTGATGGATGTAGGCACGAGTGTAGTTTTTACAAGCGTAACAATCACAAGCTTCTTCAATTGGCGTGAAGTCATGCTTAAAACGGGCGTTTTTAAGATTAAGGCGATTTTCTTTGGGGCCCTGCTTGGTATTACGAACGCCAGTAATTAGAGCATTGCCGTGACGGGCAAGGCGCGTAGGTGAAACGCAGTCAAAAATATCAACACCGCGAATTACGCTTTCGAGCAAATCAACCGGTTCACCGACACCCATCAGATAACGAACTTTATCATCGGGAAGATAAGGTGTAGAAAACTCTACAGCCTTATACATGTCATCTTTTGACTCGTCGTCATTGGCAACGCCACCGATAGCGTAACCGTCAAAATCCATCTTGACAGTTTCTTGGGCAGAAAATTTGCGTAAATCTTCATAGGGGCCACCTTGGATGATACCAAAAAGATTTTGCTCGGAGTTATTGTGAACTTTTTTGCCACGTTCAGCCCAGCGCAAAGTGCGTTCGATGCTGTTTTTGAGATATGTATGGTCAGCGGTGGCGGGTGGGCATTCGTCGAAACTCATAGCAATGTCAGAATCGAGCATATTTTGGATTTCGATGGATTTTTCGGGAGTAAGAAAAAGTGGTCGGCCGTCAATTTCGCTTTTGAAATACACGCCCTCTTCAGTGATATCCTTCTTCTTATTTTTAGCAAGCGAAAAGACTTGATAACCGCCCGAATCTGTAAGAATAGGACCATGCCAGTTCATAAATTTATGTAGGCCACCAGCTTCTTTGACAACTTCGGGCGTAGGACGAAGCCAGAGGTGATAAGTATTGGCCAAAATAATACCAGGATGAGTAGCTTTGACTTGTTCGGGACTAAGAGTTTTCACGGTAGCTTGAGTACCAACTGGCATAAACATGGGGGTTTCGTAAGTTTGCTTAAAACCGTCTTTATCAGTAAAAGTAACTTCGCCCAGGCGGGCACCAGTATGCTTTTCGGTTTTGATAATTTTATATTCTATTTTCATAATATTAAATAATCAACATAGCATCGCCAAAGGAGAAAAAGCGGTATTTTTCTGCGATGGCGTGGCCATAAGCCTTTAAAATTAAATCGCGATCAGCAAAGGCAGAAACTAGCATCAGAAGAGTGGATTTAGGTAGGTGAAAATTTGTAATCATGGCATCAGTACCCTTAAATTCGTAGCCTGGATAAATAAAAATATTAGTCTCGCCGGCGCAAGCTTTGAATTTGCCATATTTTTGCATGACGGTCTCTAGCGTGCGAACGGTCGTAGTACCAACAGCGAAGATTTTGCCGCCGTTTTTTCTGATATTGTTAAGCTCTTTGGTGGCCTGTTCGGACACGTAATAACTTTCGGTGTGCATTTGGTGCTTGGCGACATCTTCCACGGAAACGGGACGAAAAGTACCCAAGCCAACATGGAGGGTGATTTTGATAATTTTAATTCCCTTTTGCTCAATTTTTTCTAATAATTCGGGCGTAAAATGTAATCCGGCGGTAGGCGCAGCAGCAGAGCCGAGATTTTTGGCGTAAACTGTCTGATAACGCGATTGATCTTTTAGCTGTTTATGAATATAAGGCGGTAAGGGCATAGTGCCGAGTTTTTCAAGAATTTCTAAAAAAATACCTTGATGGGTGAATTTAACGTGCGTAATTCCCTCTTCTAGAGTTTTGACGACAGTTGCAGAAAGATTATCATTAAAGGTGATTTTGGTATTTTGATGAAGACGTTTCTGTGGACGAGCGAGACACTCCCAGGTATCATCGCCTAGGTCTTTTAAAAGCAACAATTCTACGGCGCCACCAGTGTCTGCTTTAGTGCCGAAGATGCGAGCTGGGAGGACTTTAGTCTCATTTAATACTAGTGCATCGCCAGGATTCAAATAATCAATGATATCAGAAAAAATATGGTCGCTAAGACTTTGCGATTTCCTGTTTAGTACGAGAAGCCTAGAACTGGCACGATCCTTGATGGGCGTTTGCGCAATTAACTCCTCGGGCAGATTATAGTCAAAATCATCAGTGCGCATAATTTTTGATGGTGGGCGAGAAGGGACTTGAACCCTTACTCTCGTGAAAGAACCAGATTTTGAGTCTAGCGCGTCTACCAATTCCGCCACTCGCCCAATGGGTATATTATAGCATAAAATGGGATATAAATTGATAAAAAATATGATACAATAAAGATAATGTTTAATTTTGTGCAAAAACATAAAATCTTTGGTTTGATATTAGTAGTGTTTTTGGCATCTGGTATAATTTTGAGTGGTAATGAAATTACAAAAATTATCGGAACGATAAATCTCAAAGTAGCGAAATCATGCTTATCAAACCAGTTAGCTTTTGCCGAAGAAAACCCTCTAATAAAAGAAGAGCAGACGATTTTTTCACAAAACAGAATCGTATTCTATGAACCGTGCACGGCCGAAAGTAGTGGCAATAGTTTTTTGAGTGGTATAGTTTCAATATCTGGTACTACGGCTGAAGAAAAAGTGTGGTCTGGGTTAACAAGCTTCATGAAGGAAGAACAAGCAGCTGGCGTGATGGGCAATATGGTGGGCGAGAGCGGTCTAGGCCCGAGCCGTCACCAAGGTACTGGCAATGGTTTTTCGAGCTCAATCTGGGATAAAGATTCTGGCAAGGGCTTGGGTCTGATTCAGTGGGATGGTGGACGTCGACCAGAAATGGCTAATTACGTTAAAAAGAGATTTCCTAGCTTAGTCAAATATCTTGAAGAAGGGTCAACCTATGGTGGACTTTCTGGCGATCAGTTTATTGAAAAAGTTGGTCACGAAGACGCAAATAAGTTGTATCAAGCGGAAATAGAATTTTTGAAGTCCGAGATAGATAAGAGCTATCAGGAACTTTATAAAAAGAATTCTCCTGACGATGCGGCAAATTATTTCGCTAAAAGCGTAGAACGTTGTGCGGACTGCGTAGACCCTGCCAAAATAAATGGCGAGAATATGTCTAATCGCCGTAAACGGGCCAATGAGATATATAGCAGACAATCTGGTAGAACTTTTATTAGTAACGGCGAATCGTCATCTACGGTGGGAGCATCAAATAGCGACGTCACTTCAAGTTTGCACGATAAGGCGTGGGAGTTAGCAGATCAACCGATGGATTCAGCAAAACAAGGACCAACTGAAGCGTATCTAAAGGCACAAGAAGAGGCGAAATGCCCGGGTACTTGTGTTGATCACGGAAAAGCTTGTACACATTATGTAGCTACAGTAGTGAGGGCATCTGGTGTTGATAGTGATTTTCCATATGGCTATGTTAGTACCCAAGAAGAATATATGAAGAATCACCCTGAGACATATACATTAGTGAATGGCGATGCTTCAAAGGAAGAGACTTATCAACCAGGAGATATCCGTGTAAAGGGCGATTCACATATCGAAATTTATGGGCAGCGTGATGGTCAGGGATATATTTTGGCGGCGTCGATAGCAGGAGAAAACGATCCAGGTTATTGGGCTGGCTATAAGAACTTCTTTGGTGGAAATGATAATTATCGTATTTATCGTACTCAAGGTACGCCAAAATGTGTTGCTGGGTCCAGCGGCAGTAATTGCGCACAGAACAATATGGATGTGGTGGCTACGGCAATATGTTTGGCACATCCAATAGATGTTTCTGATAAAGACCGAGCTTGGCATGGTGGTCATCCAACGGCAAACTTTAAAGCAGCGAATGATGCAGTGTTTAAGGGGCACGGGAATGGTCAGCGTGCTTCAGGGGCTGCTTGCGATATTGGTGCTGCAGTCGTCGTGAGATATTCTGGCGTTGACAAGAATTTTCCTGGCGGTTTGGGTGCTGGCATGATTCCTCTTGCGAAAGACGGCGGAAATAAAAAGTGGGACGTTATAAAAACATCCTCATTGGATGATTTCCAACCTGGTGATGTAGCGTTGCGTGAAGGGCACGTCTGGGTTTATATAGGTAAAATAGGCAATAAACATTATGGTGTCCAGTCCCATATGAAGAGAAAATATAATGGAAAAGCAGGAGCTTATTTGGCAGTGGAGGAGTCTTCCGACGAACGTGTTACCTGGGCTTTGCGTCCTAAGAACGCCAAAGAGCAACAGACCGTAATCACCGAAGAAATGTTAAAAAATGCCGGAACCTCAAATAGTTTAAAGGCTTCAAGCAGTACGACGAATAGTACGGAAACTAGTACAGAGACTAGTACGACAACTGGTGAAAGCGCAAGAGGTACTGGTAATATAGCGGCGGCGGCGTTAGAACTTGGTTGGCCAAAAGGAACAGCAAAATCTAAATATAAAGTAAACAGAAGCACGAAAGAGGGCAACTGGACTCCAGCCGGTAGAAAGTATTTTGACGAAATTACGAAAAAGAAGTATAAGTATGGTACTTCAAATGATGGGGCGAGCTGCTCTATTTATGCAACTACCGTCTTAAAATATGCTGGCGTAATTGATACCGAAAAAGTACATCGTAGCCCGTCGTGGATTCAAAAACAATTGCAGAAAGATACGGAAAACTGGGAGGAAGTAAAAATAGAAAAGGTATCTGATTATCAGTCGGGCGATGTTTTGATTAGGCCCGGTAACGTAAAAGGACATGCTGCAATATACGTGGAAGTAGATGGTAAGGGGTACTTGTCAGAAGGACATTATTACAAAGCTTACGGAGCGATTGACAAAGAAGTTAAAAAAGTTTTGAGCGGCTTTCATGTTTTTCGCTACAAAGGTAAAGTGGAAGAAAAGAAAGCAGCTGAAGATAATTGCGACTATTGCGAAGAGGTGGGCGATAGTACAGGGGGTACTGGTTTGAAAGAGGGTGGTATGACATTGGCGGAGGCCAAAGCGTGGATGGAATCTGGCTATCGTAAGGAAGCCGCTAAAAAGGAGAAGAAGAGCACGTATATGTTTGAGGGCGCAATGATCCAATGCCCTAGTGGTGGCTGTTCGCCTCATGGGACATTAAATAACTGTTCAGCGTTTTCGCAATGGTTTGCAAATCGATATACAACATTAGGCCCGAAAGGTGTTGGGTTGCGCCAAGGATCTGATACTGTCAATAAGTTAGCTAGCGAACATGGAGTTAAAACTGGAAACGAACCGCAGCCATATGCAGTATTTAGTACAAACAGCCCTAATCATACAGGTGTAGTAATGGGTGTGAGTGATGGTGGCAAAAAGATTGTGATTTGCGAAGCGTCATGGCATAACGGCTATACCGATTATTGGCCTGGTTGTAGAGAATTAGCTCCACCGAGCCATTACTCGTATGCTTATTTGGGTGATTTGATGAACCCTAATGCTTTTGGGGCTGGTGGCGGCGGTGGAGGTAGTTTTTAAGCAAAGAACTAATTACTTATCCCAATCAAACCCTTCGCCGAAGTGGCCATAACGAGCAGTGGCTTCGTAGATAGGACGAAGCAAATCTAGATATTTGGTGATTCCCTTTGGTGTAAGGTCGTAACCTTCGATGATTTCGGGTTTGCCGTCAATGATGACAGTTTGCTCTAATGGTTCAGCAACACCAATGGCGTAAGCGAGGCGCACAAAAACTTCGTGAGCTTGACGTTTTCTGAGATAATCTACGGCGATACGACGAGCCATGTAGGCAGCAGAGCGATCTACTTTGCTAGGATCTTTGCCGGAAAAAGCACCACCACCGATGGGAATGCGAGGACCATAATTATCGACGATTAATTTGCGACCAGTGAGACCAGTATCAGCAGCAAAACCACCTTGATGCCAGTCGCCGGCGGGATTAAGGTGCATAGTGGGTTTTTCTGTGATGTGATTATTTTTGAGGAACTCTTCGACACGGGCTTTTAAATCTTTAGTACTGACATTCTGAAAACTAGCAACAATAGAATCTACGGCGTCATCTTTTAAAGTAAATTGGGTTTTGCCATCATAAGGATATTTTTCGTAAATAAATTGATTGAGACGACGAGCGAGGACAACTTCGCGTGGTAACATTTCAGGGGTCTCGTCGGTGGCATAACCGATCATAATTCCCTGGTCGCCGGCACCGCCAGTATCAACACCTTGAGCGATTTCGGGTGATTGTTTAACTAGATTAATGAAGATTTTGTATTTTTCGCCGGTAATGCGATCAACAATGGCTTTGATTTCGTCGTCGGTCACTTTAGTAGTAGAAGTGACTTCACCAGTGATAAAAACTTGTTCGTGGCCGCCGCAAACTTCTACGGCGACGCGAGAATTGGGGTCTTGTTCGAAATGAGCATCTAGAATGGCATCACTAATTTGATCGCATAATTTATCTGGGTGTTTGGGCGAAACGCTTTCGGCGGTTTTATACATATAGCTCCTTTTTATTACTGTTATATTATACCTTGAAATATGGTAAAATAAAAGCATGAAAATTGCAATTTTTACTGACGCTTACTTGGAAGTGGCAAGCGGAATTGCTTCGTCGGTAAGGGCACAAAAACAGGGCCTAGAACGCCTAGGACATGAAGTAATATTGTTCTGTCCTGGCCTAGACGGCTCCTTAGTAAAATTACCCCCCACAGAGCGTAAGAATGTGATAGTCGTACCAACTTGCAAAGTGTGGCATTTTGGTGGCGTGCCGATGGCACGTAATCCGGGATGCGTGCGTGATTTTATTATTCGGAAATATCCAAATTTTGCAAGCTTTGATGTGGTACATGTACATTATGAAGCTGGTTGCAGTTTGGCGGGAATTTTGTTGGCAAAACAATTTAAAATACCATTGGTACAGACGATGCATGGGCGTGAAGATTCGGCCATAGCAGTAAATGTGCCGCATCCATTTAAGGCTTTTGTGGCAACGGTTCTAAATAGAGCGCATGCTGGCTATATTCCACATAAGATTAAAGTGCACAAAGATGATTATCTAGCAACTAGCTTGACGAGAGCCAAGATGTGGGAACTAATGGTCAATCACGCTAATATGGCAGATATTGTGGTGGTTCCGTCCAAACATTTTGGTAAAAAATTAAAACATTACGGTGTAAAACAGCCAATTCAGCAGTTGTCAAATGGCGTAGCGGATAATTTATTGATAAAAAATGTAAAGGTGCGCGAGCTAAAAGAAGGAGAGCCACTAAAAATAATTTGGCACAGTCGGATTTCGCGAGAAAAACGGTTTCGTGGTTTTTTGCTGGCCTTAAAAGATTTAGATATGCCTTATGAATTACACGCTTATGGCATCGGTAATGATTTTTTGGTGGCACAAGCGATAATTTTGCGATGGAATCTAAATGCTAAATTATACGGCTCAGCTGAACGCAAAGAAATTTTTGCCAAAATGAGTGAATGTCATATCAGCGCGTTGACTTCGTATAATTTTGATATACAATCTATGACGCTACTTGAGTCAGAGGCCAATGGTTGTCCGGTGTTTTTCTGTGATCCGGATATGAAAGAAGTGATGCCGACTGGGAGCTATGTATGCACCAAAGAGCCATCAGTAGAAGCAATGGTAAAAGCCTTGCGAGATTTGGCAAAGCATCCAGATAGGATTAAAAAGATGAGTCAAGTGATGCTAAAACACCGCAAAGAAATCTTGCAATCCGCAAAAATTGACGAATTAATCGAGATATATCGCAGCTGCTGAGGCTTCAAGAGTTTTTTCGGGACTAAATAGGTTCATCGTGGCGATATTAGCCGTAAGAGTACCATTCCATAGTGAAATGGGGCTATATTTGGTGTTTTTAATGGGCGTAGTGACAATATTACCGTCGTGAGCGGTGATAATTTGACCTTCGTGAAAAGTAGTAATAGTGCATGGGTAGCTGAGCGTGAATTTGTGCAAAGCTTCAATTATAGGTAGTAACGGGCTAGAAAGCAATAACATTTTGGGAAAATAGATTGCTTTGAAAAGTTTTTGGAGTTGCGCCATGGAGGCGATGAGGTTGATATTGCTTTGTTCGATCCAGCCGGTGGCATCTTCGGTAATTAAATCTATGGTGTCGCGGGTGGCATAAATGGGATTAGGGGTGCGTTTAATGAATTCGGTGAGCGCAGTGGCGGTTTCGGCATTCTTGGAAAAATCACCAAGCAAAATAACAGAGGCAGATTCGGCGTTTGGCGACGCGCTACAAAACTTTGTAAATTTAGTAGAATTGGCAAATGAGCCACTAGTAGTAGAAGGCATGAAGTGAAAATTTTCGAGCGGCGGGAGCTTTTTTTCGAGACTGTCTGGTAGTACAATTTCGACTGATTTGAGAGGAAAATTGTTGGCAAGGTGGCTGGCAGTGCGTTCGATAGTGCGGAAATTTTGACTGTTGCCACCGATTAGGGCGATAATTCCCTGTTTTTGTTCAGGAATATTCCAAGTGAGATTTTCAAAGAGGGGTTTTGACTGTTTTTGCCAATAATTTGGGTTCATAATGGCAAATCCAAAGTGATGGAAACAGGACAGTGGTCAGAGCCCACGATGTGCTCGTGGATTTCGGCATTTTTAAGATAAGGCAGAAGTTTGGGCGAGATGAAGAAATAATCAATACGCCAACCGACGTTATTGGCGCGGGCATTGCCCCAGTGTGACCACCAGGTGTAGCGTTGAATGCTTGGATAAAAATGGCGGAAAGTATCAATAAAACCGGCCGAGAGGAGATTTTTAATTCCTTGGCGTTCTTCTTCGGTAAAGCCGGCATTTTTGGTGTTGGCATCGGGGCGAGCCAGGTCAAGCGGAGTATGAGCGGCATTGAAATCGCCACAAGCGACGATAGGTTTAGTTTGTTCTAGGCGACGTAAGAGATTGAGAAATTCAGGATCCCAAAAATCTTCACGGAGTTTGAGTCGCGAAAGGTCGCGCTTGGAATTGGGAGTGTAAACGTTGACGAGATAAAAATATGGGAATTCAGTGACAAGAATGCGCCCCTCGGTGTTTACTGGGTCGGAACCATTGAGTTGTTGCGTGACGCCGCCAAGACAATTGACACCGTTGGCGACAAAAGTAGCAGTGCCAGAGTAACCGGCGCGTTCGGCGGGATTCCAATATTCGACAAATTCGGGAAAATCGACTTCAACTTGATCTTTTTTGGCTTTGATTTCCTGGAGGCAGACGATGTCGGGTTTTTCGGAAGCGAGGAAATCCTGCAAAGAGTTTTTGCGCAAGACTGCCCTGAGCCCGTTGACATTCCAAGAGTAAATTTTCATTAGTATCTTCCCCTTTCTAAATCACGTTTTTTAATGGTTTCGCGTTTGTCGTATTTTTTCTTTGATTTTCCAGTAGCAATGATAAGCTTAATATAGCGACCACCGGCGAGTAGGCGCACTGGAACTATTTGCAGCCCGTCTTGACGGGCGCGCTCTAAAGTGGCAATTTGTTTTTTGGTAGCCAGTAGTTTAATATTCTTGGCAGTATCAGCGCCAAGCGTGAGGTTATTGAGCCAAAGTTCGTGCTCTTTAACGGTGACGAAGGAACCTTTGAGCTGAACGTGATTATCGCGAATCAAACGAACCTCATTGCCAGACAAACTAAGGCCACAAGAAAGTTCATCGCCGAGATGGTAATCGTAATGGGCGCGGCGGTTAACGGTGATAGTGGCCGGAGTTTTCTGTTTACTCATATTTTAATTATATCACCGGACGAAGTATTTAGAAAATGTTGTAATTTTGACAATATTTATTGACATTTGTCTCTGTTGAGATGTATAATGATTATGTATAAACAAGGTCGTAAAACAGATATGAAGCAGAAGAATATATTAAGACTAACTATCATGAGCCTTTTTGTACTTTCTGGTTTATTTGCCCTTAATAGTAATATTAATCTTACTTATGCAGAATCTTCCGCTAGTACAGACACTGAAGTTCAGTTAAATGTAGATAGTGTAATTAATATCTCTGCTCCATCTACTGCTACACTTAACTGTACTCCCGGAGCTACAGCAGCTGCTGCACAGCTTTGTACTACAGTAGCTTCTATTGGTGTAGGTACTAATAATATTACTGGCTATACATTGCAGATGAATACCACTAATGGTTCTCCTACAGCCCTTACTAATTCTGCAGCTTCTCCTGCTGCCACTATTCCTACACTAAGCCAAGCCTATTCTTCATCAAACTTTCCAGTAAACTCATGGGGCTACACTGGAGGTCTAGATAAATCAAGTGAGACCGGTGGTTATAACTGTGCATCAAACTACTGCCCAGTGTTAGCTTACGAATCTACTTCCTCTAACTATGCGCCAAACCACGTAATTAAAGCTACTAATACTCCTGCCACTACTTCAAATACTGACATTACCTTTGGCGCTAAAGTAGATATAAGTAAACCTTCTGGCACCTACTCTACTTCTGTTACCTTTACAGCTGTAACTAACTATGTACCTCATCCCATTACTAATGGTATGAGTATGATAGACATAGATGCTAATACTTGTTCAGATACACCAACAGAAACTACTTATACTGTAGTAGACCCAAGAGACAATAAATCCTATGCTGTAGCAAAACTCGCTGATGGTAATTGTTGGATGCTAGATAACTTAGCTTTAGACTTAGTTGCTTCTAAAAACAACATCACCTCATCAAACACTAACGCTTCAGATACTTATCTAAACTACCTTAAAGGTGTAAATACTGGTACTACTTCAGACCAATACCCTACTGCTGGAGTAGCTTATTGGACTAGTAGTTATAGCTACTCCGCTCCTCTTATTGCTATTAAGAACGCCAATGACGATACTTGGAACCCAGACACCGTAGCTTCTGTTACTTATGGTAATGGTAGTGGCAAGATTGGTGTCTACTATAACTACTGTGCCGCCTCGGCCGGCTCATATTGTTGGGGTAATGGTACAAGTTCTACCGGCTCTCCCGAATCAGACCCTAAATCTGATACTCTCTACGACATAGACGCCGATATCTGCCCAGCTGGTTGGCATATGCCTACTACTACTTCTGGTAGTGGTGAATATTACTACCTATATAATACCGCCTACTCTGCCAACCAAACTAACTTCAAAAACGCTCTCTCTACGCCTCTCTCTGGCCTCTTCTACGATGACTCGGCGCGCAATCAGGGTTCGTTCGGCGGCTTCTGGTCTTCTACTTGGTACGGTACGAGCAATATGAGCTACCTCCTCGTCTATGCCAGTACTGTGTATCCGTCCAATACCAACAATCGCGTCAACGGCAACTCATTGAGGTGCCTAAGGAGTGGGTCGTAGCGAAGGTTAGGAATTTTTCTAGCGATGTTATTCAAACTTATAAACTTTTGAATGTGCTATAATTAGTTTATGATAAAAGTATATACCACCACTACTTGCGCATATTGCCACGCTTTGATGGCTTGGTTGGATGAGCAAGGTGTTAAATATAAAGAAGTTAGCGCTAAGGAAGATCCTTCGATTAGTGTAGTGCCAGTGACCGAAATCAATGGTGAGCGAATTGTGGGTTTTGACCGTCCAGCTATCAAAAAGGCTTTGAAGTCACTAAAAAAGTAAGATTGGAGCGCGCATGAAAACGCCGAAAAAACAGAGGCCAACCGTACTGCTTTTGCATGGATTCAGAGGAACTAGTGAAGGGCTAGAGGATGTGGCTAAGGCTCTCAAAAAACAAGGATTGGAAGTAGCTATTCCAGATTTACCACCCTTTGGTAAAGCAGGAGCAATGGCGGAATATACGCCCGAGACTTATGCTGATTATGTGAATAATTATATTAAAAAGCAGAAGTTAAAGAAACCGATATTAGTAGGTCATTCCATGGGCTCGATTGTGGCGGCGGCAGCGGCAGCGGAATATACTCAAGTGATAGCAGATAAACTAGTGCTATTGGCGCCAATATCGGCTAGGCCAGCTAGAGTATTTACTAGTTTGGCGCCCTTAATTGCGATAGCGCCAAGTGATTTAGTGACTTTAGTATGCACGCTTTATCTTAAAAATACCAATGACTGGGATAAATTCTGGGAAATGCTAGCGGTATCGTGTTTAAGTGGCCGTAAGTTTGCTAGCCGTGGTGACGTTAGAAAGGTGGCAAAATTTTCAATGAAATATAAAGTTGGTGACTTTAAATTTAAACAGCAGACATTGCTTTTGGCTGGTGACAAAGATCATTTAATTAAGAAAGCAAAGACTGAAAAACTTGCGACAGAATTAGAAAAACGCGGAGTGAAATGTAAAACAGAGTTCTTGCCCAGAGAAGGACACCTCTTAAACTATGAAGTGCCAGAATTAGTGGCGCAAAAAATTGCTGAATTCGTTAAGAGCTAGAGTTTTTGCTGTCAATAACAGTTTGGTAGATTTCTTCAAAACGACCTATGGTATTGTTCAGGTCGTGCTCTTTAGCAAATTTCAGGCTGTTTTGACTGAACCTGTGTTGACGGTCTTTATCTTTGAGGATTTTCTTCATGCCTTCATAAATGCCGTCGACATCCTTGGGCTGACAGAGATAGCCGTTTTTATTATTGTGACAGATTTCACTGACTGCGCCAGCATCTACAGCGACTAACGGTAGACCAGTAGCAGCGGCTTCGATTAAAACAATACCCTGAGTTTCAATTTCGCTGGCAGTGACAAAGAGTGAACCAGCACGATAGATGTCGGTGATGGTGGGTGGCAAAATACGGCCGAGAAACTTAATATTTTTATCGATGCCAAGATATTTGGCGTAGTCTTCGAGGTGTTCGCGGTCAGTCCCCTCCCCTACCACTACTAATAAAGCTTCAGACACGTTTTCTAAAAGCTTAGCAAAGGCTTCAAGCACCAAGGAAACACTTTTTTCGGGGTCAATACGGCCAACATAAAGTACAATTGGGCGATCGGTGGGCAATCTATACTTTAAATAGGTTTTAATATTAGCCTTACCGGGCTTAAAGCTAGATAAATCAACGCCATTTGATAGGGCTTCGATTGGTACCTTGAAACGACGTTTGTTCTTGGGGGTGAGGTCGGTAATGGCGATTTCGGTAGGCATGGTGGCGTAATCGCTGTGCTTGAGGTAGCGTGCCATGTATTTGACTAAAGCGGCATCAACGGGGCGTTTGATGGGCTTTAAAAGCTTAAATTGGCCAGTGACGGTATCTGGGTAAGTGTGTCCAGTAGCCACAATTGGAATGTGATGACGCTCAGCATAGGTTAGAGCGGCTTGGCCGATCATTTCAGAGGTTTGACTATGAATGACGTCGGGTTTGAATTTTTTGAGTGCACGACGTACACTTAGGTATGGATTTGGTGACACCCAGAGACCATAGCGATAGGCGAGGCGAGGTAGATCCTTACCTAAAATTTCTTTTTTATCGGGAACTTTATTAATTTGATCAGGATAAAATGGAATGCGAATAGATTTGAGATAGACTGTAGTAACGCCGTGGCGTTTGACTTGGTGGGATTTGCCAGTAAAACTGGGGCAAATTACCATTACCTCATGGCCCTTATTAGCCAAGCCAAGGGCTAAATTATGAGCAAAAGTAGCAATCCCGTTGGTCATAGGGTAGTAAACTGCTGAAGTGATGGCGATTTTCATAAGGTCCTTTTATTATATCATAATTTCTTGGCTTTGTCAAGCTGAGGATCACGTCCGTGATTGGTGTCATCGTAGGTATTTTTGACTTCAATGTCAGGCTTGATGCCGTTACCGTCAATATTGTTGTCGTTAGGAGTATACCAGTGAGCAGTGGTAACTTTAAGCAATGAATTACCAGAGAGGTTTAGCAGAGTCTGCACCACACCTTTACCGTAAGTTTTTTCGCCAACAAGCTTGGCTTTACCGTAATCTTGAAGAGCACCAGCGGTAATTTCGGAAGCCGAAGCGGTGGTGCCATCAACTAAAACGATAGTCTTCATATCTTTCAAAATGGCTTTGCCGCGTGAGGCGTAAGTGGTGTTGTCGCTGAAATGAATGGATTTTTGAGTGACGATTGCATCGCCGTCAAGCCAGAGACTGAGTACTTCTTGGGCGGCGTTGACATAGCCACCGCCGTTGCCACGGAGATCAAGAATGATTTTATTACAACCTTTATCTTTGGCTTCTTTGGCTAGTTTTTGTACCAAATCACCCGTGCTATTGTCAAAGCGAACAATTTTAAGAATAGCGGTTTTGCCATCATAATTAATATAAGCAGAAACATTATTAATTTTTTCACGCTTCATAGTAAAGGTCTTTTCTTCGCCGTTGCGCACTACGGTGACGGTGACTTCAGTTCCCTCTTCGCCGCGAATTTTAGTGGCGATTTCGTCGCTGGGCAAGTCATAAACTTCTTCGCCGTCGATTTTATAGAAAATATCACCAGCCAGCATCCCAGCTTCGCGTGCGGGGTTGTCTGGAAGAGTACGAATGACGCGGACATAGCCATCACGGGTAGCGATTTCGACACCAATACCAGAGCCGACGTCACCCTCGAGATCCTTCTTGAACTCTTTGGCCTCTTCGGCAGTCATATAGGTGGTGTATTCGTCGCCAACGGCTTTGACGAGACCTTTTTTGGCGCCATCAGTGAGCTTGTCTTGATCAAGTTCCCCGTCGTAATTATTTTCAAGAGTAGAATAAACTTCATTGAGGGCTGACCAATCTTTTTCTTGGATTACATCAATACCTAAATATGGCAAAAAATTAGCGAAGTAATGCCAGTTAATGCCAATTAAGACGCCAGCAAACAGTGCGACTGCACTGCCAATAATGGCGCCACCAAGACTAACTTTACGCTCTACGGGTTTTTCCATCTTCTTATTTTAGCACAAATTAATTAAAATGAATATAGCGATAAGCACTAGCGGGGACGCCGCTACGACGGGAGAAGTCGCCGTATACATAGTTGTATTCAGAGAGAGTAATAGTGCCACCGTTGACAGATTCGACCCACATGACGTGGCCATAAGCACCAGCGGTAGAATAAGCAACGGTGCCAGGGGCGGGATTGTTATCAACACGAAAACCATGGGCGATAGCGCTATTACCCCAGTTGCTAGCATTGCCCCAGGCAGAAATAGAGTAACCATAGGCTTCGGCGACTTTATAACCGGCATAGCTAGTACATTGGCAGACGTAACCGCCGTAGGCAATGAAGGCAAGGTTGATACCGGGGCATTTGCCACGATATGGATAAGAGTTGCCGTTAGCATCGGCACCAGTACTAGCAACTGCGCCGTAATTGTTAGAAGCGCGAATGGCTTTGTTGATTTCTTCGGCCTTGATTTTGCGAGCTTTTTCGGCATCGGCACTATAGGCATCGGCGTTATCTTTGTAGTTAGCTATTAGGGTGTTTTGCTCATTACGCTTTTGGGCGATTTCGGCACGCTTGCTGCTTTTGCTGTTGATAATGGCATCATTACTGGCTTTTTTCTGAGCTAAATCTTCTTTGACACGACGAACTTCTTTGGCGGCAGCCACGACTTGTTCTTGGACGGTCTCTTTGCGAGTTTTGCGTTCAGTGAAATCACCTAAATTATCACTACTAGCTAGAATGGTGATAGCATCAGGATCTTCATTTAAATGCATTTCAACAGTTAAATCAACCAAGGCTTGCTGTTGTTTTTCAAGTTTAGCTTCGGTAACTTTGATTTGTTCGGCCAAATCTTTAGCGATAGCTTCATAGGAAGCAATTTCGGCTTCGACGGCAGCAATTTCGGCATTCAAAGAGTCGACTTTGCCTTGTAGAGTGTTAGCTTGGCTAGAAAGTTCGTCGGCTTTTTTCTGGGCAGCAGCCTCACGGTCGGCAGCTTCGCGACAAGTCTTGCTGGTACAGAAAGGCGAATAAGTGGTAGCGTTCGCTGGTTTAGCGGCTGTAAAAAACTGAAATACTGGTACCGCTAATAGAGTGAAAATTACTGGGTAGACTAGATGTTTATGTTGAAACTTCATATTTTTCATTATATCACACTTAAGCGTAAGCGTCAAAGGTTAACGGAGGTACTTGTGAACGGCAAGACGAGCAGAGATTGAACCAATAATGATGCCAAGAGCAATCATGGTAAGGAAGAGGAAGATAACTAAGCTAGAATCGGTAATATTAACAATAGGAGTGATATCGACACCGAAGTTTTGGAGATTAGATGAAACGAGCTTAAAACCGAACACGGCAATCAGGCTAGCGAGAATACCAGAAATAATACCACAGAATTCGGCTTCGACCAAGAATGGACCACGGATAAAGGTATTGTCGGCACCGACTAGTTTCATCATGTAAATTTCTTCACGGCGGGAGAAGATAGCCATGCGAATGGTATTAAAGATGACCAGAATGGAAATGATTAAGAAGATCCCACTAAGGATAAGACCGCCATTTTTGGCAACATTGGCCCATTTGGTGATGGTGTTGATTTCGTTTTGATTGGCGGCATATGAAGGTTCTTTGGTATCAAGATTTTCTTTGAAGGTAGAGTCGTTTTCGACGATGCTTTTAACGCTGTCTAGATTGTTGGGTTCATAGACCGAAATACGCATGGTGGCCGGCATGGCGCTGAGCAATAGTTCTTTGATGTCGTCGCTTGAAAGTACGTCAGAAACGTCGGAGTTGCCACCTTGTTCTTCGAGAGCTTTTTGGGTTTCGACTTCGGAATTAGTAGTGGTAACTTCACGCACATTGCTATCCTTTTTCATAATTTCGGAAAGCTCGACAAGAGTTTCGTCAGATGTAGTGGGTTTGAAATAAACAGTAATATCGATTTTTTCTTTCATGCTAGCGGCGGTGCTCGAAAGAACAACACTAGCAAAAACGGTAATCATCAAAATAACTAGCGTTACGGTCATGACGAGAGTGGCGGCGGTAGATAACCAAATATTGCGGAAGAAGCTAAAAGTGCCATATTTAATGATACGACCATAAGTAAGGAAGAAGTGCGAATTGGAATTGCGCGAGAGAGTTTTGAGATGGTCACGTACCACGGACTGTTCGTGTTTGATTGCGTGCTTGATTTCTTTGTTGCTGACATTTGCTTTTTTAGTCATATGATAACCCTATAAACTCTTTATTCTTTTAGCGGCGGATGGACGATCGTTAGAATTAGCACGAGCTGGACCGGCAGTCTCTAGACGATAAACACCATGGCGTTTCTGGTCGCCGATAATGCGGCCGTCTTTCAAAGTGATGACACGCTTTTGTAAGTGATTAACGATATTTTCGTCGTGAGTAGTGACCAGCACAGTGGTGCCGAAATCATTGATTTTTTGGAGAAGGTCAATAATTTCGGCGCGAGTCAGCTTGTCGAGGTTGCCAGTAGGTTCGTCAGCAATTAGAATCTTGGGTTGGCGAGCGACCGAACGAGCGATTGAGACACGTTGCTGTTCCCCGCCGGAAAGTTGATCGGGAAATTTATTGCCTTTATCGGCAAGACCGACGAGTTCAAGAACTTTGGGTACAGTACGGCGAATTTCTTTGTTGCTCATACCAGCAATTTCGAGAGCAAACGCGACGTTTTCGTAAACAGTGCGCATCGGCAAGAGTTTGAAATCTTGGAAAACCACGCCAATACGACGACGATAATGAGGAATGTGGCGCTTTTTGACGTAATCAAGATCGATGCCACCGATGATAATCTTGCCGCTGTCGGGGATTTCTTCTTTGGTAATCATTTTCATGAGAGTAGATTTGCCAGCGCCAGATTTACCCACTAAAAAGACAAATTCATTGGGCTCAATATGAATTGAGACATTATCAAGGGCCGGCTCATTATCACCCGGGTACATTTTCGTGACGCGGTCAAGTAGAATCATACTATTATTTTAGCATAAGCGCAAGTAGGCGTCAACAAACTCGTCAAGCTTGCCATCAAGGACGGCGTCGGGGTCTTTGCTTTCGTATTTGGTGCGGGTATCCTTAACTAACTTATATGGTTGAAGGACGTAATTGCGGATTTGTTGGCCCCAACCGGCGGATTCGCCAGCACGTAATTCGCCGATAGACTGAGCATGTTGCTCTTGTTGCATTTGAATGAGCTTACCTTTTAAAACTTCCATGGCTTTAGCGCGGTTTTGAATTTGGGAACGTTCGTTTTGGATGGCAACAACAGTGTTGGTAGGTATATGAGTAATACGTACCGCTGAATCGGTAGTGTTAACTCCCTGGCCGCCGTGACCGCCACTGCGATAAACATCAATGCGCAAATCTTTTTCATCAATAGTAAAATCAGTATCTTGATCAATGATGGGCAAGACTTCTACCAATGCAAAAGAAGTTTGGCGAAGGTTGTTAGCATTGAAGGGGCTAAGGCGAACCAGGCGATGTACGCCGTGTTCAGACTTGAGCATGCCATAGGCATCTTGGCCGGTGATTTCATAAACGGCAGTTTTGATACCAGCCTCTTCACCGACGGTGCGATCAAGTTGAGTGGCTTTGAAATGATGATTTTCGCAGAACCTGAGATACATACGCTCGAGCATACCAGCCCAATCCATAGCTTCGGTACCGCCAGCACCAGAAGTGATGCGCAAGATTGCGCCACCGTGGTCGTATTTGCCAGTGAATTTGAGGGTTTGGCTGAGCTCTTCAAGTTTTTTGGCAATAGCTTCAAGCTGGTCGGTGATTTCGGTTTTTAAGTTAGCGCTTTCGAGATCTAGAAGCTCGTTGATATCGTTAAGTTGGGTTTTGAGCATGAGAAAATCGTGAGTTTCTTCTTGAAGCTTGGCGAGTTTGGTGTTTTTATTCTTGGCGTTTTCAGGATTGGTCCAAATTTCGGGCTCAGAAACCTCGGCCTCTAGTTTAGTAATTTTAGCAAGTTTTTCGTCAAGATTTAATTTTTGCCAAAGTTCATTGAGTTGGCCATTTAAGTTTTCAGCTTGTTTTTGCAAGTCGCGCATAGAGTAATTATAGCATACAGAAGATATAGAAAACCTAAATCCGCTACGATCCGTTTATTACGCATCTCAATGAGTAACCATCATAGCGATCGTAACCATCGAGGAGATATACATAATTAGAATCTACATCGAGACTCCTCATGCTATTTGTGCTGTACCAAGTAGAAGACCAGAAATCCCCGTACTCTTGTTCAAGCACTAAGCCATCGTAGAAGTTGCCAGAAAGAGGCGTAGAGAGAGCGTTTCTGAAATTAGTGGCATTAGAGGAGTAGGCGGTGTTGTACAGATATTGGTATTCACCACCAGAATCTGTAGTAGGTATATGCCAGCCAGCTGGGCAGATATCAGCGTCTATATCGTAGAGAGTGCCGGATTTAGGGTCTGAAGAGGGAGAGCCGGTAGAGCTTGTGCCATTACCATAGCAATATGAGCCAGCCGAAGCAGCACAGTAGTTATAGTAGATACCAATTTTGCCACTACCATTGCCATAAGTGACGGAGGCTACAGTGTCTGGATTCCAGGTATCGTCATTAGCGTTTTTGATTGCAATAAGGGGAGCAGAATAGCTGTAGCTACTAGTCCAATAGCTTACTCCAGCAGTGGGATATTGGTCTGAAGTAGTGCCAGTACTGTTACCTTTAAGGTAGTTTAGATAAGTATCTGAAGCGTTAGTGTTTGATGAAGTGATGTTGCTCCCCGAAGCGACTAAGTCTAAAGCAAGGTTGTCTTGCATCCAACAATTGCCATCAGCTAGTTTAGCTACAGCATAGGATTTATTATCTCTTGGGTCTACTACAGTATAGGTAGTTTCTAGTGGTGTATCTGAACAAGTATTAGCATCTATGTCTGTCATACTCATACTATTAGTAATAGGATGAGGTACATAGTTAGTTACAGCTGTAAAGGTCACAGAAGTAGCATAAGTACCAGAAGGTTTGGTAGTGTTGACTTTACCAGCAAAGGTAATAGAGGTGGTAGAAGCGGTAGATGGAGCATCGGTTTGGTTGATGATATGGTTAGGAGAATAAGTAGTAGGGTCGCTGTTATAGGCTAGAATGGGACAATAGTTAGTAGAGCAATTATAACCACCAGTTTCACTTGATTTATCGGTTCCTCCAGTGTAGCCCCAAGAGTTTACGGGAAAGTTAGCAGCAGAATAAGCTTGAGATAAGGTAGGTATAGTAGCATTAGGAGTAATACCAGTATTAGTAAGGCTATTAGAAGAACCATTAGTAGTATTCATTTGTAGAGTATAGCCAGCAGTATTGTTAGTATTAACAGTAACTGTAGCATTACTAGTACATAACTCAGAAGTAGCATCCGTAGAGCCTGGGGTACAGTTTAGAGTTACTGTACTAGGAGCTGAGATATCTATGACTGAATCTAGTTCGAGGGAGGCTGTGGCGCCATTAGCTGTGGCAGAAACTGAACCATCCCCTATATTAAATGTGCTAGAAATAGCAAAAGTACCAATTAACATTGCGAAGGCGGCAACACTTAAAAACGATAGACGCTTTACCATATTTTGATTATATCACGATTATGTTAAAAAGAGGAGTTTTTATTTAATTAGCGTGATATAATTAAGGAAAGGAGTTACTATGAAAATAGCGATTTTAGGAAACGGTAAGGAAGGTCAAGCCGCGAAGGCTTATTTTGAAGCGCATGGTGATGAATGTAAGGTTTTTGAGAATTTTGCTGACGAGGACGTTAAGGATTTTAATTTAGATCAATATGATTTGGTGATGCGTAGCCCATCGGTACGACCGCAAGGCGATTGGAGTAGTAGCACTAAGTACTTTTTTGAAAAATGTCCAGCACGCATCATTGGCGTAACTGGCACTAAGGGCAAAGGTACCACTTGTTCGTTGATTAAATCTGTGTTTGGGGCAATGGGCCGCAAGGTGTGGTTAGTTGGCAATATTGGTGTGCCGGCGATAGAAGTTTTAGATGATATAGCGTCTGGCGATGTAGTAGTATATGAAATGTCGAGTTTCCAATTATGGGATTTATATCGTTCGCCGAGCGTAGCAGTGGTGTTAGGAATCGAACCAGACCATCTGAATGTACACAAAGATTTTGCCGAGTATGTAGATGCTAAAAGCAATATTGTGAAGTGGCAGAATGAAGGCGATGTATGCGTATATTATAAGGATAATAAAGACTCGGTTAGTATTGCAGAAAAATCACCAGCCGAGGAAAAATTAGCTTATCCGGTCGGTGAATTGATTGAGGCAGTGACTAATAATGAGGAAGAAAAAACGCAGCTATTAAATAAATTAGAAAAAGCACTTAATTCCCTGTCGATTGTTGGCAGGCACAATATGGAAAATGCACAGGCGGCAATGTTGGCGGTCTGTGGTTATCTTGGCATAGATATTAAGGAATTATTGAATGAGCACCTAAATGAAATTTGCAAAGGATTTAAGGAATTTAAAGGTTTGCCACATCGTCTGCAATTAATCCGCGAACTTAATGGTGTGAAATATTATGATGATAATTTTGCTACGAACGTAGCTTCTACTAAAGTGGCTATCGAAGCCTTTAATACACCGCTAGTAATGATTGTGGGCGGACGCGACAAGACAGATTACGAGGATTTGCCAGAACTAAATAAGTTATTAAGTGATAATAGTTTGGTTAAAAAAGTAGTGTTGATTGGCGAATCTGGTCATGAACTAATGAAGAAATATGAGAATGCAAAATTTGTCTTAGAGAAAGATTTAAAGAGCGCTGTAGAAAAGGCGCGCGAATTTGCCGACACAGGAAACACCGTATTAATGAGTCCGGCGGCAGCAAGTTTTGATATGTTTAAAAATGTCTACGATCGTGGTGCGCAGTTTGTGGAGATTGTGAATAAATTAAAATAAAGCGTTTAAGCGTTCTTCGAGCTCATTGATGAGGGTTTTTTCGCAAGAACTAACAGCTACCATGGCGTTGATGCCAGAGCCGGCAAATTCGCGCGCCAAATCGACAATATTAGATTTATCAATATTTTTAATTAGTGCAGGCGCGTGATTATAAGGTGAAATTTCATGACCGAGGAAGTAGCCATCGGCATAATAGTCGGCAATTTGACCGACGGTTTGAGCGCCCATTTGGTAACGACCGAGTGCGTAAGATTTGGCAATGCTAAGATCATGTTCGCTAATGTCACCATTTAAAACACGACCGAGTTCGGTGCAAATTAGATCAAAGAGCTCGCCGGCGCTCTCTAAGGTTACTTCGCCGTCAAAGTCCCAAGAGGTATTGTGAAAGCTGGGCGCGAGACTACTCCCCATACTATAGACAAGACCACGTTTTCTGGCCTTGCCAAAGATACGACTACTGAGCGTACCATTTAATATATAGTTTAAGGCGTTCATTTCATAAATTTCTGGAATAGCGAGACGGCGTGGCGTGGCCATTGAAAAACCAAAGGTAATATTGGAAGCATCTTTTCTCTTAATTAATACTGCTGGTGAACTAGTTAGGGTGTCATGAGGAATGGCAAAACGTTCGCCTGGTTTTAATTCCCAATTTTCGAGCATACGAATTAATTCGTGTTTACGGCCACGAATACGTCCGGCGACGATGAAGCGCATATTGTTGGCGGTATGAGTACGGCGGTAATGTTCGCGAATGTCTTTGAGCTCAATATTGGGCAGAGTTTTGAGGCGAGCATTGAGACTTGGTACATCTTCGCCGAGAGCATTTTGTAGTCTAGGCCAAAGTAAGCGTGGATACTCGTTCATATAACTGGTAAGTTCGGAGCGTACGGTGGCCTTTTCGCTTTTTAATTCTTCTTCGTTGAAACGTGGTTGAGTGATGGAAATGCGTTGCAAATCCATGATGCGCTTCCACTCAAAATCAGCGCATTCCGATTCATAACAAACGGAAAAATCGGAAGTCCAAGCGTTGTGATAGGCGCCATTTTTGGCAAATTCGTGCTCAAAAGATTGTTCGTCTTTGAATTTGGCATTGGCGCCAAAACTGAGATGTTCGACTACGTGGGCAATTTCGTAAAGTTCAGGAGTTTTAGCATAACGCATACCAGCGCGAAACTGAATACGCGTGTCCATGACGCTAGCTCCTGGTACGTGAATAAATAAGCCCTTGGCGCCGTTTTTTAAAGTAATTTCTTCAAGAGAGTGTCTCATAGATATAAGTGTGAGCTACTTTTTGCGGCCTTTTTTCTTGTTCTGGCGCTGCTGTTTACGTTTTTTGGCAGCAGTTTTCTTGGTAGAGGAACGTTTGACTGTCACCTTGGTGCCGCTAGTCTTTTTGAATTCACTATCGAGATTTTTTTCGCCAGCACTGATTTCGTTGACGCCTTTTTCGGTAGATGGTTCTGCCATTTTTGTGAGTTCAGATTCGTATTCTTCTCCGTCGGTAACGTTTTCAGCGGCAGCTTCTTGCGGAGTAATAGAAAGCAAAATTTTTAAGACTTCCTCGCGTAAAGTACGTTCTAGGCCGTCGAAGAGCTTTTGCGATTCGGCGCGGTATTCGACTAATGGATCGCGTTGACCGACCGAGCGCCAGTGAATGCCTTCGCGCAAGTGTTGCATGTTTTCGAGGTGTTGCATCCAGAGTGTATCGACGACACGGAGATAAATTTCACGCTCTAATTTACGCATGGTGTCGGAACCAAAGCGCTCTTCTTGCCTGGCATAGAGATCTTTGATGGCCTTCTTGGCGGCATTGACGCGATCTTTTTCTTTGCGCATCAAACCAATCTCATCGATCAATTTATCGTCGACATTAAAGAGGGCCTTGAAATCTTTTTTGAAGTTTTTGTTGCTGCGAGAACTGAGAAGAGTGAGTTGCTTAGCAGAATCATCAATAAGACGGTCGATCTCGTCGGTGATTGACTCGCCTTCGAGGATGCGACGACGAATCGTGTAGACGACTTTGCGGTGACGGTTGATTACGTTGTCGTATTGGACGACGTGTTTACGAGAATCAAAGTTGAAACCTTCGATACGTTTTTGGGCAGCTTCGAGAGTTTTGGAAACAGACTTAGTTTGAATAGGGGTGGTTTCATCCACGCCGAGACGATTCATTAATGAAGCAACTTTTTCGCCCTGGAAGATGCGCATCAAATCGTCTTCACAGGAAACAAAGAATTGAGTAGTGCCAGGATCTCCCTGACGACCACCACGACCACGGAGCTGATTATCAATACGGCGCGAATCATGGCGTTCGGAGCCAATGACGACTAAACCGCCGAGTTCGGTGACGCCTTTGCCGAGTTTGATATCAGTACCACGACCGGCTAAGTTGGTAGCGAGCGTAATAGCACCCTTTTCGCCGGCCTTGGCGATGATGGCAGCCTCGCGTTCGTTGTTTTTGGCATTTAGAATTTCATATTTAATACCCTCTTTGTCAAGATAGTGAGCAATTTCTTCGTTGTTAGCAATGGAGCCAGAACCTACCAGTACCGGCTGGCCCTTTTCGTGATATTTTTTAATTTCATCAGCGATGGCGCGAAGTTTGCCGGCCTTGGTTTTATAAATCAAATCATCTTTATCTACACGGATAATTGGTTTGTTGGGTGGAATCTGAATGACATCAAGTGAGTAGATTTGTTGAAACTCTTCGGCTTCGGTATAGGCGGTGCCGGTCATACCAGAAAGTTTGCGATACAGGCGGAAGAAGTTCTGGAAAGAAATCGTGGCAAGCGTCATAGATTCTTGTTTGACGGCGACACCTTCCTTAGCTTCAATGGCTTGGTGGAGACCTTCGTTATAACGGCGGCCTTGCATGAGACGACCAGTATGTTCATCAACAATTACGACTTCGCCGCTGTTAGTAACCACGTAATCTTTGTCGCGTTTAAAGACAATTTCGGCGCGCAGAGCTTGTTCCATGTGGTAAACTAGGCGAGTATTGTCAGTAGAATAAAGAGTGTCGATACCGAGGAGCTTTTGAACTTTGTCGACACCTTTGTCAGTAAGAGCAACTGAACGGCGTTTCTCGTCGTGAACATAATCTTCGGGAGTGAGCTTAGCAGCAACTTTGGCAAATTGATAGTAAGCATCGGGATTATCACCAGCGGGAGCGGAGATAATTAACGGCGTACGAGCTTCGTCGATTAAGATGGAGTCAACCTCATCGACGATGGCGAAATTGAGTTCGCGTTGGCGAAGGTATTGTACTTCGTTGACCATGTTGTCGCGGAGGTAATCGAAACCAAATTCGTTGTTGGTGCCATAAGTGATGTCAGCGGCATAGGCTTCCTTGCGCGTGCAAGGTTTGAGGTGTTGCATACGTTCGTCATCATGGTTTTCATTGAGATAATCTTTGTCATAGATAAAGGAGGCTTGGTTGATAATAACACCGACTTTGAGGCCGAGAAAATCATAAATAGGACCATTCCAACCAGCGTCACGTTGGGCAAGATAATCGTTGACGGTGACAACATGAACGCCGCGACCTGGCAAAGCATTTAAGAAAGCTGGTAGCATAGCGACGAGAGTCTTGCCTTCACCAGTCTTCATCTCGGCAACGTTACCTTCATGAAGGGCGATACCGCCAATCAACTGCACATCATAAGGGCGTAATTTGAGGATACGAGTACTGACTTCGCGAGCTAAAGCAAAAGCTTCTGGGAGGATAGCGTTTAAGGCCTTAGTGTCATCATCTTTTTTGGTGAGTTTTTTGACGCGCTCTTTGAGAAGATCGGCTTGCTTTTGCAATTCTTTGTCGCTCATTTTTTGGTATTTAGGCTCGAGTTTGCCGATTTCAATGGCTTTTTTAGCCATGCGTTTCAAGGTCTTTTTCTGAGCATCACCAAAAACACCTTGCAAAAACTTAGTAAGAGCAGTTTTGTCGGCCAATTTATCAGTAGGTTTCTTTGGCCTGCGTTTGATTTTAGACATTAAATAGCCTCCGGAAAATATAAAATTATACTTCCCTTATTTTATCACATTAACCCCTTTTAATAAAGAGATTTTTCAGGCTTTTCTTGCCTGTGTGGTTGGTAGCTTCAAGTTTGTAGCGACTAATTTGACCTTTAAGTTTAGCTTCGAGGATATCAATACCCGCGAAAACATTGGAGCATTCATCTTTGGCAGCAAAGACCTTGCCGCCGGTAGTCTCCATGGCGGCCGAAATGCTGTATTTATTGTTGTGCGGGCGATTAATTTCAGTGACGACGATTTTGGTGACAACGTCTTTTTTGCTGCCTTTTGGTAGGTAGCGGTCAAGTTTACCAATGCGCTTGGTGGCATATTTATGAAATCCTTCAGAGATTTTATAATTGTTGCCACTAATTTCAATTTTTTCTATCATTTTTACTCCTTTATAATTGATCTTGACCTAAATATGGTTTCAAAACTTCTGGGACCGTGAGCTTACCGCCTTTAGTGGCATAGTTTTCGATTACGGCTACCATAGTGCGCGCTAGAGAAATAGCAGTACCATTTAAAGTGTGTAATACTTCTACAGTGCCGTCTTTGCGGCGTACACGAATGTTGAGGTTGCGAGCCTGGAAATCAGTACAGTTAGAACAGCTGGTAATTTCGCGATAAGTTTGATCGACTGGCGACCAGTACTCAATATCGTATTTCTTAGCAGCAGGAGCGCCAAGATCGCCAGCGGCAATGTTAATAATGTGATATGGAATATTGAGTTCTTGCCAAATTTCTTCTTCTATAGCGAGTAATTGATCATGAATTTTAGGAGAATCTTCTGGGACACAAAAAGCGTACATCTCGAGCTTATTAAATTGATGAACGCGAAAGAGGCCGCGAGTGTGTTTGCCATAAGTACCAGCTTCTTTGCGGAAACAAGCAGAGAGGCCAGAGTAGAATAACGGTAATTTATCTTCGTCGATAATTTCGTCCATGTGGTAGCCAGTGAGTGGCATTTCGGCGGTGGCGATTAATGCCAAGTCTTCGCCTTCGACGTAATATTCATCGGATTGATCGGAACTGCGAGGATTAAAGCCAGTGCCTTCGAGGATTTTGGAGGAAACTAAATCAGGTACGGTGGTGAAATGAAAACCGTGTTCGAGTACCTTTTTGATGCCAAATTGAATTAGAGCATTTTCGAGTAGCGCGAGGCCATCTTTGAGATAATAAAACTTAGCTCCGGCAACTTTGGCACCACGTTCAAAATCGACCCAATCGCGCTCGGTGGCGTAATCAAGATGGTCAACGCCAGTTTTCTTATTGTCGCCCCAGCGTTTTATTTCGACACTATCTTCTTCCCCGCCGAGTGGCACATCTTCTAGAATAATATTTGGCACAGACCTTAATAAATCATAAAATGAATTAGACGTCTCGTCAAGTTTATTTTCTAATGATGACAGTTCAGTTTTGACGGCTTTTCCCTGTTTGATGAGTTCGGGTGAAGGTTTGCCGCCTTTCATCTTGCTAGCAATTTCGTTGCGCTTGGCGCGTAGTTTTTCAACTTCACCGAGGGATTTTTTGCGCTCATCGTCGAGCTTTAAGAGCTTTTTGAGATCAATATTGTAACCTTTTTCTTTGGTAGATTTTTCTACCAGGTCAAGGTTTTCACGTATAAAGTTGATATCTAACATATGTTTATTATAGCACTAATCTTTGCTTTTGATAATGGGAAATGGTACGGCTTCGCGGCCCGAAACGCCTTCAAGGAGCCAGAAATTGCGTTCAGAATTACCCCAACCACAAGCAGGCGGCATACCGTATTCAAGCATTTCGACAAAGTCCATATCGAGCATTTGGGCTTCGTCGTCGCCATTGTCACGCATGGCTTGTTGTTCCTGAAAGCGTTCTAATTGATCAAGTGGGTCATTGAGTTCAGAGAAGCCATTGCCCATTTCGGTACCGGCAATGACGGGATGGAAACGTTCGGTAACGAGAGGATTTTCGGTGGATTTCTTGGCTAGAGGACTTAGTGAAAGTGGTTCTTCGATTAACCAATAAGGGCCAGCGGAAGTTTTGCGGATTAATTTCCAAATATTGTCGAGCATACGACCAACCGAAACATCACCCGAGAGCTCAACTTTGTTGTCTTTGAGAATTTTGCGTAACTGTTTTTCGTCAGGATTAAAGACGTCGACGTTATATTTTTCTTTCATAATGTCGGAATAGCGGATACGGGGCCATTTTTGGTCAAGATTAACATCAAAATCACCGACATGAAACTTCAAGGTACCCCAAGTTTCTTTGGCGACATATTTAATCATGGCTTCGTAAAGCTCGAGGCCGTCTTCGTAATTTTCATAGGCGGCGTAAGATTCAAAGGCGACGTGTTCTGGCAAGTGCTCATCATCGACGCCTTCGTTGCGGAAACGTACACCAATATCGAAGACTTTGTCAAAACCACCGCCAAGTAAGCGTTTCAAAGGTAATTCGTGGCTAATGCGAAGATAAAAATCTTCATCAAGTGCATCCATATGCGTAACGAATGGATTAGCGTCGGCGCCACCAGTGGTGTGTTCGAGTACCGGGATGTTAATTTCGACAAAACCATGATCCATCATAAATTCGCGCGTGGCTTGCCAGAATTTGGAACGACGCACTAAACGTTCGCGTACTTCGGGATTGACGTTCATATCGACATAGCGACGACGATAGCGCTCTTCTTTGTTAGTAAATTTCTCTGGCAAAGGACGGAGTGATTTGGTTAGCAAACGAACGTTACTTGTAAAGACAGAAATCTCGCCAGTTTGGGTTTTGTCGACCTTACCTTTGGCTTCGATAAAATCACCAGTGTCGAGTAGCTTGAAAAATTTAATCGTGTCGGCATCCTTAATAAATAACTGTACTTCACCAAAATAGTCGCGAATTTTGACGAAAAGTAATTTGCCAAAAGAGCGAATCGCGGTGATGCGACCAGCCACGCAGACTTCTTTGCCCTTGAGTTTGTCAAAATCGTTGATGACTTTGTCAATGTGGGTGTCACGATAAGACTTGGAAGGATAAGGATCGATGCCAAGTTTTTTGATTTCTTCTAATTTGCGCAAACGTTCTTTGCGATAGTCTTCTAATATCATAGTTATATTATACCAGTTTTATTAGTTAATAGATAGGATTTTGTATTTGGTAACGCCTTTGGGGGTTTTGAGTTCGGCGATTTCATCAACTTTGCGGCCCATCAAGGCCTTACCGATCGGTGACTCGTTACTGATTTTACCCTCTAGAGGATTAGCTTCGACTGGACCGACGATAGTGAAGGTTTGTTTTTTATTAACAACTTTGACTTCAACTACAGAACCCATAGTAACTTTGCCGCGTGAAGCGCCAGCGCGAATTACATTGGCGTTTTTGAGGAGTTCTTCGATTTCGATAATCCGACTTTCGACAGCCTTTTGTTCGGCACGAGCGTCGGAGTATTCTTGGTTTTCAGACAAATCGCCAAAAGCGCGAGCGGTAGCGAGACGTTCGGCGATAGCGGGACGACGCGAAATCAAATCTTTTAGCTTTTTTTCAAGCTCAGCTTTCCCTGTTTTGGTGAGGTTCACACTTTTTCTCATGCCCTAGAGTTTAGCAACAAACTCATCGATTGTCAAGAGATCGGTCTTACCCGTCAAACGATTAGTAATCTCAATTTTATTACCAGCAAGGGTTTTGTCGCTAATTACAGCGCGATAAGGGAGACCGACGAGGTCGGCGTCGGCGAATTTTTCGCCGGGACGATTTTTGGAGTCATCAAAGTAGAATAAATTCGGATGTTTATCGTGGATATCATTAGCGATTTTGTCAGCTTCGTTACCGATAGCAATTAAATAATAGCTAAATGGCGCGATTGACTCTGGCCAAATCAGACCTTTGTCGTCGGCGAATTTTTCAGCAATCACGCCCATTAGACGTGATACACCGATGCCATAACAACCCATAGTTACGTATTCGCGTTCTCCGTCTTGATTAATGAAATTTAGATCAAGTGGCTCAGAGTATTTATATTTAAGAGTGAAAATATTGGCAACTTCGGCAGCTTTGGTGGATTTTAATTCAGCTTTTTTGACGCCTAGTTCGTCTAAAACTTCATCGTTCAGAACCTCTTCGTTTAAGACGACGGATTTATCTTGGTTGTAATAAATAGTGTCTTCGCCGATTGGTAAAACTGTCTGAAATTCATGGGAATATTTGGAAAAAATGCCGCCTGAAGCAAAGGTTTGGTAAGTGGACTCGCCGATATTTACGCGTTCAAAAATTTTGTGATAGGCGTTTTCGACTTGGTGATAAAATTGCATATGAGTTTCATCATCAGCAGAAAAAGAATAAAGGTCTTTCATCAAGAATTCGCGGCCGCGCAAAATGCCGGATTTGGCGCGCAGTTCATTCCTAAATTTGGTTTGAAATTGATAAACATAAACAGGGAGATCTTTGTAGCTACTGATATATTTTTTCATCATGTTGGTGAGGGGCTCTTCGTGAGTGGGAGCCAAACCGATTTCGCCGCCAACAGAAAGTTCGGTCTTGAACCAAATATCGACATCTTGATTGTCCCAACGGCCAGATTTTTGCCAGGGTTCGGGATTTTGTAAAGCAGTCATAGAAATTTCTTGGCAGCCAATAGCATTTAATTCTTCGCGGATGATGTTTTTGATATTTTCGATGACCTTGAGGCCTAGAGGTAAGTAAGTATAGACGCCAGCCATTTCTTTGTGAATGTAGCCAGCGCGCAAAAGGAATTGAGCACTTCTGGCGGCCTCGTCTTTGGAGATATCTTTGAAGGTTTTAACAAAGGTTTGTGATGCTTTCATAGGCTAATTATATCATATTGATCACGTAAAGCAGATAGAAGGCAAACCCGTTTTTGAGCATATGAAGCAGAATACCGCTATGAATATTACCGGTAATTTCACGCAGAGCACAAAGGACCAAGCTGAGACAGAAAACATTGACGCCAACGTTCCATTGCAGGTGCAAAAAGCCAAATAGTGCGGAAACTATTAAGATTGATGCGGGAAGTGAAAATTTTTTGGAAATGAGAATGCGTAATTTGCCATAAAGCCAACCGCGGAAAATGATTTCTTCGGCGATGGGCGCAATTACTACGAGGACAAAGAAGGCGGCTAAGCGATCAAATCCGCTGTAAAACGAATTAAAACCAACGTCTTGCGCTTGATTGGCGTCAAACCAAGGGAAAATGGCAGCAAAGAGACCAGTCAGGATGGCGGCAAGTATGAAATATACGATTAAACCAACTGGCGCTAGACCGATATCGGTCCAAGTTGGTAGGTTGGTGAGACCGAGATTCTCGCAAGTGATTTTGAGATCTTTATACTTTTTGGGGATTTTATGAGTTTTGAAAAACAAATATGGCAGGCCGACATTCAAGAAAACCATCAGTGAATAAACTATCAGATCGTAAATGGCGAGGTTGAGTGGTTCTTGAAGTTGTGCGCTAGAAAATCCCAGGACGCGCATTGAAATAAAAGCCACAAAATATTGCGAAAACAAGAAACAAAATCCCGTCCAGAGGATAAGAGCGAAAACAAAAAGAAGCAAACGAAGTTTTTGACGGACGCTCCTCGGGCCCGTCGTCACGGGCCTCGTCGCTTCGTCCTCGTCGTGACTGCGGATGCCCGCCAAAAACTTATTTGCTCCTTTTTTCTTACTCACTTAGAACAACCTTGTTATATCTAATATTGTTATGATGACGATGAGGGCGAGAAGGATGATAAAGGCACGCGAGACAATGCGTTCCTCGGTCGCCTTGGTGAGTTTTTTGTGCAGCAAGCGATAAATAGCGATAAGCAACCAGCGTCCACCATCAAGTGCAGGGATCGGTATGACGTTAATACAGGCTAAAGACACTGAAATGAGAGCAGCAAGAAAGGCAACGTTAGTAGGACCAGCTTGAGTGAATGCCGGGAAAATGGTACCAATAATACCGACTGGACCAGAAACGGAATCGCCAGCGGCACCGATGGCTTCTCTGCCCTGCTCGCGAGTGCCGTCGTCAAAGCTGGCTTGGCTAATAATACCAGAACATAAGTTCCAAAGCAGAGTGCCGAGGCCTTCAAAGGTGGCACCGGTCAATTGAACGGTGGTAACAGCACCAACTAGGGGTGCTGACCAAGTAGAGCGGTAGAGCGCTTGGCCATTTTGGCTCATCGAAACACCAAGTAGATAAGGCGCTTCGTCGTTGTTCAAAGTGGCAGCAAGCTGAATTTCTGCATTGTCGCGCCAAACATTATAATACACGAGAGATTCCGTATGAGCCTTATTGAAGCTAGTCACGCTAGTAGCGTCAACGATATCAGTTGCTTCAGAACAATTTTGATCTGCAAGACAGTCTGGATTAGGAGCAGCGCGTAAAATTTGATCGCCTTCTTTAAATCCGGCTTTGGTAGCGGGAGAATTTTCAACAACACTTTTGACAGTGACGATACCGGGCGAAACATTGGTGTCACCCTTGATGGTGAATTGATTGTCGACAAAATGTGGCATGCCAGTGAAGGCCAGCACGGTAAGAATGAGAAAGGCCACTAACCAGTTAGCGGCGACACCAGCAAAAAGAATTTTGGTTTTTTGCCAAAAAGTGGCAGCACCAAAGGTACCCTTGCGGGTGTCGGCATCGGATTCGCCGTCCATTGAGCAAAAACCACCGATTGGTAACCAGTTGAGGCTGAGGACTAGTGATTTTTGGGGTTTATCCCAATCTTTTTTGGGGATGCGGTGCCATTTACCGTCTTTACCTTTGATCCAAGCGAGTGCGCGAGGCGGGAAACAAATACCAAACTCTTTGACGGTGACGCCATTGCGGCGAGCGGCGATAAAATGACCAAGCTCGTGGGCAACAATTAGGCCCATGAGCACGAAAATACCAACGATAATACCAAAAACAATATTCATAAGTATATTATAGCACATATAAGCAAACTCAACATTTTTCTTTGGGAGCGCTCAAGGACGCTGTCGCCGCGTCCCAAGGGGCGGTATGCCCAAGCTTTACTCCCTCAGAAAAAGTCGAGTTTGCTTTAGATTTTCATTATCTCTGCTTCTTTGTTTTTGAATTCGGTGTCGATTTTATCGGTGAATTCGCGGGTGAGATCGTCGATTTCCTTTTCGGCACGCTTCTTGGCATCCTCGGGGAGCTCGGCGTTCTTCAGATTTTTGCGCGCATCTTCACGGATGTTGCGAATTGCGACTTTGGCGTTTTCGACCTTGCTGCTAGCAGCTTTGATGATTTCGCGGCGGCGTTCTTCGGTTAGTGGCGGAATTGGTACGCGAATTACGTGGCCGTCGTCGGCAGGATTTAGCCCCAGAGTTTGATCAGCACGAATGGCGGTCGAGATAGCTTCAATACTGTTCGGATCGAATGGAGTGATGACTAACAGTGTAGCATCGCTGGCGACAATATTAGAAACTTGATTTAAGGGCATCATTTGACCATAAACTTCGGCTTTGATGCCGGCAAGCATGTCGGGGTGTGCACGGCCAGTGCGCACTTTTTTCATTTCGTCGAGGAAACGATCAACTACTGCTTCCATTTTTTTACGATCATCGTTGATATCAAACATAGTACCTCCTAGGTTAATTATTCAGTGACGCCAAGTTCAATACGTTTGAATTGGCGGACTGAGATGTTTTCGCCAGTTTTGGCGATGTTGTCTTTGATGAAGTCAGCTACAGTTTTGGTGTCATCAAGAATATAAGGTTGATTAAGCAGGATTTTGTCGGCGAAAGCTTTTTTGATTTGGCCTTCAAGGATCATATCCTTCTTGTCTTTAGGGCCCTTAAAATTAGCTTCAAGTTCTTTTTTCTTAGCCTTCATGACGTCTTCAGGGATATCATCTTCGCTCACGTAAAGTGGTGACATACTAGCAATTTGCATGGCGATTTTGTGAGCCAAATCTTTAAATTCGTCAGTCTTAGCAACGAAGCTGGTCTCACAGTTAACTTCGACGATGGCGCCGAGACGGCCGTCGTGAATGTAAGCTTCCACTAAACCTTCGCGAGTTTCGCGGTCACCGCGTTTTTCGGCTTTGGTGAGACCTTTTTTGCGCATAGCTTCAAGAGCTTTATCAAAATCACCGTTGGCTTCGACCAAGGCTTTTTTGGCATCAGTTAGTCCGACGCCAGATAATTCTTTTAATTTTTTAATCTCTTCAATAGAAACACTCATTATTTTTTGCCCTCCTTTATAGCTTCGACGAAGTAGTCGAGAATTAGTTTGACGGACTTAACGGCGTCGTCATTAGCCGGAATTACGTGGTCGATGCCAGTAGGATCGACATTGGTGTCGCAAATTGCATAGACTGGAACTTTGAGGGTTTTGGCCTCTTTAATCGCATTTTTGTCAACGATAGCGTCGGTGACGATAATTGCAGCGGGACGCTCCATCATGTCTTTGATACCGCCGTAGCGTTCGTTGAGTAAATCAATTTCATCTTGTAAGTGCTGAACTTCGAGCTTGGAATAGCGACTTTCGAGTTCACCAGAAGCCATGCGGCGCTCCAAGTCTTTGAGCTTTTTAATCTGGCGATTAATAGTAGATGAATTGGTCAAAGTACCACCAACCCAACGAGAAGTCACGTAAAACATGCCAGCGTCTTCGGCAGCAGCTTTGGTGATATCTTTGAGTTGTTTTTTAGTACCAACAAAAAGTACTTTTTTGCCGTTTTTGATAAGATTAGTCATCTCGGCAAGCGACTTGTTGAGAGCATCAACGGTGCTTTCAAGGTTGATAATATGGGCGTTTTGGCGCTTGCTGTGAATATAAGGCGCCATTTTAGGATGCCAGCGACTAGTGCGATGACCAAAATGAGCACCAGCTTCGAGCAAGTCTTTGATATCGACTTTTACAGCCATAGATTTCCTTTCCTGCGCTGCGGGTTTAATTAGGAAATCTCCCGCAGTTGATTCATTAAAATTGATAACTGCCTTTATTATAGCACACTTTAGTTAAAAATTCAAGGTTTTGGGGTTGTAAAGTACCGGGTAATTTGATATAATGACAGGAATTATGAGTAAAAAAGAGTTACATCCTAAAGATTATAACTATGTCGTGTTTTCGGACGAAGCGGCAAAGTTTTCCTTTTTGACGAAGTCCACCGCCAAGAGTGAGGAGACTATTAAGTGGACCGATGGTAAAGAATATCCGCTAGTGAAAATTCAGATTTCTTCGGCGTCACATCCATTCTTTACTGGTGAAGAGAAGATTATCGATACTGAGGGTCGCGTAGATCGCTTCAAGGCGCGTGCCGCGAAGGCTGCCGAGCGCAAGGCTGCATTAAGCAATAAGGCCGCCAAAGCCGCTAAGGAAGCAGCTAAGAAGGCGGCCAAAGAAGCTGAGTAGCATATAAATAGCAATATGATTAATGTTTGGGAGTGCTTGGCCGCGCCCGAGGGGTAAGTGAGAGCGCTAGCTAAAGCTTTACTCCTTCACATTAACATATTGCTATTTTTGTGCGATGATTAGACTTTGCCGGTGCCTTGGCAACGTGGACATTCGATGTTGGGTGAAAGAAATCCACCTACGAGAACACCGGTACCATTACAACGCGGACAGACGTTTTTGCGTTTTCTACAAGGGCAATCATGCATATCTCTTTCTGTCAGATGCACTCTGCCACAATATGGACATGTATAAGTCAACCATCTCACCTCCTTTCAAAGAACAATACGAACGATAACGTATCAATGGGTGCGTGAAATTATTCCAAGCATTTTTGATGCTTACGGGGATTTTACGATATTTTAGTAGATTTTGCAAGCAGCAGCGTAATGAATTCTTTAATTTCTTTGATGTCGTTCGCGAGATCTGGTGGGAGGTTAAGCTCGGGATCATTGACGAAATTGAGAGTTTTGATTTGACGATAAATAGCCTCGGCAAGCTGGATAAATTTGGCGGCGGAGTCGTCGGTAAAATCATAAGTTTCGTCGTAAACTGCGTTATCTTCCCTGCTGGGATTAATGAAAAGAATATGGCCAGATTTGATTTGATAATTACCGTATTCGGGCGAGTTTTTAAGTAAAAGTTTGTAGAATTCAAGCTGGAGCGAATATTTGAAAAGCGATAAATTGCTTTGCCAGCCAGAACGTTTGCCTGGTGCGTGGTGGTTGCCGGTCTTGAAATCGTAAATGTCGATGATTTTATGGGTTTTGTCGATTTGCATGTGGTCGATTTTGCCGGTAATGGGAATGTCGCCGGCCTGGATGCGATGAGAGCGGAAGTCGACCTCTGACATGGCAGTGGGAGCGCGTAATGAAACGCCGAACTTTTTTAGAGAAACCTCGAGAGCATGGGTGCCGCTAGCGAGAATTTCGGCGCGATTTTCGGCGGTGAGCGGTTGCTCGTCGAGACGTTCCTCAAAGTACTCAATCGCGGCTTTGTCATCGATTTTTTCTTTGGTAACTTTTTCAAAAACACTATGAATGAGGTTACCGAGAACGATGTGAGTACTGGGCGGTTCCTGCGGAGCTCTTAAAATGCGGTTTTGATAGAAAACTTGCGGACCGGCGTATTTGAGGTCGATAAAACTAGTAAGGTCGGTGGCGGTGAGGCGATAATTTTCGAGTGACTTGATAAGTAAATCTTTAAGGCTGGCATCAAGTTTTTGATAGGCGGCTACCCAACCGGCGTGGAGAGTTTGTGGTAGTTGGTCGGATAGATGATCGTGCTTGATGATAGTTTGATGTTTGTCTGGCAAGAAAGGTGAAGTATCATCGTGTTCATTTAGGTATTCAAGTGAATTGGTGGTTTTGCCGGAAAAATCAGCTGCGGAACTAGTAAGATAAAGATGTGATTTGGTGCGCGTGATGGCGACGAAGAAGAGACGAATACACTCATCGTCGGTAGCGCCAGTGTGACGAATTTGAATAAGATTCTTGGGCAGCGAGAGCATGTTATTATTGCCTTTGGAATTCCCCCAGGCGCGATCATCTACGGCAATTAAGAAGACGTATTTAAATTCAAGCCCCTTAGCCTTGTGGGCGGACATGATTTGAACAGATTGACTGGCAGTTTGATAGGGACTGGTATTGATAAGCGGATACTCAGCTTCCTCGTAATCATCAACAAAAGTAATGAAATCTTTGAGATGAGGAGTGGGATTTTTAGTGTGTTTGATGCAAGCGTCACGCAAGACGTGGAGATAATTATAGAGTTGATAAATGTCATAGTCGGTTTGACAATTTTTGTAGTAATTAAGGAAGGGCGAAGGGGCGTGATCTGGCATGGTGGCGGTGCCGATGAGATAATCGAGGAAAAGTTCCAGTGGTGCATCATAGGCTTGGGTGATAAGACCAGTGATGAAATCACGAATTTTAATAATGATGGGGTCATCAGAACGTGATAAAGTCTCAAGGATGGGGCGCTTGTCGATATGGGATTTGTGCGTAATTTTGATAGCAGTCAATGGGTTTAATTCCCAGAACGGGAAAGAGAGGATTTCGAGAGCAAGATGGGAGGTCTGTTTTTCGCTGGCGAGTTCATGGACAAAGCGAGCGAGCTTAATTAATTGTTGGATGGCGGGGTCGTCAAAAATGTTGTCTTTTTTCTCGTAAGCAATAGGAATGTTGTAATTTTTACAATGCGGCAAAAGCAGAGCGATATATTTGTGCTTGGGGGCGATGATAGCAATATCGCTGGGGTTTTCGCCGTCTTTGATTAGGGTTTGAATTTGCTCGGCAATCCAGGCGTACTCGGCGTTAGCTTCGGGAAAGCTGTGGCGCTCGATAGTGTTGGGGGCGAGAGGGTTCTTGGCGGTGAGATTTTTGGTAATTTGGTGGTTTTTAGCAAAACTCTCGTCTAGCTGGTCGGCAATGTGACGAGAAAGGTCGAGAATATCTTGAGTGTTGCGGTAATTTTCGGTGAGAACGATGGTTTTGGCGCCGTAATGTTCGGCGAAGTTGAGAAGATTTGAAACGTTGGCGCCCTGGAAAGCAAAAATTGCTTGATCATCGTCGCCGACCGCCATGATGTTGGGCTTTTCATAATCAGTTAGGAGCTTGATTAATTCAAATTGAGCAGGATTGGTATCCTGGAATTCGTCGAGGAGGATATATTGGTATTTTTCGCTGAGCGAAAGACGGAATCCGCGATCCTTTTTTAATGTCTGGATGGCAAGTTCAATCATGTCATCAAAATCATAAAGACCATGTTTTTCAAGATGAGCCTGGTATTTTGTCATGACACTGGCGAGGCTGGCGAGTTTTTTGTTAGCAACGATATTTTTGAGGCGCCAGTTGCTGTGATCATCGAGCTCAAAGTTGGCATTGCGCCACTTGGTAAGTGGACTGGTGGAAGGCTTATCTTTGGCGAGTTCAGTCGTGATAGCTTCATTGAGGGTGCGGGCGAGATGGTTGGCGAGAGGTTCGATGTGCTTGGTGACGGGTTTGTCAGTAGTATGTTTGGCGAGGATTTCACCAAGTGGCCGATAGACTTCATTTAAAGCCGTGTCAAATTTTAGGGTTTTACCAGTGGTAAGGGCTAAAACAGGGGCGAGTTCGGCGTTCAAAGATGCGCTCTCAAGCTCATTATGCTCAGCGATTTTGGCAAGATCATCGCTAGTGAGGCGAGCGGATTTGGCTTCGCTGATGGTCTCGATGATATCTTTGATGTTGTCGTTTTTAAGAATGTCGCGAGGCGGGAGATCTTTCAAAATGTCTTTAATGATTTTATAGGCATTGACCTCGCTGATAGCGTCGTCGAGCTTGCGGGTGAGCTCGGTGCTGTATTGCTGATATTCATAAAGGACGTCAGTGCCAAAAGCGTGGTAAGTGCTGATATGAACTTTATTGGCAGATTTTTGGATAATGCTTTGTAAGCGGTCGCGCATATTGGCAGTGCCGCTTTCAGTGAAGGTAATACAAAGAATATTTTCGGGATTAGTGTCGGTGTGTTCTAAAATGTAAGCGACTTTGTGGCTAAGGAGTTGAGTTTTGCCAGTGCCGGGGCCAGCTAAGACTAGCAAGGGGCCATCTAAGTATTCCACTGCTTCGCGCTGAGCACTATTTAATTTCATAATACTATTGTAGCACAATCAGATTTTCGATATGGGGGGTGCGGGGGAAGAAATTGAAGGGCTGGAGATGTGTGATGCGGTATTTTTGCTTGAGAATTTCGACGTCGCGTGTTTGAGTGGCGGGATTGCAAGAGAGGTAAATAATGGTGGGTGGATTGACCTCGAGGAGCTTATCAAGGAGCTTAGCGTGGCAACCGGCGCGGGGAGGGTCAAGAATCACAGTAGTATCATTGGTGATAAAATCAAGTGCATCTTCAGATTTAGCGAGGACGGGAGAAGCCGTAGTGTTTTTACAATTTTTTTCTAATTCAGCGTATGCAGACTTGTCAACTTCGACGAGCGTGAGTTGACGGTCGCGAGCGACGGAGAGCCCGATGGTACCAACACCGGCATAAAGATCAAGGACTTTGTTGGTGGTGATATGTTTTTTGATTTCTTTGAGTGCCATTTCGTAAACAGGGAGATTGATTTGGAAAAAGCCATTGGTCGAATAAGAATATTCATAGCCGAGAATGGTGTCGGTGAGGGGTTTAAAATTAGGGTGAGGTTGGCCATTTTCGTATAATCCGCCACTAACGATTCCCTGCTGATTGCAACGCAAGAGTAAAGATTGGTAGCGGCGCGCTTCGGCGTGCTGAGCATTTAAGTCATTGATAATTTCGGTAGCTTTTTGGAAAATTTCGGAACGCTCAAGACTAGAATTTTCAATAGGAATTTTGCGATGCGAACCGCGCTGATGAAAAGCGAGACGAATTTTATTTTCATCATTGTCCCAATAAAGCGAGTATTCCATCTTGTTGCGATAGAAAAAATCTTTATTATCTGTAGCAATTTTATTAGAAATATTAAATATGTCTTTGATGAGCAAAGATTTTTGTTTTAGCTCGTAAGCGTAATCCATGATTTGCCAGGGTGAAGTAGAGAGATAACAATTGTCGCGAGGTTCAATGCGGCGTGGGGAGGGGTCGACAACTTTAATAGCTATAGCTTCAATATAATGAGATTTAATTTTGGTAGGTAGGAATTCAGTGACGGTTTCGCCCGGCAGAACATTCCAGAACATGGCCTTTTTGCCATCAGCGAGCGTGCCGATTCCCTGTCCACCAGGGATAATTTTGTCAATCCTGACTTTTTCGGAAGTGACGATTGTTTTATTCATAACGAAGCGCGTCGATTGGGTTTTTGCGGGCGGCTTTGATAGCTGGTAGAGTGCCAGAGACGAAAGCGACGAGCATAATAGTCAAAGTAATGACAACCACATTAAGTGGCGTGAATTCGGTGAGTGAAAAAGTGGGAAAATCGGCGAGGAAGGTGCTGTGAGCGATGCCGTTACCAGCAAGACCTGCGGCTACCGAGACGGCGATACCAAAGACTGAACCCCAGAACCCTAGCAGAGTAGCCTCAAGTGAAAATAGTAGGAAAATTTTGCCACTACCCATACCAAGAGCCTTCATTAGGCCGATTTCGCGCGTGCGTTCTTGCACCGACATAAATAGAGTGTTGATGATACCAATAGAAGCAGCGAGAAGAGCAATCGCGCCGAAAATAGTAAAGACGATTAATACAACATCGAGGAAGGTGCGAATCATGCCAACTGTATCATCAATGGTCATAATTTCATAACCAATATTGCGGAATTTTTCACGAATATTGTCGAGTTTTTCGGGGTCCACGCTACCGACGGCGATAATATTGGCTTTGGCGGCAGTTTCAACCGGTACACCCTTCATAGACCCATCATAAATAGCGTCGCTAAGAGCAGCATTGATTTGAAGTTCCCCGCTCATAGAAAGAATGCCGGGGGCTTGAACTCCCACTACTTTAGCGTCAACTTTTTTGATGCAATTGTCTGGCTGCGTGTAGCAGAGAGTGGTTTGTTTGAATCCAATAGTGATAGTTTTATCGATAGCGTCTTCGGGGTCTTTAAAGCCAAGTGGCTCAAGATATTCTTCGGTGAGAAGAATCTCATAATCTTTGGCTTCGTGGTCGAGCATTTGACCAGCGCTCAAATCGACATTGAAATCAGTGTTGGGAAAATATTCAATAGCGACGTTATATTTTTTGTCGGTATGGTTACTAGTAATCCATTCAGGCGAAAGCATGTGAAAAATTTCGAGAGTGTTGACGCCTTCAACTTTACGTAATTTTTCAAGATCGCTATCAGAAATATTAGAAGAAAGTGCAGAGCCAGTATCGGGATTGTATTCGGTGGCAGCGGTACCACTTTTCATGGCGGAGTTGACTTGGTCGTACATGGCGGCTGGGAAAACCTCAATAAAACCATCGCCACCAATGGATTCAACTTGCTTGTCGATGAATGAATTGACGCCAGAATTGATGGCGGTATTGAGAACAATAGTGAAGCTACCAATAAAGATTGCTAGGATGGTGAGAAAAGTGCGAATTTTGTTTTGAAAAAGATTGTGATTGGCAGTTTTGATGATGTCGATGAGTCTCATTTTTTCGCCTCCTTTTTAGTGGCTGAGGTTTTGGTGCCAGTGTCTTTGGTAATTTTGCCATCTTTGATATGAATCTGGCGCTGACATTTGTTGGCCAGTTCTAAATCGTGGGTGACGATAATCAAAGTGACTTTTTTGTTGCGGTTGAGATCAAAAAGGAGCTTGATAACTTTGTCGCCGGTGACGGAATCAAGGTTGCCGGTAGGTTCGTCAGCAAAAATAATTTTAGGATTATTGACAATGGCGCGAGCGATGCAGACACGTTGCTTTTGGCCGCCCGAAAGGTCGTTGGCTTTGTTTGATGCTTTGTCTTCGAGACCAACAGTTTTTAGCGCATCGAGCGCGAGTTTTTTGCGAGCGCGACGACGTGTGCTGGAAATTTTAAGTGGCAAAAGTACATTATTGAGCACGGAATCATTGGCGTTCATAAAGAATTGCTGAAAAACAAAACCGAATTCGCGGTTGCGCAAACGATTTAATTGGCGTTGTTTCAACTTGTGACTATTAATGTCGTTGATTTTGATGGTGCCGGTAGTTGGCTGGTCGAGCAAAGCGAGCAAGTGCATCAAGGTGGATTTACCCGAACCGGACTTGCCGACAATGGCTACGGTTTCACCCTCGTTGATGGTAAGATTGATGTCTTTGAGGGCGCGAAAGGCGGTAGATTTTTTGCCGTAGGTTTTGGATAGGTTAGTAACTTCGATTAATGGTTTCATACTTAATGTATTATATCATATAAAGTTGTGGTATAATTAAGGGTGGTGATGGACCGTCGCCAAGTGGTAAGGCACTGGGTTTTGGTCCCAGCATTCGCAGGTTCGAATCCTGCCGGTCCAGCCAAACGCTGTATAAATCGTTTTTAGCCCCAATTTCCCCCTGTAAGGCATTGGTAAGTCCCTTACTCAAAATTGGGGCTAATTTTTTTGACGATTTTTCTAAAAATTCGAGCCATGGATACGGCTTGACCTCTATAAATTTGGCGGTTAAGTCCCTACCATCAGCCGTCTTGCCAATTATGCGTTCTACAAGCAATGCTTCTGGTCCTATCGACTGCAGTATAGCTCTCTTTTCGCCAGCATCCATAGCTGCGTCCATTTTAGCTTTCGGGTCTTTTAAGTTTTCTAGTGTTCTACCTACCACTTCGTACCAGTTGCGGTCTAGGTCTTGTGCGGCTTTATTCGCTTGCTTGGTCTTTTCGATTAAGTCGTCTAGTTCCTTATTCTTCGCTTCAAACACGTCTTCCTTTATCATACCCTTAACATACATCTCTACTAGCCGTTCCTTACGCCCTTCATATTCAGTTAGGGTAGTATGCTGCATATTAGCGATGTCGTAGCGGCTTTCGATTTCTTCTTTATGGATTCGTTCGATAATCTTCTTTGACCATTCGTATAGTACTGGGTGGATGGTGTACTTATCTAATAATTCATAAATCTGCCTAAATGCTTCTTCCTCTTTAATACTGCCATGCATTTGACACTTCCTATATGGACTCTTTTGGGTGCATTTATAGTAAATATGTCTATTAGTACCGCCATTAGCTAACTTTTTATCGTGAGCTTCTGCTACAATCGAGCAACCGCAACTAGCACAACGCATTAAACCTTTTAATTCAAAGTTAGCAGAGTCTACTTTAACTTTTGGTCTAAGGTTATGTATAATTGCAAATTCGCTCTTCATACGTTGTATGCGGTAATACTGCTCTTCTGTAATAATTGGTTCCCAACTACCATCGTGCAAAATATTCGGGTCGTCCATATCCCTAATTTTGCCCATATAAAAAGGGTTCTCAAGCATACGGTTAACAGTAGACGGCATTAAGGGGTTTCCACCAGTTTTTAAGCGTTTAATAGTCCTATAACCATACTCATTGTTGGCAATACTAGTAATTTCTGGTACGGAGTAATGGCCTGTTAAGTATAATTCAAATAGTTTCTTCACTATATGCCAACGCTCAGGGTCTTTTACTACAATCCTTTGGTGGGTTAAAGGATCTTCAGCATTTAAGTAGCCTTGTGGAGCAACTCCTGTACAGCCGCCATTTTTATTTTTTGACCTAATACCACGACTAACTACACGAGATAGGTTTCTAGAGTATTCTGCATTCATACTAGCCTCTACGCCAAACATAATACCTGAGTCTTTTGGCGTATATTTGCTGTCTGATGTATGGATTAATTGGATTTTACCGTCAAACAATAATTGTTGGACTAAACCGCTCTCTAAAGGGTTCCTTGCTAAACGGTTAGTGTGCCAACAAATAATGGCGTTTGCTTCGCCATCTTCAATTAGTTTAATCATCTTATCAAATTCAGGACGATTATGTACTTTACTAGCTGAGGCAGATTCCTCAAACCTAGCGACCACTTTGTAATGGTTTTCTTTTGCTACCTTTTTAGCAAACTCTTTTTGGTCTGGGATTGAAGCCACCTGTCGCTCAGAGCCTTCTGAGGACTTTCGAGCGTAGATGACAAATTTAAGTTTTTCCGGATTGGCTTTTTGTGCCATAATATTCTCCTAACGTTAATTATTTTATTAAATGACTAAAAAATAAACCCCCTTTATGGTTTATAAGAGGGCTTATTATTAGTGAAAGATTTGACTAAACGCCGTTTACGACGTTTTGCCGTTTAGTTATTTACTGCTATTGTCGTGGACAACGATTTTTTCTACTAATCGTTTTACTCCTAATCCACGCCAATAAGTACCGGGATAAATTCTAACTACAATGTCGATATCGCTATCTTCATTAAGATTCTTCTTTGGCAGTCTTTTTCCATTAGAATCTACGATCTTAGTATGACGGTCTAAGCCGAAGCGGTATTTGAGCATAAATTCGTCGCCATATAATTTGCGACGAGGTACGCAGGAAACGGGCTCGTCAATATTATTAGCTCTTAACCACCTCGTAATTTTATCCATGCTCGCCCAATTGCTAAATAAATCAATTGACAGATATTTCCTTGGTGGACAGGTTCTAGTTCCAAAATTGGCAAATTTAACTTTTTCAAGTTTAAGTAAGGCTTTATCTTCTTTCATAATTATTCTCCTTGTAATTAGTTATTAAAACGGAATCTCGCCCAAATCGACTTCGGGGTCGGCTGGCGGATTCGCTGTATTGGTAGAAGGTTTCTCTTCGTTATTAGTAGAAGGTTCGTCGGCAGTAGCTTCGCCACTTTCAGCTTTGTTCTCTTTAGCTAGGCGATTTGCTCGCATTTTTACGATATGTTCGAGATTGGTTTGTGTACGATTTTTTGGCTCGTAAACAACTATCATTTCTAGCGGTCGTGAAATACCTGAGCGTCCTTCATATTCGTATGGTACTGCTCTAGCAACTAATCCAACTCTCGCACCTTTTACGAGTTCGTCTTTCGAAACCTTTTTACCATCTAGGTCGATAATCTTAGTTTGAGCAGTGATTTTAAAGTAGAAGGGTATATATTTATTGTCAGTGTACTTGTCAGTTAACACTTTCGTACCGTTCGTTCCACGTTCATCACCGTTATGCTTTAGCCAAGTATCAATCTTGTTTTCATCGCTCTCTGGATTATTAGGGTCATCAAAAATGTCGATTGACAAGGCTTCTCCATATTTACTGTTTTTATCGAAGTAGCTGAGGACACAAGCGTCGTCCAGCTCTAAAATATCGTTATTGTTTTCCATAATTTATTCTCCTTATTAATAGTTAAATTGTTAAAATGGGCAGACAATTCCGTTGTCTTGCGGTTTTTCGTTGGATTTAATCCAACCGTAGTCTTTAAGAGTAATCCATCTTGCTCCGTCCTTATAAACGTCTTTGCCATCTCGACTGTGTTCTATAATGATTCCGAGAGAACGCAGGGTAGATTCGGCACGATTAAGCCGAATACCAAGCGATGATGGGTTCTTCGGAAAAGTTGGATTATCTTTAATGGACTGTTTTAGATTCTTATCTTCTGGGGTTTCCAGATAGTTGTCATTCTCGTTGAGCTTAAAACTGAGCATATCGGTGGCGGTGCCTTCCCAGATATGAAACTTGCTTCTATCGACTAGAAACTTTGCAATCTGAGCAACTGCACTAGCTTCAAACGCACTCTCTACTTGTCGCTTAAAGACTTTATCTCTGACTCTCAGCCATTCTTCGCCAGAGTAACCATCGATGGCTTCGCAGATCGCAAATCCGAGCTGGTCGAAATCGGCAAGACGATGGCTATCGGCGAGATTTACGGTGGGATAGATGGAGAGGACTTTAGATAAAGTCATAAAAATCTCGTGCAGGAGATACGGCTTCATCTCCTCTAACCTCGCAAAAATCTCTGATTCAGTCTTACGTTTGTCTTCAGGGATTCGCTTCATATTAAAAATTAAACAGCGGTCCAGTAAATCTTCACGCTCTGCCAGTTTCCCGATTCCATTAAGCATAACTACACGCTGACCTTTAAAAATAGCGTCATCGTCATTGGTATAGAGCACTCTTCTGGCAAAAGCTTGTCCAGATGTAATGCGGCAAATTGCATTGCTGACTTCCGGCGTGATTTCTCTACCATCGATATTATCCCAATGTAGTACGGCACATTTATTCGCAATTCTGGCTAGCTCGCCATTATCTCTGACCAACGGTGTACCAGCTTCGAGTTCGCTTGGGTCGATAAGGTTATGTATAATCCGCATTGGGGTAGACTTGCCACTACCATTCGTTCCTCTAATTAGTAAAACTGGTTTTGGAAATCTATCCACAAAACAGGAAACGAGGAAAACGGTTAGTGCGACTTTATCGGCTCGTTCAGTAAGATTAATTAGCTCGAATAGGTCATCTAGCTTTCCGTCATCTTTTGCTCTTGGTTTTACCTGCTCATGTTGATGGTCGTACTTTCGGAAGATGATGGGCGGCTCTTCGATAGTGTAGCCGCTCTTTGTAATATGAACGGCTAAGCCATCCTCTCCTCCGAGGTCATACCATAACTCTTCTGGCAAACCATATCTATTGTCAATACGGTGAATCCGTACTGCTAAGGGTCTTAAATCTTTTGATTTATAGACTGCAATTGCCTGTAAACGTTTGGCGATTTCGTCAATCGTATGTGTACTGATGTATTCGCCAGTTTCCATTCTTTCAGCCAGTAGCCATGACTTAAATTCATTGCTACTTAAGTTCATAACTTTAGCTCCAGAATGATTGATGGCAATATATGGTTGCTTCTGGGTATCATGAAACAATGTATGTTGTTCACTTAATTCCTGAGTAAGTTTTTCGATTAGCTTTTGGCCAGAGCTTTGTTCTAGCTTCTCATTCTCGTCATTATTACTCATAGGCTTCTACTACCACTTTGATATTGCTTTTATACCCATTGGAAGTAGTGCCATTTTCTTCGAGCATACCACGAATCGCTAGCCCAACATCTCCAATGTTGTATGGGTTAAAAAATAGGTGCATACTAGGCATTTCGTATGTGACGAAATCCATAATGAAACTACAGAAGTCCAGAGGGCTCTTAAATGTCTTTTCCTTTGGTGTCCAGTTATATGCTTTGTTATTTCTACTTTTGACACTCAATGGATGCCCGCTAAAAACGAATTTTTTAGTGATTTCGTCCAGAATGAGGACTACTCTAGAGTCTTCTTGCATTCTCTTTTCTGCGATTGTCGTATATTCCGATTTAGTTTTTCTACTCATGTTTTCTCCTTATTTAATTGTTGATAATCGATGTTCCCGCAAAGCTTTGGCTAGGCAAAAGCGTAAAATCGCAATGCCGCAAACTTCCGGTTCTAATCCTTCCGGTAAGTTAATACCGAGGCTTTGCAGGTTGGCTTTTAGCTCGCCAAGCTCTTTATTGGTTAACATCTGTTTCCCCTGATTAAAGTTAATATTGGTTTGTTTTCGTGTTTGTTTTTCGGATACACCGTATAGGGTAGCAAAGACGGGTTGCCTAGATGAAAGTGGAGGTAATACTTTTTATCTTTAGGCTTTCTCGAGTTGGCTAAGCTATGCGGCGAATTTGGTTGGGTGGTGCCTCGTTAAGTTGTTAAGACTTCGATAGTCGCTCCGTTTCCGCTTGCTCCTATCTGCCTCTGATTTTACTAGAAGACAATAAAAAACACCCTACGTCAAGTAGAGTTTTTCTGAGATAGTTTACCTCTGTTATTTTATATTTTTTTTAATGAAAACAGGTTCTGTTTGTTATTAAATTTAAGCTCAAAACGCTTCATCTGCTCTTCTGTCCATTCATAAATCGGATCATCCAATAAGGTGATTTCTGGCCATCCTGATATAGGTGCTTCGGGTGGATTATGCTCCGTCATCATTTTAAAATAGTGCTTTTTATATACATCGAGATTTCTAGTCCTATCGTTCTCAAACGTATTGATGGCTTCTCTAAACCAATCACGTTCAATCTCTCTATTCATTCTACCGAAATCGTTTGAAGCATTCTGCTCGTTATAGAGATAAAAAATATCTGCAATTTTGTCTGGTATTTGTTCGACTATTTTACCCTTTTCTTCTTTATACTCTGTGAAAATGTAATTAATTAAACCCATAAGATCTTTGGGCTTAATGTCATACAAATAATGCATATTTCTAATCAGAATATTACGCAACAAATACGGTGTCGCTTCATTGATTTTTGGCTTAGGCAGATTGTCGGAATAGAAAACACCGAAGTATTCCTCGATAAAATCTATAAGATCGCCAGCCGTAAAATCGCCCAGCATATTTATAGATAGATATGGCTTTCCATTCTTGCCGTCGGAGTATCTCTCGCGATTATTATTGTAGTGTCTATCAAACGATATGCCGTCCATTATGTATGCACGCATGGGGTGTGCGATTGTTTCATATATTCGAATGGCTACGGCTAAATCTAGCCAATCATAGCATTCTACGAAATAATCTAGAATATGTTGTTTATTTTTCTCTAGACTTTCCGTCGTACAGAAACTGAGTAGTTGACGTACCGTACTAATAGGTTGGTCCCATTTTGCCCTAACTATTGCGACTCGCTGCGAGGGATTCCATAGTGAACTTTTTTTCAAAACATTTTTATCAAAGTTGCTAAAAAGGTCGTTCTTTGCACCCTCAAAGATGGCGATGGCTCGAGATACAACGAAATCGTCTGCGTCAATAGACGGAACGTGTTTCATATGGTCGTACACACCAAAATAATCATGTATTCTGGATTTCTTCATCTCTTATATTATACCATAATCCCAGATAAAATCATGTCCGCAAAGGCTCTTAAACGACGACTGGGGACGTGCTGTGCTTTAACCTAAGAACTTATGTAGCTTTGCAATAAAACCGTCCAAAAATCGCTTAAAATACGCCCTAGACATTTTGCGTAAAAATGCTTTACATTTTTCATATTTAGCGGCAAAATTTCAATTTAATTATGAAAATGCCGAAAAATATTACCATTATGAAATATCTCGGTACCGACGGCGAGTACCATTTTGAGATTATTGATGACCTGCAGTTTCCAAATCTCGAAGATGGGCTTAATTATCTCGCTAGGCTAGAGCGTCAGCTCTGGGCTGATGGCGAGATTGTAGAGCATTTATGGACTAGAACTTCTAGTTGTTGCGAGGCAATATGAAACTGCTTCAGCCCGATATTTGCCAAAACTTCTATCGCTATGAGCTAGTTCTATTACGACACTATTCTTAATACAACAAACCTTTTAGAGTGAACACAATTTATCTTATATAATAAGAAAAGTTTTGTAAGTGAATAGAATTTAAGAGCATAAAAAAAGAGCCTTTCGGCTCTCTTGCATCTAATCGT